>CAWHAS010000005.1:0-428469 GCA_963827355.1 uncultured Gemmatimonadaceae bacterium
ATTTCGGCGAGAGAGTCGAACGCGTGATGGCCGGCGCGGGATAGTCGCACTGCAGATCAATGCCCTGTCGTATGCCGATCTGCGCCGCGCGATGGCGCTCGGCTACTGTCCGACGATCTCGCGCCTGCTCGGCGAGGAAGGGTTTCACCTTCGCCGGTGGTTCAGCGGGCTGCCGTCCGCCACCCCGTATTGTCAGGCCGGGATCTTTCACGGCGAGAATGGCGGGATCCCCGCGTTTCGCTTTTTCGACAAGGAGACGCGGCGCGTGATCACCTGCAACGCGCCGCACGGAGTGCAGTACATCCGCGACAGGATCCACGCGCCGGGCGCACTCGCGAATGGTTCGAGCTATGTGAACCTGCTCGACGGCGACGCGCGGACGGTGGCGTTCACGGTGGCGACGCGGGAGCGGATGTCGGTGTACCGGCGGCTCGGCGGCACGCGCATGTTGCTGCTCATCGCGATTCATCCGGTACGCCTGCTGCGCATGGCGTTCCAGAGTGTGGTGGAGTGGCTGCGCGAGGAGTGGGAGCGCGCGGCATCAACGCTTGCCGCGCGCGCGACGCACGCCGAGGGCATTTTTCCGTTCGTCCGTATTCTGAGCAATGTCATCGTGCGCGAGCTGCAGACGATGGCGATCGTGCTCGACGTGTGGTTGGGCGTGCCGGTCATCTACAGCACGTACATGCAGTACGACGAGCTCGCGCACCACTTCGGGCCATCGAGTACCGGTGCGCTGAGCGATCTTCGCAGAACGGACGCGCGGATCGCGGAGATCTGGCGCATGATCCAGGATGGCGCGCCGCGGCACTACGATCTCGTGATCCTGTCGGACCACGGGATGACGCCGGCGAAGAGCTATCGCGTGCTGTTCAAGGAGTCGCTCGGAAGCACTGTGACGAAGATGATGTCGCAGGGACCGGACGGCCTCGTGACGTCGCCAGGGGCCGACGTGCTCACGAGCGCGAGCGAGGACAGCGAGTACGCGGACGTCGGCCCTGAAATCTTGGAGAGCGTCGCGCAGATGTCGCGGCCCCGGCATCGGAACTGGAGGCGGGCGCTGCGCGCGGTCAGGGACTGGACGCGCAGCCGATACGGGCTGCGCGAGATCATCTTCCCCGAGAAGTATCGCGTCGATGCGCGGCACGAGGTGGTGGTGACGTACAGCTCGTGTCTGGCCCTGATCTACTTCGACGACGTGACGGAGCAGCTGTCGCACGAGGACATTCTGAAGGAGCCGCGGCGCGCGCATCTGTATCGCGCGCTGCTCGCGCATCCGGGCATCGGGCTCGTGCTGACGCGGAGCGCGGAAGGCGTCGAGCTCGAGAGCCCGCGCGGGCGGGGCGTGATCGCGAGGGGCAGCGAAACCGTGCGCGTGCTGTCGGGCGAGAATCCGCTCAGGCCGTACGGCACTGCGAACTACGTCGTAGGCGCCGTGCGCGACCTCATCCTGCAGCCGAACTCCGGAGACATCGTGCTGTTCGGCGCCTACGATGGCTACGACATCGTCTCGTTCGACGATCAGGTGGGCGCGCACGGAAGCGCCGGTGGGGATCAGGTCTATCCGTTCATCATCACGCCGCCGGATCTCGATCTGAGCGACGACATACTCGAGGATGCGCGGGATGTGAATCGGGTGGTGATGAGCAGGTATGCGTGAGTACCGCTACAGGCAGATGGATCCCTTCGGAGGAAAGCAGCAGGCGCTGGTGATTCGAACGGGATTCCGGCGCAGCGCGATCTTGACGGATGAGCCGGCATCGGAATCGATTGCGACGCTGTCGGTCTTGTAGGCAATAAGGCGTGCTACGATCACGAGAGGACCTGGCGCGCGACTCACAATGTGGAAGCGCCCGTCACGATCGGTGAGCTGATAGTCGTGGCGAGATGTGTCTGGGTAATGCAGGTAGAGAGCCGCGCCGTATAGCGAGTCGGCCGTAAGCGCGCTTACGACGACGCCCTCAATCTCTCCAGCCTTCACCGTCGAATCGACTCGCACCTGGCTGGGGAAGTGCGCCGTGGTATCCAGGCGCGCATCCGCGGAGTCGAGTGCGCGCTCACACGCGGCGACCCGCTTCGCATTCGAGGCACAGGCGAAGAATGATCCGACGACGCAGGCGCATGTTGCGACAATCACGGTCGAGACTAGGCGCATAGTATCCGTTGGTGCATTGAGTCACCACGCGAGAGCATGTACACTCGCAACAGTACCACGACCGCGCACGATTCGTTCACGAGGTAGTGTAATGCGATCGATCTTTGGATTTCTGATTGTGGCAATGACCGCCTCAGGGCTTTCGGCCCAATCATTGATCTCGCGTGACTCGATTACACCAACGTGGGCAAAACGCCACCTCATCGGCGGCCTTGACACGCAGGCGCCCGGATTCGGGAAAACGTTTGCCTGTGTGAAGTCATGGCCCGAGGTGACGCGCGCGCTCATAGCCGTGTACGAACAATCCGGGTCGAATGTCCTGTCCCGAGCCGACGCGATTCTCGTACTGGGCCTCACTGGACAGGACTCTGCCTTTCGCTTCCTCATCTCGACGCTCGACCACGCGACCATGAAAGACCCGATTCGCACGGATATAGTACTGGCGCTCGGTAACTCGGCGGATCCACCGGACTATGTATACGACCGACTCGAGCTCGCACTTGCTACCGGCTCTTCACCCGACGGCGGCATGGCGGCGAGAGCATTGTCCGACATTCGTTCTCCAAAGGCGGAAGCGGTATTGCGAAAGGTCAGAGTTGGCGAGACCAACCCGCCAATGAACGCTCAAATCGAATGCAGCACTCAAGCGTATTCAGAATGGGCACGGTCGCACCGTGACCCCGTGCGACTCGACCATGCTAGTGCACGATCGCAAGTAGGCCAAGCACGACCCCAGCCCCACCGACGACCATCGACCCAAACCACACCGCCTTCACCCGCGTGAGCGCCGCGATGGCCCCGAGCGCAATCGCAACCTGAAAGAGCGCCACGGCCCCCGCATAGTGGTGGTGCCGCTCGAGCAGCTCGTCCGCCTCGTGCGACTTCGCGTCGCGCTCGCTCTCGAGCTCCTTCGCCTTTTCCCGGATCGTGTCCTGCTGCGCGCTGTACCGCGCGGTCTCACTCGCGATGTTCGCGGGGGGTGTCTTGCCCGCCGCTGTCCACGAGGTGGCCGAGGCCTGCACGACGTCGCCCTTGATTCCCTTCGCCTGGTAGTACGCCCACTGGTCGGACGCCTGCGACTGCAGCTTCGTCGACTCCGTCTTGAGCACGAGCGCCTCGTTCACGGTCGCTCCTGCCTCCAGCGATGCAATTGCGGCGAGCGCGGCGAGGATGGCGGTCGTGAGCGCGATCCAGCGGACGAGGCGCGCGCCGCCCTTCCCCTCCTTCTCGATCTCCTCGTCGATCGCTTCACGCAGCTTGTCTGTGTCGACCTCGGGCGCTTCTGGCATCTCGGGCGGGGGTGTAAGGAAATATCGGCCTCGTGGCGAGCAAGCGAAGTCTAGGATGTTCGAAGTCCGTCGCGGCGCGCGTCGGGTGAGGTGCGCGCAAGATTTCTTCACGACGATGCATCGGGGCATCTGCGCGACGGCTACGGGCTGCGCTGAAAACTCGCCGTACCGCTGAAATTCAGGCTTCGCAGATCTTCGGACAGCGTACCGTAGAACGTCACGTGCGTCGTATCTTCGACCCAGCTCAACACGACATTTGGCAGATTCGCGGTTCCATGCACGATGTAGACAGTCGACGAATTGATTCCGTAGAAGCCGAACGTGCCGGCCACCACGGTGCCTCGCTGCTGCAACACGAACTTTGCGTAGGTGTCGGTGCCGCGCTGAATCCAGTTCCCGGAAAGCCGAGGGTCGAGCGGTCCCGACGGCAACGATCCGCATCCGCTCGCGAGCGCCAATGCGACGCAACTCATGACAAGAGCGATCCATCTTTGACATTGAAGGGGCATCTGAACCTCCGATCGACGTTCCCCCCACGATAGTGCGCTCTCTGGCGACTGAACAGAGCGGCGAAGAGTTCTCGCCGCCCGCGCAGCGCCTACCCGTCCGATGACTCACTGCCGGCTCAGCTCCACGCGCCGGTTCTGCGCGCGGCCCACAAGCGTCGCATTGGTCGCCTTTGGCGCCGCGGATCCCGAGCCGCCTGTGGCGAGGCGGTCGGCCGCGATTCCTCGAGTAACGAGCGCCGCCTTCACGGAGGCCGATCGTCGCTGCGACAGTGCGAGATTCGACGCGTCACCACCGACGTTATCGGTGTGACCCGTGACCGTCAGCCTCCACGTCGGGTCCCGCTTCATCATGGCGGCGATCGCATCGAGCGTCGAGTCGGACTGTTGCCGAATCTCGGCGCTGTTGTACGCGAAGTAGATCCCGTACACGTCCACCGGCTTTCGCGCCGCGAGCGCCGACTCCATATTCTTCGCCGTGCTCGCGTCGGGCCAGTCGATGCGCACCACGGTCATCGAGTCTTCGCCCACGCGAAATTGCAGCAGAATCGGATTCGCGGGATCGTCGAGCACGTACATGTCCGCGTTCCTGTCTCCGTCGTCGCCGGTGAGCTTCCCGCGAATGTGCCGCGCCGGAAGTGCCACGACCACGTTGTTGACGAGAATCGACAGCGGGACCACGCCTGCCTCCACGCTCGCCATCGTTCCGGTCACGGTGAAGCCTGCGCCGCCCATGCTCACCGCCAACGCTCCGAGCGATTTCGCGGAGTCGGCTGAGACCGCACCGGCGCTCGTCGAGACCATCATCTTCTCGAGCATCCCCGCCGTGGAGGCGTTGATCCCGCCGGTGCCATCGTCAATGAACGTGAGTGAGGTTCGCCCCGTCGCGCGCAGCTCGGTGAGACCGGCGGTGGAGAGTTGCGAGTTGGTCGTGCCAGGATAGACCTCCTCCGCGTTCCACCCGCTCGAGATGCGCGGCTTGATCGTACGTGCCGTCTTGAGGTCCGAGATGAGAACGGTTCGACTGGCCTGAATCTGCGACGGCTCCTCACCGTCTTTTCCCGGTCGATCTGCGGTGATGGTGAAGGCCACACGATCGCTCGCGATCCCCGTGACGCGTCGCACGGACTCGTAGTCGCCGAGCGGCTCGCGCACCGAGCCGACCACCGCGAGTCCCGTCACCAGCGGCACCGTTGGCCGTGCCGCCTGCGCGCTCGCGAGCTGCGCGGCGCCCAGCGCGAGGACTGTGCCCGTGAGGGCGAAGATTCGCATCGTCATGTCGCGTCCGCCTTCGGCTTGCAGCCTTCGGGCACGTAATCGGTTTTGTTGATCAGGGCCTCTTCCTTTTCGAAACCGCCTTCACTGTTGATTGGCTTGATCCCGAGCGCATGCATGAAGAAGTTGATCGCGTTCGTCACCACCTGCGGTATCTGGTAGCCGACGCCGAACCGCATGGAAGTGCTCAGCTGGCCGGATTTGCACGGCAGTGCTCCCGGCATGGTCGATGTCTTGTTCACGCCCACGACCGTGTTGTAACCGACGTATGGACCGGTCACGAAGCCGAAGGCGCCGATGCCGACGATGATCTTCGCACCGTAGGCGAACACGAGACCGTTCACGCCAAGCGACATTCCGTCGAGCGTGTTCGCGAGGTTCTGCTTCGTCGTCACGCTGGTGGGGCCGTCCGCTCTCCAGTCGCCGCCGTTCTCCTTGCCGGCCTTGAACTCGCCGCCGAATCCGTACTCACCGGTCGCCTCGAGAGTGCCCGTCTGCGCGGTGAAGAGCGTTTCCACCCGCAACGTCTGGCGAATGACGACGGACAGCGGGACGGCCAGCCCCACAATCGGGAACGTGGCATCGACCGGGACGAAGAAGTTCTGCCTGATGTTTCCCGAGAGTCCAGCCTCGGTGCCCGCGGTGAAGTGGACCCGGAACCCGGCGGTGCCCTGCAGCTGCACGTACGCCGTGTAGATCGTTCCGCCGCGAATGACCAGAGCGAAGTGCACCGATGGATGACTCAGCTCGACGGCGGCAGTCGCCATCATCTTCACACCCTTCGCGTCGTGCGAGAGAGTGATGCCGAGGCCGCCGCAGCACACGGGAATGACGTGAAAATCTCCGAGCAGCAGCTCGGTTGCGGCGCCGATGCCGGGAACCGGGTCCTGTGCGATCGGAGCGGCCGACTCGATGTACGATGCGAACAGCATCGGCACCCGGGGCACCGCGAAGCTCGTCGGCGGCACCGAGTCGTCGTACGTCGTCGCTCCCGGATAATTCGACGCCGTGTACACGAGCGCCGATCCCATGTCGAGCGGCTGATCGGATTTGAGGTCGCAGTCCTTGATCACGTCGGTGATCTCGACGGGGCCGAGCGTGACGGCGAGGCCGTTCGGCGTGTGGTCGACCGCCAGCACGCGTCCCATCACTCGCCCCGTCGCGAAGAGGATCTTGTCGGGCTTGATCTGGTCGGCGCCTGGCGCTGTCGCGTCGATCGTCCACGTCATCCCGTTCGTGGCCATTGCGCGCACGGCGTCGGAGCCGTGCTCCATGATGATTACGCCGGGTTGGTAGGTGACCTTGCTGTTCCGCGTGGGTGAGATGCCCCACTTGAGCTCATTGGGCGTGAGCTTGGCCAGCGAGGCCGGAACGCCGGACGGGGCGGCCGGGGCTGCCGCGGGCGCGATCGCGCTGGGAGTGTCCGGCGCGACGGCGTCGGGCTTCTTGCACGCGATCGCGGTCAACAACGCCGCGAGAACGACGAGAGAGACGGTTTTCTTCATGGATTTCATCACGGCGCTGAGGGGGTAACGGGTTCCATGTGGCCATTATCGGAACCGGGCGTTACCGCGGTGACGCGACGACGTTACCGAGGGTCGTAACGACATTGGGGCCTCGAGGACCTGGGAGGCGCCTCGGCGAATCGACGCCGACATTGCCTTCCCCGCCAGTTACACCTATGGTGCACACCAACCCTCGCACGGAGCGTGTCCATGACGAGCCGAGTCAGTCGCAGCACACTCGCAGTCGTCTTCGCATCGCTCGCTGTCGCGACACCGGTTGTCGCGCAAATCAGGGTCGACTTGGGTGGGACGGTCGGGGCTTATTTGCCGCAGGGGACCTTTCAGCCGGCACTCGTGGGTTCGACGCTGCTCGCGACCAGTCCGGATCAGCTTTCCGGTACGGCGCTCGGCGTCCAGGTGCGCGTGTGGATCGCGCGAATAGGCGTGCAGCTCGCCGCGACTACGACATCGAGTGCAGCCGGGGGTGGCTCCACACCCGAAGGGTACTTCCCACCCATTCCCGCTCGCGTGTCCACGGGAAACGCGCAGCTCCTCTTTCGGCTCACGGGCGATGGCGGCCGTGCGCGCGTCTGGCTCGGCGCGGGCGCCGGCGCGATCCGGCATGGCGGAGAGGCGTACCGGCCGTTCGGCACTCCTGTTAACTACGGAGGAGTGATCGGCGTGGGGTCGGCGATTCGCATCATTGCGGGACTGAGCGCGGATCTTGGAGTCACCTCGATGATTTACAACCTGAACGTTCGCGGCTCGACGCAGACGGATCCGCGCTTATCGGAGCGCGGCAGGCAGGTGGACTTGCTGCTGCACACGGGGCTGAGCTACAGCTGGCACTAGGCAACATTCGAGGAACGAATTGCAGAAGGGCTATCGGAGGAGGGAGAATGAAGCGACTCACTGCCATGGCTGCCTTGTTCACGCTGGCTGCGTGCAGCAGCTCGAACTCCACCGGCCCGACCGACCCGTGCGCGCTGGATATCTCCAACGCCTATTACTACTACGGCACGCCAGACAGTCGCACAGAGAGCGCCAACGAGACCGAGCTCCGTTGGGGGCGGATCGTGCGGACGTACATCCGCCAGTCCAATGGCACGTGCTCTTTCGACGAGGGGATCATATCAGGAGCGTGGAATTTCTTGACCGGAGATCCTCCAATGGAGAAGTGCCGCTCGATATCCGGGCGGCACTTCTTCGTTTGGCACGTCTGGCCCAGAGAGTCGGCGTGAGCGTCGATCGTGACAGTCGCGCCCGTCCTAGAAAATGAATCCCACGTTGATTGGGACGAATTCAAATGTCTGCGATCGATTCTCCTGAAACTCGCCCGAAGCGAACGAGTGTGCACCAATGATATTGTGATAGCGCGCTTCGGCAAAAGTCTGGTGCTTGAACACTCTGAACCTGACACCTGCACCACCGTTGACCCCCAACCTCGTCACGCTCGCACTTTCTTCACTGGCCGGATCGTACTGACGCTCGTTGTACGCGCCAACGCCACCGATCAGGTAAAAGCTCGTCGCAGCCGTCGGGGCGAGATTGTAAACGGCGTTCGTGGTCACATCGAGCACGCGATAGCTCTGCGCTCTGGGTGCAGGAGCATTCTGGCAGCCGAGACACACGAGTTCCGCAGCGATGGGCTGCCGTATTCCTGCGAGCTGTTGCCACTGCCCATCTAGCCGGAAGCTCAAGTGAGACTGTGGTGCGCCAACGGACATGAGCGCGCCCAGGCTCCAATCGAGGTGCGTGACGAACGCTACGTCCCCTACCGGCATAGCAGCCCCGCCCATGACACCGAATTGCACGGACATGCCCGAGAGCCTCTGCGCCGGCAGCGCCGGGACGGCTGCGATGGCGAGCAGTCCAACTCCTGCAGCGACGAACGAGATACGGTTCATATCGACCTCCTTTGCTGTTCAGGAGCACGACTCACCGATCCGCCAGTGAAGGCGTCGTCCTGACATATCTGGGGAGGCTTTTGCCAGACTCCGCAATGGCTCCGTAAACCGACCTAGTCGCTCGTCGAGCTCCACGGCTCGTCCGCAAGCACCGCGCGCAAATCTCCCGCGCTCAAACGCTCCGGCTCCTCGGCATCGCCCGCGCGCTCCATCACACCGCGCACCACCTCGTCCACCGTCACCGTCGGTGCGTCGGCCTCCTCGGTGATGTCCATCTCCCACTTCCCGCGCTCCGTTCCCTTGAGCGCGAGCCGGTAGCGCGCGCGGTACACGGTTCTCCGCGCTTCGCTTCCCTCCGCCTCCACCATGGGGCGCAGCGCCACCACCGCGATCGCACTCTCGTTCCCGCCCTGGCGGATCGACGCGAACAGATGCAGCTCCTCGATGCGGTCCACCGGCAGCTGTTCCGCGATCTCCCGCAGGAATCGCTCGCGACCCTCCGCGACGATCTTCTTCACTTGAGCGCCGCCGCCGCACCGGACGCGCGACGCGGATTCCGCCCCGCGCGCATTCGAGCTCCCGCTCCACATAGAGCTTGAGGATGTGCATGAAATCCTGCGCGTTCGTCACGACGCCGAACGCCTGGTGCGTGCCGCGATCTTTCAGCTTGCTCACAACGAACTCCGACGAGTCGACGCAGATCGTCGGCAGCTCGCGCATCGACCCGTCGGGCTCGCGTACGAACGCCGGGAGCATGTTGCCCGTCGCGATCGCGTGCAGCGCCGTCGCAATGAGAATCGCCAACGTCGCCTTGATCGTGTGCGCGCGCATCGCGTCCTGCGCATCGAGGGCGTCGGTGATGACATCCGGCAGCGGGCCGTCATCGCGAATCGAGCCGGTGAGCACGAACGGCACCTCGTGCTTCACGCACGCGTACATGATGCCGTCGGTGATGATCCCCTGCTCCACCGCGTTGGCGATCGAGCCGGCGGCGCGCACGCGATTGATCGCCCGCATGTGCAGCCCATGTCCGCCCTGCGTGATCTCGCCGGTGTTCGTCATGCCGAGCGTCGTTCCGTAAGATCGACGCCTCGATGTCGTGCACGGCGACGGCGTTTCCGGCGAGCAACGCGCCGACGTAGCCGTTGGCAGATGAACCAGCTCATGTCCGCGCGCGCGCGCGAATGCACGAGCGCCGGTCCCGTCACCCAGATCGGGATAGCCGCCGCGGTCCTTCTCCTCGATGAGCATCCGCGCCATGTGCGCGTAATCGATCGGCTTCTCACGCGACACTTCGCTCGACATGAACGTGAACGCGTCAGGATCCGCGTCGTGCGGCACCATATGCGTTTGCACATAGATCCCGTCGGCACCGTCTTCCTTTTCGCCGATCGCAACCATGTCGCCTTTCCTCAGACGGCGGCCTTCACGCACCCAAACCACGCCGTCGGCATCGAGCACCAGCGCGGAATCCATTCGCGGCTCCCGCGGCGCAATCCACGTTCCGTTCACACGCACGAACGTCGGAAGATTGGTCGTCGAGAAGAAGCCGTCGGGCAGGACGCCGTCAGCGGGTGCAGGAGCGAATTTCGCGTCGGGAAATGCCGCGAATTTGGGCTGCGTGAGGTCGGTTGCGGAGAAAGTGGTCACGATAGGAATTTCGCCACGCGGTGCGAGAGGCGCCATTGGCCGCCAGCAGTTGAGCGGCGCTGCGCAACGCCCCTACAACAACGCCACGGGATCGCGATCCAGCGTCACACGCAGCTCCGCTTCCTTCGAAACGGGAAAGCGCTCGAGGAAATAGCGGCCGAGTCGGGTGAGATCTGCCGGATGCTCGGCTTTGATCAGCACATGCCAGCGCCAGCGGTTTTTGATGCGCTCCACAGGACACGGCGCCGGCCCAACGACCGTGAGACCCGGCATCGGACGTTTGCGGAGCAGCGCGTGCAGCCAAGTCGTCGCCGCGGTCGCGAGGTTCGCCGTCGCCGCCTCCGTGGTGCCGCTGAAGACAACGTTCGCGAGGCGAAGATTCGGTGGATACGGCGGCGTCTTTCGACCGTCCAGCTCCTGTCGAACGAACGTGTGATAGTCGTGCGTCACCGCGCACCGTACGGCGTGATGTTCAGGGACGCGCGTCTGGATCAGCACGCGGCCGCCTTTCGGCCCGCGCCCCGCGCGCCCGGCAACTTGGCTCAGCAGCTGGAAACATCGCTCCGACGCGCGGAAGTCCGGCAGGTTGATCCCGACGTCCGCATCGACGACGCCGACGAGCGTGACATTAGGAAAGTCTAGACCCTTGGCGATCATCTGCGTGCCGAGCAAGATGTCGACCTCGCCGGCACCGACGCGATCGAGAATCTCGGCGTGCGCCCATTTGCCGCTCGTCGTGTCGACGTCCATGCGGGCGATGCGCGCCGTCGGAAAACGGTCGGTGAGCAGACGCTCCACCTGCTGCGTTCCCAGCCCGCGTTGCCGCAGCACGACACCGCCTGCACTGCGGGCAGGCCGCCGTGCAGCTCCTCGCGTGCTGGCAGTAGTGGCAGACGAGCCGTTCTGGCGTGCGATGGTACGTCAAGCTGATCGAGCAGTTCGGGCAGTTGGCGACGTAGCCGCACGAGCCGCACTGCACGAACGACGCATAGCCTCGCCGATTGAGCAGCAGAATGCTCTGCTCCTGCTGCTGCAGGCCGCTCGCCAGCGCGCGCTCGAGCTCTTCGCTGATGACGACGCGCAGCCAATCGCCGGCGTCGCGCCGTCGATGTTCTCGCTGGTGTTGCCGGGCGCGCTGCGCGCCTTGGCGGCCTCGCGCAGATCGACGACCTCCACCGCGGCAACGTCGCTTCGCCAACGCGCTCGGGCAGCGACAGCAGCGTGTACTTCCCCTCTGCGCATTCACCCAGCTCTCGAGACTCGGCGTCGCGCTGCCGAGCACGACGATCGCGCCTTCGTCGCGCGCGCGCACGATCGCGACCTCGCGCGCGTGATAGCGCGGCGTCTCGCCCTGCTTGTAGCTCGACTCGTGCTCCTCGTCGACGATGATCGCGCCGAGATTCTCGAGCGGCGCGAAGATCGCCGATCGCGCGCCGACAGCGATGCGCTTGCTCGCCGTCGACGGAGCGCGAGCCACGCATCGTATCGCTCGCCGTCGCTCAACGCGCTGTGCAGCACGGCAATCTTGTCGCCGAACACGGCGCGAAATCGATCGACGGTCTGTGGCGTGAGCGCTATCTCCGGCACGAGTACGATCGCGCTCTGCCCGCGCTCGAGCACGATCCGCGCAGCAGCTCGATGTAGACGAGCGTCTTGCCGCTGCCCGTGACGCCGTGCAGCAGAAACACGTCGCCGCCGTTGCCCTCAACCAACCGCCGAATCGCGTCGTGCTGCGCGGGCGACGGGTCGTGCGGCGTGGCGGCAATGCGCGCGCGGGACTGAAACGGATCGCGCGCGACGACACTCGTCTCAATGGTGATCAGTCCCCGCGTCTCGAGCGCGCGCACGAGCTCCGCGCCGAAGCCGAGCTGCCCGGTGAGATGGGGCACCTCGCCGCGCCCGCCCATCTGCTCCAGCACCTCGTAGAGCGCGCGCTGCCGGGTCGCGCGCTTGAACATGCGTGTCGCGCTCCTGGAGCGACGGAAGCTCGCGCACGATCGACGCGACCCGCAGCGTCTTCGAGGACGGCGTCGGCGCGCGCTCACCCGTGAGCAGCACCGGAAGCACGCTCCGCATCACGACGCCGAGCGGCACGACATAATACTCGGCCATCCACTTGCACAGCGACATCATCGCGTCCGAGAGCACCGGCTCCGCGTCGGGCGCGTCAATGATCGCACGCGTGCGCGCGATCCCCGCGCCGTCGCTCTCACCGAGCGAGATACCGATCGCACGCCTGTTGCGCACCGGCACGAGCACGCGCGAGCCCGCCGGTGGAAGCGGCCCCTCGCCTACCGAGTACGTGAATGTCTGGAAGAGCGGCAGCGGAAGGGCGACCTCGATGAACCGAGGGGCGGTCATGCCTTCGTAACGCCCAGCCCCGGCCCGGAGGGAATGCTGAACACGCCGCCGTGGATCGTTGCGCCGTGATACGGGTCCGCCGCGAGCAAGCGCGGCGCCATCCAGATCAGCGTAGTCGAGCAGCGGCGCGAAGATGCGCGGCCGCGGTGATGCCGACGCTCGTCTCGATCATGCATCCCATCATCACGCGCATGTCGTGCGCCCGCGCGACTGCGATCATCTTCAGCGCCTCGCGCAGGCCGCCGCACTTCGCGAGCTTGATGTTGATCCCGTCCACGACGCCCGCGAGCCTCGGAATGTCGCTCGCGACGAGGCACGACTCGTCGGCAATGATCGGGAGACGGGAGCGGTCGCGCACGTAGCGCAGCCCCTCGATGTTCTCGGGCGGCAGCGGCTGCTCGACGAACTCCACCTCGTACGCGGCGAGGAGCGCGATCATCTCGAGCGCGTGCTTGGGCGTCCACCCCGCGTTCGCATCCACGCGAAGCACCTTGTCCGGCGCCTCTTCGCGGATGATGCGAATGATGTTCTCGTCGTCCGGCGTGCCGAGCTTCACCTTCAACACCGGATACTCGGCCGCTTCCTGCACCTTCGAGCGCAGCTCCGCTTCCGGCGCGACGCCGATCGTGAAGCTCGTGAGCGGCGCGGTGGCGGGATCGAGCCCCCACATCTTGTAGAGCGGAACGCCGAGCCGCTTGCCCATCAGATCGTAGAGCGCGCACATCACGGCGCTTTTCGCCGAGCCGTTGCCGCGCCACATCTTGTTCATCTCGAGCTCGATGGCATCGAGCGACCACGCGTCGGCCTTGTCGAGGATCGTCTGAAACTGGTCGAGCACCACCGGCGTCGTGTCCGCGTTCTCGCCGTAGTAGCGGCTCGGGTTCGCCTCGCCCACGCCCTGCGCGCCGTCCTTGTCCGTGATCGTCGCGAGCACGACACGGTACTCGCTGCCGCCGCCGCGAGCGATCGTGAAGGCGTGTTTGGTGCGGAGAGAGACGATTTCGTGGGTGAGCTTCATTTCGCCGTGGGTGTGATACCGAGCCGGCGCGAGATCCACGCATTGCGGAGCGCATCGCCACCGGCAGTCTGGGAAAGATAAGCGATCAGCGCATCCGAGAGATCGTTTCCGCGCTGAAAGCGATCCGCGGGCGCCTTCGCCAGGCACTTCATCGTGATCGCGGCGAGCGCCGGCGGCGTGCGCGAATCGACGATGTCCGGCGATGCCGCGTCCTCGTGCACGTGCTTGTAGCCGATCGAGTACGAGTCGGCACCGTCGAACGGCGGAAATCCGACGAGCATCTCGTACAGCAGCACCCCCGACGCATAGATGTCGCTTCGGCCATCGACCATTTTTCCCATCGCCTGCTCGGGCGACATGTAGTGCGGCGTTCCCATCGCGCGGCCGCGTCATCGTGAGCCGCTGATGAAAGCGCGCGGTCGCGATGCCGAAGTCCGTGATGAGCGCGTTGCCGTCCTCGTCGAACAGGATGTTGTCCGGCTTCACATCGCGGTGCACGATGCCGTGCCGGTGCGCGTAGTCGAGCGCGATCGCGATCTGCGCGCACACGCTCGCTGCGACCTCGGCGGCACGTGCCACCGCGCACGCATGAGATCCGCGAGCGAGCCGCCCGCCATGTACGGCATCACCAGGAACACCGTGGTCTCGAGCTCGCCGTAGTCGAGAATGGAGCAGATGTGCGGATGAAAGAGCTGCGCGCCGCCTCGGCCTCGCGCTTGAAGCGCTCGCGCATCTCCGGATCGCGCGCGAGATGGCCGAGCAGCACCTTCACCACGAACTGTCGCCCGAGCTGCACGTGCTTCGCGGCGTAGACGCTCGCCATGCCGCCCGTGGCGAGGCGGCGGTCAATGCGATAGCGGCCGCCCGCCGCGCGGCGGAGCAAGTCCATCTCCTCGTCGGGCTTCTCCGATGGTGCGTCCGATACCTCGGGAAGCTCGTGCGAGCAGCGACCGCAGATCACCGCCGATCCACGATTCCACGTTCCGCAGTCAGGGCAGAACATGCGTCAGGCTCCCAGATCGAGCCGCACGAAGTCGTGCGGAATCCACGGGCCGGTCTGCTCGAAGCGCAGCTCGGAGAAGCGCCGCTCCTGCTGGAGCACCGCCTCTTCGAACGTGTGCCACTCCGTCGTCTTCAGCAGGAAGGCGACGCTAAGGAGCACGGGAGCCTGGGGATCGGGGAGGTTGACCGTAGCCACGGCGCCGTGGCGCAGTGTTCGAATTGCATCGTGTGCCTCGAGCGTCGCCGCGGCCATGCGGTCCGGAGTCAGCAAATGGCTCGCGGCGCGCACGTGCACGCGCGCTTCGCAGCGCCCGGAGACGAACGAGAGCCCCTCCGCGAGCTCGACGTAGTTTTGCTCCACCCACGCGCGCAGCGTGTCGGGGGTGCGAAAGACCATCCCCGGCGGAGCCGGGAAGACTGCGCCGCGTGCGAAGAGCGCATCGAGCAGCTGCTCGTACTGTCCATCGTCCGTCGCGGGATCGTACGGCTCCGCGGGCGCCGCGCGCACCACGGCTCCGAGCTCGCGCACGCGAATCGCCGTCACACCCGGCGCGAGTGGCGCCGCGTCGTCGTGGGCGACCGACATCAGCCCCAGAAATTCAAGCGCTGTCACGCGAGTAAGTTAGGCTCCGAGACGGCGCGAGCAAGCACTCCCAGGTTCAGCCGAGCTGCTCGAGGTGTACCATGCACGCCTCGCCAAGGCGCTCGGGGGCGTAACCACCCTCGAGGGCGCTCACGACTCGCCCGCCGCACCACGCGTCGGCGCGCTCCACCAACTCCCGCGTGAGCAGCGCCACGTGCTCCATCTCGAGCGTGAATCCGCCCAGTGGATCGCCCGCGAGGGAGTCGAATCCGGCGGAGATCAGTACGAGATCGGGGGTGAAGCCGTCGGTCGCGGAGTCGATGGCGATGCGCAGCGCATCTCACGTACGCCTCGGGCGCGAGCCCGGGAGGCATC
Source organism: uncultured Gemmatimonadaceae bacterium (assembly GCA_963827355.1). Lineage (GTDB taxonomy): Bacteria > Gemmatimonadota > Gemmatimonadetes > Gemmatimonadales > Gemmatimonadaceae > FEN-1250. Next base: position 15,627 of record CAWHAS010000005.1, read on the forward strand.
GGGACGTTCCAGAGATTCCCGATCCCGCGCTCGCTCGCGGCGCCGGTACCCGGATACCACGGCCACTGATGCAAGGAGACGAAGTGGATTCCCGGGTCGCCCTCGACGAGGGCCTGCGTGCCATTCCCGTGATGCACGTCCCAGTCGACAATGAGCACGCGATCCGCACCATGCTGCCTCCGCGCGTACTGCGCCGCGAGCGCAACATTGCCGAAGATGCAGAAGCCCATCGACGAATCACGAAGCGCATGATGCCCCGGCGGACGAATCGCGCAAAAGCTGCGCACGGCGCGCAAGTCGAACGACATGTCGACGGCATCGAGCACGCACCCGGCCGCCGCCGTGGCGGCGAGCCACGAGCCCTCACTCGCCATCGTATCGGGATCGAGCCGGCCACCGCCTGCGAGAGAAATAGCTTGAATTCCAGCGAAATATTCGAGGTCGTGCACGAGCGCCAGCTCCCCCGCCGTGGCATGGCGGCCTTCGTGATGGAGGAGTCGCATGAAGAGCTCGGGGCGTTCCCGGAACGCGCGCGTGATCCCGCGGAGGCGCCCGACGTGCTCCGGCGCGCCCCAGCCTGTGTCGTGGCGCCCGCAATCGGAGTGCGAGATGAACGCGGTCGTCATCGCGCGCCCCGCAATCTGCGCGACGCCCACTCGGCGAGCAGCAGCAGCGCGAGCGCCGCGAACATCCACCAGCGAAGTCCCGGCGTGACATGCAGCGCCGCGGCGGTTGGAGGCGTCGGGGCGCCAAGGCCGGCGTAAAGCGAGGCGAGCGGCGCCGCATCTTCGGTCTGCGCCCCGGAAGCAACCGGCGTCGCCGCACGATACGCGGCGGCCGAGACGACCGTGGACCAGTAGTCGCGATGCGCGGTTGGCGCGTCGCCGGAACCGGCGAGACGCCAGCGCCACGTCTCGTCGTAGCCGAGCTGCACGACGCGACCGGCTCCCGCGCGTCGGGCCGCCACGATGACGCGGCCGTCGCGCGCCTCGAGGGGCACGGCGTCGCTCGCGAGCGAGACGATCGGAAAAAAGCCGAGCGCGCGACGGGGCGCGGTGCTGGCGAAGGAGAGCGTCACGGCGGCGATGCGCGGGCCCGCGCGACCCGGAGCCAGCGCGCGCAATCCGGATGCGAGCGGTGCGTCGCCCGCGAGCACCACGCCGCCGCCGCTACGCTCGAAGGCCGCAATGGCGCCCGCGTACGATGCGGCGCTCGAGTCCAGCGCGATCACGACGCTCGTGTGCGCGGTGTCGAGCGCGAGCGGCGTTCCCTGCGTCACGAAGACGCTCGGCGCCACACGAAGGCGCGAGCTCACCTTCCATCCGCGCTCCTCGAGCGCCGCCGTCACGTACTTCCCCTCCCACCCGGCGCGTCCGAGCAACACCACCTGGCGCGGAAGCAGCGAGTCGGGCGCGGAGGCGCGCGCGTGCTGGTGGCCGACCAGTACATCGAGCGCGCCCACGCTCACCGGCAGAGCGAGCGCGTTCGTGCCAGGCGCGACGCCGATGGTGTCGAGGAGCCCCACCCCATCGGAAAGCGTCGCGCGCGTGCCCGCGGGCGCAGCGACGTAGGCGCGCACGCCACCCGCGGGATCGTTCCGCGCCGCCACTTCGATCGCGGTGGCGGGGAGCGAGTCGCCGGACCAGCTCACACGCACTCCCGCGTGGGCGAGTGCGCGCAGCCAGTCGAGCTCGCGCGCGGCGGGCGCGAACGCCGCCGTCACGTGCACCGCGGTGGGCTCGGGCGCGAGCGTCCACGACGCGAGCGCGGCCGAGAGCGCGTGCGAGTCCGTGCGTTCCTGCACCGATGCCGTGTCGCGCGGCGCGGCCGAGCGCGCGATCATCCACGCCAGCATCGCGATCGCGCCCGCGCGCGCGGCGAGCTCGAACCGGCGGCGAAGGTCAGGCGGTAAGCGCATACACCACGATGTTCACAGCGAATTTCGTGTTGTCCACGGACTGAAATCGCTTGCTGTCCGGATGGTAGCCCCACTCGGAGCTGTAGTCCTTGCTGCTGTACAGCACGCGCGATGCGCCCCTCGCGCATCACCGCGAACAGGTGCTTGTGCACGAGATTGTCGCCCCATCCGTTGAGCTCGTGGCTCGTCGTCGGCGGACCGTCGGGGAATTTGAAGAATGCGGAGTAGAGCGCGTGCGTGTTCGGCAGCAGCTTCGGCTCGCCGATGGTGCGCGTGATCTCCTCCGTCGCCGTCTTGTGGAATACGCCGTCGACATCGTGGTTGTGGTCGTCGACGAAGAGCATGCCGCCGCTGTCCAGAACTCGCGCAGCTGCCGACGCTCGGCGTCGCTGAAGCGCACCGGAAGATGCCCGGTGAGATAGACGAGCGGATACCGCAGCAGATCCGGCGACGCGAGCGCGACGATCGCGCCCGTGGGCGTGACCTCGATCTAGGTGTAGCGCGCGATGGTGTCGATGATGTTCGGCGGCACGAGCGGTGCCGAGTCCCAGTCACCGGAGTCGTATTGCACGGTGGCGAAGGTGAAGGTGCTCACGGCGTTGTCACCATGCGCCGCCCCACGCGGATTCGACGCGCGCGACGGTGGTGCCCGCGGCGATCCGTCGCGCGCGCACGAGCGCGTCGGTGGCCTCGTGGCCCGCGCGCAAGGAATCGATCGCGGGCGCGAGCGCCGCGGCCAGCGCCGGCGCGGATTCCAGCGCGTCTACGCGGAGGGCGAGCAGCGAGTCGATGGCCGCGGCTGGATTCGCCGCGAGATCGTCGAGCGCCGCATCGAACCGCTCCGCGCGTCGCTCGGCCGTGCTGTCGAGTGTTGCACGCGGCATGCGCGACGATGATGCCGCGTCGTCGCGCTTGCCTGCGAGACGAACCTTGTTGATATCGACGATCACGGTTGGCGCCTTGCCGCGCAAATACAGCCGCTCGGCGTTGCGTGCGCGCTGGATCGCGGCGAGCGCGAGGCGCATGGGAGGGAGCGCGGTGCCAGGCTCGCCAACCTCCAGGGCGCGGCTCGCGTCCCACATCGCGTTGTACGCTTCGAGCAGCGGGCGGTTGACGGCGACCACTGGCGTCTCGTCGCCGCCGAAGTCGGTGGCGCCGGCGGATGCCTGCGTCGCGGCGTTCGCGGCGGCGAGGAGTTGCTCGGGCGTCATCTGCGCCGACGCGCTGTTGCTCCCCGCGTCCTCCGTTCCCTGTTCCTTCGCCCAGCGCGCGAAGACGATCTCGCCCACGTGCTGGCGAAGTCGCGCCTCGTCGCTGCCGATAGCCCGCGACTCCGCCACTACCTGTGCGCGCGGAAGCCTCGCGCGTCGCGCTTCGAGCTTCTCGGCCAGGATGATCAGCATGCGCTGGCTCAGCTGCGAACTGTCGACGTCCGGCGGCGGCGCACCCTCAATGGCAATCGAGTCGTACTCGCTCGCGCGCGGAATGCGAAGCGTGCGCGTCTCCGAGGCGCCGACGCCTGGACCCGTGACGTTGTTGCGGTCGCGCGCGACGGCGCGCACGTGCACCAGATCGCCGGGCTTGAGCTGCAGTGAATCGAGGTTGAGCGAGCCGGAGAGTGCCGACGCGCGCGCGTTGCCGGCGTCGACTCGGTGCACGACGCCGGAGCGGAAAGTGAACGTCTCGCCCTCGCCGGAGCTCACGATGTACTCGAACCATCCGGCGTCGAGGCCGTAGTCGTCGGTGGCGGTGGCCGCGAGTTGCAGGGCGCCCCTGGGCGCGCGCACGACGGTATCGCGCGCGGGAGCGGAGAGCGTGACGACGGGGAGCGAGTCGGCGCGCGGTGCGAGAATGACGGCGCGCGCGAATGTGCGGTCGTGGAGCTCGAGCGCGACGGGCTTCGTGGGCACCACGATCTCGAGGCGCCATTCGTCCGCGGAATCACGGAGCGATGCGGCGGCAACGGGTGCGTTACCGATAGTCGCGGTGATTCCGGATGCAGTGCCACGGCCGCGGAGGATGACGTGGCCGCCGGCAAGCGCTTCGATTGATGATGGTTCTTCATTACTATGTGCTTCTCGCCGGTGTAGGCCGGCGGAAGCACCTCGCCGTCAAGGGCGCAAGTCGATTTCGTAGCGATGCGGAGCGAATCGGCGCGCGACTGAGCGCGTCGCCCTGGCGCGGCTCGGAGATTCGCGCGCGGACACCCGCGGGAAGCGCGAACAGCAGCGCTGCGCCAGCGGCGAGCAACAGCAGCGGTGGCACGAGGGCGCGACTCACGGCCCGGCGTACGGCCGGGCTCCACGCAACCGCAGCGATCGTCCGCTCGAGCGCGGGACTCGAGTGTGGAGCGTCGATCGCGCTCACGAGCGCGTATCGAAGCTCTGGTACGCGCTCCTCCAGCCAGAGCGCGACGAGGGCGAGCGAGCGCACGCGACGGCCGCGCCAGAGCGCATAGGCCGCGGTTGCGAGCGCGAGGAGGAGCGCGGCGGGGAGCGCGAGCGCGCGCACGATTCGTGGCGCGCCGACGAGCCAATCGAGAGTACCGGCGGCCGCGAGAAGCGCGGCCGCCGCCGCGCCCGCCCAGAGAAGTGCCCGAATGGAGACTGCGGCGCCGAGCGTGCGGCGGGTCGAGACGAACGCGCTCGAGTGCGGTCATGCGGCGGCCCGTTGGCGACGGAGCAGCGGCTCGAGGAGGAGCAGCGCGAGCGCGGCTACGAGCAGCCAGGTCGCGAGCCGACCGGAGGTTGCGGTGCGCGTCTCGAGCGCGCGCGTGGCGACGAGAGGGCCGGAGCCGCGCAGCTGCGCGAGAGCGGAGTCCGACGCGTAGCCTGGAGTACCGTGGCCACCGCCGCACGGCTCGGCGAGCGCGGCGACGAGGCGGCGCGTGCTCTCGCGCAGCGCGAGATCGCCCGCGCGCGGAAGCGGGATCGCGACGTCGCGCACGCACCCCGCGCCGAGCACGCGCTCGGTGGCGGCGGGCGCGCCATCGATCCAGCGAGCGATCACGCGGCCGGCCGCGGGAGTCACGGTGCGCACGAACGTCGAAACCACGAGCGCGCCTCTCTCGCCGCCGCTCGCGATCACTCCACCCGCCGTATCGCTTCGGGCGCGCGCAGCCCACCCGCTCGAATCGATGGAGGCGGGCCAGCGCACGAACGCACCGCCACTTTGCGCCCACGTCGGTGTCGCCGTTGTTCGGCGCACCCCGATCAAGGCGGACGAATCGAGTGCGCTTCATTCAGCGTGTCCGCGTGCGGCAACAGTTGCACGGCCGCGCGCACGGGATCGTCGAGGGACCCTCCGCGCACATCGATGCTGACCGGCGCCGGCCCCGCGTCACTGCTCGCCACGCGCACCAGTCGCAACTTGCCCGGCCACGATGCGCGAATTGCGCCCGTGGCGGCATCCCACTCATCGGACGCGAACGGTGAGATCAACACGAGCTCCACCGAGTCGGCATCGCCGCGCGAGCTGGCTCGCGGCGCGCATTCCGGCGGCGAGCGCCGCGGACAACGAGCCTCGCGGAGGCGCGGAGGAGGCTTTCTCGACGAGCGCCCGTTGGGCGTCGTCGCCGCGCAGCCAATGCGCGGCACTGTCGAACGCAATGAGTACATCGCCGTTCGCGTAGTATCGTGCCGCCGAGTCCGCGGCCACCGTGTACTCGCGATCGTAGCCGCTTCGATCCACCATCACCACGCGCCCCACCGCCCGCCTTGCTCCCGTCAGCACCGGTCGCGCAAAGGCGAGCCCCGCGAGCATCACCACCGCCACGCGCAGCGCCAGCAGCAACACATCAGACAGCCGAGCGCGCGAGCGGTCGCGCGCAGACGGCAGATCTGGTATGAAGCGCGCCGTTGGCAGCGGCGTCACGCGCGGATTTTTGCTCGCGAGAATGTGCAGCGCGATCACTGCCGCGCTCACCGCACCCGCCGCCCACAGCGCCCACGGCGCGAGGAAGGTCATGCGCCCCGCGCCTGTCCGGACACGACGGTCGCCGGCGACGCAATCCGGCGCACCGCGTGATCGGTCGCCTCGTCCGCGGGCACCTCGAAGTACGCCGCGCCCGCCGCGCGCCATCCGCGTGCGAGCTCCGCGCGCCACGCCGCGAAGGCCTCGCGATATCCTTCGCGCGTTTCATCCACGAGCGAGCGCTCGAGCGCCGGCTGCTCCGGATCCTGCGCGATCATCGCCGCGCGCCCTGGTTCGAGCTCCTCGCGCGCGACGATGTGCACCGCGAGCACCTCCGCTCCCGCCGGTGATGCGCTCGCGCGCGGCGCGCAACAGCGCGTCGTCATCCGCGAGAAAATCCGAGATGAGCACGATGCGCTGCGTCGGGCGAACGAGAGACAGCACGGGCGCCAGCGACGCGTTCCCCGCTGGCGCGATGCGACTCGAACAGCCGCGCCGCCTCTCCGATCATCCCGCGCCGCGTGCGCGGTGGCAGCTGCGGCACTCCATTCTCGCCCGCCACCATCACCCCGATTGGATCGCCCGCACTGTTGGCCACCGCCGCGAGCCCGATGGCGATTCGGCACGCCTGCACCCACTTCCCTTGCGTCGCGAGGGGAAACGCCATCGACGCCAATGCGTCGAGCACCAGCATCGTGCCCAGCGTGGCGCGATCGTTCGTGATGCGCAGAAACGCGCGGTCCGTGCGCGCGAGGAGCTTCCAGTCCAGCCGGCGCGGATCGTCGCCCTGGCGGTACGGGCGATACTCCGTGAACTCGGGCGAGATGCCGCGCTGGCGCGAGCGATGCGTTCCCGCAGCCGGCCCGCGAATGGTGCGCCGCGCGGGCCACGTCACGCCCCGCAGCGCGTCGAGCAGCGAACCGTAGCTCCCCGCGAGCGGCACGCTACAGCCCGATGTCGCTCCGCGGCGGCGAGATGCGCGACAGAATCTCGTCGATCACCTGCTCCGCGGTGATCCCTTCCGCTTCCGCCGCAAAGTTCGGGAGAACGCGGTGCCGCAGCACGGGGTGCGCGACGCGCTTGATGTCCTCCGGCGCGACGGCGAGATCGGCCGGCCAGCAGCGCGTGCGCCTTCGCGCCGAGAATCAGCGACTGTCCAGCGCGCGGGCCCGCGCCCCAGCGCACGTATCGCTTCACGAGCTCCGGCGCGTCGGCGTCGTCCGGCCGCGTCGCTCGCGCGAGCGCGCCGCGTACCGCAGCGCCGGCTCCGCCGCCGGCAATCTCTCGCGTCAGCCGCTGCAGCGCGCATCGCTTCCGATCGCGTCGAGCACGGGCGTCGAGCGGCCCGAGGTCGCTGCCGGTCGTCGCGCGCAGAATCGAGACCTCTTCATCCTCGCCCGGATACCCGATGCGGACGTCGAACAGGAAACGGTCGAGCTGCGCTTCGGGGAGCGGATACGTTCCCTCCTGCTCGATCGGATTCTGCGTCGCGAGCACGAAGAACGGCTCGGGCAGCGCATCGTCTCGCCCGCCGCGGTCACGCTGTGCTCCTGCATCGCCTCGAGCAGCGCCGCCTGCGTGCGCGGCGGCGTGCGGTTGATTTCGTCGGCGAGCACGATGTTGGCGAACATCGGACCGCGCACGAAGCGGAAGCTGCGCGTGCCCGTCGCGTGTCCTCTTCCAGGATCTCCGTGCCCGTGATGTCGCTCGGCACCAGATCCGGCGTGAACTGAATGCGGCGGAAATCCAGCCGCATCGCCTCGGCCACCGAACGAATCAGCAGCGTTTTCGCGAGCCCCGGCACGCCGACGAGCAGCGCGTGGCCGCCGGCGAGAATCGCCATGAGGATCTCGTCGACGCACGTCTCCTGGCCGACGATGCGCTTCGCGACTTCCTCGCGCAGCCGCACGCGGCCGCGTGTCCCAGCTTCGGCGCGCTCGTCGCTGCGCGAGCGCGGACGTGGCGCGCGTCGCGCTCACCGGACCGGCCGCCGACGGCGGTGCGTGAGCAGGAAGATCGAGCCGTCGCGTGCGCCCGCGTCCGCGAGGGAGACCTTCTCGTCGAGCACCTCCAAGCCGCGCAGCTTGATCACGTAATCCGTCGAGTCTCGTCCTCGGGCGACAGAGACGCGAGCGCGCGCGCGCTTCACCTCGACGGACACTCGCCGGGGCGCGGCGGCAATCGAGCGCGACGTCCCAGCGTTCGGGAACCTCGACGCGAATCGTGATCGGGCTCGTACCCGGCGCGCCAACGGGATCGATGTCCCCGATGTGCGCAGCGTCGAGACGAAGGGTGCGTCACGCCGTCCCCGCTTGAGTCATGCTGGTCATGCCGACCTCGAGCTCGTTTCCGGTATCGGATCGAGCGTCGAGAAGAAGCGCGCGATCTGCTGGTCGAACAAGTACGTACGATCCGCGCACGATTGTTCCAGCATTCGACGCCTGCACGCCGATCACCAGCTCTTCGCCACCTTGTCCGCGAAATGTCAGATACGATCGGCTCCTTCCTTCTCGAGGAAGGCGGCGTAAATGGGACTGCGGCGCGAGAAAAACGTCTTCGCGGCCGCCAGCACCTCCGCCGGGGCCATCGGAGTGGTGATTTCCTGAAGCATGCTCGTTTCCTGTTGTTGAGTCAGCCCGGCTGAGCTCACCGCTGGCTGCGGGTCATGACTGAATTCTAGCGGGATCTCCACGACGAACGACGACCCCTCGTGCGGCTCCGACTCGAGCTGGATGTCGCCGCCAAGAAGGCGCGCGAGATGCCGGGAGAGTGCAAGGCCGAGGCCGGACCCGCCGTACTGCCTCGTCGTCGACCCGTCCACCTGGCGAAACTCGTCGAACACTAGCTTTTGCGCGGCGGAGGGAATTCCGATTCCCGTGTCCGATACGGTGAAGCGCGCGAGTTCGTTGAGAACCTGCACCGTCGCGCGCACCTCGCCGTGCGTCGTGAATTTGTACGCGTTGCCGATCAGCTTGGACAGGATCTTGACGACTTTCTGACGGTCGCTGCGAATCCAGCGCGGCGGCCCATCGGGAATTTCGGTCTTGAGCGCGATGCCCGGTCGGCCGGTCGCCGGCCGTCGCCGCGAGCGCCGACTCGAGCGCCGAGCGCGGATCGAACAGCTCGACCTCCACGCGCACTTCGCCACGACGCAGCGCCGTGAGCTCGAGCAAGTCCTCGATGAGCTCGAGCAGGCGCTCGCTCGACGTGGTCATGTGAGCAAGCGTGTTCCGCTGGTCGTTCGTGAGCGGCCCGGACATCTCCTCCTGCAGCAGATACGCGTAGCCGAGGAGCGCGGTGAGCGGCGTGCGCAGCTCGTGACGATGTTCGAGAGGAATTCGTCCTTCAGGCGCCGCGCCTCCATCACCGCGACGTACTGCTGCTCCAGTTGCGCGTTCGACTCGAGCAGCGCGCCGTTCGCGCGGCGGAGATCGTCGATGAGCGACGCCTTCTCGGCCGTCGCCGCCATCTGGTCGGCGACGATCTGCAGCAACCCGCGCTCCTCGACCGCGAGATCGGCCGGCCTCTCGAAGTAGAAGGTCACCGCGCCAAGCACGCGCGTGCGAGTCTGCAGCGGAAGCGCGACCAGCGCACGGAAGCCGAGCTCCGTCGCGACTTCCTGCCAGTCCTCAGCGAGGGATCCGCGAACACGTCGGGCACTTCGAATCGCGCGGCGCTCTCCCGCCGCCTGACCGCTCGGACCCAGGCCCACGCGCACGCGCATGTCGCCGAGGAAGGGGCGGAAGCGCTCGGGCCAGTTGTACGACGCGGCGAGCCGCATCACGTCGTCGTCGCCGCAATGGTGTAGATCGATGCGAACGCGGCGCCAACCAGCGGGCTCACGCGCTCGAGCGCGAACTGGAAGACGTCCTCCGGCCGGTCGGCCGTGAGGAAGGCGTGCACGATCTCGCGGATGGCGACGAGTTCCCGAACCGAAGCGTCCGATGGAATGCTGGCCGACTCCGGGGCAGAGTACGGTGCGCGGATCACAGGTGGGAATCTATGCGTAACCACCACAGAGGCTACCCCGGTCGGTCAATCCGACAGTCGAGAACGCTCCCGTTCGGCGATCTCGGTGATCAGCGCAGGGAGCTGAACAGTAAATCCGGACCGCGCGAGCACCGTCGCGCCGCCTTCGCGGGCGCGCCGAATCGCGTCGACGTTGCCGTGACCCGCGAACCCGAGGATCGGTGCGTTCGGAGCGGCCGCACGCACGCGCGCGATGGCGGCGAACGGATCGAGCGCTCCCTCCTCGAGGTCGACGATCGCGAGCGCGGGCTCTCCCGCGGCGAGTTGCCGGTCGAGCTGCTCCGGCGACTTGGCCACCCGGAGCTCCAAACCGACGCGCCGCGCCACCTCGTCGATCTTCGAGCGGAAAAGCAGATCGCTCATCACCACAAGCAGTTTGCGCGCGCCCACGATCGGGGCCGGCATAGTTGGCGGAGCGGTCATCGTGTTCCCTTCGCTTTCGCCGGCCGAATCTCGAGTCGCGACACCAGCACCGAATCCGGCTGCATCACGAGATACCACACGGCATCCGCGATCTGATTGCTCGTGAGCTTCCAGCTCTGATCGCCCGAGCTCGGAGTAAGGTCCGTCGCGACGGAGCCCGGCATCACCACCGCGACGCGCACGTTCGCGTCTCGAACCTCGAGCATCAGCGACTCGGTGAAACCGTTCACCGCATGCTTCGTGGCCGCGTAACAGCTTCCGCCAACGAAGGTGTTGCGCCCCGCGAGCGATCCGATCGTGACGACGAAGCCGCGCTTGCGCTCCACCATTCCGCCGATGAGCGCGTGCGTCACGTAGTACAGGGAATTGAAATTGACATCCACCATACGGTGCCACTCGGCGCTCGTGAGCTCGAGGAATGGCTTCATGGTCGCCACGCCGGCGTTGTTCACGAGCACGTCCACCTCGAGGCCGCGTAACGCGGTGGTGGTGGCTTTTTCGTCGGCGATGTCCAGCGCAATCGTGCGACAGACGCCGCCGCCGATTTCGATCTCGCTCTTGAGCGACGCGAGCTCACCGGCCGATCGCGCCACGGCGATGATGTCGAACGCCGCGGAGAGACGGAGCGCGGTGGCACGTCCGATTCCGCGTGAGGCGCCGGTGACGAGCGCGGTGTGCTTTGCCATGAGGTGCTCCTCCTCTTAAGCCGACACGAGCATCGATTCCGTCGCGCGCACGAGCGGCGCGAAGGAAAGCGGACGCGCGGTCACGCGCTGCGCCTGCTCGTGCGCGAGCTCGCGCTGCCCTCGCCGAACAGTGTCTCGACGATCCACGGTCCCGCGCGCGGATTGCGCCACCAGTCCGCGTCGAAGCGCTCGACGAGCGACTCCGCCATCAGCGGCCTGCAGCTGCCACGCGCGAAGATAGCGCGCCGAGTAGTAGCGCGGATCGACGTCGACGAAGGCATCGGCGCGATGGTATCGGAACGCCGTCGCGCCGGTGAAGCGTCTCCACGTAGAGATCGGGCAGCGACTCCCACGAGTCGCTCGCCGCCGTACAGCTCGATCTCGTAGATGAGCTTCGCGCAGTAGCGCCGGAGGAAATGCAGCTCCTCGAAGCCCGCGGCCGCATGAAAGCGCGGCAGCTCGCGGAGCGTCCGAGCTCGGTGTAGCGCGTCAGCCATCCCGGAATCTTTCATGCAGGTGATCGAACAGCATCGCGTAGCCTCGGTGATCGAATTGTCGCCGAGCCAGCGATACTCGAACGGCAAGTCCGGGACGCATGTTCGCGAAGTGCAGCGCGTGTCCGAGCTCGTGCAGGAAGGTCGGTCCAGTCGGTCTGCCCGCCGTGCGGGCGGAGCACGAGATACACCTCGTGCGGCACGCGACCGGCGAGCAAAAGGCGCGCGAGCGCTTCCCTTCGCGCTCGCCGGTGTCGAAGCAAACGCGGCCCGTCGGCGTCGGGTCGATGCCCATTTCGCGGACCTGTCGGCGGATCGTGCTTCCATCGGCTTCGGCGGGAAAGTCCGCGTCGAACTCGGGCGCGCGCATCAGCGCGAGCGCATCGGCGCGCGTGGCTTCGCGCGCGATCGATGCCGAGGCCGCGCTTGCGCGAACTCGGCAAACACGTCGTCCCACATCGCCTGCGTGTCGCGAAGGAACGCCTCGCACTCGTCGCGCAGCGACGCGCAGCGATCATGCCGCTCAGCGGCGTCGAACGTGGCGTTGTAGCTCGGCGCGATCTCGAGCTGTCTCGATGATGTCCTTCTCGCGCTGGAAGCGCTCCCGCCGCATCGGCGCGAGCTCGTCGCCGACGAGCGTCGGCGCGCGCGTCTCTCGATCGCATGCCGTTCGTCGCGGTCGGTGCTGTTCGCGATCTCGATCGACGCGCTGCTGATACTGGATCCCCCGCCATCGGCGACGCGAACGATCGCCGCTGCCTCCCACGCGATCTCGCGCTCGTCGAGCGGCGCGAGCTCGCGCGAGCACGCGCACTCGGCCTGCCACTCGAGCAGGAGCCGCGGCCGACCGCTGCTCTTCGCTGCCCCGCGGGCGCGTCGCTGGAAGGTCTCGCGCGCCATCGCCAGCGCGTCGTCGCCGAGAACGCTCGCGAAGCTTCGCGTAGATCGCTTGCAGCTCGGCGGTCTTCTTGAGCCCCGAGTGCGCGAGGTAGTAACTCGCGCGACAGATCGTCTGATGGAACGCCTCGCCCCGTCGCGGCGAAGCGTCTCGAGCGAGAGCGTCATGGGGCTCACCGGCGCCAGGCGGGCGCGATGATCGGCCGCATGCGATCGGCCGCGACGCGCTCCTGCTGCACGTGTCGCGATCGCGGATCGTCACCGTTCGTTCTTGATCGAGTCGCCGTCGACCGTGATGCAGAACGGCGTGCCCGACCTCGTCCTGCCGCCGGTAGCGCCGGCCGATCGCGCCGGCTTCGTCGTAGAACACCGGAAAGCGCTTCCGCAGATCGTTCGCGAGCTGCGTCGTGCGCCATCTCGGGCATGCCGTCCTTCTTCACCAGCGGAAAGACGCCGGCCTTCACCGGCGCGAGCGCCGGATGGAAGCCGAGCACCGTGCGCCCCTCGTCCTCGCCCTCCACCGTCTCTTCGCGATACGCATTCACGAGCAGCGCGAGCAGCGTGCGGTTCGGCCCGCCGCCGTCTCGACCACGTACGGCAGGTAGCGCTTGTTGTTCGGCCTGGTCGACGTACTCGAGCCTCTTCCCCGAGAATTCCTGGTGCTGCGTCGAGGTCGAAATCGCCGCGGTTGTGAATGCCTTCGATCTCCTGGAAGCCCGAGCGTGCCGCCGAAATCGAACTCGATGTCGAACGCGGCGCGCGCGTAGTGCGCGAGCTCTTCCGTTCGCGTGCTGATGGAACTGGAGCCGTCGCGTCGATCGAGGCCGAGCGACGGTGCCACTCCATGCGCTGCGCCTTCCAGTTCTCGAACCACTCCATGTCCGTGCCGGGCTCGACGAAGAACTGCATCTCCATCTGCTCGAACTCGCGCGTGCGGAAAATGAAGTTGCCCGGCGTGATCTCGTTGCGGAACGCCTTGCCGATCTGCGCGATGCCGAACGGCATCTTCTGGCGCGTCGACTGCTGCACGTTCAGGAAATTCACATAGATCCCCTGCGCCGTTTCCGGGCGCAGATAGATCACCGCCGCCGTGTCCTCCGACCGGGCCCATGTGCGTCTTGAACATCAGGTTGAACTGGCGCGGCTCGGTGAGCTGGCACTTCGTGCCGCACGCCGGGCTTCTTCGCATCGGGTTTGCCAGGCACTGCGCGTCCTGGAGCTTGTCGGCGCGAAAGCGGCCCTTGCATGTCTTGCAGTCGACGAGCGGATCGACGAACCGCCGACGTGGCCGCTCGCCTCCCACACGCGCGGGTGCATGAGGATCGCCGCATCGAGGCCCTCGATGTCGTCGCGCGTGCGCACCATCGCGTTCCACCAGCGTTCCTTCAGGTTGCGTCTTGAGCTCGACGCCGAGCGGACCGTAGTCCCACACGGAGCCGAGTGCCGCCGTAGATCTCGGAGGACTGGAAGACGAAGCCGCGCCGCTTGCACAGCGACACGAGCTTCTCCATGACATCAGGGAAGGTGCTAGAGGACATGCGTGAGAGCCGGTTCCGGTTGACGAGCTCGAGGCGAAGGCGCAGTTCGTTCGCGCGCTACGAAATAGTACTTGGCGCTCTCAATTTATCAGCTATCGAGCTCGGCGCTGAGAACGGGTTCAGCGGGCGCTGCGTGCCCCTGAATGTGCGCGACGATCTTCTCGCCATGAAAGCGTCCGTTCTCGATGAACACCTTGTTCGCATCGAACCCGGCCACGACGACACCCGCGATGAAGAATCCCGGCACGTCGGTCTCCAGCGTCCGGGTCGTGCGAGGGAATGCCCGTTATCGGGTCGATCGAACGCCGATCTGCCTCAGCAGGTCGGTGTTCGGCGCGAAGCCCGTCATCACGTACACGCAGGTCGGCGCGCAGCTTCGATCTTCGCCGCCCGGCGTCGTGATCGTGACGTCGTCGCGCGGAGATCGAGTGCACGCGGCTGTTCCAGCGGGCGGCGATGCTTCCCTCCTTCATTCGCGATTCAGAACGTCGGGAAGCACCCACGGCTTGATCTTCTTGTCGAACGTCGGGCCGAAATGCACGAGCGTCACCCGCGCACCGGAGCGCCAGAGATCCAGCGCCGCCTCGGCGGCCGAATTTCCGCCGCCGACGACGACCGCGTCCTGGTCGAACGCCTCGTGCCCCTCGCTGTAGACGTGCGATCACATGCTGAGCGTCTCGCCGGGCACGCTGCAGCCAGTTCGGCGAGCCGAAGTAGCCGGTCGCGATCATGACCGCGTCGCGCCGCGTGCGTCGCGCTGTCTGCGCCGCGACGCTCCGAGTGGACGACGAATCGCCGTCCCGTCCGCTCGACCGTCGGTGACCTTCTCGAACTGCCGAACCGGGATGCCGAAGTACGTCACGCGCCGACCGGTAGTAGGCGAGCGCGTCGCGCCGGCCTGGCTTGTCGCCGCCGATGACGAACGGCAGACCCGCCGAGTCGACAGCTTCTCCGCGGTCGAGAAGAAGCTGACGTACGTCGGATAGCGCGGTGATCGTGCTCGCCACGGCGCCGCCGTCGAAGCACGACGCAGCTCAGCCCGGCGCGCAGCACCGTGATCGCCGTCGGCGAGCCCGCACGGTCCGCCGCCGACGATCGCAATGTCGACGCGTTCTTCGACGCTCACCGCCATCACCGACCCCGATGATCTGGTCGCGCCGCGTGCCGACGCTGACGTACGCGATGGGCGTGTCGGCAGCTCGCGCATGCGGTCGAGATAGGTGCGCGCGGCCCGTGGCAGCTCGGACAGCTTGCGCGCGGCGGCCGTGCTCGTTCGCCAGCCGTCGAACCACTCGTACACGCGGCACGGCCTTGTCGAGCAGCGTGAGATCGCCCGGAAACTCCTCGTGCACGTCGCCGTCGTACTGCGTAGCCGGTGCAGATCGCGATGCGGTCGAGCGTGTCGAGCACGTCGAGCTTGGTGACGGCGAGCCCGGTGAGTCCGTTGACGCGCGCGGCGTAGCGCACGACGACGGCATCGAACCAGCCGCAGCGCCGCGGGCGTCCGGTCGTCGCGCCGAACTCGTTGCCGAGCCTGCGCACGTCGCTCGCGCCAGCGGCTCGTCGATCTCCGTCGGCAGCGGGCCGTTCCCGACGCGCGTCGTGTACGCCTTCACCACGCCGAGCATCGCGTCGAGCGCGGTGGGCGCAATGCCGGTGCCGGTGGCCGCGCCGCCGGACGTCGTGCTGCTCGACGTGACGAAGGGATACGTGCCGTGATCCACATCGAGCAGCGATCCCTGCGCGCCCTCGAGCAGAATCGCCGCACCCGACTTGATCGCGCGATGCATCGAGAGCCCGACATCGTCCGCGAGCGCGAGCAGCCGCGGCGCGAGATCGGTGACCATCTCGCAGCGTGTCATCGATGCTCGCGCGCTTCGGCGAGCCGAAGGCGACGAGCTGCGCGTTCGCGTGTCGGCGATCCCCGCCTCGAGCAGCTCCGCGCAACCGCTCCGGGTGCCGCAGGTCGAGCACGCGCACGCCGCGCCGCGCGATCTTGTCCTCGTACGCCGGGCCGATGCCGCGCCCCGTCGTGCCGATCGCCTTGCTCGCGCGCGCTCTGCCCGTCGACGAGCTTGTGATACGGGCAGCACGAGGTGCGCGCGGTCGCTCACGTACAGGCGGCCCTCGACATCGACGCCGTCGACGCACGAGCTCGTCGATCTCGGTGAAGAGCGTTTCCGGATCGAGCACGACGCCGTTGCCGATCGCGCAGCGCACGCCCGGATGCAGGATGCCGCTCGGAATCTGATGGAGGACGAAGGAACGATCGCCGAGATTGACGGTGTGGCCGGCGTTCGCGCCGCCCTGGTAGCGCACGACCCAGTCGGCGCGCTCGGCGATCACGTCCACGAGCTTTCCCTTCCCTTCGTCGCCCCATTGCGCGCCGACGACGACGAGAGTGCGAATCGATGAGCTGAACATGCCTGTTCGGAGTGCGTGAGCGGGCAGGCGCGGACGAACGGCCGCCGGCGCGGGAGGTTACCCCGAAAGCTAACGAGAGCCGGCGGTGACCGCACCCGCGATGAGCGCTGCGACCTCCTCCGCTCCGCTGCCCTCGAGGTGCGCGAGATCATCGCGGCGCGTGTGGATGCGGCTCACGGTTCGCCAGCTTCCCTTGCTGACGTTCACCACCTGCCAGCCGGCATCGGCGAGCGCGACGCCATCCATGAGCGCGCCCGGAAGGAGACGGCTCGGCGTGGGCCACGCGGCGCCGAGCGCGGAGAGAAGCGCGCGCGGCAGGCGGCCGCTGTAGATGAGCCGAAGCGCGCCCGCGTCATCGATGCCATCGACGTTGATCGCGCGCCCGGGCGGCACCTCGCGCGCCCAGGCGCGCGCGCCCGCGAGGCCGAGCTCCTCCGCGCTAGTGATCAGCACACCGATCGGCGCGTCACGAGGCAGCAGCTCGGTGGCGCGCAGTATCGTCGCGACACCCAATGCGTTGTCGAGCGCGCCGTGCGAGCTCGCGCCGACCACGCTCGCGGCGACCGGAATCGATGCCAGCACACCGAGTATCGTGACGGGAATCCAGAGCGACGGCGGCGCGCCGCCCGCAAGCTGCGCAACGGCGAGCGCGGTGGCGGCCACCCACATCACCATCGACGCCATGATCCCGAGCGCACGCACGAGGATCGGAACCGGCTGACTCTTCGAGTCGAGGTGCGCGACGAGCCAAAGGTCCGGCACGCCGCGCGTCGCGGTCAGGTTGTTGCCGCGCAGCCGGCCGAACGGCAGGTCGAGCACGCCCCAGCGACTGAGCCAGAATGCGGACGAGCCGAGCAGCAGCGCCCCGGCAAGCAGAAGTCCGAGCGCTGCGCGCGGATGCAGGTGCGCGCCGAGATGTCCCGCGGTGAGAAAGAGCAGCGCCGCGAATAGTCCAGCCGCAGGCGTGCCCCACCGTCCCGGCACGCTCGAGTAGGAGAAGGCGCGGTGATGTACCTCGAGCCCCGCCGCCTCCAGGATGCACTGGCAGTACGAGCGCGACCCAGCCTCAGCCGCGCTTCCCGCGGGTCGCGGACGGTTGGCGATGGCGGTCAGATGTCCGCGAGCGTCAACCACGACTTACGCGATGCGCGCGAGCCCTGCGGCGCCGAGTAGTGTGGAGACGCGCTCTCGCTCTCCTGCTCCGAGCGGGCGAAGTGGCGGGCGCGGTACGCCGCCCGCGAGACCTACGAGATCCATCGCGACCTTGATCCCCGGTGGTCCCAGCTCGGCCACTATTTCCCGCGCGATTGGCCGCACGCGCGCCTGAATCTCGCTCGCCGTCACACCATCGCCGCGCGAGATCGCATCCATGAGATCGAAGATGAGCGGCGCGGCGAAGAGCGCGACCGCGAGCACGCCACCCCGCGCGCCGTAGCCGATGGCGTCGAGGAGCGTGCCGGCGTGTCCCGTGAGCACCGTGAAATGATCGCCCTGTGCTTCGAGGTACGCGCGCAGCTGCGTCATGTCACCCGTACTGTCCTTGATCCCGGCGATGTTCGGGTGGTCGGCAAGCGCGTGCACGAGCTTCGCCCCGAGCTGAAGGTGCGTGTACTTCGGAATGTTGTAGAGCAGTACCGGTACCGGGCTTTCGTCCGCGACGCGCGAGTAGTGCGCCCAGAGCGCGTCCTCCGTCATCGATGCGCCGTAATAGTGTGGCGAGACGACGAGCACCGCGTCCGCGCCGCGCTCCGCAGCATCCTTCGTGCGACGCACGCACTCGCGCGTCGATTCCGCAGCCGGTGCCCGTGAAGAGCCAGCGGTCCGGAGGAACGAGCGGACGCGCGAGCTCGGTGAGGCGCAGGCGTTCGTCCTCGTCGAGCAGCGCCGCCTCGCCCGTCGATCCGGCAACCAGCACGCCCGAGAGACCGGCCGCCATGTGCGCCTTGATGTTTGCGCGGAAGGCGCCGCTCGAGAGATCTCCGCTCGCCTCGTCGAACGGCGTGACGACAGGGCCGAAAATCCCCGTCAGCGATTTAGTCATGGATGCGGTCAGGGGCTGTTCAGGTCGCGAAGGTCGCCGGCGGTGGAATCGGTCGAGCCGCCGTCGAGAGAGATGGAGCGCGCCGTTTCCTCGAGCATCGACTCCGTCGCCTCGTCGCGCACGGTGGGAGTGAAGAAGCTGCGAAAGACAGTACTAGCGCATTGCGGGCATGGATCGCTCGCGGGCGGCTTCGCAGTGAAGAACAACTCGTTGCCGCAGGTGATGCAGATCAGTGTCAGCATTCCCTCAGGCCCATCCGACTTCGCCATCATGCTGCCCCCTGTAATTTGGACGACGTGCGGTGCAAGTCGATCGTCGCGCTACATCGCGCGAGAATCGTCAGCGAAGCCCCATCGTTTCGCGCACCGTGGCCATCGTCCGCTCCGCAATCTCGCCACTTTTCGCGGCGCCCGTAGCGAGCGCGTCGGTAACAATTTCGGGATGCGCCTCCAGCTCGAGCGCGCGCTCACGAATCGGAGTGAGCTCGCGCATCATCCCATCCATTAGAACTTTCTTGCAGTCGAGACAGCCCCACCCGGCGCTGCGGCACTGCGCGGCCACGTGCGTGACGGTCGCTTCGTCGTTGAACGCCTTGTGCAGATTGTAAATGTTGCACACTTCCGGCGTGCCGGGATCCGTTCTTCGAACGCGCGCGGGATCCGTCATCGCGGGCCGCAGCTTCGCCCACACTTCCTCCGGCGTCTCCAGCAGCCCGATCGTGTTGCCGAGCGATTTCGACATCTTCGCCTGGCCATCGAGCCCCATGATGCGGCGCGTCGCCGTCAGCAGCGGCCTGGGCTCGGGAAAGAGATCGCTCTCGAACTTCGCGTTCCAGCGCCGCGCGACTTCGCGTGCCAGCTCGAGATGCTGCACCTGGTCCTCGCCAACGGGAACGAGATCCGCGCGATAGAGGAGGATGTCCGCCGCCTGCAGCACCGGATAGATCAGGATTCCCGCGTTGACGCTCTCCTGGCGCTGCGACTTGTCCTTGAACTGCGTCTGCCGCTCGAGCTCACCGAGCGGCGTGACGGAGTTGAAGATCCATGCGAGCTCCGTATGTTCGGGCACCATCGACTGCACGAACAGCGTAGATTTCTTCGGATCGAGGCCGGCGGCGAAGAGCGACACCGCCATCTGCCGAGTGCGCCGGCGCAGATCGGCGGGCTCGTAGGCGCCGGTGATCGCGTGGTAGTCGACGATACAATAGATGCATTCGTACTTGTTCTGCAGCTCGACCCAGTTCCTGACGGCGCCGAGATAGTTCCCGATGTGCAGCTCTCCCGAAGGTTGAATCCCGCTGAAGATTGTCGACATCCGACCAAGCTACGAGCGCGCAAATAGTGGTGCAAGACAGATCGTCCAATGCAGCGGCGCTGCTCGCACACATCGAGGCCGCGGCGATCGCGGCGTCGGCTTTCATTCGCGCACGGGCGCTCGATCGCGAGAACATCGAATGGCGAAGCAAATCCGCAACCGATTTCGTGACCGATGTCGACACGGGCGCCGAGCGGATCATCCGGGCCGCGTTGCAGGCTGCGTATCCGGATGCGCTCATTCTTGGCGAGGAGCTTTCGCCCGATTCGTCGACGAGCGCGGACGTGGCCTTCATCGTCGATCCGCTCGACGGGACGACGAACTTCCTGCACGGCTATCCCGAATTCGCGGTGTCGATCGCGGCGGCGGTGCGCGGACAGGTCGCTGCCGCTGTGATCATCGACGTGCCCGCGGGCGACCGCTACACCGCGACCCTGGGCGGAGGCGCCTTTCGGAATGGCGCGTCGATCGCCGTGTCGACGATCGACGATCCGTCGCGCGCGCTCATCGGCACCGGCTTCCCATTCAAGACGGTCGAGCCGCTCGCGCTGTATCTGCGGCACTTCGCGGCCGTCGCTCAGAAGACGGCGGGAATGCGGCGCGCGGGTTCGGCGGCGCTCGATCTCGTGAGCGTCGCCTGCGGACACTTCGACGCGTTCTGGGAGCTGTCGCTCGCACCCTGGGATTTTGCGGCGGGCGTGCTCCTCGTGCGCGAGGCCGGCGGCGTGGTGACGACGGTGAGCGGCCGCGAGGTACCGCTCACGCACAGTTCTCTTCTCGCGGGCAATCCGGACATGCACCGGTGGCTCGCACGCACTCTGGCCGACGCCACTCCGGCGGGCGCCACTCTCTGACCCTCGTGCCATGACGCTCGTCGAATGCGTTCCGAATTTCAGCGAAGGCCGCCGCCCGGAGATCATCCAGAAGATCCGCGATGCGATTGCCGCCACGAGCGGCGTCGTCGTGCTCGACGTGTCGTCGGACGAATCGCACAACCGCACCGTCATCACTTTCGTCGCGCCGGTGGAGCGCGCGGTGGACGCGGCCTTCGCGGGAATCGCGATCGCGCGCGACAGCATCGATCTCACGAGGCACAGCGGTGCGCATCCGCGCATGGGCGCCACCGATGTCGTGCCGTTCATACCGCTCGAGGGCACGACGATGGAGCAGTGCGTCGCCCTCGCGCGCACGCTCGGCGAGCGCGTCGGCATGGAGCTCGGCATTCCCGTGTTCCTCTACGAGCGTGCGGCGACGAGCCCCGTGCGCGAGAATCTCGCGGACATTCGCCGCGGCGAGTTCGAGAAGATCCGCGACGAGATCGGTTCGTCGCCGGTGCGCACGCCGGACTTCGGCCCCGCGAAGGTGCACGCGACGGCAGGAACCGTCGCGATCGGCGCGCGCCCGTTTCTCGTCGCCTACAATGTGTATCTCGGCGATGCGTCGAATGTCGGCGTGGCGAAGGAGGTCGCGAAGGCCGTGCGCGGTTCGTCGGGCGGCCTCAAGAACGTGAAAGCGATGGGGCTCGAGGTGGACGGACAGGCGCAGGTGTCGATGAATCTCGTCGACATCGAAAAGACGCCGATGTTCCGCGCGTACGACATGGTGAAGATGGAAGCGGCCGCGCACGGTGTGGCGCCGACGTGGACGGAGCTCGTGGGACTCGTGCCCGAGCGCGCGATCATCGACGCGGCCGCGCGGTATCTGCAGCTGCGCAACTTCTCGACCGAACAGTTGCTCGAGCACAAGGTGCGCGCCGCGGCGAGCGACGGCATCAGCCTGAGCGGCTTCCGCGCCGCACTCGCCTCATCGAACCCCGCGCCAGGCGGCGGGAGCGCGTCCGCGCACGCGGGCTCGATCGCGGCGGCGCTCGTGCAGATGGTGGCGGGTCTCACGGTGGGGCGAAAGAAGTACGTCGATGTCGAGGCGACGTTCAAGGACATTGCGCTGCAGGCTGCGGCGCTGGGGCAGCGGCTCGCGCAGCTCGTCGATCTCGACGCGCAATCGTACGAGGCGGTGTCCGCGGCGTACAGGCTGCCGAAGGCGACGCCGGAGCAGGAGACGATGCGCAAGGCTGCGATCACCGCGGCGCTCATTGGCGCGAGCGAGGTTCCGCTCGAGACTGCGCGCGCGTGTGCGACGGTGGCGGAGCTGGCGGAGATGGCGGCGACGAAGGGCAATTCGAACGCGAGGGCCGATGCGGGCGTCGCGGCGCTGATGGCGGAGGCGGGGTGCAGAGGCGCCGCGTTCAACGTGAAGGTGAACGTGGATGCCCTCGACGATTCAGGGGCGGCGCACGGGCTCACGGAGGCCGCGGAGTCGTTCGTGCGCAGGGCGAGCGAGGCGGCGCAGCGAACGGCGGAGCTCGTGCAGGGAGGTTGATTGCACCTCTCAGTGTTGCATCACCTCATGGCCTGATTGGCGGCGGTAGCGGGTGTCTCGCCGCAACGGCCTCGATCACGGCGTATACTTCCAGCCGGTCTCGACGACCTGGTTCTTGTTTACTTTGACCAGGCCTTCCCTGTTTTGCCTGATCGCCCACGCATCTCTTGAACATATTCGCATGCCCGGTTTCGGGCTCTGGTCGCAGTCCACCGCAGCAGGGGAGGAATCGTTGAAACCATACTTCTTCTTGAGAAATGCGCGAAATGCGTCGCGAATCGGGTCGCCGGTCGGGACGGCGGCGAATATTTCACTGAAATAGACAATGGGCAGCGTTTTGTTGGAGTAGCAGGAGACGTAGTATTCATTCGCGGCCGCCGGGGGCGCCGTCACTGCGGGCAGCGGTACTATCGTGGTCTTCCAACCGGTCTCCACGATCTCTCTGTGAAGGTGTTGGGTTAGGTTGTTTCAACTCGTTGCTTATCGCTCCGCCGCTGTTGGAGCGACTCATAACTCTGAGAGCATTGGGTGGGAAAGTTGCTGCCACTCCAGGAGGCCGAAGTGTAGAAGCTACTGGCAACTTTGACGGCGTATTTTTTCTCGAGGAACTGAAGGAAGGGGGCTGCGAGCACGGCGCTGATAGCGTTCGCATGTCCCGTGGTTGCATTGAAGGCGAAGATATCGCTGAAATAAATCGGCCCGTCCAGGTTGGGCGAGTTGCAGTAAACGAAATATTCATTGGGCGCCGTTGCCGCCGCCGGACCGGGTGCACGAGCATTCTGTGCCTGCAACGCTTGCGTGAACCCCATCGACACAATGACGACCGTCGCGAGGACCAACGAGCCGCTGAACGCGGGAATACTCATTGCGCGCATCATTTGTGTCTCCGCTGGAATTAACGAGCAAACAGGCTTCGCCACAGACCTTTCTTTTTAGTCTCGCCCGCAGCACTCGATGACGACGCATCGATTGCGGGTGCCGGCATTGGTCGGGATTGATCATTGCTGCCTCGTCCATCCTCGACACCACAATGTACTTGCTGCATTGCGGATCGTTACCCCGCTCCTAACGATGCTGCCCTGAGCTCGAGGCCGTTCTTCCGCTTGAAAGTATTATCCGTCTTGTCCGTTCCGTCCGTTCAATCTGTAATTCCAATGGTTAGAGCTTGGCCCGAGCGGCAGTTGCAAGCACTCCCCCGATCCCCCTTGAGCTGATTTCGCGCACGATCCCGCCTACTGAGTAATCACTCTCGCGGAGATCGATCGAGCGCGGGGCCGCACAGGTTCCCACCATTGCCGTCGCTCGCCCTCCGGAGACCGCTCAGGAGATCAAGCATGGTAGACGTTTTCTTCTCGCTTCGGTCCGCCGCCGTTTACGGGTTGACGCTCGGCTTGATGGTGCTCGGAATCAACGAGTTCCACCCGCTCACACCGCGAGGGAAAGATCTGGAGGCGCTTCGCAAGGCCGTCGCGGGATTCCACGACCTGAGCGCGGCGCAAGCAGCCGGATACGAAACGGCCGTGGGCGATCCGACCGACGGACACACCTGTCTCTCGAGTTCCTCTGGCGGTATGGGCGTGCACTATCTCAAGAAAACGCTCGTGGATGACAGCGTCATCGTTACGCAGCCAGAAATAATGATCTACGAGCCACAGAAGGACGGCTCCATGAAGTTCGTCGGAGTCGAGTACATCATCCCGTACAGCATTCGTGGCGCGGATCAACCGCCGCCGGTTCTGTTCGGCCAGCCTTTCATGAAGATCGACCACTTTCAGCTGTGGGGACTGCACGCGTGGGTTGGCAAGCAGAATTCGAGCGGAACCTTCGCAATGTGGAACCCCGACGTATCGTGCCAGTTCGCGCACTCATGAGCGGAGCGATGATCGATGCCGCGCGAACCTCCGTGGCATCGATCGCACCTGGCGACAGTGCGATACGATCTCCTTCACCGGGCATCCCCGAGGTGCCCATTGCCTCTCACTCCGATCGAGGACTCGCATGCCTACGTATGTGATCGAACGTGAATTCCCGGGTGCCGGAAAGCTCACAGGCCCCAACTGCAGGAAATTTCGCAGAAATCGTGCTCGGTGCTGGCGAAAATAGGACCCGGGATCCACTGGGTGCAAAGCTACGTCACCGACGACAAGATCTATTGCATCTACATTGCGAACAGCGAGGCAATGGTTCGCGATCATGCCTCGCAGGGCGGTTTTCCCGCGGACAGAGTGTCGACGGTACGTGAGATCATCGACCCGACCACGGCGAAAGCGGTGGCGTAGTGGTGACACTCAGGCGCGCGCGAGCGAGTCCAGTCGACGTAAATCGACCCCTTTCCAGAGCCGCTCGCGCATCGCGTGAGTCTCCGTCAGCATCGCGGCGCCCCTGCGCGACTGAGCTCGAACAACGCGGCGCGAACCGCCCTCGTCCGGCGACGCGCGTCGATGCGACGAAGCCCTTCGCCTCCAGGCGGTCGAGCGTGGCGTAGACGGCGCCAATCGCCAGATCGCGACCCGTCACGCGCTCGATCTCGCGACGCACCTCCATGCCGAACGCCTCGCCGCGCGTCCGCACGACGGCGACGAGGATCTGCTCCTCGAGCACGCCGAGCGGGCGAATTCGGATTCTTTCATGCAGTCGTTCGTCTTGGCTCACTGTTCGCGCAGTACGAGCGCCGGGTCGACCGATCCGGCGCGCCACGCGGGCAGGAAGGCCGCCGCGGCGCCGATCGCGAGCAGACAGCGCCGCCGCCGCCGCGAACGACAGCGGATCGAGCGCCGTGACGCCGAACAGGAACGAACGCGAGCAGGCGCGCGAGCGCGGCGCGCCGAGCTGCGCCAAGCCACGATCCCAATCAGCCGCGAGGGTCACGCCCTGGCGAACGATGTGCGTCACGACGCCCGTGCCGGGAAGGCCAAGCGCGACGCGAATCGCCCAGTCGCGCTTCCGCCGCGACGCGAAGTGCGAGATCACGCCGTAGATGCCGACGCCGCCAAGCAGCGAGCGCGAGCGCTGACGAGCAGCGCAGCAGCGACATGATCTGTCGCGCCGGTCCGACCGCCGTGTCGAACACGCGTTGCATCGTCGTCGTGCCTGCGATCGCATAGCTCGGCGCGACGCGCTGCACCGTGCGTCGCGCTTCGTCGAGCATCGCCGCGGCGTCTTGCCGGCCGCGCGGTGCGAATCACGAGCGACGCGTCGACTGCCAAACCATGGCGCTTGATCGCCGAGAGTAATACCGCGTCGGCTCGCGCTTCACGCTTCAGCGTTCCCTCGGCGACGTTCGCCACGACGCCAACGATCCGCTGCTGCATGCCGAAGCCGCCGCCCATGACGCCGGCCGATCGGATTTTCGCCCGGGAAAGTATTTCTTGGCGAGCGCTTCGTTGATGACGACGGAGATCTCGGTCGAGTCGGGGCGATCCGAACTCGTCGAACAGGCGTCCGGCGCGCAGCGCGATGCCCATGGTCGCGAAGTAGTCGTGCGTGGCGACGCGGAAGAACGTGAAGCTCTGCTCGCGGTCCTCGTGCCCTTCGATCGTGATGCCGAAGCTGTTCCCGTCGCCGCGCAGCGGCAGTCTGCATCGCAGCGCGCCGCGTTCCGGACGCCGGGCATCGCGGCCAGCTGCCGCCGTCAATGTCGTCGAGCGTTGGCGGCGCTGAGCCGCCGTTGACGTCCGCGCTCGACGGCCACGTCGACGACGGCGACGCCCTCTACGTTGATGCCCGGGTCGATCGCGTAGCGATTGCGCGACACTGCGCACGAGCAGCGCGGCGCCCGTCGCGATGAGCATCGCCAGCGCGACCTCGGCGACGACGAGCATGTGCTCGAGACGGCCGCCGCGGCCGTGAATGCCGCCGGTGCGCCGCCGCTGAGCGCGTCGCGCAGATTCGCGACGCCAAAGCGACAGCGACCGGGACCGAGCGACGACGAGCAGCACCGCAGCGAGCGCGATGCGCGAGCGCGACGGCAAACATCGTCCAGTCGAACGCTGCGCTGTCGGACCAAGCGCCGAGCGGCAGCGCATGTGCGAGAACTCTAAAGCCAGCGCGGCGAGCGCCGCCACCGGCGAAGCCGCGCAATCACGCCGAGCAGCAGCGCTTCGATCGACGAGCTGCTGCGTGATTCGCCCGCGCGTTGCGCCGAGCGCCGAGCGCACGGCAAGCTCCGTCGCGCGCCCCTCGACCTGGCCGAGCATGAGCGCGGCGACGTTCGTGCAGGCGATGAGGAGAATCAGCGCCATCGTGACGAACGTGGCGACGAGCGCCGGACGCATCGAGCCGAGCAGATCGTCGCGCAGCGGCTGTGACGACGGCGTTCTTCGTCTTGTCCGCTTTCGGCGAGTACTGAATCGCTCGCCGATGACGCGTCGTGAGCTGCCGGAGCTGCGGCGCCATGTGGTGCGAACGTCGGCGCCCGGCGCGACGCGGCCGATCAGCGCGTAGCTGCCGTTGCGCCCTTCGGGATCGAGCGGCTCCGCGTGCCAGAGGCGAACGTCGGGCGTGGGGAACCAGAAGCTGCGCGGCATCACGCCGACGATCGTGCGCGGCTCGCCGTCGAGCGTGACGCGTTTGCCGACGATCGACGGCGCGCCGCCCAGCTCCTGCCACAGCCCGTAGCTGATGACGGCGACGGATCGGCGCCGCGGACGTCGTCGCCCGCGCTGGAAGCGTGCGGCCGAGCAGCGGCCGCGCGCCGAGCACGTCGAACAGCTCCGCCGATCGCCTGGATGCCGGGAACGAGTCGCGCCGGTGCGTCGCCATCGCGCATCGTGGCGTCGCCCGGGCGGTACGCCGCGACATCGCGAAAGCCCGAGAACTTGTCCGCGGAGGTAGAGAAACTCCTCTTCGGTCCACCACCCGGGCATCCAGAACGCGCCGACGTCGTTCGCGTTTGCGTAGGGAAGCGGATCGAAAATGAGCGGCCGCGCGAGGCCGAACACCGCGGCCGTTCCGCCGATGCCGAGCGCGAGGGTGAGCACCGCGAGAACGTGTATAGCCGCGGCGCGGGCGCGAAGCCGGCGCGCGGCGTAGCGTGCGTCGGTGAGCCACGTCTTCACGATCGGGCCTCGTGGACGGAAGGCGCTCGAGCGCGGTTCGTAGCCGGTCTGCCTCGCCACCAGGTCCAGCGGAGCATTGATGGCAGGGAGTGCAGCGCCTGTCCCCAGAGCCACCGCCGCGCCGCACCGGGGCCTCGAGTGGCGGCGCGATCCGTGTACTCCGCCTCCAGCCCCTCGAGCACCTCTCCGCGTTCGGCGCTCGGCATGAGCGCCCCTATGAGGGAGAGCGGGAGCCGAGGGGCAGACAGGCCGGGTGATCGAGGCGCAGGAGGCATTGCAGGTCGTTCGAGGGAAGCGGTCGCTTTCTACATTGTAGAAATAGGAGGCAGCGGCCGATCCCGCAAGAGGGGCTGATCGTTACCTGTGGGGCGGCTTGGGCGGCGTGATGAATCCGCCCTGTCTCATCAGGCGCTTCACAACGACAACGCGGCGCGGATCCTCACTGCAGATCCGCGCCGCGTTTCCGGAGCTTCCGACGCGCGGTCGCGCTACGGCTTGTGGACGGTCGTGTCGGTCTTTTTCGCCGTTACGGGCGTCACAACCGGTTTGACCGGCGTGATCACCGGGGCCTTCGCGGCCGCGACCGGAGTGACGACCGGCGCCTTCGCCGCCGTCGCGACCGGAGTAACGACTGGAGCCTTCGTCGCGACCGGAGTAACGACTGGGGCCCTCGTCCCAACCGGCGTAATCACGGGGGACTTCGCCGCCGTTGGTGCGCCGAGAGCCGCCCTGGTGGTGCCGGTCGTGACAGCTGTTCCGACGGCAGGCGTTGCCTTCGAGGCGATAGAGCCGGCGGCGGTCGAAGTCACGGCAGCAGGAGCCGCAGGCGTGGCGACCGTAGCCGTGGGCGCGGTTTGCGCCACCGACGCAGGCGCAGGCGACGCGCATGGATCAGCGGGCTGCGCCCCAGCGGGAGCGGCCTTCTTCTTATGAAAGAGGGACGCGACGCTGGAAACAGTGGCGGCCGTCGAGGCGGCCTGGCCCGCTGCATTCCCAACGGCACCTCCGCTGGCGCCCGCGACCGACATTGCCGTGCCTGCAACGCCTCCCTTGTTGCACGGCGATACACCCGGCATTGGAGCACCGGCTGCGAGTGCGGCCCCGCCGGAGATTCCGTTGGTCAGCCCCTCGAAGTGCAGCGGATACTCACCGCCCAGCG
The DNA here is from genome assembly GCA_963827355.1 of uncultured Gemmatimonadaceae bacterium. Taxonomy (GTDB): domain Bacteria; phylum Gemmatimonadota; class Gemmatimonadetes; order Gemmatimonadales; family Gemmatimonadaceae; genus FEN-1250. The sequence goes on from CAWHAS010000005.1 coordinate 43,898, forward strand.
AGTGCTGGTTGCCCTGGTACGAATTGATCTCGTCGACGGTGAGGTCCAGCATGAAGGTGAAACCGTAGATCTCCTGGCCCGGGTACCACGCCAACTCGAACTGGGAGTCCCCAACGCCTCCGGGGGGCAGCGAGAACTTGGAATCGAAGTTGTTGCCGTTCACTTGGCCGATGCCGCGCACGCCGTTGGCGCCGTATACGGTGTAGCGGTTTCCCTTCTCGTCCACGGCCGTGCCGGAACCCGTGACGTAGCCCAGCACGAGCGGCGCCGCCGTCTTGTTCCGGAATCGCATGACGACATTCAGAATCTTGTAGCCGCGCGCGTCGCTGCTGCGAAAGTTGGTGATCATCACCGCGAAGTCATTGGACTCGGCGCAATTCGGCGTGGTGCCGCACACGGTGGGGGCCGCAGTCGCGGCCTCCGGCGCCGCGGCGGGGGCGCTCGCCGCGACGGGTGCGGCCTGCGCTTGAATGACGGGCACCAGCGCGATTTGCCCCGGCAGTGAGCCCGGCTGCGGCGAAAGCCCACCGCATGCTTCTAACGACTCGCATGTTCACTCTCCTTGGCATTGGTTGACGGCTCAATCCAACTATGTATTGCGCAGAAAGCGCTCGAAAACCGTCATGCGGCGATCGGGCTCGACGTAGGCAGGCGGAAGATCCGCGCGGCGCCGAGCGAGTTCGCGGTTGGGAGACATGCACTTGAGTGGATACTGATGAGGCGGCCGCCGCCTACATTGCGATTTCTCGGATCATTTCGCAAGGCGTGCTCTTCATCTCGTCAGCGGTGTTGATACAACCGCGAAGAGGGGCTAGCTGCCTTCGTGCGTGGCGTGCGACGGGCGTTCTGTGCGATTGGGGCGAAACTACCCTAGTTCACCGCGTACGCCGTCAGCACCCTCGGCCCGTCGTTCAGGATCGCCACCGTATGCTCGAAGTGCGCCGACCGTGATCCATCCACCGTCATCACCGTCCACTTATCCGCCAAGCGTGCGCGTCGTCGGCGCGCCGACGTTCACCATCGGCTCGATCGCGAGCGTCAGCCCGGCACCAGCTTCATCCCGCGCTTCGGCTTGCCGTGGTTCGGCACCTGCGGCTCCTCGTGGATCGACTGCCGACGCCGTGCCCGACGAGCTCGCGCACCACGCGAACCCGCCCTTCAGCACCACCGTCTCGATCGCATTGCCGATATCGCCAACATGATTGCCGACGACCGCCGCCGCGAGTCCCGGCTTCGAGCGCGTCCTTCGTCACGCGAGCAGCTGCGCGCTTCTCGCATCGACCGCGCCGACCGCCCACGTCGTTCGCGGAATCCGGTGAAGCAGCCCTTGTAAAACACGCCGATGTCCACCGAAATCACGTCGCCTTCCTTCAGCACGCGCTTCGTCGACGGAATCCCGTGCACGATCTCTTCGTTGATCGACGAGCAAATGCTCGCGGGAAATCCGTAGAGTCCCTTGAAGCCGGGCGTGGCGCCGTCGTGCGAACGAATGAAATCCTCGGCGATCTGGTCGAGATCCATCGTCGACACGCCGGGCTTCACCGCCGCGCGCACCGCCTGATGGTCCGCCGCGAGGATCTGTCCGCCCGCGGCCATCGATCTCGATCTCTCTCGGCGACTTGAGCTGTACCATCAGCTCAGTCCGACAGCCGTTTCGGGCGCGCGCCCGCAACTTCTTCCATCGTGCCGACTGCGTCGATCGCGCGCGATGTTCGCGCCGTGCGATTCAGTACCACGCGATCACCGGCGCCGTCTGCTCGCTGATACACGCGCAGGCGGTTGCGCACCGCATCGGGCTCGTCGTCCTTGCGGCGCACAGATGACCCTTGGGCGACTTCGCGCATTGTCGCATGCAGCTCGCCCGGCTCGCGCCCCGTGAACGGCGTCTGAGCATGCGTCGCACACCGTGCGCGCGCTGAGCCGCGACACGAGCTCGCTCGTCGGGAATTTCGAAGAGCATCACCACGTCGAGCTTGCGTCCCAGCGTCTTCAGCACTTCGGCTAGCCCTTCGGCCTGCGGCACGGTGCGCACGACGCCGTCGAGAATCACGCCGCGCGCCTGCTGCGGCGCCGCGAGCGTCTCCCGAATGATACCCAGGATGACGTCGTCGGGGACGAGGTCGCCGCGATCCATAGGCGGCCTTCGCCTTCAGCCCGAGCGGCGTGCCCGCGGCGATCGCCGCGCGAATGACATCGCCGGTCGCAATCTTGGGGACGCCGAGGCCAGCGGCGATCCGCTCCCCCTGCGTCCCCTTGCCGGCGCCCGGCGGCCCGAGCAGCACGATGATCATGTGGCAATGGCGGCCATCGGCTTTAGAAGCCGCCGGGCTGCCGCTGACGCCCGCGGAAGCGGACGCGCCCCTTCTTCATGAATCCGTCGTACTTCCGGAGCAGCAGGTGCTGCTGCATCTGCGCGAGTCGTGTCGAGCGCCACACCGACGACGATCAGCAGCGACGTGCCGCCGAACCGGAACTGCACGTTGATGACTCGGCCGATCCAGATCGGCAGCAGCGCGATCAGCCGTGAGGAAAATCGCGCCCGGCAGCGTGATGCGCGTGACGACGTGGTCGATGTACTCGGCCGTCTTCGCGCCCGGCTTCACGCCCGGAATGAACCCGCCCTGCTTCTTCAGATTCTCCGCGAGATCGATCGGGTTGAAAATGATCGACGTGTAGAAGTAGGTGAAGAACAGGATCAGGACGGCCGACAGCACGTAGTACCAGCCGCGTGCCCGGCTGCGATGTGATCGGCCGATCTCCGCATGCGCGTCGACTTGCCGTGAACTGCGCGAGCGCGCCCGGCACGACGATCACCGACTGCGCAAAGATGATCGGCATGACGCCCGCCGAGTTGATGCGGAGCGGGATGAAGTTCTTCGCCGCCTCGCGCATCCGCCCGCGCGCCATCGTCCGCTGCGGAATCTGGATCGGCATGCGGCGCGCCGCGATCGTGATCGCGACGACAGCCGCGACGACCGCGACCATCGAGGACGCCGAGCAGCAACAGCCCGAGCAGGGTCGTCGCGCCCGTCTGTACGTAAGCGAACGTCGTCACGATGCCGGCCAGAAGCGCTCGACGATCGAGAAGAAGATCATCAGCGACGCGCCGTTGCCGAGCCCGCGCTCCGTGATCTGCTCACCGAGCCACATCACGAACATCGCGCCGGTCGTGAGGAAGAAGCGTCATCTGCAGCTTGAAGCCGAAGCCCGGGTTCGCCACCGCGCCCTGCAGCGACTCTCGGTGAAGAGCGCGAATCCCCACGCCTGCACCGCCGCGAGCGCGACCGTCGCGTAGCGCGTCCACTGCGTGATCTTTTTCCGGCCCTCTTCGTCCTTCTGCATCTTGTCGAGCGACGGAATCACCGCCGCGCCGATCTGGAAGAAGATGCTGCGCCGAGATGTACGGCATGATGCCGAGCGCGAAAACCGTCGCGCGCGAGAGACTGCCGCCGATGAACAGATCGTAGAGGCCCGAGCAGCCCGCCGCCGTTGTTCTGCTGGAAGAAGTCGATCAGCGCCTGCACGTCGATCCCGGGCGCCGTGATGTGCGCACCGAGCCGGTAGACCACGAGGCAGAGAAGCGTGAAGAGGATCTTCGCCTTCAGCTCCGGCGTCTTGAAGAGATTCTTGACCGCTTCGAGCGGGATTGCTTGGTGCCATGTGCTTATTACTCCTCGACGCGGCCGCCGGCCGCGACGATCTTCTCGCGCGCGCGGCGCTCATCTTGATGCCGCGCACCGTCACCGCGTGCGTCAGATCTCGCCGTTCGCGAGCACCTTCGCCGGGCCCTTGTTCGCTGCGGATCAGCCCGGCCGCGGCGAGCGACTCGCGCGTCACTTCGCCATTCGGGAGCGTTCGACGCATCGCAGACGCACGATCTGCGATCTCCACCCGGAACGGGTTGGTGAATCCGCGCTTCGGCAGCCGGCGCGTGAGCGGCATCTGGCCGCCTTCGAAGTGCGGCTTGCCGCCGCCCGGGCCGTGATGGCCCGCGCGCGCCTTGATACCCTTGTGGCCTTTGCCGGACGTCTTGCCCGTGCCCGACCCGGGCCACGCCCGAGGCGCTTGCGGTTGCGGTGCGAACCGGGAGCCGCGCTCCAGATTGTGCAGGCCGAGCTTCTCGTCCGGCTTTTCTTCTTTCGTCGCCATTGAGTTACTCCTTCGACCGGCGTCACCTCACCAGGTGACGCACGCGCTTGATCGTTCCGCGAAGCGACGGCGGAATCCGGCTTCACCACGACGTCCTGGTGATGCTTGAGCCCGATCGCCTCGAGCGTCGCGCTCATGCGCGCCGTGTGGCCGATGCCGCTCCGCACCTGCTGGATCCGCACGTCGCCCTTCGTGAGCGTGTTCGCCTGCAGTCTTCGCCGGGCCTCGTGCCCGGATGCCATACGAATGTCCGTGGCATGTACACCATCTCCTTCGATTTCGCGCGCGAACTTGTACAGCAGGCTCGAGACTCGATGCCGCGCTCGCGCGCGATCTGCTCGACGGTCGTGAGCTGCATGCAGTCCATCCATCGCCGCGCGCACCATGTTGTGCGGATTCGTCGAGCCGAGGCTCTTCGTCAGAATATCGCGTGATGCCGGCGCACTCCATGACCGCGCGAACCGCGCCGCCGGCGATCACGCCGGCTCCCGGCGCGGCGGGCTTCATCAGCACGCTTACCTGCGCCATGCTCGCCGACGATCTCGTGCGGAATCGTGCTCCCCGTGAGCGGGATGTCGACCATGTTGCGGCGCGCGGCATCGACGGCCTTGCGGACGGCCTCCGACACTTCGTTCGCCTTGCCGGTCGCGATAGCCAACCTTGCCCTGTCCGTCGCCGACGGCGACGAGCGCGTTGAAGCGAGAAGCGGCGTCCGCCCTTCACGACCTTCGCGACGCGATTGATCGCGATCACGTTCTCGACGAGATCGCTGCCTTCGCGCTCGCCGCCCGCGACCGCCGCCGTCGCGCCGCGACCACCGCTCGCCGCCGCGACCACCGCGACCGCCGCCGGGGCCGCCGCGACCTGCGCCGCCGCCCGGGCCGCCACGACCGCCACCGGGGCCGCCGCGTCCCGCGCCGCCGCCCGGGCCGCCACGCCGCCGCACCGCCGCCAGGGCCGCCGCGTCCGCGTCCGCCGCCGCGGCCACCGCGCCCGCCACCGCCGCCGCCGCGTCCCGCGCCGCCACCGCCGCCGCGGTGCGCGAGCGCCCGGACGGCGCCGGCGTGCCGCTCGCCGACCAATCCTGCGATTCTCGCCATATTAGAACTCCAACCCGCCTTCGCGGGCTCCGTCGGCCACCGCTTTCACGCGGCCGTGATACTGGTATCCAGCGCGGTCGAACACGACGCTGCGTGATGCCCGCGTGCCTTGGCCTTGCGCGGCAATCGTCTTCCCCACTTCGACGCGACTTCTCCGCCTTCTTGCCCGCTCCCGACCGTCGTGTCACGACACCGTCAGCGATCGTGCGGCTGCGCCGTCGTCCACGAGCTGCGGCGTAGATGTGCTTGAGCGAACGGAACACGACGAGGCGCGGACGCTCCGCCGTTCCCGTCACCTTCTTGCGAACGCGGAGGTGGCGGCGATTGCGCTGCTCGTCGCGCGTCTTCGGAATGAATGGCATGCATTACTTACCCCCCGCCTTGCCGGCCTTGCGGCGAACCTGCTTCGCCGGCGTACTTGATTCCCTTGCCCTTGTACGGCTCGGGCGGACGAAGCTGCGAATCTCCGCCGCGACCTGGCCCACCATCTCCTTGTCCGCGCCTTCGATGACGACCTGCGTCGGCTGCGGCGCGGTGAGCTTGATCCCCGCCGGCGCCTTGTACTCGATCGGGTGCGAGAAGCCGAGCGCGAGCTGCAGCCCGTAGGGCCGCACCTCCGCCTTGTAGCCGACGCCGTGATCTCGAGCTGCTTCGAGTAGCCCTTCGTCACGCCCTCGACCATGTTGGCGACGAGCGTGCGCGTAAGGCCGTGAAGCGACTTGTGACTCGTCTCGTCCGTCGGCCGCGTCACGGTGACGTCGGCGTCCTTCGATCGACACGCGGATGTCCCGGGGAGCGTGCGACGCAGCTCACCCTTCGGTCCCTTCACCGTGACATTCGATGCCGTCGACGCGTCACCGTGACGCCCGCGGGAATCGTGATCGGAATCTTTCCAATACGTGACATGCTGTCGGCTCTCCTTACCAGACGAGAGCGAGAAGCTCGCCGCCGGTGCGCGCCTGCCGCGCCTCGCGGTCGGTCATCAAGCCCTTGCGAGTGCTGAGGATCGCGATGCCGAGGCCGTTGCGCACGCGCGGAATCTCGGCGACGCCGACGTACTTGCGAAGGCCCGGCGTCGAGACGCGCTGCAGCTCGCGAATCACCGGCTGCCCGCCGGCGTACTTGAGACGCACGCGGAGCAGCTGCCGGCCCTCCGTCGGTCTCGCAGCGTCTTGTAATCCTGGATGTAGTTGTTGTCCTTCAGCATGCGCGCGATCTCGATTTTCATTTTCGACACCGGAATATCAACGCGGCGGTGCTTCGATCCGCAGGCATTGCGGATCCGCGTCAACATGTCGGCGATCGGGTCGGTCATGCTCATGAGTGATTCCTATCTCCTCATCGTTTCCGCTGACGGACGTGGAGGAAGTGATGGTGATACCAGTTGCTGTGCGAACGGCCGGATCAGTCCCATGGCGCCATTTACCAGACGCCTTGCGCACGCCCGGGATCATCCCGACAGCGACAGCGTCGCGGAAGCAAATCGGCACAGGCCGAACCGGCGCAGGAACGCGCGCGAGCGGCCGCAGCGACTGACAGCGATTGTGCTGCCGCACCGCGAACTTCGGCTTCCGCTTGCTCTTCTCGATCATGGCCTTACGGGCCATTTGCTGCAGTCTCTACTGAAGCGTGAAGATGCGACTGTTCGAGTTCCAGCTGCTCACGACATCGAGTCCGTGCGATAGACCGGCCGCCTGCGCCTTCACGATCGCCGCGCCCTTCTTGTCGTCCGCCGCGGAACGGCATGCCGAGCTCGCGCAGCAGCGCGAACGCCTGATCGTCCTTGTTCGTGCTCGTCACGAACGTGATGTCCATGCCGTGGATCGCTCGATTTGGTCGTAGTTGATCTCCGGGAAGATCATCTGCTCCTTGATGCCGAGCGAGTAGTTGCCACGTCCGTCGAACGAGCGCGTGCTCAGCCCGCGGAAGTCGCGAATGCGCGGGATCGCGACCGAGATGAATCGGTCGAGGAACTCCCACATCCGTGCGCCGCGCAGCGTCACCGCCGCGCCGATCTCCTGTCCCTGGCGCAGTCCGAAGTTGGCGATCGACTTCTTCGCCTTCTTCTGCGCGGGCTGCTGGCCGGTGATGATGCCGAGCTCGTCGACGACCGCGTCGAGAGCCTTCGGCTGCTTGATCGCTTCGCCCGATGCCGACGTTGAGCACGATCTTCTCGAGCTTCGGGATCTGGTGCGGGTTCGTCAGGCCGAACTGCTTGGCAGCTTGCCGCGAACGGTCTCTCGTAGAAGTCTTGCAGGCGCGGCGCGGCGACCGGCAGGCCGGCGCCCGCATGTGGGCTCGCTTCGGCGCCTCGCGCCTGCTGTCGCCGCCCTTCTTCCCTTCGAGCCGCCCTTCTCCTTCTTCGCCGCCTTCCTTCTGTTGCCGTCTTTCTTCTTGGTCGCCAGTTGCTCTATCTCCTCAGCGCTCTGCGAGCTCTTGCGGGATCGGCGTCGCCCGCTCTTCACGCTGATGCGCTCCTTGGTTCCGTCTTCGTCGATCTGTCGCGCGCGTGCGCGTCGGCGCGCCCGACTTCGGGTCGAGCAGCATCACGTTCGACGCGTGCATCGGCGCGGGAAACTCGATGATCCCGCTCTGCTCGTCGGCCGTGCGCGCCCGGCGGTGCTTCTTCACGATGTTCACGCCCTCGATCGACACGCGGCCCGTCTTCGTGTAGACGCGGATGATCTTCCCTTCCTTGCCCTTGTCGTCGCCGCGCACCACGCGCACGGTGTCGCCCTTGACGACGTGCATCTTCACGCGCTCGGCGTTGATCGCATGCCGCTTGCGATTGCGACCTTGGCGCGCGGGCGTTCGTTTCGCGTGCTTCAGGATCGCGCATGTTAGAGCACCTCCGGGCGCCAGCGAGACGATCTTCATGTACTTCTTCTCGCGCAGCTCGCGCGCGACCGGTCCGAAGATACGCGTCGCCCGCGGCTCTCCCTGTCGTTGATGATCACGACGGCGTTTTCGTCGAACCGGATGTAGCTGCCATCCTTGCGCCGCGTTTCCTTGGCCGTGCGCACGACCACCGCGCGCGCCACGTCCGACTTCTTCACCGTGCCGTTCGGGAGCGCGTTCTTCACGGCCACGATGACGACGTCGCCCAGCCCGGCGTAGCGCCGGCGGGTGCCGCCCAGCACGCGGATGACCAGCGCGGTCTTGGCGCCCGAGTTGTCCGCGACCTTGACCATCGATTCCTGTTGGATCATCGATCGTCTCCGTTAACGCGCCCGCTCGACGATCTCGACCACACGCCACCGCTTGTCCTTCGACAGCGGGCGCGTCTCCACGATGCGCACGCGTGTCGCCGGTCTTGGCCGAGTTCGTCTTCGTCGTGCGCCTTCACCCGCTTGGTGCGCGTGACCATCTTGCCGTACACCGGGTGCGGCACGCGACGCTCGATCGCCACCACCACCGTCTTCTGCATCTTGTCGCTCACGACGATGCCCGATGCGCGTCTTGCGCGTGCCACGGTCGTGCCGCCGCTCCCGTGCTCGCTGCGTGCCATGTCGTATCGCTCATGTCAGCCGTCTGCGTCGTGTGTCCTGCTGTTCCGCTGACGAACACGGTCTTGAGCCGCGCGATATCCCGGCGGAGTCACGCGCAGACGGAGCGGATCCTCGAGCGTCTCGCGTCGCGCTCGCGGAACCTGAGGCGAAACCGCTCCTCCTCGAGCTCCGCGATCCTGCGTGTCGATCTCTTCGTCGGTCAGCTCGCGAATTTCTTCAGCTCGCATTGGTGTGCGCCTCCTCGCGCGCAACGAACTTCGATTTCACACCGGAGCTTGGCCGCGGCGAGTCCCATCGCGCTTCTCGCGCGATCTTCGCGCGTCGACTCCTTCGAGCTCGAACATCACGCGGCCCGGCTTCACCACGGCCACCCAGCTCTCGGGCGATCCCTTTCCCTTTCCCATGCGGGTTTCGGCCGGCTTCTTCGTGACCGGCTTGTCGGGGAAGATGCGAATCCACACCTTGCCGCCGCGCTTGATGTGACGCGTCAGCGCCACACGAGCCGCCTCGATCTGCCGGGCGGTGACCCACCCCGGCTCCAGCGCCTGCAGCCCGAACTGTCCGAACGCGACCGTGCTGCCGCGCGTGGCGATGCCGTTGGTGCGCCCCTTGAACGTCTTGCGGAACTTGACGCGCTTCGGACTCAGCATTGTCGCCTGCTCTCCTTACGTGCCGGTCGAGTACGTGGTGCCGCGGCGGTCTTCGACATTCTCGCCCTTGAAGATCCAGACCTTCACGCCGATCGTGCCGAAGGTGGTCTTCGCCGTGCGACGTGGCGTAGTCGATGTCGGCGCGCAGCGTGTGCAGCGGCACCCGGCCCTCGTGATAGCCTTCGACGCGCGCGATTTCGGCGCCGCCGAGCCGGCCGCCGCACTTGATCTTGATGCCCTGCGCGCCCATGCGCATCGCGCTCTGCACCGCGCGCTTCATCGCGCGGCGGAACGAGATGCGCTGCGCCAGCTGGCTGCGCGATGTTGTCCGCCACGAGCTGCGCGTCGAGCTCGGGGCGCTTGATCTCCTCGACGTTGATCCCGACTTCCTTGCCGGTGAGCTGCGCGAGCTCGTCGCGCAGCTTGTCGACCTCGGCGCCCTTCTTGCCGATCACGACGCCCGGACGCCCGGTGTGGACGGTCACGACGACCTTCCCCGGCTTGCGCTCGATCGTGATGATCGGCGATCGCCGCGTGCCCGAGGCGCGCCTTGCAGATACTTGCGGAGCAGCTCGTCTTCCTTGAGCAGCGCCGGGCAGTCGCGGCTGGCGTACCACTTCGAGCGATCCATCGCTTGCGTGATGCCGAGCCGGAAGCCGATCGGATGTCGTTTTCTGTCCCATTACTTCGTCCCCTTCCTTCTCGGCAACCACGATTTCGACGTGGCTGGTCCGCTTCTGGATCGGCGTTGCCGCGTCCCATGCGCGGCCGGCATGAAGCGCTTGAGCTTCGGCCCTTCGTTGACGATCGCGCGCTTGATGTAGAGCGCGTCGACGATCCAGCGACTCATTCGCCTCGCGCGCGCTTGAACTCGGCGTTCGCCACCGCCGACTTCAGCGTCTTCGCGATCTGCTTCGCCGCGTGCTTCTTCGAGAACGCCAGGAGCGCGAGCGCCTCGTTCACGTTCTTGCCGCGGATCTGGTCGATCACCAGCCGCATCTTGTACGGCGACTGGCGCGTCGATGCGCTGGAATGCGCGCACGTCAGCCATGGCTACCTGCCTCCCTTGGGTCCGTCGGCTCCGCGCGCCGCCGCCCGCCGAGGGCGCCGGTGTGCCTTCTTGTCCGCCGCCTTTGCCCCGTGTGGCCACGGAAGAGCCGCGTCGGCGCGAACTCGCCGAGCTTGTGCCCGACCATGTTCTCCGTGACGTAGACCGGGATGAACTTGTTGCCGTTGTGCACCGCGAAGGTGTGCCCGACGAATTCGGGCAGCACGGTGCTCGCGCGCGACCACGTCTTGATCACCCGCTTCTCGTTCTTCGCGTTCATCGCGTCGACCTTCTTCTGCAGCGCCTCCTGCACGAACGGACCCTTTTTGACGCTTCTCGCCATGTTGAGATCTCGAAGGACTGAAGACAGTCTTATTGGGTCGCTTTGCCGCGCTTGCGGCCGCGCACGATCAGCCGCTGCGACGACTTCTTCTTGTTGCGCGTCTTCACGCCTTCCTTCTTGCCCCACGGGCTGACCACGTTGCGTCCGCCGCGTGTGCGTCCGCCGTGCGGGTGATCGACCGGGTTCATGACCTCGCCGCGCACCTTCGGACGGCGTCCCATCCAGCGCGTCTTGCCCGCCTTGCCCGCCGACAGCAGCTCGTGCTCGGCGTTGCCGACCTCGCCGATCGTCGCCAGGCAGCTGCCGTGCACCATCCGCATCTCGCGTCGACGGCATGCGCAGCGTGACGTATTCGCCTTCCTTCGCGACGACTTGCGCCGACATGCCGGCCGAGCGCGCCATCTGTCCGCCCTTGCCGATCTTGAGCTCGATGTTGTGCACCGCCGTACCGAGCGGGATCTCGCGCAGCGGCAGCGCGTTGCCGAGCCGGATGTCGGAGCCCGGGCCCGACACGATCGAGTCGCCCACGGCGAGCCCCTTCGGGTGCAGGATGTAGCGCTTCTCGCCGTCCGCGTAGTCAACGAGCGCGATGCGCGCCGAGCGGTTCGGATCGTACTCGATCTCGCGCACCGTGCCGGCGATCGCCGAACTTGTTGCGCTTGAAGTCGATCATGCGGTACATCCGCTTGTGACCGCCGCCGCGACGACGCATCGAGATGTGGCCGTGGTTGTCGCGGCCGCCCGACTTCTTGATCGGCTCGAGCAGCGACTTCTCGGGCGTCGACCGCGTGATCTCGTCGAAATCCGAGACCGAGCGGAAGCGCGTGCCCTGCGTGACCGGCTTGAATTGACGAATTCCCATGGTCTATCGCTCAGCCCTCGAAGATCGTCGATCGATGTCGCCGTCACGGAGCGTCACGATTGCCTTTTTCCAGTGCGCGACGACGGCCGACGTGTCTCCCATGCGCTTCGCCTTGCCGCGCAGGTTCGACGTCCACACGCCGGTCACGTTCACGCCGAACAGCTGCTCGATCGCTGCGCGGATATGCGGCTTGGTCGCATCGCGGATGCACCTCGAACGTGTACTCGCCGCGCGTCCTGATACGCGGCCGAGCGTCTTCTCGGTGATCAGCGGGCGCACGATGGTGCGATGTAGAGTCGGCATCGCTTACTTCCCCTTCTTCTTCGGCTTGGCCGCGCTCGTCTTCTTCGCGGCGGCCTTCTTGGCTGGCTTCTTCTTCGGCGGCGCCTTCTTCGCGGGCTTCGCGGCCTTCTTCTTCGCCGGCGCCTTCTCCGCCTTCTTCGGAGCCGCTTCTTCGCGACGGCCTTCTTCTTCGCGGCCTCGCGCTTCGGAGCCTCGCGCTTCGGCGCCTTCGCGCGTGGCGTCGGCTCCGTCTCGGCGATCGGCTCAGCGTCTGCCCGATCGCGCTGCCTTCGATCAGCACCACATCCGACCAGAGGATGTGGTAGGCCGACACGTCGCTGTACGGCAGCACGTGCACCGTCGGCAGGTTGCGGCCGCGAGAGATACACGTTCGGCTTGACGCCGTCGGTGAGAATCAGCACCTTCTGGTCGGCGACGCCGAGGCGGTCGACGAGCGCGGCGAGACGCGACGTCTTGGGCGCATCGTAGTTGAAGCGCGTCGATGACGTGAGCGAGCCTTCGCGGGCGCGCGCGTTGAACGCGCTCTTGCGAGCGAGCGCGCGCACCTGCTTCGGCACGATACTGCGCATAGCTGCGCGGGATCGGACCGAACACCGTACCGCCGCCCACCCAGTGCGGCGCGCGCATGGATCCCTGCCGCGCGCGGCCGGTTCCCTTCTGCTTCCACGGCTTCTGGTTGCCGCCGATGACCTACCGCGCGTCTTGGTCGGCCGCGTTGCCCTGGCGCTGGTTGGCGAGAAACGCCTTCACCGCCTGGTGCAGCACCGGCATGTTCACGGCGCCGTCGAACATGTCGCGCGGGCAGCGCCACGCGCTCGCGCGGCGTTCCGCTGCGCCGTGTACGCGGCAGCGTCGAATGCTATTGGTCGTGTCGGCCATGACTTAGCCCTGCTTCCGCACGAGGACGATCCCGTTCGTTCGGACCGGCGACCGCGCCGCGCACGTAGATCAGGTTGCGCTCGGCGTCGATCTTCTCGATCGCGGAGATGCGTCTGCGTGTGCCGCTCCGCGCCGTAGTGACCCGGCATCTTCTTGCCCTTGATGACGCGCGACGGATCGGTGCCGGGTCCGATCGAGCCGGCCGGCGGTGCTTCGTGTTGCCGTGCGTGTTCGGTCCGCCGCCGAAGCCCTAGCGCTTCACGACGCCCTGGAATCCGCGGCCCTTCGTCGTGCCGGTGACCTTCACCGTGTCGCCGACCGCGAAGATCCGACGGTGATGAGTCGTCCGATCGCGAGCTCGGGCGTCTCGAGCTTCGGTCGCCCGCGCGTCGTCGAGACGGAAGCTGCGCAGCACAGCGGCGGCGCAGTCGAGCCCCGCCTTCTTCGCGTGCCCGATCTCGGCCTTCGTCGCGCGGCGGCCGCGTCGGCGTGCGCTCCTTCCCCTTCGACACGCGGCGCAGCCGCTGCGTGCCGTGACCCAGTTGGACTGCTGCGAAGCCGGCCTTGCTGGTCTCGGTGACCTGCGACGACCGGATTCGGCTCGGCCTCGATCACCGTCACCGGGATCTGTTGTCCGCTCTCATTGAATATCTGGGTCATCCCCATTTTCGTGCCGATGATGCCGATCATGATTCCTCTCTGGAGTCACTGGCGAATCGCCGAAGCGATCCGTGCGCCAGTTGGACTATGCCGCCCCCGCCAATGCAGGGCGCGGAGACTACTCGACCTTGATCTCGACGTCGACGCCAGCCGGCAGATCCAGCTTCGTCAGCGCGTCCACCGTCTGCGCGCGCGAATCGAGAATGTCGATCACGCGCTTGTGCGTCTTCAGCTCGAACTGCTCGCGCGACTTCTTGTCGACGTGCGGCGAACGGAGCACCGTCCACCGCTGCGTCTTCGTCGGCAGCGGAATCGGCCCCGACACCTGCGCGCCCGTCTTCTCGGCCGTGCGCACGATGTCTGCCGACGCCTGATCGATCACCGCGTGATCGAACGCCTTGAGTCGGATCCGAATTCTTCCAGCCATGAGCGATACCGTTGACAAGAAAGACCGTTGCGAACCGGAGAGCGCCGGACGGCGCCCTCCGCGAGCTACTACTTGATGATCTTGGTGACGACGCCAGCGCCGACGGTGCGGCCCCCTTCGCGGATCGCGAAGCGCAGCCCCTCGTCCATCGCGATCGGCGTGATCAGCTCGATCGTCCATCTGGATGTTGTCCCCCGGCATCACCATCTCCGTCCCTGCCGGCAGCTTCACCGACCCCGTCACGTCCGTCGTCCGGAAGTAGAACTGCGGCCGGTACCCGTTGAAGAACGGCGTATGCCGCCCGCCCTCCTCCTTCGTCAACACGTACACCTCCGCCCGATAGTGCGTGTGCGGCGTGATCGTCCCCGCCTTCGCCAGCACCATCCCGCGCTCGATCTCTTCCTTCGCGATCCCGCGCAGCAACAGCCCGACGTTGTCCCCCGCCTGCCCGTCGTCCAGCAGCTTCCGGAACATCTCCACACCCGTGACCACCGTCTTCTTGTCGCTCCCGAAACCGATCAGCGCCACTTCCTCGCCCACCTTGATCACCCCGCGCTCGATCCGCCCCGTCGCCACCGTGCCCCGGCCCGTGATCGAGAACACGTCTTCCACCGGCATCAGGAACGGCTTGTCCACTTCCCGCTTCGGCTGCGGGATGTAGGTGTCCAGCGCCTCCATCAGCTCCTCGATCTTCTTCCCCCACTCGCTGTTCCCATCCCCCGACTCCAGCGCCTTCAGCGCCGAGCCCCGGATGATCGGCGTGTCGTCGCCCGGAAACTGGTAGACCGACAGCAGCTCCCGCACTTCGAGCTCCACCAGATCCAACAGCTCCGCATCATCCACCATGTCGCACTTGTTCATGAACACGACGATGAACGGCACGTTCACCTGGCGCGCCAACAGGATGTGCTCGCGCGTCTGCGGCATCGGCCCGTCCGCCGCCGACACCACCAGAATCGCCCCATCCATCTGCGCCGCCCCGGTGATCATGTTCTTCACGTAGTCCGCGTGGCCCGGGCAGTCGACGTGCGCGTAGTGCCGCTTGTCCGACTCGTACTCCACGTGGGCCGTCGCGATCGTGATCCCGCGCTCGCGCTCTTCCGGCGCCTTGTCGATCTGATTGAAGTCGACCTTCTGCGCCAACCCCTTCGTCGACTGGATCAGCGTGATCGCCGCCGTCAGCGTCGTCTTGCCGTGATCCACGTGCCCGATCGTCCCCACGTTCACGTGCGGCTTCGTTCGCTCAAATTTCGCCTTAGCCATCACTCGCTCTCGTCTGAATAGTTGAAGCGCTCCGAATGCGTGAGCCCGTCGTGCACGGTCACGCCTTGACCTTGCTGATGATCTCGTCCGCCTTCGACTTCGGCACTTCCTCGTAGTGACTGAACTCCATCGAGTACACCGCGCGGCCCTGCGACTGCGAGCGCAGCTTGGTGGAGTAACCGAACATCTCGGAGAGTGGAACGCTCGCGTCGACGACCTGCGCCTCGCCGCGCTGCATCATGCCGCCGATCTTGCCGCGGCGTGCAGACAGATCTCCGAGAATGTCGCCCATGTATGCATCGGGCACGACGACCTCGACGTTCATCATCGGCTCGAGGATGATCGGATGCGCGCGCTTGGCCGCCTCCTTGAACGCCATCGAGCCTGCGATCTTGAACGCCATTTCGCTCGAGTCCACGTCGTGGTACGAGCCGTAGATCAGCTGCACTTTCACATCGACCACCGGATAGCCGGCGAGGATGCCGTTCTCCAGCGCTTCCTTGATCCCCTGCTCGACCGGCCCGATGTATTCGCGAGGCACCACACCGCCAACGATCTTGTCCTCGAACACGAAGCCCGAGCCCGGCTCGCCCGGCTCCAGGTTGATCACGACGTGGCCGTACTGGCCCTTGCCGCCCGTCTGGCGAATGAACTTCCCTTCCACCTTCTCGACGCGCTTGCGGATGGTCTCGCGATACGCGACCTGCGGGCGACCGACGTTCGCATCGACCTTGAACTCGCGCTGCATGCGGTCGACAATGATCTCGAGGTGGAGCTCGCCCATTCCGGAGATGATCGTCTGCGACGTTTCCGGATCCGTGTGGACGCGGAACGTCGGATCTTCCTCGGACAGCTTCATGAGCGCGATCGCGAGCTTGTCCTGGTCGGCCTTGGTCTTCGGCTCGATCGCGACGTCGATGACCGGAGCCGGGAACTTCATCGCCTCGAGGATCACCGGATGCCCGTCATCGCTGAGCGTGTCGCCGGTGCGCGTGTCCTTGAGCCCGATCACCGCGCAGATGTCGCCGGCGCGCACTTCCTGAATTTCCTCGCGCTTGTTGGCGTGCATCTGGAGCAGACGTCCGACGCGCTCGCGCTTGTCCTTGGTCGAGTTGAACACGTACGAGCCGGCGCCCAGCGTACCCGAGTAGACGCGCACGTACGTCAGCTTCCCGACGAACGGGTCGGTCGCGATCTTGAACGCGAGTCCCGCGAACGGCGTCTCGTCGCTGGCCGGACGCTCTTCGAACACCGTGTCGTCGCCCATGACGTGCCCCTTCATCGGCGCGATGTCCACCGGCGACGGCAGATAGTCGATGACCGCATCGAGCAGCGCCTGCACGCCCTTGTTCTTGAACGAGGCGCCGCAGAGCACGGGAACGATGTGATTGCCGACGGTCGCCGTGCGGATCGCATGGCGAATCTCGGCCACGGTCAGCTCCTCGCCACCCAGATACTTCTCGATGACCGTCTCGTCGTGCGCGACGGCCGCATCGATCACTTCGCGGCGAGCCTTTTCGGTCGCCTCGTGATACTCGGCCGGCACCTCGCAGACGGTGAACGTCTTGCCGAGTGACTCGTCGTCGAAGATGTACTGCTTGCGCTCGATGACGTCGATGTGGCCGGTGAAGATGTCGCCGGAGCCGACGGGGAGCTGGATCGGGAACGAGTTGCGCGTGAGGCGCCCGCGGATCATCTCGAGGCAGCGCTCGAAGTTCGCACCCGTGCGGTCCATCTTGTTCGCGAAAATGAGTCGCGGAACACCGTAGCGATCGGCCTGGCGCCAGACGGTCTCGGTCTGCGGCTCTACACCGGCGACGGAATCGAGGAGCGTGACGGCACTGTCGAGCACGCGAAGCGACCGTTCCACTTCGACGGTGAAGTCGACGTGTCCCGGGGTGTCGATGATGTTGATCCGGTACTCAATGCCATCACGGGTCCAGAAGCAGGTGGTGGCGGCAGACGTGATCGTGATGCCGCGCTCCTGCTCCTGCTCCATCCAGTCCATGGTGGCGGCGCCATCGTGGACTTCACCGATTTTGTGGCTCTTCCCCGTGTAATAGAGAATGCGCTCGGTGGTGGTGGTCTTGCCGGCATCAATGTGAGCCATGATGCCGATGTTCCGGTAGCGATCGATCGGGGTTGTGCGTGCCATGTCTCTCAGCTGTCGCGACTGCTCGCGGGATTCTTGGGACTGAAAAAACGCCAACAAAAACGCGGGTGGACCGGGCGTCCCATCGTGGGACCGGTATCCATCCGCTGCCGCCGGGTGCGATCGCCACTGCTGCGCGAGCGGGGACCCAAGGGCGCGCCGCGATCCCAATGAACCGGGAGCGTGACGTTCTTTTTTTCAGCGTCGTACGCCGGACCAGGGCTGAGCTAGCGGCCCAAACTGCTATCCCGGCGTGGGTTAGCCTGAGAAATGTAGGCGATTCGGAGGCGATGTCAATGGTCGCCCCGTTGCGAATTGTGCGTGCGCCGTGCGCCCTGCCGGCGACGACAAAACGCGCCAACCCGCCGCTCGCTAGAAAGCGCAACGATCGTATGGCGTTACTCTTCGTCTATGACGAACATTTCCGCCCTCACTTTCGACCGCCCGGTTCTCATCCGCCGAGGACGATGGCTCAGTGCGGCCACCTTGGCTTACAACTGTCTGGAAGGCGTGTTCGCCATCGTCATCGGCCTGGGCGCCGGAAGTGTCGCGCTGGTCGGATTCGGGATCGATAGCGGTATCGAAATGTCAGCCAGCGTGGTCGCGCTATGGCGACTGTCCGCGGATGCCGAACCAGTGCGGCGCGCGCGTGTGGAACGGATCAGCCATCGCACAATCGGCGGGCTATTTCTCGCACTCGCGCTGTACGTGACCTATGACGCTGTCCAGGCATTGTTCCGTCACGAGGCGCCCGGCGCGAGTGTTCCCGGCATCATACTCTCGATTGCCTCGCTGGTGGTCATGCCGTACCTGGCTCGGGAGAAACGGCGGGTTGGTGCGGCGCTTGGAAGTCGGGCGCTGATTTCGGAATCGGCGCAAACGTCCTTGTGCATGTATCTGTCCGCGATTCTTTTGGGCGGTCTCGTGCTCAACGCATTGGTTGGCTGGTGGTGGTCGGATCCTGTTGCAGCGCTGTTAATGGTCCCCATCATCGCCCGTGAGGGCATCGAAGGACTTCGTGGTGGATCACCCTGTGCGGATTGCTGCCAATAGCGCTAGGGCGCCAGCAACACCTTCCGCGCATAGCGCGACCAGCTCCGCGCATTCTTGATATGCAGCAGCAGTCTGCGCGCGCGACCCGGCCGCTCCGTTTGCAGCAGCTCATCCGCGCGGTCCCACGGGCGCACGCGTCCGTGCCCGCTCCACTCCGGCCGCAGCCCAGCGCGCCACATCGCGTACGTCAGCCACACCGATGGCGAGATGTTCTCCGTCGGCAGCAGATCGTAGGTGAAGTGCTGCTCCAGCCTCCGCAGCGCGAACTCCGGCTCCGGCGGCGCCAGCGCGCGCTCCACCCACTCCGGTACCGAGATGCCCGAGAGCGTGCGCGCCAGGCGGAAGGTCCAGTAGCACGCGCTGCCGCCACGTGACTCGCGCGCGAGTTTCGTGAACTCCGTCCAGTCTACGCGGCCGGTGTGGATCAGCGCATCGAGATCGCGGAACGCGCGCCACGCTCCCGTCGCCATCATGTGCGACCACGCGAAATGCAAACACAAATGGAGCAGCTGATCGTGCACACTCGGCACGAGCGCCGTGTGTCCGCGCACCACTACCCTGTCCGCGCGCCGGCGAATGTCCTCGCTCGTGAAGGCAAATGGATGCCCTTCGAAGAAGAGCGACGTGTGCAGCTCGAGGCTCGTGCCGGTGCCGAGTCCATCGATCAGTGGCGGCAAATGGTGATGCCCTTCGTAGAATGCCGCATCCGTCCCCGCGCGCGACACCCATCCCGCCAGGAGCAGCGCATCGCGTGCGCGCGGCGCATCGCTTCGCGCCACGAGCAGGTCGACATCCGACATGGGACGCTCGACGAAGGATCCGTACACCGTGAGCGCGAGCGCGGCGCCCTTGAGCAGCACGACCTCGGTTTTCGCGGCGCGCAACGTGTCGAGAGCGGAGAGTAGTCTCGCCTCGAGATGCGACATGCGAAACTCCGAGACCATCGCCATGCAATGCAGCGCCTCCGCGCCCTCGGGGAGCGGAGCCGTCGCGCTCAGCCTTCGCCACAATACCGGCGTCGCGCGCTCCTGCTCCGCCAGCCAGCTCAACTTCGCCCAATCCAGCGGCTGCGTGAGCAGCCGGCGAATTGCGCCGTCGTTCTGCTCGCCGCCGGCGGTGAGCAGAAGCAGCTGCGCTTCGGGAGACAGTGAGTCGAGGCTCATCGCGCGACCGTCAATACTGCGCGAGTGTACCGGTGCGCCGCGCGTAGCGCAGCGCCTCGATGAACATGAGGAAGCCGACCGCGTTCAACATCACAATGAAGCCAAGCAGCAGCATGAGATCCGGTGCGACCGAAGCCAGCGACGCGCCATTCAGCAGAGTCTGGCGAAGGGCCCGCAGCCCGGGTGCGAGCGGAACGTAGGCCCCGAGTGCGTGCACCCAGGGCGGGATGATCTTTGCCGTCATCGACCAGTACACGCCGCCGAGCAGCCCGGAGGCGATCATGACAATGTTTGGAATCTGGCCGGTCGTTCGGAACGCGAGCACGAGCGACGCGGCCATGAGCGCGAACGGGATGTGCGCGAGCACGATCATCACGAGGATCAGGATCCCGCTGAACGATGCCGCCAGCGACAGATGCAGGCCGAGTATCATCGCGAGGAGCAGAAAAAGCACCGCCTTGACGGAGCTCCATACGAAGCTGTAACCGACCATCCCCGCGAGCAGCGACGGAATCGGCGCGCGCGTGGAGAGCAGCGCCTCGAGCGTTCCCGTGCCAATGCCGCTGCCTATGGCGTCCGGGATCGAACCTACCGTCGTGCTGACGAAGATGAGCGCGATGAAGCCGACCACGAGAAAGCCGAAATAGTTGCTCGCCTGACTTGCGATGGACTCGGCCGCGTAGGGCTGAAGCGCCTTCGAGACGAAGTACACCGGGAGCACGGTGACACCGAGCGAGAGAATCGAGAGCACCATCGAGACGCGATAGCTGCGCTGCGTGCGCCAGCTCGCCTGTACGAGAGCGAGTGCCTCACGCATTGGACCGTTCCTCCGCGCCGCGGCGCACAATGCGATCGATCAAGTCCGCCAAGGGAAGCGGCACCTTCTCGAACCGCGCGACGACCACTCCCTGCTCGACCAGCGTTGCGACGATCTGCGCCGCACGCTCCATCCCGCCGGCGAGCTCCATATCGACGCGCGTCCACCCATCCTCTTCGCCGCGAACGGCAAGCGTGCCCACGACGCCGCGTTGCACCAGCGCCGCGAGCGCTGGGTGGCTCGCATCGCGTGTGAATAGCGCGTAGCGCTCCTCGCCGAGATCGCGTGCGAGCGACGTCGTGCTCCCCGTCGCGAGGAGGCGCCCGTGGTCGAGCACTGCGACGCGGTTGCAGAGCTCGAGCACCTCGTCCGCGCTGTGGGTCGCGAGCAGCACCGTACATCCCTGTCGCCCCGAGATCTCCTCGCGAAGGAAGGTGCGGAAGCCGCGCGCGGAGATGGGGTCGAGGCTGCGCGTCGGCTCGTCGAGCAGCAGAACGCGCGGCTGCGCAACGAGCGCGCGCGCGATGAGGAGCCGCTGTTTCATCCCCGACGAGAACGCGGCGACGATCTTCTCCCCGGTATCGGTGAGGCCGACGACGTGCAGCACCTCGTTCACGCGCGTGCGGATCGCGGCTCCGCGCAGCCCCTGCAGCTTCGCGAACAGCTCCAGATTCTGGAACGCGGTGAGGCGCCAGTAGAGGCTGCGCTCGTCCGCGATCACGGGCGCGAGCACGGAGCGCACCTTCGACGATTCGGTGACGACGTCGTAGCCACCCACGGTCGCGGTGCCCGCGTCCTGCAGCACGAGCGTCGCGAGCATCTTGAACATCGTCGTCTTCCCGGCGCCGTTGGGTCCGAGCAGCCCAAAGAATTCTCCCTCGGCCACGGCGAGGCTGACGTTCTGCAGAACGGGGGCGCGAGGGCGCAACATGGGATGCCGCGCCATGTCGCCCCACGTGCGGCGAACCGGGAACGACTTCGAGATGCCATCGAGCACGACCGCGAAATTCCTCGCGTCGCTCAGCGGACGCGGGGAGTCGCTCGACACGGAGAGCGAAGAAGCATCGTCGCGAGCCGCAAGCTCGCTCACGCGTGCGCCCCGGTGACCGCCGTCCCGCCATGCCAGGCGAGCAGCTGGTCGACCGTGTCGGCGATGCGCTCCATTCCGGCCGCAACGGTGAGCTGGTACACCGGCACCGCCTCGGCGATTGCCGTCGCACGAGTGATCACGTGCTGCGCCTCGTCACCGCTCAGCATGCTCCCCATGATCGAATGGCGCACGAGCGCGAGCGCGGACGGCACCGCGTGCATGCGCGCGCGCGCGACCGGTGGCGCGGGTGCGCCCTCCTCGACGAGCACCGGCGAGAGGAGGTAGATGGCGGCGAGAGGCGTACGATCGTTCGAAATCATGTTGTCGTCGAAGTCGTGGAGCAGATGTTTGCTACCGGGGCGCGGCGCTTCGCGGTCGACGCCGAAGTGAATTGCGGAGTCCTGCCAGAGCTTCACTTGATGTACACCCGGTAGGGCGTGGACGGGAGTGCGCGGATCCACGGGAAGTACATCATCGGTGAGCAGCTTCGCCCCGGCCCGGGTGAGCGAGAGGGCGAGCGTCGACTTGCCATGAAACTTAGGGGCGAGGAATGCAATCGCGCCTGCGCCTGTGGCAACGGCGCTTCCGTGCAGGCAGAGGTGCCCGGAGGCGTGCATCGCGACCGCGAGCACGCGCCCCGTGACGTCGGCGCGCACCCATTCCGCCTCGACGGCGGGTCCTCGGCTCCACGCAATGTCGCGACCCTTGTTCGTGATGTCGAAGCTGCCGGTGTCATCGAAGACGAATCGGTAGCCGGCCGCGTGTCGAAAGAGACGAACCTGGCATCCCGGGATCACCTGGACTTCGCCCAGCTTCGTCGGGGCGACCATGTCCGGCACGCTGGACACCGAGCGGAGCGTCCAGGTGGGCGCATCGCTCTCGATCGTCTGAAGCTCGGGGAATTCAATGTCGGAGCTGAGGGCGCCTCCGAACACCTGATAGTTTCGCATGAGGGTATGTAAGCGTGTGGGAGGCTGCCGGGCGAGCCCGACAACCTCCCACTTGCTACAGCATCGCTCGATTAGGAAACCGGCGATCCTTCACGACACGGGGGCGCGCCTGGGCCTCCGCAAAGCTCGTCGCCGGTGCCGCCGTTGGCGCCACAAATCGTGAAGCCATCCGTGGTCCCGTTGAAGCCGACCTGGGTCAGCTCGCGAAACGTGCCGAACCGTTCCACGCGTGGTTTCTGATACACTCGACCCTCCTGAAGTCTCGTGTGTTGCCGCGCTACTCGCCCGGCGGAAGTACGGCCAACATGGCCGTTAGTGCACGAACAAATTTCTTGTCGAACTGGAACAGATCATTCCGGTCTGACAGGTGAGCCGTTCGACTGCGCTAACATCAGTGCAGGGGTCGTTCCATCAGCTAAATGTGACCGAAGCCACAGTTCAGTTTGTAGCGTGAAGTACAAGCCGACTGCAAAATTACTTTGCACACCTCGTGCGTATTCGGTCACACTCTTCCGAAACTCGAATGCATCGATCACGCCACTCTGTGCCAGCATCGAATCGTCGAAATAGGCCTTTGCCATAGCCGGCAGCTGTTGACGCATCGAGCGCGTGAAGTAGCCACCGGTCTCCCCCGTACGCTTCGCACGCGCCTGCAGTATCGAATCCGGCAGCAGTCCGCGCATCAATGCGCGAAGCAGTCGTTTCGTCTCGTTACCGGTCGATTTTTCTTCACGCGGCCGCGTGAGCGCGAACTCAATGATTCGTCGATCGTAGAGTGGCGAGCGAATCTCGACGCCTTCCTCGCGCGCGAACGTCAATGTGACGCCGAATACGCGGGGGAAATACTGGTGCGACAGATACCACGCCGTCTCGCGATCGGACCGAGCTCCGTGCGTGACTCGAGGGGCGTTGAGGCGATCGCGGCAGTCGAGCGCGTGCGCACGCACGAAGCGCTTGTCGATCCACGGCGGAAGCGCGCGCTCGAGATAGCCGACCAGCGGCCGGCCGCCGCGCGCGAGTGACGCGAGGGCGAGCGCGGGACGCGGGAGATTCGGCTGGATCGCCCAGCGAAAGAACGTCCGGAAACCGGCGTTCGTCATCCCCTTTGCCTTCCATTCACGCGCGAGCTCCGCAATGCGCCCCATGCGGAGCAGGTCGGCAAGGAAAACCTCGGAAACCTGGAAGAGTTGATCGCCACCCACGCCCTCGAGGGCGATCCGTGAGTGCGTTGCACGGGTGCCTCGTGCGAGGGATCGGTGCCACATCTCGAACGGGTGCGCGAAGGGCTCGTCGCGCGTGGTCGCCCGCTCCGCCGGCTCGTCGAAGAACGGTATGTCCTTGATGTCGAGCCAGTGGATGTGCGCATTCCAGCGCGCGGCGATCTCGCGAATGAGCTCGTCCTCGCGTCCAGGATCGCCCTCCGGATAGCTGATCGAGATCGGCAGCAGCTTGTGGGTCGACTTGCTCGCGTCGAGCGCACTGGCGCCGGCGGCGAACACCGCCGGCGAGTCCCAGCCGCCGCTCAACCAGATCGTCGTGTCGCCCTCCGCATCGAGGCGCTCGACAACCGCGCGCGTGAGCAGCTTCCGCAGCTCGATCGCCGCTTCCTCGAATGGCGGCGATCCACGCGTGGACGCGCGCGGAGGGCTCCAGTGTTAATGCAGCCGCGGTTGTGCTCCGTATTCCATGGTGAGTGTCTGCGCTCCCTGCAGCACCCGCACGCTCTCGTAGCACGTCTCCGCGCTGCCGCCCCAAAGTCCCGCGGCCGTTTCGCCGATCACCGTGAGATTGAGCGATGCGTTCGCGCCGGGCAGGGCGAGCGCGCCGCCGGCCGTCGACGCGAGCACCAGTGCGCCCTGCGCCGCGCCGCCCGCGAGCACCGAGTGATAGAGCGTGCGCTTGCCGGAGAAATCGCGCGCGGCGACGATGCGCTTCGCGGCGCCGTCCCAGATCGCGAAGGCGAAGTCGCCCTCGAGATGCGCGGCGCAGTCCGCGCCCCACGCGCGATACGCGGCAAGGATGAGGTGACTCGCCGTACTCCCCGTGGCGGTCACGCGCGCGCGCGCGAGTGCGGCGCGGAGATCATCGCGATAGTCAATGCTCGCGTCGGCCGCTATGGCGAGCTCGCCATCCGTGACGACGAGCGCATCACCGGACATCGACGGCGACATCTCCCACGGTTGGCGCGCGACGGCGAGCAACGCGCCGGCGCCGCGCCAGATCGCCACGACATCGTCGGGCGACGCGTGCATCAATGTGAGTGCGCGGCGAATGGACGAGTCGTCGAGCGCGGCACTCGTGTCGCCCGCCACTGCGAGGATTACGCTCACGAGCGATCCATCACGGTGACTTCATCGAGCTCCGCGAATGACTGGACGTGCCACTCCTGATCGCCGAGTATCTGGTCGTTGTAGGCGACCCAGGCGTGGGCGGCGAATTTTCCGCGACGCATCCGCACGCCGATCTTCACGATGCTTCCCTCGAAGCCGTGGCGGTCGAGGAGTCGCTTGAGCGCGACGGCCCGCACGAGGCAGAGCGGGCGAAACACCCCATGCTCGGCCGCGCGACCGATCGCGAGCGCGAGTTGCTCGGGACGCGGGTCGACCGGGGCGCCAGGGGCGGCGATGGGAGGGACGGTGTCGCCGAAGGGATCCAGCGGTGCGCGTTCGACCAGCTGTCCCGTGCGGCGAGTGGCGACGATCAGTTGGGAGATCAGGAGCTCGAACTGTGCTTCACCAATGTCGAGCCACTCGCGTGCGCTAAGCCTTGCCAGCCTGCGCAGGAACGCGAGTCGCGCTCGACTGGTCAATGTGCCCCTCCACGCGAACGGCTACGAGCTTGTGCGCTGCGAGATCTCCGAGCAGCTCCTTCACGTCCGCTTCAATGATCGAACGCGCGACCTCTGGGTACTCGGCGGAGAGCCGGGTACAGAGCTCGTCCAGGGTCGCACAGACCGGTGGCAGGAGCTCCCAAATTCGCGCGCCGACGCTATTGAGACCGAAATAGACCTCGTTGTCCGTGGAGAACAGCACCGCTCCGTCGGACATCGCCTTGAAGAGGACTTTCGGTTGAGGAACTGGCAGCATCTACTCCCCTGAAGACGGACAGTACACGACAACTGGCGCGGACTACTCGCAGGAGCCGGGTCTAGGCGTGCAGACTAGACGGTAACTCTCGCGCTTTAGGCCACTTGTGCGCGGGATAAGCGCACCGACCGTGCCATCTCTCAAACGAATAATAGCGAGAGGACGTTCTTCGCGCGAGGCACGCAGGGCGGATCAAATGGCGTGACGAATGTGGCCAGCGGCGAAACGCGGCGAAAGGGGT
This sequence comes from uncultured Gemmatimonadaceae bacterium, assembly GCA_963827355.1. GTDB lineage: Bacteria > Gemmatimonadota > Gemmatimonadetes > Gemmatimonadales > Gemmatimonadaceae > FEN-1250. Next base: position 69,643 of record CAWHAS010000005.1, read on the forward strand.
GGGGCAATGCAACGGGCGAGGCGCAGTCGCTACAGCCGCGGCTTACGCATCAGCTCGCCATTCGAGGCGCGAAGAGGCTCACGAAGCGCGTGCGCCATCCCCTCGATCCTGCATCCACCAGATCACGCCCGCGAACGCCGCGTAGCAAATGATGGCCGACCACGCGGCCGCCTTGTCCGACACCGGCGGTGGCCCGAAGAACACGTACGACTGCACCGCCACCATGAACGCCCCGAGCACGAACGTGCCAATGGACTGCGAGAGCCGTCCACGAAAGCAGAGCCACATTCCCCCGAACAGGAGAAATACCTCGAGAGCGAGGGCGATCGCCGGAGCGTTCCAGAGCCCCAGGCCGACCTTTGCGGAATTGTCGTAGAGCGGCAGATCGGGTCGGTGGACGATGAAGTCCAGAACCCAGTGCGAGAACACGGCGAGCCCGACGATGACGCTCGACCGCGAGGACTCCGGGCGAAAGAAAAAGCGGTAGGCCAGGGCACCCACGCACGACCATGCGATCGCGGCCAGGAGACCGTGCGTGTACGGCATGTAGTAGAGATCGAGCGGATTCGTCGCCGTGATTCCGGGAACAATGCGCACTTTCTCGACGCCGAGGAGAACGAGCGGCGCCCAAATGACGTCCAGCAGTTGCACGGCAATGAAGAGCACCCAGAGCGGAATGCTGCGATCGACACTCTTGGCGCCGAAGCTCACTCCATAGTGACCGACGAACATTCTCGTTCCTTGCAATAGGAGCGCGCCGTTTGCCAGCCGCGTGCGCGTCGAAAGAGAATGCAGCCAAGTATTCGAGGCGGCAAGCGCACAAAGGTCCCGCCATCTCGCGCCTGACACTCGCCGTCCCTACATTCCGCCCCATGCACGATCTCGCTGATCGACTGCAGACCGCCCTCGGCGACGCTTACCGCATCGATCGAGAGCTGGGCGGCGGTGGAATGTCGCGGCGGCAACTCTGCCAAAAACCCCGCCCGGTGAGATTCACCGAGCGGGGTTCAATGCATCATCGCGTCGCGCTACGCCCTGCTACCACCGATAGTGCGCAAACGCCTTGTTCGCATCAGCCATCCGGTGCGTGTCGTCCTTCTTCTTCACCGAATTCCCTTCTCCCTTGCTCGCCGCTATCACCTCGGCAGCCAACTTCTCCGCCATCGACTTCTCGCTGCGCTCACGCGAGTACTGCATGAGCCATCGCATTCCCAACGCCGTGCGGCGCTCGGGACGAACTTCTACCGGCACCTGGTAGGTGGCGCCGCCCACCCGGCGACTCTTCACCTCGACCACCGGCTTGATGTTCTGCAGCGCCGCCTTGAACACGTTCACACCAGGCTGACCCGTGCGGGATTCGACGAGGTCCATCGCGCCGTAGAAAATTCCCTCGGCCGTGGACTTCTTGCCCTGCAGCATCAGCGTGTTGATGAACTTCGAAACGGTCTGGCTATCGTAGCGGGCGTCGGGAAGGATCGTACGCTTCACCGCTTTCGAGCGACGGCTCACTTCTTACCTCCTGCTGCCTTGGCGCCGGCCTTCGGCTTCTTCGTGCCGTACTTGGACCGACTCTGGTTGCGGCCGTTCACGCCCGATGCGTCCAGCGTGCCGCGCACGATATGATAGCGAACGCCCGGCAGATCCTTCACACGGCCGCCGCGAATGAGCACGATCGAATGCTCCTGCAGGTTATGCCCCTCGCCCGGAATGTACGCCGTCACCTCGAAGCCGTTGGTCAAACGCACGCGCGCAACCTTGCGGAGCGCGGAGTTCGGCTTCTTGGGCGTGGTGGTGTACACTCGCGTGCAGACACCGCGCTTCTGGGGGTTCCCCTTGAGCGCCGGCGCCTTCTCCTTCTTTTCAACGTCCTGGCGACTGCGCCGGACGAGTTGGTTGATAGTCGGCATAACCTTAGGTAATACGCGAAGATAGACGGATAGCCCCCAAAATTAGGCGAGCCCTCCGAGAGAGTCAAGCAGAAGAAACGGGTAGAATGCGAGCGCGCCGGATGGCGGCGATTGTTTGCCGTCACCCGGACGCCCGAAGCTCCCTATTCCTCGTCGTCGCCAAACGGCAGCAGCGAGCCGCCGCCGCCGAGATTCCCTACTCCACCCGTGAGAAGCGCCGCGAACGTCGCTTCCGGCAACGGCTCCACAATCGGCTCCGGCGCCACGGGAATGTCGATTCCCTCGATGTCCACTTCCTGGTACCGATACAGCCCGGTGCCCGCGGGAATGAGGTGACCGATGATGATGTTCTCCTTCAAGCCAAGCAGATCGTCCTTCGCGCCGCGGATCGCGGCGTCGGTGAGCACGCGCGTGGTCTCCTGGAACGAAGCCGCCGAAATGAACGACTGCGTCGTGAGACTCGCCTTCGTGATGCCGAGCAGCAGCGGCTCGGAGGTGGCCGGACTCTCGTCGCCCTGCTTCGAGCGCTCGTTCGTATCCCGGAACACCGCCTTGTCCACGTGCTCGCCCTCGAGCATCTCGGGTCTCCCCAGGCTCGAGCACCCGGACCTTCTGCAGCATCTGACGCACGATCACGCCAATGTGCTTGTCGTTGATCTTCACACCCTGCAGGCGATAGACCTCCTGCACTTCGTTCAACAGATATTCCTGCACCGCCCTCGGTCCCTTGATCCGCAGAATGTCGTGTGGATTCACCGGTCCCTCGGACAGACGATCTCCAGCTCGCACGCGGTCGCCCTCGTGCACGCGAAGGTGCTTACCGGCCGGCACCTCGTACAGCTGCGCCGGCTGCGTCTCGTCGACGGCAAATACACCGTCGCCCGTCTCCATCAACGGCTGCACGAAGATCTCGCGCTTGCCGCGTTTGATCTCGCCGAAGCGCACGACGCCGTCGATCTCCGAGATGGTCGCCGGATCCTTCGGCCTGCGTGCCTCGAACAGCTCCGCGACTCGCGGCAGTCCGCCCGTGATGTCGCGCGTCTTGTACGCCTCTCGCCCGATCTTCGCCAGAATGGTACCCGCACTCACGCGCATGCCATCCTGCACGATGAGCTGCGCACCAACCGGCACGACGAAGTCGCGCAGACGCTTCTCCTTCCCGCCCTTCTCCTGAATGATCTCGATGTGCGGGTGGAGCTTCTTCTCTCGATCCTCGATCACGACGCGCTGACGCAGGCCGGTGAGCTCATCGAGCTCCTCGGAGAGCGACTCTTCCTCGACGAGATCGACGAAGCGAATCGTGCCTTCGACGTCCGCGATGATCGGCGTGGTGTACGGATCCCACGTGAACACCACTCCGTCCTTCTTGATCTCCGCGCGATCGTTCACCATGAGGAACGCGCCGAGCGGCACCTGGAAGCGCGAGACGATCGCCGCACTCTCTTCGGCACTCGCCCGAATCGTGATGTCTCCCTCGTACGAGGTGACGATTCGCTGTCCCTCGGGGTTGGTGACGAACACCAGCCGCTCACCATACTCGACCGTTCCCGCAACCTTCGACTTCCGCGCCGTCTGCTCCGCGATACGAGCCGCGGTGCCTCCAATGTGGAAGGTACGAAGCGTCAGCTGCGTGCCCGGCTCGCCGATCGACTGCGCGGCAATGATTCCCACCGCCTCGCCGAGATCGACCATTGCCATCGTCGCGAGATTTCTGCCGTAGCACATCTGGCAGAGACCACGCTTCGCCTCGCACGTGAGCACGGAGCGAATTCGAACCGTCTCGATCCCCGAATCCTCGATCGCACGCGACGTCTCCTCGTCGATCAGCTCGCCCGCCTCGACCAACAGCGTGCGGCGTCCCGACTCGTCGACCTCGTGCGGATCCTCGACGTCTTCCGCGGCCACGTTGCCGACGATGCGCTCCGAGAGGGGCTCGATCACATCCTCCCCTTCCTTCAGCGCGCCGACCTCGAGTCCGAGAATCGTGCCGCAATCCTCCTCGGTGATCGTCACATCCTGCGCGACGTCCACCAACCGGCGCGTGAGGTAACCGGCGTCGGCCGTCTTCAGCGCCGTATCCGCCAATCCCTTTCGCGCGCCGTGCGTCGAGATGAAGTACTCGAGCACCGACAATCCTTCACGGAAATTCGACTTGATCGGGCTTTCGATGATCTCGCCGATTCCACCAGTCAGCTTCTTCTGCGGCTTCGCCATCAGTCCGCGCATCCCCGCCAGCTGGCGGATCTGATCGCGGCTGCCTCGTGAGCCGGAATCGAACATCATGAATACGGGATTGAAGCCGTTCTTCGACTCCCGCATCGCCTTCACCATCGCATCGGCAACGTCATTGTTGGCGTGCGTCCAGGTGTCGATCACCTTATTGTAGCGCTCGCCGTTCGTGATGTTTCCGGTGTTGTACGCGCGCTGGAAACGCTCGACGCGCTCCTCGGCCTCCTCGAGCAGCGTCTCCTTCTCGGTCGGAATCTCGAGATCCTCGATGCCGATCGACACGCCACCCATGGTCGCGTACCTGAATCCGAACTCCTTGAGCCGGTCGAGGAACTGCACGGTGCTCGACAGCCCTTCCTGCCGATACGCCTCGAACACGAGCTCACTGAGCGCCTTCTTCTTCATCTCACGGTTCTGATAGCCGAGCGCCGGCGGAACGATGGAGTTGAACACCACGCGTCCAACGGTCGTGTTCTCCCACCGCTTGCCCTGCGCATCGTCCACCAGGTACCGCACCGGCGTGTGGAACGTCGCCCGGTTGAGCGCCAGCGCGACCTCCGCCTCCGCCACCGTCGAGAATCGTGGCGCGTTCTTGACCTTCGTCTCGAAGTCGACCGGCGCCTTGGTCAGGAAGTAGCAGCCCAGCACGATGTCCTGGCTCGGCTCCGCCACCGGACGACCGTCCGACGGCTTGAGGATGTTGTTCGAGCTCAGCATCAGCAGGCGGCACTCCAGCTGCGCCTCGAACGAGAGCGGCACGTGCACCGCCATCTGGTCACCGTCGAAGTCGGCATTGAACGCCGCGCACACGAGCGGATGAATTCGAATCGCCTTCCCTTCCACGAGCACGGGCTCGAACGCCTGGATGCCCAGGCGATGGAGCGTCGGCGCGCGGTTGAGCATCACCGGATGATCCTTGATGATCTCTTCGAGAATCTCGAATACCTCCGGCGACTCGCGCTCCACGATCTTCTTCGCGCGCTTCACCGTCTCGGCGATTCCCTTGTCGACGAGCTTGTGGATGATGAACGGCTTGAACAGCTCGAGCGCCATCGCCTTCGGAAGTCCGCACTGGTGCAGGCGGAGCTCCGGGCCGACGACGATCACCGAACGGCCCGAGTAGTCCACGCGCTTGCCGAGCAGATTCTGGCGGAACCGGCCCTGCTTGCCCTTCAGCATGTCCGAGAGCGACTTGAGCGGACGCTTCCCGCGACCACGAATCGCCTTCGAGCGGCGGCCGTTGTCGAACAGCGCGTCGACCGCCTCCTGCAGCATGCGCTTCTCGTTGCGCAGGATGACTTCCGGCGCCCGGTGCAGAATCAGCTTCTGCAGACGGTTGTTCCGGTTGATCACCCGGCGATACAGATCGTTCAGATCGGACGTGGCGAATCGGCCGCCATCCAGCGGAACGAGCGGACGCAGATCCGGCGGAATGACCGGGATGACATCCAGGATCATCCACTCGGGCTTGTTGCGAACGCCGCCCGCATCGCCGGACCCACGGAACGCATCGACGATCTTGAGCCGCTTCAGCATCTGCTTCTTGCGATGCTGCGACGTCTCCACCGCGACCTGCGTACGCAGCTCCTCGGAGATCGTGTCGATGTCGAGCCGCTTGAGCAGCTCGCGAACCGCTGGCGCGCCGATGTCGGCCTTGAACGCGTCGTCGTTCTCCGACTTCGCCTTCTCGCGCAGGTTCAAAAATTCATCTTCGTCGAGGAGCTGGTTCGCTTCGACTTCCTGCGATCCCGGCTCGATGACGACGTAATTCGAGTAATAGATGATCTTCTCGAGATCACGCAGCGTGATGTCGAGCAGATTGCCCATGGGGCTCGGCAACGTCTTGAAGAACCAGATGTGCGCGACGGGTACGGCGAGCTCGATGTGCCCCATGCGCTCGCGACGGACGCGCGACAGGGTGACTTCGACGCCGCAACGATCGCAAATCACGCCACGATAACGGATGCGCTTGTACTTGCCGCAATGGCATTCCCAGTCCTTGACGGGACCAAAAATGCGCTCGCAGAACAAGCCATCCTTTTCGGGCTTGAACGAGCGGTAGTTGATCGTCTCCGGCTTGGTGACCTCGCCCCACGACCACCAGTTGCGGAGCCCCTGCATCTCGTGGCGCTCGCGCTCCTTCGGGTCCTTGGGGCCGCGGATCTCTTCCGGAGAAGCAATGCGGATTTGAATGAAATCAAATGCCGAGCTTCTCTGCTCGCGCACACTGCGAAAATCAATCATGGATCAATCCTCCCCGTTGCCATTGCCGTTGCCGTGCCCGTTCTCGCCTGTCGCGCCCAGGTGTACCCAGATTCCGAGCGCCTGCAACTCCTTCACGAGCACGTTGAACGACTCCGGAATCCCCGGCTCTGGCAGATTCTGGCCCTTCACGATCGCCTCGTACACGCGGCTTCGACCATTCACGTCGTCGGACTTGACGGTCAGGATCTCCTGCAGCGTGTGCGCGGCGCCATACGCCTCGAGCGCCCACACTTCCATTTCTCCGAACCGCTGGCCGCCGAACTGCGCCTTGCCTGCGAGCGGCTGCTGCGTCACCAGCGAATACGGTCCGATGCTTCGCGCGTGGATCTTGTCGTCCACGAGGTGCGAGAGCTTGAGCATGTAGATCTCACCGACGGTCACCGGGTTCGCGAACCGCTCGCCCGTACGACCATCGCGCAGCCACACCTTGCCGGCGAGCGTGAGCCCGGCCAGTCGCATCAGCTCGACCGCCGCCGCATCCACGTCCAGTTCCGACTTCGGCCCGAGCATCGCCGCCAGCGCGGGGAGCTCGTGCGACTGCAACACATCCGCGCTCTCGCGACCGCGGCTCTTCTCGAGCTGCTTCAGCGCGCCGCGCAGCTCCGGCTTGCGCGCCTCCGGGAACTCGGCGTCCTCGCCGAGCGCACCGTGCAGCGTGATCTGCGCTTCGACTTCCGCGTGCTCGCGATCGGCCAGCTCCTTCGCGGCCGCCGTGAGGAAATCGCGGAAGCGGAAGAAGATGTCGCGCGTCTCCTGCGACATTGTGCGTCCGCCCAGATCGTTCACCGTCGCGGCGTCGAGGTTCACGTGCGCCTCGCCCGCGCGCGCCGGCCTGATGTCGTGCATGATCGTCTTGATGTCCTGATCCGAGATGCTCGGTGGCGCAATGCTCAGCGCCAGCGCCGGCGCGGCCCACTTGAGCCCCGCGAGACGCATCAGCATTCCGATCTCCCGCTCGTTCGCGCCCTGGAACACCGGCGTCTTGGCATAGAAGCCAAGCTGCTTGGCGCACCAGCCAAGGTGCGTCTCCAGGATCTGACCGACGTTCATTCGGCTCGGCACGCCGAGCGGATTCAACACGATGTCGACCGGGCGACCGTCGGGGAGGAACGGCATATCCTCCTCAGGCACGATGCGCGCGACGATACCCTTGTTGCCGTGACGGCCGGCCATCTTGTCGCCCACCGAGATCTTGCGCTTCTCGGCGAGATAGACCTTCACGAGCTGGATCACACCGGGGGGAAGCTCGTCGGGCTGCAGGATCTTGTCGATCCGCTCCTCCGCCTTCTCCTCGATGCGGGCCTTCTCGTTGTTCGCGGCCTCGATGACCTCGCGAATCCGCTCGTTCATCTTCTTGTTCTCGACGCGGAACGTCTTCAGGTCGAGCGCGGCGATCTTCGTTTCGCGCAGCAGGTCGGGGGTGAGCTTCGTCCCCGCCGTGATCGCCTCTTCCACCGTTCCCGACTTGAGCGCGAGCGTCACCACCTGTCCCTCGAACATCTCCGGCGAGCTCGGAATCACGCACCTCGCTCACGCGAATCTTCTCGTCGTTCTCGAGGCGGCGCACTTCACCGATCCGCTCGCCACGATCCTTTTCGATCACCTGATCGTCGATGCGCGAGAAGATCTTGACGTCGATGACGACGCCTTCCATTCCCGGTGGCACCTTGAGCGACGAATCCTTCACGTCCTTCGCCTTCTCACCGAAGATCGCGGTGAGCAGCTTCTCTTCCGGTGAGAGCTCGGTCTCGCCCTTCGGCGTGATCTTGCCCACCAGAATGTCGCCCGGCTTCACGTGCGCGCCGATGCGGATGATTCCACGCTCGTCGAGGTCGATCAGCGACTCCTCGGCGACGTTCGGAATCTCTCGCGTGATCTCTTCCTGGCCACGCTTCGTGTCACGGACGTGCAGCTCCAGCTCCTGAATGTGGATCGACGAGTACACGTCGTCCTTCACGAGCCGCTCCGAGAGCACGATGGCATCCTCGAAGTTGTGTCCGTACCACGGCATGAACGCCACCGTGACGTTGGAGCCGAGCGCGAGCTGTCCGGCCTCGGTCGCTGCTCCGTCGGCGAGCACATCGCCTTCCTTCACGCGCTGTCCGAGCCGCACGAGGGGACGCTGGTTGATCGCCGTGTCCTGGTTGGTGCGCCAGTACTTCTTCAAGCGATAACGATCGTTCTGCGTGAGACGCGCGAGCGGGCGGTCGCCTGAGCGACGCTCTTCCGTGCGGGCACGATCGGCGGGGCCGGCATCCACCATGATCTCATCCGCGGTCACGCGCGTGACGACACCCGAGCGCTTCGCGATGACGACGGCGCCGGAATCGCGCGCCACCTTCTCCTCGAGGCCGGTGCCGACGAGCGGCGTCCGCGGGTTGAGCAGCGGTACCGACTGCCGTTGCATGTTCGATCCCATCAGCGCGCGGTTGGCGTCGTCGTGCTCGAGGAACGGAATGAGCGCGGCGGCGATGGACACGAGCTGCTCCGGCGCCACATCCATGTAATCGATGCGGTCCGGTGGTGTGAGCGGTACGTCACCCTGCTGGCGGCAGAGCACCAGCTCGTCGACGAACGTGCCGTCGGGATTGAGCTTGGCGTTCGCCTGGGCGATGATCGTCTCTTCTTCGCGATTGGCGTCGAGCCACTCGATCTCGCCCGTCACCTTCCCCTTGCTCACGACGCGATACGGCGTCTCGACGAAGCCGAGATCGTTGACGCGCGCGAAGCAGGCGAGCGACGTGATCAGTCCAATGTTCGGACCTTCAGGCGTCTCGATCGGGCACATGCGCCCGTACTGCGAGTAGTGAACGTCGCGTACCTCGAAGCCGGCGCGCTCACGAGTGAGTCCGCCGGGTCCGAGCGCCGAGAGGCGACGCTTGTGCGTCAGCTCGGCGAGCGGGTTCGTCTGATCCATGAACTGCGAGAGCTGCGACGATCCGAAGAACGCCTGGATGACCGCGCTCACCGTGCGAGCGTTCACGAGGTCGTCGAGCGTGATCTTTTCCGGATCCGTATTGATCGACATGCGCTCCTTCACCAGGCGCGCCATGCGCGACAGTCCGACCGAGAACTGGTTCGCGATCAGCTCGCCCACCGACCGAATGCGCCGGTTGCCGAGGTGATCGATGTCGTCCGTCTTGCCGCGTCCCTCGTGGAGCTCGACGAGGTAGCGCACGATCGCCACGAAATCCTCCTTCGTGAGCACCGTGTGCGACGCCGGCGTCTTGAGGCCGAGGCGCTGGTTGATCTTGTAGCGACCGACGCGTCCGAGGTCGTACCGCTTGGGCGAGAAGAACAGCCGCTCGAGCGCGACCCGCGCCGTCTCGAGATTCGGCGCATCGCCCGGACGGAGCAGCGAGTAGATCTGGCTCAGCGCCTCCTTCTCGGAGTGCGTCGGATCCTTGAGCAGCGTGTTCTTGATGAGCGTCGACTCGGCACGTCCCGAGGCGACGAACACCTGAACCTTGTTGATCTCGTTCTTGCGGAGCTTCTTGAGCATCGTGTCGTTGAGCACCTGCCCCGCATCGGCAATCACTTCGCCGGTGTCGGCATCGGCGACGTCGACGGCGAGCACGCGACGCACCGGGCGCTCACCGCGCTCGATCGCATCCGTCTCGTCGCGGAGGTCAATGGTCATGTAGCTCGCGAATACGCGAACCGTGTCCACGCCGAGCCGGCGCAGACGGTTGTAGACCTCCGGGGTGAGCTCGTCGCCTTCCTTGACGAGCATCTCCGTTTCCGCGCGCTCACGCTCGGCGCGCGCCTTCTTGGTCTTGAGCTTCGGCGCGTCCTCGGCCGTGGCTTCGCCGGCGAGGGTGATGTCCTCGGCAATGATCGCGCCGAGTACCTCGCGCTGGTCGCCGCGGCTCTCGAGCTTCTTGGTCAGATCCAGATCACGGACCGCGAAGAAGAGCCGGAGGATGTCGGAGTTGCTCCCGTAGCCGAGCGCGCGAAGAAGCGCGGTGGCCGGGAACTTCTTCTTCTTGTCGATGTGCACGTAGACGACGTCGTGGATGTCGACAGTGAACTCGACCCACGAGCCGCGGAACGGGATGATGCGCGACGAGATCAGGCGCTGCCCGTTCGGGTGCGTCGACTCTTCGAACACGACACCCGGCGAGCGGTGCAGCTGGCTGACGATGACGCGCTCGGCACCGTTGATGACGAAGGTCCCGAGCGGCGTGAGCAAGGGCAGCTCGCCGAGATAGACCTCTTTCTCGATGATGTTGCGAGGGCGCTTCTGTCCGTTGACCTCTTCGTTGACGACCAGCTGCAGCGTCGCCTTGAGAGGAGCGGAGTAGGTCATGTCACGCTCGATGCACTCGCCCACGGAATACTTGGGCTCGCCGAGCGAATAGCGGACGAATTCCAGCGAGTAATTCTCGTGGACGTCCGTTATCGGGAAGAGGTCCTTGAATACGCGCTCGAGACCGACGTCCTCACGATCGTGGGACGCGGCATCCAGCTGCAGCAGCGCCTCGAAGGCGCGCGTCTGGATGTCGAGGAGATGCGGCATTTCCATCCCCTTGTCGAGCTTTCCGAACGAAATTTGCTTCAATGTCTCGGCCATGAATCACCCACGCGCAGACGAAAGGGCCCCGCCCTCGCAATTCGCGCGAAAAACGCGACTGCGGAGAGGAGCACCTGAGAAACCCGATTGTATCGTACGATTCTGGAGTCGAACCATTCGCGCCGGAATCAAGAGAGGGCCGGCAGCCATAGCCGATGTAATACCGGTGTGCTGCGCGGCAGTTCCCGCAGCGGGCGAGTGAACGCCCGCGGCGAATTCTGCGGCCGCTTTACTTGACCTCGACTGCGGCGCCCTGCTCTTCGAGCTTGGTTTTGATCTGATTCGCTTCATCCTTGTTGACGCCGGCCTTGACCGCCTGCGGCGCGCCGTCGACGAGGTCCTTCGCTTCCTTGAGTCCGAGCCCGGTGATCTCACGTACGACCTTGATCACCTGGATCTTCTTCGCGCCCGCTTCCTTGAGCATGACCGTGAACTCGGTCTGCTCTTCGGCCGCAGGAGCCGCCGCACCGCCGCCGCCCGCAGGCGCCGCACCGGCAACCGGAGCCGCCGCGATGGTGACGTTGAACTTGGTCTTGAATGTTTCGATCAGGCCGGCGAGCTCGAATACCGACATGTTGCCGATTGCTTCGAGGATCTCGTCTGGACTCAACGTTGTGTTCGCCATTTTTGTTCTCTCTCTCCTAAGTCAATCCCAGGTGTTCGATGTTTCCTGGGGCGTGTTGTATCGGACAATCCACCTGGGAACCGTTACGCGCTTTCGGCGCCTTCCTTCTGTTGACGCAGCGCTTCCATCGCTCCTGCAAACGTGCTGAGCACACCGGAGAGCGCACCGAGGAACGCGCTGAGCGGCGACTGCAATCCTGCGCCGAGATCCGCGAGCATCTGCTCCCGAGAGGGGAGCGAGGCAAGCTGCTTCACCTGCGCGGTGTTGATCTCCTTGCCGCTGAGCATGCCGCCCTTCACCGATGGGCGCTGCTCGTTTTCCTTCGCAAAGTCGTTCAACACCTTGGCGGCGGCGACCGGATCCTTCCCGATCACGACGCCGGTGGGCCCACGCAGGCGCGAGCCCGCGAGTCCCGACTCGTTCACCGCGCGAAGCGCGAGTGAGTTCTTGATCACCACGTACTCGACGCCCGCCTTGCGGAAGCGCCGGCGCAGCTCGGTCATCTTCTTGACGTTCAGCCCGGTGAAATCCGTGTAGTAGAACGCGGTGGCACCGGTGATCTTCGCCGTCAGCTCCGTGACGAGCTGCTCCTTCTCGTTGCGCTTCATCGTCTAGGACCGGTACGGGGTAATGTCGATCGCGATGCCGGGCCCCATGGTGCTCGAGATCGCCACGTTCTGCACGTAGACGCCCTTGGACGCGGACGGCTTGGAGCGGATGATCTGATCCATGAACGCGGCGAAGTTCGACGACAGCGCATCGGCGCTGAAGGAAACCTTGCCGATCGGCGCATGCACGTTTCCGCCCTTGTCGACGCGGAACTCGATCTTTCCGGCCTTGATCTCGCGCACCGCGCGCTCGACGTCGAAGGTGACGGTGCCGGCCTTCGGGTTCGGCATCAGACCGCGAGGACCGAGCACGCGTCCCAACTGTCCGACCTGACCCATCTGATCAGGCGTGGAGATGAGGACATCGAAGTCCATCCATCCTTCCTTGATCCGCGGAATCAGCTCGATGCCCACGAACTCTGCGCCCGCAGCCTCGGCCTCGCGCGCCTTTTCGCCCACCGCGATCACCGCCACGCGCACCGACTTTCCGGTGCCGGCGGGGAGCACGACCGTTCCGCGCACGACCTGATCGGCGTGGCGCGGATCGACACCGAGGCGAACCGCGATCTCGACCGTCTCGTCGAACTTCGCGAACGCCGCGCTCTTCACGAGCTCGATCGCCTGACGCGCCTGATACGCCTGCAGTGCCGTGCGCTTCTTGGCGGCGTCGACGTACTTCTTGCCGTGATCTGGCATTAGTCGGTCACCTCGATCCCCATCGACCGCGCGGCGCCCGCGATCATCGCGATGGCCGAGTCGATGTTGTCCGTGTTGAGGTCGGGAAGCTTGATCATCGCGATCTTCCGGAGCTGCGCACGCGTGACCTTGCCGACCTTCGTCCGGTTCGGAACTCCCGAGCCCTTTCGAGACCGGCCTCCTTCTTGAGGAGCACGGCGGCGGGCGGAGTCTTCAGGATGAACGTGAACGACTTGTCCGAGAAGATGGTCACCTCGACTGGGAGGATGATCCCATCCTGATTCTGCGTGCGAGCGTTGAACTCCTTGCAGAACGCCATGATGTTGATGCCGTGCGGACCGAGCGCCGTTCCTACCGGAGGAGCCGGATTCGCCTTGCCTGCCGGCACCTGCAGCTTCACAAAACCCGTTGCCTTCTTCGCCATGATCCTTCCTATCGCGTTGTGTGGGGGTAAGTCACGCGCGCCACTCGCTCGCGTCGACCGCAGCCCCACCGTTCCAGCTCCCACTTTGTGTTTATCGTCGTCGTGGTAGCCGACGTCGTGCCTGTCGCGCCCGTATCCGAAGCCGTCAGTAGCCCTTCAGCTGCAGATAGTCGAGCTCGACACTCGTGGGCCGTCCGAAGAGCGACACCGACACGCGAACCTTTCCCTTGTCGGCGAACACTTCCTCGACGGTGCCATTGAAATCGGTGAACGGTCCTTCTGTGATCGCGACCGCCTGACCGACCATGAACGGAATCTCTTCCTTCGGCTCTTCCTGCTCTCGCTCGTCGGCGATCCCGAGGAGGCGATTGACCTCATCGGCGCGAAGCGGCTGCGGGAGCCGTTCCTGTCCGACGAACTTGATGACGCCCTGGATGCTGTTGATGTCGTGCAGCGTTTCCTGGTTCATCACCATCTCGACCAGCACGTAGCCCGGATAGATCTTCCGTTCGACGTTGACCTTCTTGCCCGCTCTTGATCTCCACCACTTCCTGCGTCGGCACGAGCGCCTGGCGGATCGGACGATCCTCGGCCGGCCGCGCATCGGACTCGATGCGACGCAGAATCAGCGAGCGCACCTTGTTCTCGTGTCCCGCGGTCGTCTGGATCGCGTACCAGCGATGCCCTTCCACGAGTGTGCTCATTTGAACAGCGACGGAATGAACTGGACGATCACGGCCTGGAAGAACAGATCCATGATCGCGATGAGTCCAGCGATCACGAGCACGACGATGATGATCGTACGCGTGGCCTCGATCAGCTGGCGCCTGTCGGGCCAGCTGACCTTCTTGAGCTCCACCTGCACTTCGCGCAGGAACGGTCCCGTGCGGGCGACGTTCGCGCGAAGCGTCTGCAGCCACGAGCCATGACGAACCGCGTCGGTGGCCACGTTTACTTCGTTTCCTTGTGGAGCTTGTGGCAGTTGCAGCGGGGGCAATACTTCTTCCACTCGACGCGCTCCGGATGGAGACGCTTGTTCTTATCGGTGAAGTAATTGCGATTCTTGCAGTCGCTGCAGGCAAGAATGATTTTTTCGCGAGGCATGTTCGGCAACGATTAAAGAGATCGGCCGGATCGAGTCCGGCCTGGAGAGCCATCAGGCCTCTCCGTTACTAGAGAAACGCCGTATTGGCGTCTCCTGCGCTGTGCCAGCCGCCTACTACTTGATGATCTTGGTGACGACGCCAGCGCCGACGGTGCGGCCCCCTTCGCGGATCGCGAAGCGCAGCCCCTCGTCCATCGCGATCGGCGTGATCAGCTCGATCTCCATCTGGATGTTGTCCCCCGGCATCACCATCTCCGTCCCTTCCGGCAGCTTCACCGACCCCGTCACATCCGTCGTCCGGAAGTAGAACTGCGGCCGGTACCCGTTGAAGAACGGCGTATGCCGCCCGCCCTCCTCCTTCGTCAACACGTACACCTCCGCCAGATAGTGCGTGTGCGGCGTGATCGTCCCCGCCTTCGCCAGCACCATCCCACGCTCGATCTCTTCCTTCGCGATCCCGCGCAGCAACAGCCCGACGTTGTCCCCCGCCTGGCCGTCGTCCAGCAGCTTCCGGAACATCTCCACACCCGTGACCACCGTCTTCTTGTCGACTCCCGAAACCGATGAGCGCCACTTCCTCGCCCACCTTGATCACCCCGCGCTCGATCCGCCCCGTCGCCACCGTGCCCCGGCCCGTGATCGAGAACACGTCCTCCACCGGCATCAGGAACGGCTTGTCCACTTCCCGCTTCGGCTGCGGAATGTAGGTGTCCAGCGCCTCCATCAGCTCCCCGATCTTCTTCCCCCACTCGCTGTTCCCATCCCCCGACTCCAGCGCCTTCAGCGCCGAGCCCCGGATGATCGGCGTGTCGTCGCCCGGAAACTGGTAGACCGACAGCAGCTCCCGCACTTCGAGCTCCACCAGATCCAACAGCTCCGGATCATCCACCATGTCGCACTTGTTCATGAACACGATGATGAACGGCACGTTCACCTGGCGCGCCAACAGGATGTGCTCGCGCGTCTGCGGCATCGGCCCGTCCGCCGCCGACACCACCAGAATCGCCCCATCCATCTGCGCCGCCCCGGTGATCATGTTCTTCACGTAGTCCGCGTGCCCCGGGCAGTCGACGTGCGCGTAGTGCCGCTTGTCCGACTCGTACTCCACGTGCGCCGTCGCGATCGTGATCCCGCGCTCGCGCTCTTCCGGCGCCTTGTCGATCTGATTGAAGTCGACCTTCTGCGCCAACCCCTTCGTCGACTGGATCAGCGTGATCGCCGCCGTCAGCGTCGTCTTGCCGTGATCCACGTGCCCGATCGTCCCCACGTTCACGTGCGGCTTCGTTCGCTCAAATTTCGCCTTAGCCATCACTCGCTCTCGTCTGTGTGATCTCGCGCCCTACACTCAACTGCATTGTTTGTCGGTGCTGTGAAGCGGTGCTCTGAAACGTTCGTTCTGATCGCGACTGTCTGGTGCTCCCGCATCACCACTCGTGCACTGCGTCCCGCCATCAAGCTCGCGACCGGGATCGAACCGGTGACCTCACCCTTACCAAGGGTGTGCTCTACCAACTGAGCTACGCGAGCGATGTCCCTCGTTGATTGCGCCGCCCACAACTTCGCCCGCGTATTCGCCCGAGTTCCCAGCAATTGTTCGGCAAGCGGGAGACGGGGCTCGAACCCGCGACATCAAGCTTGGAAGGCTTGCGCTCTACCAACTGAGCTACTCCCGCGAGAGAACCGGCACGTCCCGCCAAAATATTTCTTTTTCTTTCTCGCCATTCTCGCTGCCGACCGTCGCGCCACTCTCACATCCATTCAACCACCGATCGATGGTGGGGGAAGGATTCGAACCTTCGTAGGCGTTAGCCGGCAGATTTACAGTCTGCTCCCGTTGGCCGCTTGGGTACCCCACCCTTGTTCGCGCTCGAGCGACCGTGACGCTCGATCTGACGCCTGTGATTCCGATACCGCGAGCGGGCCGTGCACCCAACCAGAGCTGACGGCGAGAATCGAACTCGCAACCGCCTGATTACAAATCAGGTGCTCTGCCAATTGAGCTACGTCAGCGTGAGCTCAAATCAGCGCACGGCGTTTTTGCGCAAGACTCATAGAATAACAAGATCGAGGGGGTGCGTCAAGCGCGACGACAGCCACGTATCTCTCGCTACCGCACCTTCTTCCACCGCGTCCCCTCAGGCGTATCCTCGATCGCGATCCCCCTCCCGTCGAGCTCGCCTCGAATCGCATCCGCCGCCGCAAAATCCCGCCGCCCACGCGCCTCTCGCCTCGCCGCCAATCGCTCCTCCACCCACCCACTCAGCGCGCTATCGATCTCTGGCTCGCCAGGCACCAGATCGAGTACCCCGTTCACCAGCGCGAACGCCCGTCGCGCACTCTCCAGCCCGGCCTCATCGCTCCCGCCCGCGTCCAGCTCCGCGTTGATCATTCGGATGAACTCGAACAGCGCGCCCACGGCCTCCGGTGCGTTCAGATCATCGAAAAAGCGCCGCCGTCGCGGAGCTCACGAGCTGCTCCGCGATGGCCGACATGTTCGCGGTGCCGCCGGTCGCCCGCGCCAGCCGGTCCGCAAAGTCTCCGACGCGCCGCACGGCGTTCGAGGACGCCTCCAACGAATCTTCGGCGAGATTCAGCTGCTTGCGATAGTGTACCGAGAACACGAAATGGCGCACTGCCGCGGCCGAGATCCCGTTTGCGCGGATATCCTCCACCCCGGCGACATTGCCGACGCGCTTTGCCATCTTCGCGCCGTCGGTGAGCAGAAACTCCCCGTGACTCCACATGCGTGCGAACGGCACTCCGTTCGCCCCTTCGGACTGCGCGATCTCGTCCTCGTGGTGCGGGAAGATGAGATCCACGCCTCCGGCATGCAGGTCGAGCGTGTCGCCCAGGTAGCGCTTGGCCATCGCGGAGCACTCGAGATGCCAGCCGGGGCGGCCGCGCCCCCACGGCGAGTCCCACGCGGCACCCGTCTGCTCGTCCTCCGGCTTCGCCGCCTTCCACAGCGCAAAGTCGCGTACGTCTTCCTTGTTGTAGTCGTCGGCGGCGACGCGCGCGCCCGCGCGAATCTGCCGTGTATCGAGTCGCGAGAGTTTCCCATACCCCGGAAAGCGCGCAATCGCGAAGTACACGGACGCATCCTCGGCCTGGTACGCGAGCCCGCGCGCCATCAGACGCTCGATCAGCGCGATCATCTCCGGGATGTGATCCGTCGCCTTCGGATACACCTCGGCCTTCTCGATTCGCAGAAACTCGCGATCGCGATGAAAGATCTCGGTGACCGGCTCGGTGACCTCGCGAATCGTCTTCCCCTGCGCGACCGAGCGGGCGATGATCTTGTCATCGACGTCGGTGAGATTCATGACCTGCAGCACCTGCCAGCCATTCAGCCTGAGCACGCGCCGCAGGAGATCCTCGAACAGAAAGGTGCGGAAGTTGCCGAGGTGGGCAGGGTTGTACACGGTGGGCCCGCACGTGTACATCCTGACGGTCGTTCCGTCCGCGGGAGCGAAGGGCTCGACGCGGCGGGTGAGCGTGTTGTAGAGCTGCATGCTCATCCTGAATGCGTGATCGGCACGGGTGCTGACGAAGGCGAGAAGCTAGGCGGCCCGGTGCACATATTCAACGTTTGGGGCCTCTACAAATATGCGAGCGCGCGCAACGTCATTGTGCGTACGAGGTGAAATGTGATTGCACGAACGTGGAGCGGCCGCACGACGCTCGACAAGCAGAATGCGTACATCGGGCACTTCAACGGCAACATCTTGCCGGAGCTGAAGGCGCTCGACGGCTTCGTGGAGGCGACGCTCTTGCGGCAGGAGCGCGGCGACGAGGTCGGCATCTTCGTGATTACGACGTGGGAGTCGAGGGATGCGATTCGCGCCTTCGCGGGAGCCGACCTTGAGTGCGCCGTGGTGGAACCGGAGGCAATGGCGGCGCTGACATCGTTCGATGCGCGGGTGCAACATTGGGACATCGTGATCTCGCCGAGTGCGGCGGGGGAATCGCGGTGAGCGCAGTACGGGCGATCTCCGCCACGGCGCAAAACAATAGTCAGCGTAGCGGCTGACCTTACCAGGAGCACAGCACACCATGTCCCGGGCATTCGTGAACGAGGACTCCGGCGGCAGAGATTCGCCGCTCCGACGGTTCGTGCTGCCGGATCGCGACGATCCTGCCTTCGACGAGGCCGCCGCGCTCGCGCTACTCGAGGGCGCGGCCGAGGGGGATACGGAGAGCGCCGAAGTGGCGACCGGCTACTACTGGGGAGAGCGCAAGCTGCGTCCGTACGTGGAACGCGCGCTCGAGCGCGCTCGCGAAGCGAACGACGAGTCAGCGATTCGCGCGGCCGAGCGTTTTCTGCGCTGAAACAGCGCGCCATTCTCGAGCGTGACGACGCGCGAGACGAATGGCTCGCCGGCGAGCTCCTCGTTCGCCGCGAACAGAACGGCGGCGCCAGCCCCGGCGCAACGCGTAAGCATCTCGACGACGAGTCGGCGCTCGAGCGCGCGCGCGGCATGAAGATCGTCAATGAGAAGGATCCGGTTCGCCTGACGCGAGCGCGCGCTCGAGGCGCCCATGGAGCACGCCATCCACGATCCCACCGTGATCGTCGCGCGATGCGGCCGCGTAGGTGACGCGATTGCCCGGCGCGATCAGGGCGTCGAACCAGCGCACCAGCCCCGAGTCGGGGCGAAGTAGACCGGCAGCGCAGCGAAGGAGCGTCGATGTCCCGCTACCGCGCGCGCCGCAAACGGCGACGATCTCGCCGGGCCACAGCGCGAGATTCACCCCGCGCAACACCGACGCGCTGGCGGAGCATCCGGAGGTGCCCACCCGAAAGCACTTCGTGAGCTCGATGATCGAAAGAGCAGTCATGCGCGGGGATTGCCCGCGCGCACGCCGGCGTGCGCATGCGCGCGGGCCACGATCAGATCCCCTCCCGCTCGCTCGCGCGATGTTGCAGCGCGCCGGCGCCGACCGCGAACAACATGGCGCCAATGAGCGGAAGTAAACGCGGGGTTGCACCCGCATCACCCGGGAGAAACGACAGCGCCATGAGCAGCGCGCTGATCCCGAGCGCCATCGGGAGCGCGGCGGCGCTCCAGCCGCCGCGCCGCCCGAATCCCACCACGATGCCCTGTACCAGCTGCGCCATTCCCACGAGCGTCGCCGCTATCACCACGAACCGCGGCACAGACGGTAGGATCAGTCTCCTCAGCGGTGTCGCCCACGAGGTCGCGAGCGCGAGACTCACGAGGATGACGCCAATGAGAAGCCAGCTTGCGAGGGCGCGGCGTTCCTGTGAAGAAGTCATGCGGCCTCCCGCTACAGCGTGAAGGGAGTGGTGCAATGCGCCGCATATGAGCCTGCGAGACAATCGCTATCCCCGCCACCACTCCCGGTACCGGCGCCCCCGCCCCCACCGCCAAAGAACATGAATGTGCCGGGCTGATTTGCGATCAGACAATTGAGCAGCAGATCTTCCGCAGCACCGAGCAGCGCCAAGGCGGTTGCGAGCTGCGCCGCCAGGAATGCCGTGAGGACCGGCGCTTCGGCGATCACGGCCTCTATGCCCACCACCACCCCAGCCGCGGCGGCGTACTTGAGCCATTCCTGCATGCACGCGTTGATCGCGGGCGAGACGATTTGCGCGCTCGCATCCTGGGGCGCGAGGGTGAATGCAAGGCTGTAGGCCACGCCATTCAACAGGCGCTGCACTCCGTTCGGCTGGGGCTGATGCTCGAGCCGGACCGGAATTGCAGGTCCTCCCCCGCCGCTCGGAGGAACCGCCGTAGTGGTTGTGGAGTACGTGCCCATGAGCGTGCCCGAACGAATCGCCCTCGTGAATGAGGTCGTCCGCAACCACCCCGTGGACGTCTTCTGCCACGAGTACGTCGTGGTGCTCGCGACCGATCCATTGATGTAATGCTGCATCGCCGCTGGTGGTCCCCCAAAGAGCGAATACAGGAGGATGACCGTGTGCTTGTGCAGCGACTGGTCGGTGAACCGCATTGCGTAGTAGCCGGACGTCTTCGCGAGTCCGGGACTTCCGAATGGGACCAGCAGTAGTGATCCCGTACCGCTGGCCGCGATGCTCGCAGTCACACCGGCGGACCGTTTCACACTCTCTCTCACGGGTTGGAGGCGGTGCGTGCGCGGGTCGACGACGGACGCGCTGGACGTCGTGACGTAGTTGACTTGCGCCTCGCTCTTGCCAGTCTCGCCTCCCGGCTCTGTGAACAGCCGTGATGTTCCGTCGCCGCGATCGGCGCACGCTCCGATAATGAGTGCTGCGGCAGCGATCGCCGCGACTGCCATGCGATGCTTCATGGGTGGTGCTCCCGCGTGAACCGCACCGCGCGCACTGCTGACGGATTAGCGTCAACCGGTCGCCGAACCGACGTGCGCGCGATGCAGACCAATGGTGTTCGCCACCACGGGGAGACGCTGCCCAAGTGCGCCGCGCACGCGCCCGGCGCGCCTCGAGAACGCGCCACGACGGTACATGCGAGACCAGTGCGTCTTCCGGGCTGCGTTCGGCCATCGGCGCGTTCACGGCGCCACGACGTGCTCGATTCGCAGGTGCTGGGTCGGGACGACGCGCGGCGGCGCGCCATCCTGTTTGCAAGACCACGATGCGTCGCGCTCGCCACCCGCCCGACATCGATCTCATGCGAGCGCCATCAAGCGGCGCGCGCCGCGAAGAGCGCTACTTCCGCTTCGTCGCGCGCTTCCTCGGCGCGGCGGCGGCATCGGCCTTCCGCGCCAGCGCACGCACGCGCTTCCGATGGAAGGCATCGATCGCCTCTACCACCGGCTCCGCGTCGAAGCGCACCGCGTCGGTGGTCGGAAGGCCCGTCTGCCGGCGCGTCTTCTCGATCGCCGCACGCGCCGCGCGCACGGACAGGTCGTACGTGTTCAGCGCCACCGCGATCACCGGCGCCGGCCGCAGATGCTGCACGAGCATCTCGTGCATGCGGATCAGTTCCGGCAGCGGCGGAATCTTGATCCACGGGTTGTTTCCAATGTGCACGCGCGACGGCTGCGCGCACATCACCATCGCGTTCGGCAGCGATCCGTGCATCAGGCCGAGCGTCACGCCGGAGTAGCCTGGATGGATGATCGATCCCTGCCCCTCCACGAGCACGATGTCCGCGCCGTTCGACGCATCGAGCACGAGACGCTCCGCCGCGCCAGCGATGAAGTCCGCGATCACCGCGTCGACCGCGGTTCCCCATCCCTCGATGAGAATGCCCGTCTGCCCCGTGCCCGCAAACCGAACCTCGCGATTGCGCGCCTTCAATCCGTCCCGAAACTGCAGCGCCGACGTCATCTTTCCAATGTTGCAGTCCGTTCCGACCGTGAGCACCACGGTCGCATCGACCGTGCGCACGCGGCCCATCGCGACGGTCAGGTGCGCGGGGGGACGGCGGAGATCGTGGATCTCGACGTTGCGCTTCGCGGCGCGCGCAGCGAACTCGGGGTCGGCGCCGATGAACGTGTGCAGCCCGCTCCACACCTCGAGCCCCGCATCGATCGCCGCCAGAATCATCGCGCGCCACTCGTCCGGCAGCTTTCCGCCCTGCGGCGCCACACCGATCAGCAGCGCAGTCGGCTTTCGCTGCAACCCGTCGGCTACCGAAGCCACCACGGGAATGTCGCCGCCGAAGCCGAGCACGTCCTGCGCTGTTCGCCCTGCCCGGCGCGAGTCGATGACCGCCACGACCCGCTCGGGCGTGTAGCGGATGCAGGAGTTTGCGGTTTTGGAGGTGAGTGGTCCGAACTGTCCTTCGGCGATGACGAGGAAGCGAAGTTCGCGTGGCATTTATGGAATTTGAGGTTCAGGCAGAGCGCGCGCGATCGCGTGCCTCGGCCAAAGTGATGACGTCGATTCCCGACGGCGTCCCGACGAGAACATCCGCGCCCGGAAGCGGCGCGCGAACGACGAGCGCGCTGTTGCGCAGCAGTCGCCGAAAACCCTGTCCTTCGTATACGCGGCCGATGAGGATGCGACGGACGATCACGTCGAGCACGGCCAGCGTAGGCACCGCCACGAGCAGCCCGACGCCGCCGAGCAACTGCCCCATGAGCAGAATCGCCATGATCGTGAGCACGGGCGCGAGCCGAACCTGTCGCGCCATGATCAAGCGGCGAGATGACGTTGCTCTCGAGCAGATGGACGATGACGCCCCAGCCGATCACGGCCAACGCCTGTCCCGCGCCGCCTTCGCCGAGCACGAACGCCGCAGGTAGGATCGTCGAGATGAGCGTGCCGAAGATCGGCACGATGGCGACCAGGCCGGTGAACAACCCGAAGGTCAGCGCGTACGGCACGCGCAGAATCGAGAATCCGATCGCGGCGAGTCCGCCCAGCAGAAACATCGAGGTGAGCTGGCCGAGAATCCACGCGCGCAGCGTCTGCGAGATATCGCCAAGAACGCTGCGCACGAGATCCCGGTGCACCGGCGGAAAGAGCGAGATCAGGAGCTCGCGATAGAGTCCCGGCTGATTCGCGAGATAGATGCTGAGAATCCCCACGACCAGCACTTCGATGATGACGTTCACGACGCCGACGATCTTGGGGAACAGCCCGCCCAGCGACGACGACAGCTGCGTGTACCCAGCGATGAGGAGTTGTCCCGGCTTGTACACGCCGCGAAGCGCCGTCACGCGCGCGGCAGACTCGTCGATGCCACGCTGCCAGGCAATGAGCCGGTCAGGGAGCGTGCCCAGGAGCGACTGCGTCTGCTCGATCACCACCGGCACGATCAGCCACATGAAGCCCGTGATCACCGCGAGCGCGAGCAGGATCGCGATGACGAGGGCGTACCGGCGCGGCAGGCGCGTGCGCCGCGTGACGTAGTCCGCCAGCGCGCCGAGTGCGAGCGAGATGAGTATGGCGAGGAAGAGGAGCAGGAAGAGATGCGCCCCCACTCCCAGCAACAGCAGCAGCAGTACGGTGAGGACGATCGCCATCAACACCGGGGCGATGCGGTATCGCCCCGAGCCAGCGCCCGTCACGGTAGCTTCTTCTGCTCTTCCGGATCCTCGATTTCGGCGTGCACGGTTTCCTCGTTCGAGTTACCGGCACCGATCTGCTTGTTCGATGAGGGCGCGCCCGCGGGCAGCACTCCCATCTTCTGCTTCAGCGCGATCAGCTGCATGTCCGCGCTCGCCGAGCCCGCGCCCTTCTCGAGCACCTTGAAGTCGCTCGCGAGCTTGTCGCCGCTGAACTCCTCGTCGATCTCGACGTTCGCGAGCATCCGGCGTTCGTTGTCCTCGATCTTCGTTTCCATCCGCGAGAACGCCTCGAAAGCGGACTTCTCGGACATCGACGACATCGTCTCGGCAATGCGCGCCTGCGCTTCGGCGCGCTTCGCCCGCGCGATGAGCAGATTCTTCTTGCGCTTCGCCTCTTCGATCTTGTCGTTCAGGTCGCGCAGCGAGTTCTTGAGCTTCTCGGTCTCAGCGCGGTGCTGGTTCCACGTGGCCTCGAGCTGTTGGCCGTGCATCCCGTGCTCGTTCTGCCGCACCAGCGCCGACTTCGCGAGATCGTCGCGCCCCTCGCGAATCGCGAGCATCGCGCGCTGCTCCCATTCCGCCGCCTGCTTGAACTCGGCGTCGACCTGGTCGTGCAGGCGCTTCTCATCGGCGATCGATGCGGCAACCTGCTGCTTCGCCTTCGCGAGCTGCGTCCGCATGTCGACCAAAATCTGATTCAGCATCTTCTCGGGGTGTTCCGCCGAGGAGATGAGATCGTTGATGTTGGACTTGAGGAGTGTGGAGAGGCGGTCGAAGATGCCCATGGCTCAGCGTGCCTCGCGGTATGGCGCAAGCTCCCGCAGATGCGAGACGAGCGCCAACGTCATCGATTCGTACGCGGCAAGAAATTCTTCGTAATCGAGATGCGACAGCTCCATCGCTTCCGTAAGGACGATCGAGTCGCCCTCGATGCCATAGGATCCGTGCACGAGCTCCGTTGCGTTGAACTGCAGCAGCTTGCGGGAGAGCGTGGCGAGCGAGCTCTCGTCGTGGGGAAGATCCATGACCTTCAGACGCAACAGCACCACGGGAGGCGAGTAGTGCACCACGACGTCGGCATCGAGAACGCCACCCGGATGCACCACCCACATGCCCGGCTGAATCTCGGAATGGCTGGCCCCGTCGACCTCGAGCTTATCGAGAAAGCCTTCCAGGTCTTCTTTCGTTACCATGCCGGCACCTGTCGGGGAACAGTGAACAGTCATCATCGAACAACCGAATAATCGCGTATCTGATTGACACTACGGCCCGATCGTCGCGCGAGTTTCCTCGCGTCGCAACGACCACTCACAACAGAAGATAGCGCGGGAGAGGAGGGGGCGACAGCGCGCCTAGCGCGGCGACGTCCGAATCTGCACCAGGCGTTCTTTCGCCAGCCGGCGGCCCGTGGGCGTTGCTGCGAGACCGCCGCCGGCCGTCTCGCGATACCGGACGTCCATGTTGCGGCCGATCTCGCCCATCACGTCGATCACCTCGTCCACCGGAATCGCGAAGGTGATGCCGGCGAGCGCCATCTCGATTCCGGCAAGGGCGAGCGCCGCGCCGGTGGCGTTGCGGAAGACGCACGGCAGCTCCACCAGGCCGCCCAGCGGGTCGCAGACGAGGCCGAGCGTTCCCTGCATGCGTGAGCGCGACCGCGTGGCCGACCTGCGAGGGACGTTCCGCCGAGCATCTCTGTCGCGGCGCCGGCAGCCATTCCCGCGGCGGCGCCAGTCTCCGCCTGGCATCCGCCCTCCGCGCCGGAGAGCGACGCCCGCTCGGCTACCACCGCGCCGATGAGCCCTGCAGTGGCGAGGGCATCGATGACGGCCTCGTCGGCGATCCGGCGGTCGCGCGCAAGGCCGGTGAGTACCGCCGGAAGCACGCCGGCGCCGCCGGCCGTGGGTGCGGCGACGATGACGCCCATCGCGGCGTTCACTTCCTGCACCGCGAGCGCGCGCGCGAGCACATCGCTGAACAGCGTATTGGACAGCGGGCCCGCGTGCGACTTCGCGACGAGCAAGGCGTCGCCGCCCACGAGGCCCGACGCGGAGCGGAGGTCACCCTCGAGACCGCGCTCCACAGCGCCGCGCATCACCTCGAGCGCGCGCCGCAGCGAGCTCCGAATGTCGGCGACGGTTCGTCCCTGATCCTTGCTTTCGAGCGCGAGCGCGGTCTCCGAGAGCGTCCGCCCACTCGCTTCCGCATCCCGAATCGCCTCGGCGAGCGACTTGTACACGGCTCAGCCCCCGACCTTGTCGAGCGCACGCACCCACGTCACCCACTCGAGGTCGCCGATCGCGTCGCGCGCGGCGTTTCCCGGAGGCTCGTCGCACTCGATCACCATGAACGCATCGCCCCCGCGCTCCTTCCGCGTGAGCCGCATCGTCGCGAGGTTCACCTGCTTCTCGGCGAGGATGCCCGCGATGCGCGCGACGGAGCCCGGCTGGTCCGCCGCCACGAGCACGATCGTCGGCAGATGGCCGGTGAGCTCCACGGGATATCCGTCGATCTCGCTCAGGCGTATCCGTCCTGCGCCGAGTGAGGCGCCGACGACGGTGGTGGTCTGTCCCGCGCGCTCGACGGTGAGCCGGCAGCTGTTGGGGTGCGCATCGTCGGCGAGCGTCGTCTTCTCGAACTGATAGTCGAGTCCCTCGCGCTCCATGATGTCGAGCGCATCGCGCAGGCGCTCATCGTCGGGACGAAAGCCGAGCAGGCCGCCCGCGAGCGCCTTGTCGGTGCCGTGTCCCTCGCCGGTTCGCGCGAAGGAGCCGTGGAGCTCGATTTTCGCGCGCTCCGGCGTTCCGCCCACCAGGCCGCGCACGAGCAGTCCGATGCGACACGCGCCGGCCGTGTGCGACGACGACGGGCCGACCATGACGGGACCGATGATGTCGAGCAACGAGACCATGCGGCTACCCCGCCTTCTGCCGCGACGGTCGCGCCAGCAGGGGTCGGAGATAGTGGCCCGTGTGCGACCCCGGAATCTGCGCGACCTCCTCCGGCGTTCCCTGCGCGACGATGCTTCCACCGCGCGCGCCGCCCTCGGGTCCGAGATCGATGATCCAGTCAGCAGTCTTGATCACGTCGAGATTGTGCTCGATGACGAGAACGGTGTTCCCCTTCTCCACGAGACGGTGGAGCACCTCGAGGAGCAACCGCACGTCCTCGAAATGGAGCCCGGTGGTCGGCTCGTCGAGGATGTAGAAGGTGCGACCGGTGTCCCGCTTCGAGAGCTCGGTCGCGAGCTTGACGCGCTGCGCCTCGCCGCCGGAGAGCGTCGTCGCGCTCTGGCCCGAGATGCACGTAGCCAAGCCCGACGTCCAGGAGCGTCTCGAGCTTTTGGCGGATGCGCGGCTGATTCTCGAAGAAGGCGCAGGCATCCTCGACGGTCATATCGAGCACGTCGGCGATGCTCGCGCCGCGGAAGCGCACCTCGAGCGTCTCGCGGTTGTAGCGCTTCCCCTTGCAGACCTCGCACGGCACGTAGACATCGGGCAGGAAGTGCATCTCGATCTTCACGAGGCCGTCGCCCTGGCACGCCTCGCAGCGCCCACCCTTCACGTTGAACGAGAATCGCCCCGGTCCGTAGCCGCGGATCTTCGCATCCGGCAGCTCGGCGAAGAGCTCGCGGATGGGCGTGAAGAGTCCCGTGTACGTCGCGGGATTCGATCGGGGCGTGCGGCCGATCGGACTCTGGTCGATGTCGATGACCTTGTCGATGTGCTCGAGCCCCGTGATGCGATCGTGCTCGCCGGGGATCACGCGCGCGCGGTAGAAATGGCGCGCGAGATGATTGTGGAGGATGTCCTCGATCAGCGTCGATTTACCGGAGCCGGATACGCCCGTGATCGCGACGAACAACCCCAGCGGTATCTCAGCAGTGAGATTTTTCAGGTTGTGCGCTCTGGCGCCCTCGATCCGCAGTGAAAAGCCCTTTCTGGACTGCCGGCGCGGGTTCGGGATCGCGATCCTCATCTCACCACTGAGATATTTCCCGGTGAGCGAGGATGGGTTCCCGATGACCTCGTCCACCGACCCCTCGGCGACGATCAGCCCGCCGTGCTTTCCGGCGCCCGGGCCCATGTCGATGAGGTAGTCCGCCTCGCGCATCGTCTCCTCATCGTGCTCGACCACGATCACCGTGTTCCCCAGATCGCGAAGCTGGCGAAGGGTCGCGAGAAGCCGGGCGTTGTCGCGCTGGTGCAGCCCGATCGATGGCTCGTCGAGGATGTACAGCACGCCCACCAGCCGCGATCCGATTTGCGTTGCAAGGCGGATGCGCTGCGCCTCGCCGCCCGACAGCGATTCCGCGGCACGTCCGAGAGTGAGATAGTCGAGGCCCACATCGACGAGGAAGCGCAGACGCTCGCGAACCTCCTTGAGGATCGGACCCGCGATGTCCTTGTCGAGACCGGGACGGCCGTTCTCGCGTACGGGCACGCTCTCGAAGAAGCCGAGCGCCTCGGTGATCGGGAACTCGCTGACCTCGCCGATGTTGAGACCATTCACCGTGACCGCGAGCGATTCGGCCTTGAGCCGACGGCCGTGGCACACGGGACACGGCGCCTCGATCATGAATTCCTCGAGCTCCTCGCGCACACCGTCGGATGAGGTCTCGTTGTAGCGGCGCTGCACGTTCGCGAGCACACCCTCCCACGCGCTTTCGAAATCGCCGCGCGTGGCGCCCGTGTCCACGCGGAACTTCGTCTTCTTTCCGGACGAGCCGTAGAGGATCAGCTGCTGCGTCTTCGCCGTGAGATTTCCCCACGGTGCGTTGAGGTCGAACTTGAACTGCTTCGCCAGCGCCGGGAGTATCGTCTTGCGCAGATGTCCGCTCGGCTCTCCCCACGGGAGAATGACGCCTTCGAGAATCGACACGCTCGCGTCGCCGAGGATGAGCTCTTCGGAGACTTCGTTCTGCACGCCGAGGCCGCCGCAGCGCGCGCAGGCGCCGAACGGAGAGTTGAACGAGAACTGGCGCGGCTCGAGCTCGGGGAGAGAGAGCCCGCAGGTCGGGCAGCCATAGCGCTCGGAGAAGAGCTGCGTCGCGCCCGGGTCGTGGCGCAGCACGTCGACGATGCCATCGGCGAGGCGAAGCGCCGTCTCGAGCGAGTCGGTGAGCCTGCCGCGATCCTCCGCGCGAGCGACGAGCCGGTCGACGATCACCGAGATGCTGTGGTTGTGCTGCTTGCTCAGCTTGGGCGGGGACGCGAGCTCGACCGGCTTTCCATCGACCACCGCACGCACGAAGCCCTGCTTGCGCGCCATCTCGAAGAGGTCCTTGAACTCGCCCTTTCGTCCACGCACGAGCGGCGCGAGAACCTCCACGCGCGTCCCCTCGGGCCACGTGAGCACGGTGTCGGCGATCTGTGAAGCGCTCTGCCGCTGCACGGGCTCACCGCACGTGGGACAGTGCGGGGTACCGGCGCGCGCGTAGAGGAGTCGCAGGTAGTCGTAGATTTCGGTGACCGTGCCAACAGTCGACCGCGGGTTGTGGCCGGCCGACTTCTGCTCGATCGAGATGGCGGGCGAAAGTCCCTCGATCGCGTCGACGTCGGGCTTTTCCATCAGGCCCAGGAACTGCCGCGCGTATGCGGACAGCGACTCGACGTACCGGCGCTGCCCTTCCGCGTAGATCGTGTCGAAGGCGAGGGACGACTTCCCGGATCCTGAGAGTCCGGTGATGACGGTGAGTCTGTCCCTCGGGATCGTGACGTCGATATTTCGAAGATTGTGCTCGCGGGCGCCGCGCACAATCAGCTTTTCTTCGGGCATCCCGGTAACTTCACAGGCATCGGCGGGGATGACAAGACAGGCGTTTCGGCCATCGCGTGGGGGCGCTTGCTGAACCGCGACTGAATCGTCCTTAGATGCGGCCACGTCCGCACTTACCCTCGACCACACGAGATGTCTCACACTGATGCCCTGGTCGTCATGACCACGGTCGCCAGCGCAGATGAGGCCGTCAGTCTCATCAAGACGCTGCTCGAACGGCGACTGATCGCCTGCGGACAGATCGTGCCCGGCGTCCGCTCCCTGTACCGCTGGAAGGGGAGGATCGCCGACGAATCCGAGGTAATCGTGTTCCTGAAGACGCGCGCCGCGCGTGTCGAATCGCTCGAGGTCGCGTTCGCCGAGCTCCATCCGTACAAGGTGCCGGAGCTGCTCGCGCTCCCGGTCACGGCGGGCCTCGCGAAGTATCTGAAGTGGATCAACTCCGAAACGTCGTTGACGCTCGCATGAGCCTCACATGACGAGCATGAAAGCGCTCGGGGTGGCGATCATCGTCCTCTGGCTCGCGGGGCTCGGAATGCTCGCGCGCCGCGAGATGTTCGTGGGTGAGCCGGAGCAGATGACGGAGGCCGCGCTGCTCGTCGTTCCGGGAACGGCGTACTACGAAGTGATGAACGGCGATGAGCGCGTGGGATGGGCGTCGTCATCGATCGATACGAGCCAGGCCGGGATCAGCATGCGCGACGTGCTCGTCATCGATCCCCCGGACTCGGGCGCGCGGGACCGTCTGGCCGCGCGCGCGCGCGTGGCGCTGACGCCGGGGCTGCGACTCACCTCGTTCACCTACGAGCTGGGCGGCGATCACGCACCGTACCGTGTGAGCGGGAAAGTTGGCCAGGACACGATGCTCAGACTGGTCACCAGTGCCGCCAAGAGGCATCCCGATACGGCGAGCGTCGCCGTGCATCGCGCCGTGTTCTGGCCCACCACGGTTCCACTCGCGCTCGCCCTCAATGCGCGGCCCGTCGTAGGACGCGTCTACAAGTACTCGATATTCGATCCCGTCACCGGCGCGCCCGAGGACATCCAGCTCACCGTCGGCGCGGAGTCGCTGTTCGTCATTCCGGACAGCGCGAAGTTGGACGAGGAGCGCAACACGTGGGTCGTCGCTCACGAGGACACCGTGCGCGGATGGCGGCTCGATCCGCAGGGCACGACGCTCCTCAGTGGCTGGATCGACCAGCGCGGGCGCGCGATCGAGTCGGCGCCGATGGGCACGTTCACGTTGAAGCGCACGGCGTACGAGCTGTCATTCCTGAACTGGACGCTGGAGGCGAAGCAGTACGCCGCCGCGAAGAAAGAGCGACACACTCCGACCATCCGTTGATCCCATGATCCAGTTGAAATCGTTGACGAAGAAATACGGCACCTTCACTGCCGTGGACGCGATCGATCTCGACGTGCCACACGGACAGCTGTTCGGGTTTCTCGGGCCGAACGGGGCCGGAAAGACGACGACGCTGCGGATGATCGCCGGCATTCTCAGGCCGACCGCGGGCACGGTGCACATCAACGGAATCGATGTCGCCAAGGATCCGATCGCGGCGAAGGCCGTGCTGGGCTATATCCCCGACCGCCCATTCATTTACGAGAAGCTCACAGGCGCCGAGTTTCTGCGATTCGTCGCGGGGCTCTACGGGCAGGACGGCCCGGTGATCGAGCGTCGCATGACGGAGCTGTTGACGCTCTTCGATCTGATCGAATGGCGCGACGAGCTCGTCGAGAGCTACAGCCACGGGATGCGGCAGAAACTGATCATCTCGAGCGCGTTTCTGCACAAGCCGAAGGTCATCGTCGTGGACGAGCCGATGGTCGGGCTCGATCCGAAGGCCGCTCGCATACTGAAGGATCTCTTCAAGGAATACACGAAGCGCGGCCACACGATCATGATGTCGACACACACGCTCGAGGTCGCGGAATCGGTTTGCGATCGCGTCGCGATCATCCAGGGCGGGCGCATTCGCGCGGCCGGAACGATGGACGAGCTCTATCAGAGCGTCGGCGCGGGCGCGAAGGGTCTCGAGGAACTGTTCCTTCGACTCACGGGCGAGAACGCGGCGCGAGAGCTGGTCGAGGTTCTCGATGCGTGAGAGCGTCACCGGTCCGCGACCCACCAGCGCCGAGGTGACGGGACCGCCCCGAGTCTCGGGACGGCAAGCCATCGTCTCGGTGATGGAAGGCACGACGGATCCGGCGCAGCGGGGGAAGAAGCCAAATCCGTCCTACGGCCACCTGCTGCAGCCGAAGATCCTGACGGCGGTGAGTCGCGCCGCGCGCACGGGCGAGAAAAGCCACGGATGGCGATGGACGCTCGTCGCGGGAATCGGACTGCTGTTCTGGAGCTTCGTACTCTTCGTGCTGGCGCGCGTGCTCACGGTGTTTCGCAACACGCCGGAGATCGGGCGCGCTGCTCGCGGGCAAGGTGCTGGGGCTGGTGTTCATCAGCTTTTTCATGATCCTGCTGCTCTCGAACATCATCACCGCGCTGTCGACGTTTTTCCTCGCGAAGGATCTCGAGCTGCTCGTGTCGGCGCCGGTGAACTGGCTGACGCTCTACGCCGCGAAGCTCACCGAGTCGATGCTGCACTCGAGCTGGATGATCGCGCTGATGGCCGTGCCGATTTTCGCGGCATACGGAATGGTGTATCGCGGCGGGCTGCTCTTTCCGTTCATCGCGGTCGCGACATTCATTCCCTTTCTGATCATTCCGGCGGTCGCCGGCGGCGCGATCGTGATTCTGCTGGTGAACGCATTTCCAGCGCGCCGCACGAAGGACATTCTCAGCGTCGTCGCGGTGTTCACCGGGGCGAGCGTCGTCCTGCTCGTACGGTTGCTGCGCCCAGAGAAGTTCGCGCGCCCGGAAGGGTTGCAGTCGCTCGTCGACTTCATTGCGCTGCTGCGCACGCCAACCGCGCCGTATTTGCCGAGCGAGTGGGTACAGCGCACGATCATGTCGTCGCTCGACGGGAACACGGACTGGCTCGCCCTCTATCTCCTGTGGTCGACGGCGGGCGCCGCCATCGTGATGGGTGCCCTGCTGCACCAGAAGCTCTACACGGCGGGCTTCACCAAGGCCCAGGAAAGCACGCAACGCTGGGTTCGCGGGCGCATCCTGCGGCGCACGGGCCACTTCCTGCTCCAACCGTTCGGCATCCTGCGGCGCGAGCTGGTGATGAAGGAGATCCGTGTCTTCTTCCGCGACACGACGCAGTGGTCGCAACTCATCCTGCTCGCCGTGCTGGTGATCGTCTACGTGTTCAACGTCAAGTTCCTGCCGTTGAGCGGCGCGGGGATCACGACGTTCCTCGTGAATACCGTCCCCTTTCTGAATCTCGGGCTCGCTGGTTTCGTGCTCGCGTCGGTCGCCGCGCGCTTCATCTTCCCCGCAGTGAGCGTGGAGGGGCGCACGCTCTGGTTGCTCAAGTCCAGCCCGTTGCCAATGCGCTCGCTGCTCTGGTCGAAGTTCTGGATCGGCACGCTGCCGCTCCTCGTGCTCGCCGTGGGCATCGTCGGCATCACGGACGCGATGCTCGAGGTGACGCAGTTCATCTTCGCCGTGTCGATCTTCACCATCGTGCTCCTCACTTTCGCCATCGGCGGACTCGCGCTCGGACTCGGCGCCGTGTTCCCGCAGTACGACACCGAGAACGCCGCGCAGATTCCGACGTCGTTCGGCGGCCTCGTGTTCATGATGGTCTCGGCGGGACTCGTCGGCGGTGTGGTGCTGCTCGAGGCACGACCGGTGTACGGATATCTGACAGCCGAAGCGTTCGGCGGGGCGCCAAACCCTGTCGACATGTACTTCGGCTTTGGGCTCGCGGGGTTGCTCTGCCTGGCCTGCACGTTCATTCCGCTGCAGGTGGCGTTGCGGCGCCTGGAGCGACTCGAGCTGTAAGGGCGAGTGTTGCTCGCCTAGGCAGCGAGCGACACGCCGCAGCTTCCGCAGTACCGCGCGCCAATCTCGCTGATCGCGGTATGGCAGTGCGCGCAGGCGGCGGCGAGATAGCGCCCGCAGGTCGAGCAGTAGATCGCGTCCGGTTCCGGGCGCGGGCCGCACACCGCGCACCCCGACTGGTGCTTACGGTACTGTAGAATCACGGCCTCGGCCGCATCGCCTCCAGGTCCCGAAAGCCCGGTCTCTTCATCGCGAAAGGCGGCCACTGCCTCACG
Organism: uncultured Gemmatimonadaceae bacterium; assembly: GCA_963827355.1. GTDB lineage: Bacteria > Gemmatimonadota > Gemmatimonadetes > Gemmatimonadales > Gemmatimonadaceae > FEN-1250. The sequence continues at coordinate 103,026 of CAWHAS010000005.1, forward strand.
CGTGTAGCGCGTCTTGAGCGCGCTATAGTCGTTGTCGGAGAGCTTGCCGGTCTCGCGATCGAACTCGATCTCGCGCAGCGCCTGCACCGCCTCCACGCTCGGCACAGTCGCGTCGCGCGCGCGCCCGCCGCGCTTCGGCAGGGCGAGATCATCGAACAGCGGGTAGAGCACGACCACCAGCGCCGTCACCGCGAGCAATGCGCCGACGATGAGCGGCGTCACCGATCGTCGCTGCGCACGAGCGCGTCGAGGCGCGCCTGCTCCGCGGGCGTCGCATCGGCCGACGCGGTTGACGTGGCCGGCGCGACCGCGGGCGCGCGAAGTCGCCGCAACACCACGAGCACGAGCGCGATCCCCGCCGAAAGCGCGACGAACGGGGTGATCCACGCGGCGAGATCGAAGCCGGAGGACGGCGGCGCCATCAGCACGCGGTCACCGTACACCTTCGTGAACGCCGCGATGATCTCGGGCGCGGAGTAGCCGCCGGCCACGAGCGCCATCACATCCTTGTGCATTGCCGGCGAAACCTCGCACGAGAAGTCCGTCGTGCGACAGGTATAGACATCGAGATTGCATCCACACTGGCAGTGGATGTGGTGCTCGAGCTCGTCGCGCTTCGCCTGATCCATCACGGGCGCGCCCTTCGCGGGGAGCTGCACCGGCTTGTAGCGATCGCTCTCCATCGGGGCGTTGGCGGCGCCGGTGTTCACCTGCCCTTCTTCCTGCTGCGCGCGCGACGTACCAGCGATCAGCAGCGTTGCCGCGCCGGCGGCGGAGGCAGCGAGGAAGCGGCGCCGGCTCATCGTCGCGTCGGTCATGTGTGCTGCTCCGCCGGCTGAAGAACCGTGGAGTAGCCCGCCTGCGCGCGCCGTCGCTCGGCCTGAGGCCACATCACGATCAGTCCGCCAATCGCCATGATCAATCCGCCGTACCACACCCACCACACGAGCGGATTGAAGGTGATACGCATCTCCGCCGTGTCTTCGCCGATCACGCCGGCAAGAACGACGTACACATCCTCGCGAACCCCTTCCATGATGCCGACCTCCGTGGCCGGCTGGAACGTCGGCACGCCACGGCTATCGGTGTACTGGCGCTTCTCCGTCTTGATGACGCCCACCCGCTGTGCCGTTGCGGTATGCATCGAGCAGCACCGCGGTGGTCTGGCGATTGAGCTCGTCGTAGCGCGACACGCCCTGGCTGACGAAGCGCCACTGGTTGCCATAGGGGTCCGTCGCCTCGTACTTCTCGCCGCCCTTCAGCGTGACGTCGAACTCCTCCTTGAACGCGAGCCCGGCGAAGGCAGCGAACAGAATCACGATGCCCACGTGCACGATGTACCCGCCGTAACGGCGGCGATTGCGCGCGACGAGCCGCACAAGCGCCATCACCGGATTCTCCCCGTACATCCGGCGGCGTGCTCCAACGCCCTTCCAGAATTCCTGTATGATCGTTCCACTCACGAATCCGCACAGCGTATACGCGACGAGTGCACCGAAGTCGCGCATGCCGAGCGCGAAGAGCGCCGCGCCGGCGGTGATTCCCGCGAGCAGCGGACCCGTGAACTGGCGCTTCAGATTCTCCGCGGAGGCGCGTCGCCACGCGATCAGTGGACCGATCCCCGTGAGCGCGAGGAGCGCGAGGCCGAGCGGGATGTTCACCTTGTTGAAGAACGGCGGACCGACCGTGATCTTGTTGTTCGTCACCGCCTCGCTGAGAATCGGGAAGAGCGTTCCCCACAGCACCGCGAAGGCGATACCCACGAGTAGCAGGTTATTGAAGAGGAAGCTCGCCTCGCGGCTCACGAGGCTCTCGAGCTCCGCCTTCGCCTCCAGATCGTTCAGCCGTGTCGCGACGAGGTACACGGTCACGGCGATCGAGATGACCAGAAAACCGAGGAACCAGTAGCCCACGTTCGATTGCGCGAACGAGTGCACGCTGGAGATGATCCCGCTGCGCGTGATGAAGGTGCCGAGGATGGCGAGCAGGAACGCCGACACGACGAGCGTGACGTTCCACTTTCGAAGCATCCCGCGCTTTTCCTGCACCATGATGGAGTGCAGGAAGGCCGTGTTCACGAGCCACGGCAAAAACGACGCGTTCTCGACCGGATCCCACGCCCAGTAGCCGCCCCAGCCGAGCTCGACATACGCCCACCACATGCCGAGGATGATTCCCGTGGTGTTGAAGAACCACGAGACCAGCGTCCAGCGTCGCACCGCGGCGAGCCAGCCGGCGTCGAGTCGTCGCGTGATCAGGGCCGCGATCGCGAAGGCGAATGGAACGGCCGTGCCGATGTACCCGAGATAGAGATTAGGCGGATGGATCGCCATCCCCGGATTCTGCAGCTGCGGATTGAGTCCGGTGCCGTCGGGCGGAATCCAGTCGAGTCGCGCGTACGGATTCGATCCGAAGCAGAGCGTGGCCACGAAAAAGAGCGTGATCGCCGAGAGCGTCGCGGTGACGTACGGCATCAACTCGCGGTTGCGCGAGCGATTCGTCCACACAGCAATCGCGGAGTAGCCAGAGAGGATGAATGCCCACAGCAGCAACGAACCCGACTGTCCCGCCCAGAAGGCGGTGACCTTGTAGATCGACGGGAGGTTGGCGCTCGTGTACGAGGCGACGTAGCGGAAGGAAAAATCGGAGTGCACGAGCGCCGTCCAGAGTCCGAGCGCCGCCAGCAGCAAAAAGCCGAATGTCGCGTACGACGCGCGCTCGGCGCTCGCGATTAGTTCGGGGCGCCGGTAATGCCCGCCAGCAAAGCCGACCGCTGTTCCCCAAGTCGCCATGAGCAGCGCGACCCAGAGCGAGAGCTCACCGATCAGGATCATGAGTGGGCGGCCGCAGGCGCCGACGTGTAACCGGGCACGCTGCGATATTTCTCCGGAGCGTTTTCATAGCGCGACGCGCACTTGGCCAGCACGGTCGTCGCGCGAAAGGTGCCGTCGTGCGCCAGCCTTCCCTCGAGCACGACGTCGACGCCGTCGGTGAACGTGTCGGGGGGCAGTCCGCGGTACGAGACCGGGTAAATGTGCGCGCCATCCGTGACCGAAAACGTCATGGAGCGCCCCGATTGATCGCGTACGATCGAGCCGGGAACGACGCGCGCGCCCACCTTCACACCGGTCTCGTAGAAGGAAGGATCGGCCGAGATCTTCGTCGAGAGCTCGGTGGGCGTGAGGTAGTACACGCCGGTCTGGCGAATCGACGTGACCATCAGATAGGCGGCTACACCCAGAATCACCGCTCCGCCGAGTAGAAATTTATTTCGCGCCTTCATTCGTCGCCTCCGCACTCCCGGAAATCAATCTTCCTTCCGTTCCGTCGTGGCCTCGCGGCGCACGTGCGCCATGATCGCTTCGAGCTCCGCCTCCGCCTGCGCTCGCTCCTCTGCGCTCCAGGCCAATGTTCTGCGGGTCACTTCACGCACGCGCTCGAGCATCTCGCTCACGAGTGAACGCAGAACCTCGTTCGTGCGTCGGTCGTCGGTGCCTGCAGACATCACATCCCCGTTGGCGGAGTCGGTCATGAATGGCCCTGGGAAAGGTTGCCGTTCCATCGGTTCCGCGAGCAGGTCCAATATAGGGCTCGGCGCCACCCTTCAGTAGTACAAAAACCCGTGTGAGCGCCTCACCGGGTATGCGCGAGCAGTGCCATCGCCGCGGCGTTTCCCGCGACGTCCCATGTCAAATCCTTCACGCTGAAGAGTCCGTACGAATGATGATCGTAAAGCTCCTTTCCAACCCCCGCGCCGAGCGTGACAGCCGATGCGGCAATGAGCGCCGGATCGTGTCGCACGTTTGCCGTTCGCAACGCGCTATAGGTAATGCTTTCGACGAAAGCGGACATGAAGAAGTGTTTAACTTTGTCCGCACCGAACCAGTGATCGGCCGCCCCGGCGTGCAATCCAATGACCAGCACGAGCCCGCGCATCAGGCGCTCCTGCGCATCGCGCTCGCGCCCCAAATGGCCGCCAGCTCGACGCCGACGAGGTCGAGCGCGCCCTCGAGCAGCTCGCGATTGCGCGGCAGATTCACCCAACTGCTCGCCCCCGAGGGATGCGGCAGCGGGATGACGCGCGAATGGCCGCCCGCGTGGTCGACCTCGTGCACCCTCCCAATGAGCTGGTCCAGTGGCGCCGAGGGAAGAAATTTCTCGATCGCGAGCTTGCCCACCGGAATCAACAACCTGGGACGTATGATCTCGAGCTCCGCCTCGAGCCACGCGCCGCACCGCGCCTGTTCGAGCTTCGATGGCACGCGGTCGCCGCGCCCCAATGGATGCGGGCCGGGATAGCAGCGCGTGACGGCGGCGATATAGACTCGAGTGCGGAACGTCGCCTCGTCGACGCCAATGCGAGCGAGCCAGCGAAACATCGTCTTCCCTGCGCGCCCCGCGAACGCTCGGCGTTCTCCCTCGCCCGTCTCGACCTGTCCGGGCGCCTGACCGATGAGCATCACGCGCGGCGCCCGCGCCGGGGACAGGATCGGCACAACACGGGGGTCCTCGAGCGCGCACTGCCGGCACACGGCGAGCGCGGCGCAGTGCGCGTCGAGCTTTCGCGCCAGCGCGGAGCGCGTCATCTGCGGTCGCGCCCCCACGACAGCGCGGCGCGCACCGCGCGGGCCCACCCCTCGCGTGCGGCGCGCGCCTCGCCCGCGTTCGGGCCGGGAACGAACGAGCGAAAGGTGCGTGTGCCGAGAAAGGCGTGTGCGTCGGGCCACACACCCGCGGCGATACCCGCCAATCCGGCTGCGCCGAGCGCGGTCGTCTCCGCCATGTCGGGTCGTTCCACCGGAACACCGAGCACGTCCGCCTGGAACTGCATCAGCCACTCGTTCGCCGTTGCTCCCCCATCCACTCGCAGCCGCTCGAAGGTGCAGTGCCCGCGCTGCTGCATCACCTCGAGCACATCCGCCGTGGCGTACGCCATCGACTCGAGCGCTGCGCGCGCCAGATGCGCGCGAGTCGTGCCGCGCGTCAGTCCGACGATCGTGCCGCGCGCCTCGGGCTCCCAATGCGGTGCGCCGAGTCCCGTGAGCGCAGGAACGAAGTAGACGCCGTCGTTCGACTCGAGCTGCTGCGCGAGCGCCTGCGTTTCGGCCGCCGTGGCGATGATGCCGAGTCCGTCGCGCAGCCACTGCACGGCGGCGCCGGCGACGAAGATCGCTCCCTCGAGCGCGTACGCGGGACCGCCATTCGCATCACACGCGACGGTGGTGAGCAGCCCGCCGCCTGGCTCGCCGATCTCCATGCCGGTGTTGAGCAGTAGAAACGCGCCGGTGCCGTAGGTGTTTTTCCCCTGCCCCGACGCCCAGCATCCCTGCCCGAACAGCGCGGCCTGCTGGTCGCCGGCAACGCCCGTGATCGGGATATCGCGCGCGAGCCCGAGCAGAGATCCCCGCGCAAGCCCGAAGTCGCCGCTCGATGCGCGCACGTCGGGAAGAATCGCGCGCGGAACGCCGAACAGCTCGAGCAGATATTCGCTCCACGCGAGGTCGCCAATGTGGTAGAGCATCGTGCGCGATGCGTTCGTTGGATCGGTGGCATGCACGGCGCCGCCGGTGAGATTCCAGATCAGCCACGTATCGACCGTCCCGGCGGCCAGCGAGCCATCCCGCGCCATGCGCGCGATGTGCTCGTGCGCGAGCAGCCATTCGAGCTTGGTCGCGGAGAAGTACGGATCCGGCAGCAGCCCGGTCCGTTCGGCGATGTCCTCCGCGTACGGCGCCAGCGCAGCGCAGCGCGCGGCCGTGCGACGATCCTGCCACACGATCGCGCGGCCAACCGGCGCGCCCGTGTGTCGATTCCAGAGCACCACCGTCTCGCGCTGGTTCGTGATGCCGATCGCCGTCGGAGCGACGCCCGAAGCGCCAAGCGCCTCGCGCGCGGCGTCGAGCGTGCAGTTCAGAATGTCGAGCGGCTCGTGCTCGACTTGTCCCGGCTCGGGATAGTGCTGCGGGATCTCGCGATAGCCGCGTCCCAGCACACGACCGTTGGCGGCGATGACGAGACAGGTGGCGCCGGTGGTGCCGGAATCGATGGCGAGTACGGACTTCATGACGCGAAAGCTAAGTTGGCCCGGCTACGCCGCCACCTTGTCTTCGGCCCGCACGCGCCGGCGGCGTTCGGGAAAGTGCTCGTCGAGAAAGCGAATGAGCGCCCGCTCCTCGGGATAGTGTCCGCCCGCCGTCTTCCCCGAAGCACGGGGAAGAATCGTCTCGCCATGATCGAGATAGCGCGCGAGCACGATCGGATGCACGTACGAGGAGCGACAGATCGCCGGCGTATTGCCAAGCTCGGCGCTCACGAGGCGTATTGCGAGCACGACATTCTTCTTCGCCTCGCGATCGCTGGCGGGTGCGCCGAGATCGGAAAGGACCGTGGCGACGCGCACGGTGCCGCCCCAGGTGCGAAAGTCCTTCGCCGTGTAGCGCACGCTCGTGAGGCGGCGGACGTAGTCGTTCACGTCGCGCTCGGTCAGATTCTTCCACGCGGCGCCGTCGGTGTAGCGAAAGAGCTTCGTGCCGGGCGAACGCAGCATCGCGCGCATGATCTTCGCGAGCGCGCGATCGACGACGACGATCCGCTGTTGCCTGTTCGACTTCCCCTTGAAGTCGAAGACGATTGCGTTCCCCTCAATGTGCACGTGGCGCTTGTGCAGCGACGAGATGCCGAAGGTGTGATTCTCGCGCGCGTATCGCTCGCTCCCTACGCGAAAAAACCCCTTGCTGATGAGCCGCACGACGGCGGCCCCAACGCGGTCCCGCGTGAGCTCCGTTCCATTGGCGATCTCGGCGTAGAGCGACTCCCGAATGCGCGGCAGGTCGCGCGCGAGCCGGCGTACACGATAGTACTTGCGCTGTTCGCGCGCGGCGACGGCGCGCTCGTGATAGCGGTATTGCTTGCGCCCCTTCGCGTCGAAACCCCACGCCTGGATGGCGGGACGCGAGCTCGCGGCAATGTGCACCTCGCGCCACGCCGGCGGGATTTTCATCGCGTCGATGCGCGCGAGCTGCTTCCTGTCGCGCACGACTCGCCCCTTGGAATTCTCGTACGTAAAGCCCGCGCGCTTGCCTCCGCGACGCGTGATCCACTGTGTGCCCATAGCCCTCGCACGGAAAGCAAGAAGCAGTCCGACGGTATAGATTTCGGGAGCTGAAGGCCGCTCCTTCGCGCTCCTTTTCACCCCGCCTATGTCTTACACCAATCTCACGTTCGACGTTCGCGATCGCATCGCCACGATCACGATCAATCGCCCCGACAAGCTCAACGCGCTCGACGACACGACGATCGCCGAGCTGGGGCAGGCGATCGAGGAAGTCATCAGCCGGAAGGACGTCGGAGGCGCGATCGTCACCGGCGCCGGCGCGAAGGCGTTTGTCGCCGGCGCGGACATATCGCAGCTCGCCACGCAGGGGTCGCTCGACGGCCGAACGCGCGCGATGGTCGGGCAGCGCACGTTCTCGAAATTCGAGCAGTCGCCGAAGCCGGTGATCGCCGCCGTCAACGGCTTCGCGCTGGGCGGTGGGCTCGAGCTCGCGCTCGCGTGTCACATTCGCATCGCGTCCGAGAACGCGAAGATGGGGCTCCCCGAAGTGAAGCTCGGCATCGGGCCCGGCTACGGCGGCACGCAGCGCCTGCCGCGGCTCATCGGCAAGGGACGCGCGCTGCAGCTCATGCTCACGGCCGAGATGACGGATGCGGCGGAGGCGTATCGCATCGGACTCGTGAACAAGGTGGTGCCGGCGGCGGAGCTGCTCGGCGCGGCGGAGGCGATGATGAAGCAGATACTGGCGAACGGTCCGATCGCGGTGGCGTTCTGCATCGAGGCGGTCAATCGCGGGCTCGACACGACGCTCGAGGAAGGGCTCGTCATCGAGGCGAATCACTTCGGGCTCATCGCGACGACCTCGGACATGCGCGAGGGAATGAGCGCATTTCTCGAGAAGCGTCCCGCGGCGTTCAAGGGCGCGTGACAGCGGCAGCGGGCGCGATCGCGGAGTATCCGGTGGCGCACAGTGCCCTCCGGCGCCTCTCGATTCGCGCCTTCCGGAATCTCAGGCGCGCGGAGATCGAGCTGCCCGCGGCGGGGATCGCGCTGGTTGGCGAGAACGGCCAGGGGAAAACGAATTTTCTCGAGGCGATCTACTATCTCCGGTTGCTCCGGTCGCTGCGCGGCGCGCAGGATGCGGAGCTGGTCACGTTCGGAGAGACCGGCTTTCATCTCGCGGCGACGATCGAGGGCGCGCGAGCACACGATGTGTCGGTGGGCTTCGACCGGCTGGGTCGCCGCAAGAAGATCATGCTCGACGGCGCGGAGCCCGAGCGCATGGCCGACGCGCTCGGCGCCTTCCCCGCGGTGATCTTCTCGCCGCGCGATGCCGTGCTGGTGGGGGGCGCGCCGGTGGAGCGCCGGCGCTTTCTCGATGTGATGCTCGCGCTCAGCTCGCGTCCGTACCTCGTGGCGCTTCAGCGCTATCGCGGCGCGCTCGCGCGGCGCAACGCGGCGATGCGCGAAGTGCGGTTGAACCACGCGGCACGCGAGGCGTGCGCCGCGGTGTGGGAGCCCGCGCTCGCCGCAAACGGCGCGATTCTGTTCAACGCGCGGCAGGAGTGGGCGAGGACGTACGCGGAGCAGTACTCGTCGCGCTGCGAGGCGATTGGGGAGCGAGGCGCCGCGACAATGCGCTACGCGAGCGCGCTCGACGCGACGCGCGCAGATGCCGAGGAGGCGCTGCTCGCGGCGCTCGAGAAAAAGCGGCCGATCGATGTGAAGCGCGGGATCACGCACGCGGGCCCGCACCGCGACGATCTCGACCTGTCGCTGGAGGCGCGCGAGCTGCGCACCTACGGCTCGGCAGGGCAGCAGCGCACCGCGGCGATCGCGCTGCGCCTGCTCGAGGCGGCAACGCTTCGCGAGGCGACGCGCGCGGAGCCGCTCGTGCTTCTGGACGATCCGTTCGCGGAGCTCGACGCGCGGCGCGCGGCGCGCATTCTGAGATTGCTGTCGCAGGAGGAGCGCGGGCAGACGATCGTCGCCGTGCCCCGCGACGCCGACATCCCGGAGGCATTCACGCGGCTCGAGCGCTGGCAGGTGGATGCCGGCGCGCTCACACGCAGCGACGCGTGAGACGTCCGTCGAAGAAGCCCGAGAAGATGTCGGACGTGCTGGCGAGCTTCATGTCGACCACGAAGCAGGGTGGGCGTGTCGATCAGGCGCGCGTCGTTCCCGAGTGGCCGACGCTCGTCGGTCCGCAAATTTCGGCGGTGACTGAGCCGATCATGATCACGCGCGATGGGACGCTTTTCGTGGCCGTGAAGACGAGCTCATGGATGAGCGAGCTCTCGTTGATGGAGCCTCAACTCCTGGTCGCGATCAACGCGGGACGGACTTCGGGAAAGGTCGCCAAAATCCACTGGCGCCTCATGGGCTAACTGCTTGAATTGGAACGAATTTGGAGTAAATTAAGAAGGCTGAGGCGCAGTCGCGATTCGGCTTTTATTCGGGACTTGGTTTCATCACGTGGACAAGGTGCTCATGGCGAAGACTACGACTCAGCCGACGCAGTACGACGCCGGTCAAATTCAGGTGCTCAAAGGGCTCGAAGCCGTTCGCAAACGCCCCGGGATGTACATCGGATCGACATCGGAGCGCGGTCTCCATCACCTGGTTTATGAGGTCGTAGACAACTCGATCGACGAAGCACTCGCGGGATTCGCGACGCACATCGAAGTCACGATTCACGCGGACAATTCGATCACCGTCGTCGATGACGGACGCGGAATTCCCGTCGACATCCATCCCGTCGAAAAGATCCCGGGAGTCGAGCTCGCGCTCACGGTGCTGCACGCCGGCGGCAAGTTCGACAAGACCAGCTACAAGGTGTCGGGCGGGCTGCACGGAGTCGGCGTCTCGGTCGTGAACGCGTTGTCCGAGAAGCTGAAGGTGTGGGTGCGGCGCGATGGGCAGGAGTACTACATGGATTTCGAGCGCGGCGACACCACCACGAAGCTCAAGGTGCTACGCAAGCTGCCGAAGGCGGAGACCGGCACCACGATCTGGTTCAAGCCCGACACGTCGATCTTCACGGAGCTCGAGTACCAGTACGACACGCTTGCGTCGCGACTCCGCGAGCTCTCGTTTCTGAACAAGGGCATCAGCATCACCATCACGGACGAGCGCCCGGATCGAAGAAGGTCGAGCTCTTCCTCGCGAGGGGCGGGCTGAGGGAGTTCATCGCCTATCTCAACACGAGCCGCAAGGCGCTCCACAACGACGTCGTGTACATCGAGGCCGAGCGCGATGACATCGCGATCGAGATCGCGCTGCAGTACAACGACGGCTACAGCGAGAATGTCTTCTCGTTCGTGAACAACATCAACACGCACGAGGGTGGCACGCATCTCACCGGATTCAAGAGCGCGCTCACGCGTGTGATCAACGTGTTCGCGACCAAGGGCAACTGGCTGAAGAAGGACAACTTCACCCTTACCGGTGACGACGTACGCGAGGGGCTGACCGCGGTCATCTCGATCAAGGTGCACGAGCCGCAGTTCGAAGGGCAGACCAAGACGAAGCTCGGCAACTCGGAGGTGGAGGGCGCGGTGAAGACCGTTCTCAACGAGTACCTGGCTGCGTATCTCGACGAGCATCCGAAGTCAGCGAACATCATCGTCGAGAAGGCGGTGTCGGCCGCGCGCGCGCGCGAGGCAGCGCGCAAGGCGCGCGATCTGACGCGCAAGAAGTCGGCGCTCGATATCGGCAATCTTCCGGGCAAGCTCGCCGACTGCTCGCTGAGCGATCCGATGTTGTGCGAGATCTATCTCGTCGAGGGCGACTCGGCCGGCGGCTCCGCCAAGCAGGGGCGCGACCGGCAGTTCCAGGCGATCCTGCCGCTGCGCGGCAAGATCATCAACGTCGAGAAGGCGCGCATCGACAAGGTGCTGTCGAACGAGGAGATCCGGACGATCATCACGGCTATCGGCTCGGGGATCAAGGAAGACTTCACGATCGAGAATGCGCGCTACCACAAGATCATCATCATGACGGATGCCGACGTCGACGGCGCGCACATTCGTACGCTGCTGCTGACGTTCTTCTTCCGGCAGATGCCCGAGCTGATCGAGGCGGGCTTCATCTACATCGCACAGCCGCCGCTCTATCGCGTTGCGAAGGGGAAGGAAGAGTTCTACGCCTACGACGAGGATGAGCGTCTCGAATACATCGATCGCCTTGGCGGCAACGAGACGAAGAGCATCAACATCCAGCGCTACAAGGGATTGGGCGAGATGAATCCCGAACAGCTGTGGAAGACGACGATGGATCCGAACGTGCGCACGCTGCTCAAGGTGGACATCGAGGATGCGGTCGAGGCCGACCGGATCTTTCAGATGCTCATGGGCGACGAGGTCGAGCCGCGGAGAGACTTCATCGAGAAGAACGCGAAGTTCGTGCGGAACCTGGATATTTGATCATAGCTGGGACGAGATGGAAATGGCGGCGCGACCGGTTTGGTCGCGCCGCTTTTTTTGTCGCAGCGGTCCAGCACCGTGCCGCGTTTGCTAACGTCGTCCCCGGATTCTTGGTTGTTGGTCCTCAGGGAAGGAGACCGATGCGGACCTTTTGGATCCTCGTGAGTCGCTTTGGCCTGCTTCTCTTTCTTCTCGGTCTTGGCGCTCCGTTCCTGCTGACGGCGCTCGGCGTACGAATCGAACGGCGACGCGGCAAGCAGGGAAGCGTGCGGCACTTCGGAGCGCTCAGCTGTGGCGGTTGCGTCGTCGGTACAGTTCTCGGGCTTTTGCTTCTCTTCCTCTCGGTGTGCGGTCCGCCCTCAGGGCGTGGTGTTCGGGCGGAGTCGTGGTACGAGCGCACCGCGCCCGTCATTTCGGCGCTCGATCGTTATCACGCCGAGCGAGGTGCGTATCCGGAATCACTTCAGGCATTGGTGCCAAGGTATCTGACGGCGACCGCGCTATCCGCCCTCAGATTCGGCCTGGACCATGGACTCGAATATCGACCCGGCAATACCGACTATCGCCTCGAATTCCACTACTCTGGCCCCGGGATGAACACGTGCAAGTATGACTTGCGATCCAAGCGATGGCATTGCCTCGGCTATTACTGATCACGTCACGTAGGCGTCGGGCGCTAAGAGAATCGCGCGTTCAGTATGTGACGCGATAGTTGATGTGCGTGGCCAGCGCTGAGTGCTCGAGTTCATCTGCTCGATCATCAGTTCTCAGTACAAGTCCATCTATACAGTCGCGGCCCGCCACCGAGCACCACCGGCGTGTGGTGTAGCCCGAACTTCTCGATACATTCGGCATCGAAGTGCGCTCCTGCTCTACTCTGCGCTGTCCGAGATGCGCATGTCTCTTCTATTCGCTGCAGCCTACGCTCGCGTCACTTCGCCATCACGGATTCATGAGATATTGAGTTCGATACTGTGACAGCCATCGCTTGCTGTGTTGCACGAGCAGCGAGGGACGCGGTCGAGTTCCCAACCGCTCCATGATCTCTTCAAGCGACTGAAGCCTACTGCTCCAATCGAGCGATACTGCGGCTCGAATCAATGCCTTATCCGAGGAGCTTAGATACCATTCTCCGTCACCCGAATGCTCACGTTCAAATGCGTGAGCAAACAGATCGCGCTCGCCTGCGTCCATCGTCGCGGCGGCGCTATACGCGAGTGCAAATGTCGCCTGAGTAAGCGGTGTCACAGCGTGAACTCGTGCGAGGCGATCGAGATGCGCATCGTTCACCGTCACGAAGCCCGCCTGCCCTGCGTCTCCGCGAAGCGCCTCTTCTCGGCACTCTTCGACCGTCTCGATCGGGGCTCCTCCGGTAAGCGCATTCCAAGAGTTAGTTCGCACTGCTTCTATTATCACGTTGGTGTCAACGAGAATCGGAGTCGCGCGCGGCCCATGCTCTGGTGAAGGCACTTACGCCTGAGCGGGGGCATCGTAGGAAATCGTTAACTCATAACTGCGGCACAGATCTAGAAACTCGATAACCGACAGATCCAATAACTTGGCTGCGCGCCGCAGCGAGAGGCGGCCAGCTTCAACAGCGTCATGCACTCGCTGGACAAAATCGGCGCTAAACAGCAGCGGCAATTCTGCCAAGGCATCTGCCATCTCAACGACCAGCGCATCGACTACGGACTTCGCGATAATCTTAAGATTTACTAGTCGCCACTGGAGCGCCATCGCACTGACCTTGAGCGCGTGCGAAGTCAGGCTGACCCAGTTCGCGACATCGACCTCTCCGCGTCGTTGCCACCGCGCGCTCACAACTGGCTCTGGCATTAGGAGAGCCGCGGCGAAATTATTCGCAAGTTGCTCAATTCGATTGCCCTTTGCGGTCTTTATGACCTGCGATTCAATGCGCTGTGGGGGCATCGCGTCCCATGTCAGCACATGAAAGAGCTCGTGCGCAAGATCGTAGTTGCGCCTCCCCGGAGGCTCCCGACGATTCACAAGAATCGTCTGCAACCCGGGCAGTTGTGAGGCCGCTCCTGAGATAGCCGGCGGCGCGTCGACAAACAATATCAACACTCCGAGCTCGCGCGTGATCGCATCTCGCAATTTTTCCGCGGGGACTTCTCCCAAACGCCACTTCTTCCACAACGCCTCAGCGCTGTATTGCGCTTGCTCGAAGGATGAATCTTCTCGCAGTTGTAGCTTGCTGCTGAAGAGCGTGGGAACCGCTCCCGCCTGAATGTTCAGATCACGGTACGTCGCGATCCACTTTCCTGCGCGTTCCGCAAACGAGTCGACGATCTCCAGAGTCGCAGTATCGTCTGCGCGAAAGCTGAATTGTCCTTCGCCCATCAGGCGAAACGGATCGCACGAGAATCAATGTCCACTTCGAGGACTCGCGCCGCGAGCACGAGTTCATCTGGACTGATTCGCCGCTCACCTGCTTCGATCGCAGCGAGCGTTTGACGATCCTTGAATCCGAGCAACGCGGCCAATCGCTCCTGCGTCATTGCGCGTCGTTCGCGCAGCCATTTCAGGCGCCGAGCAACTAGCTCACTTGGAAGTTCAGAGTTCATGTTGGAATGTTAATCTTGCAAACGCCAAAATGCAAGACTAGTTGGCACTCACGGCTTGCGTTTACTGCCCAGCCTCGACTGTCTCGTAACATGTTACAGGAAAATAGGTTACATAACAGCATATCCTTCCATACCCCGCCCCGTCACCCGATGCGACATCAGCGGCAACGGCGGCTCAGCCTCATCCGCAATCCGAATCGCCTCGCGCAACAATGCAGCGCCCGCTCGCAATCCCGACTTCGTCTCTCGCGAACACACTCGCGATCGGCTCGCCCGCCTCTACCCAATCCCCCGGCTTTGCCGTGATCACGAATCCCACGCCCGCATCCACCGCGCCATCCATCGTCGTCCGCCCGCCGCCCAGCGCAATGATCCCCCGCCCCACGGCCCGCGGCTCGATCTGCGCGACGAATCCACGGCGCGGCGCGCGAAAGAGCTCGATCGCCTCGGCTTGCGGCAACAGCGCCGGATCATCGACCACCGCGGGATTTCCTCCCTGCGCCTCGATGACCTCCTTGAATTTTTCAGCGGCCGCGCCCGAGGCGATCGCCTGCTGCAGCAGCTCCAGTGCCACCGCTCGATCGTCCGCCAGACTGCCCAGCATCATCATCTCCGCCGCGAGCGCGTAGGTCACCTCCATCAAATCCGCTGGTCCTTCGCCCTTCAACGCCTGGATCGCCTCCTCCGTCTCGAGCGCATTTCCGCACGCGCGTCCAAGTGGCCTGTCCATGGCCGTCAACAGCGCGACCACCGGACATCCGTGCGATTCGCCCAGCGCGATCATCAGCTCCGCGAGTTCGAGTCCGCGATCGAGCGTCTGCAGAAACGAGCCAGAGCCGCGCTTCACATCGAGTACGAGGCCAGTGAGACCCTCCGCCAGCTTCTTGCTCATGATGCTCGCCGCGATCAGCGGAATCGACTCCACGGTCGCCGTCACGTCGCGCAGCGCGTACATCCGCTTGTCGACCGGCGCGATCTCTCCCGTTTGACCCAGGAGCACGCAGCCAATGCGATCCAGCTGCGCGCGCGCCTGCGCGAGCGAGAGATCGCTGCGAAATCCCGGGATCGCATCGAGCTTGTCGAGCGTGCCGCCCGTGTGCCCGAGTCCGCGCCCGGACATCATCGGCACCACGATTCCCACCGACGCCGCAAGTGGTGCGAGGACCAGCGAAACCTTGTCGCCTACACCGCCGGTCGAATGTTTATCGATGCGAGGAGCAGAAATCGCGTGGAGGTCGAGCGCGCCGCCACTTCGCAGCATCGCGTCGGTGAGCGACGTCGTCTCCTCGCGATCGAGTCCGCGCAAATACACCGCCATCAGAAACGCCGCCATCTGATAGTCGGGTACGTGACCCGCTACGTACGCCCCCAAGAGCGCGCGCCACTCGCCCGGCTCGATCCGCCCGCCATCACGCTTTCGTTCGATCAGTCGAATGGCGAGCATGCGCATACGTTACTCTCGCCGCGATCGCCGGGCTACCACGGTCGCGAACTCCGAGTGGGCCACGAGCGCGCCTCGATCGAACTCCTGGACGAAAAACACTCGCCATCACCTCAGAAAATCTGTCCTTCGCCCCACTGATCGATACAGACGCCAGACGGACGGAGGATTGACCGGGATGTGGGGTATATCTAGCTTCTGCCAGCGAGGAGGCATCCGCGCGCGTTGATGCTCCGGAGATGCGTTGCTCGCTGAATTCAAGTCTCCGCCATTCCGAGACGACCCCAATGTCGGATCTTCCATGCTCATTCGCTATCTCGCAGTAACCGTCGCCGCATCCGTCTTCGCGACCGTCGCATCAGCTCAATCGGCGGCGGAGCATATCGCGGCCGGCGACAAGGACGCCGTCGCGCTCAACGCGACGGGCGCACTGACCGAGTACAAGGCCGCGATCGCCGCCGACCCCAATTCCGAAGAAGCGCTGTGGAAGGCGTCGCGGACCCTCGTCGACCTTGGCGAGTACGAGCCCGATAAAGACAAGCAGAAGGATCTGTACGCGGAGGCCAAGGACGACGCGACGAAAGCCGTCGCGCTGAAGCCGAGCGATCCGGAGGCGCATTTCAGCGTCGCGCGCGCGGTAGGTCGTGTCGCGCTCTCCGTCGGAAAAAAGGAGCGCGTGCGCTTCGCGAAGGATGTTCGCACGGAAGCGTTGGAGACGCTGCGCCTCGACTCGCTGCACCCGGGCGCCTACCACGTCATGGGACAATGGAACGCCGAGATCATGCGCCTCAGTGGTTTCTCTCGCTTCATGGCCAAGAACTTTCTCGGCGGCAATGTGTTCGGAACCGCGAGCTGGGCAGAAGCCGTGCGTTACATGGAACGCGCCGTGGCGCTCGACCCCAATCGCATCACGCACCATCTCGATCTCGCCGAGGTCTATCGCGATCGCAACAAGCCGGGCGACATCGAGAAGGCGAAGGTGCAATTCCAGGCGGTGATCGATGGACCCATCACCGACTACAACGACGCGCATTACAAGAAGGAAGCGCAGGACGAGCTAGCGAAGCTCGAACGCAAGTAGTTCGCGTCGCCTTTGCGGCTTCGCAGTCATGCGTCGAAGCCGCCCGCGCACACCAGTTTGACTACCAGCCTTTTCTGACGCGGTCGGCAACGTCCTCACCGGCCCATCGCCCGCGTTCGGCACCGCGCCGCAACTTCCGGCGCCCGCGACGGAGGTACCAGCCGAGGTCGCCTCGGACGTCGTCGATTCGATCGCCAATGCGGCCGCCGAAGCGCTGCGCGCGCTCGCTGATCAGCTCGCGAGTCTCCTCGCCGCTCTGCGGCGCGAACAGGAGCGCAGCCCCCGCTCCGATCAACGCGCCTAGCGCGATGCCAGCGCCGAAGATCGCCGTCTGCTTCCACGGCATCTCTTCAGAATAGCTCTTTCCGAGAGCCTTGAAGGAATCGACGGAATCGAGCGAGTCGCCCGCGTCGGTGTCTGACTTGCGCGGGCGCTGCGTTCCAGCGGAACGCGACCCCGAATATTCCGTTGTGCGTGCCATGACAAACTCCTGTTGCGGGGCTCAACGCGCGCCCCCAATGGTAAGAATCTTGCTGACCACACCCGTACCTCGTCCTGCCCCGTGCTCCGTGAATCAATTTTACTCGGTGTCCGAGTAGGGTCGTCGTGTGCACGCTTCGGGCCTCGGCGCCCGGCGCGGCACCAAATCGGCTTTCCCTCGCCCGGCTTCGGCGCGGGATCCCCTGCGGGTTGAGGAGACGCATGAGCATCGGTGGTAAAACGGTCCTTCTGGTCGAAGACAATGAAGATAATCGCATCGTCTACTCGACCATTCTGCAGCACTTCGGGTACGTCGTCATGGAAGCGCTCAATGGCGAGGAAGGGATCGCCAAAGCCCGCGCCGAACGCCCCGACCTGATTCTGATGGACATCTCGATCCCCGTGATCAATGGCTGGGAGGCGACGCAGGTGCTCAAGCGCGACCCTGAGACCCGCGGCATCCCGATCATCGCACTCACGGCGCACGCGCTTGCCTCGGACCGCGAAAAGGCGATGGAGGTCGGCTGCGACAGCTATCTCGCCAAACCTTGCGAGCCCAAGGCCGTCGTCAGCGAGGTCGAGAAGTTCATCGGAAAGGGCAATGCCCACTGACGAGCCGTATGCGCCCCTGGTCCTCATAGTCGACGATCACCCGGACAACGTCGAGGTCCTCAAGGTGCGGCTCGAATCACTCGGCTACCGCATCGTCACCGCCGCCGACGGCGAGACCGCGTTGAAGATGGTCGTTGACGCGCCGCCCGATCTCATCCTGCTCAATGTCATGATGCCGCACATGGACGGCAACGAGGTGGCGCGACGCATCAAGGCCAACAAGTCGCTGCCGTTCATTCCGATCATCATGCAGACCGCGCTCGACACTACGCAGAGCAAGGTGACCGGGCTCGACTCCGGCGCGGACGACTACATCACCAAGCCGATCAACTACGCCGAGCTGCAGGCGCGGATGACGGCATCGCTGCGCATCAAGTCGCTGCAGGACGAGGTCGCCGCCAAGAACGTGGAGCTCGGGCAGTTGGCGATCACGGACGCGCTCACGGGCGTGTTCAACCGGCGCCACCTGGATGAGCGGCTCGACGAAATGTTCGAGCACTCGGTCCGTCTGCACGAGCCGCTCACACTCCTGATGTTCGACCTCGACCACTTCAAGAAGGTGAACGATACCAGCGGCCACCAGGCCGGCGACGCCGTGCTCGCGCAGTTCGCCCAGCTCCTCAAGCATGCGGCGCGTGACGTCGATCGAATCGGACGTTACGGCGGAGAGGAATTCATGGTCCTCTTACCGGGCACGGTACCCGACGCGGGGGTGACCTTCGCCGAGCGCGTGCGTCAGGAGGTAGAGGCGCACCAGTTCGAATACGAGGCTGGGGCGCTCACGTGCACCGTCAGCGTCGGGATAGCGGGTTGGCCGCATCCGCGCGTGCACAGCCGGCAAGAGCTCGTGAAGTCAGCCGACAATGCACTCTACGTCGCCAAGTCGATCGGCAGAAACAAGGTCGTCAAGCACGGCGGCAGTGAATTCACAGCGAACGTGAAGGACGTCGATGATCAGCATGCGCACGGAACAGCTGGTGGAGGAGAAGCGCGAGCAGGCTGACGAGACGAGCGTGCTTCGCGCGCGCGTCGCGGAGCTCGAGCGCGAGCGCGACCATCTGGTTGCCGTGGTGGACATTCTCACCGAGATCTCCGCCTCGCTGCACTTCACCGACATTCTGCGCACGATCGCCCGCAAGCTCGGCGAAACGTTCGGACTCGATCGCTGCTCCATTTACCTCGCCGGCGACGCGCAGAGCGTGCGCCTCGTCGCCACCTACGAGGATCCGTCGATCGGCAACCTGATCGTCGATCTCGATCGCTATCCCGAGCTGAAGCGCGCGTTCCAGAGCGGCGAGACGGTGTTCATTCCCAATGCCAGCACACACCCAATGTACCAGGGCGTCGAGGTCATGGCCGCGCTGCGGAACGTTCGCTCGATCGTGGTCGTGCCGATTCGTTGGCGCGGCACGGTCATCGGCGCAATTTTCCTCCGCACCGAACGCGAGTCCGCACCATTCGTAGACCGCGATGTGCGCTTTTGCCAAGTGATCGCGTCGCTCACCGCGAACGCACTCCGCAACGCGCACCGCTTCGAGACGCTGCTCGCGAGCCAGAAGTCGCAGGACCTGGCGCAGCGCCGCAGTGAGCTGCAGCGCATCACCCTCGTCGCCTTCGTCCGTCGCCTCCTCGACCGCTACACGAACGCCGAGGATCACATGTGGGCCGAGACGCTCCTTCCGTCGCACGCGGACGAAGAGCTCGAGCGCCTCGTGTCCGTCGCGATGGAAGTCATGTCGGAGGAAGCGAAGGGATAGACCGGCGCGACCCTCCCCCTGGCCGCGGTTTCGCCGCAACTTTCATCAATGTCCGAGAGCCTCGACACACTCGCCGCGCGCGCCGCGGAGCTTCGTCGCGCGCTCGAGCGTGCATCGTACGAGTACTACGTGCTCGACCGTCCCGAGATCTCGGATCTCGAGTACGACCGCATGTTCCGCGATCTTCAGGATCTCGAAGCGAAGCACCCCGAGCTCCGCACGCTGGACTCGCCCACGCAGCGCGTCGGCGCCGTGCCGCAGGGACTGCTCGCCAAGCATGCGCACCTGATTCCCATGATCTCGCTCGGCAATGCCTTCGACGACGACGAGCTTCGCGAGTGGGAGACGCGCATCATCCGCGAGGTCGGCAAGGACGCCGCGGGCGGCTACAGCGCCGAGCTCAAGATCGACGGCACTGCCGTGAGCCTGACGTACGAGAACGGCATCCTCGTCACCGGCGCGACGCGCGGCAACGGGACTGTCGGCGAGATCGTCACGCCGAACCTCCGCACCATGCGCGACATCCCGCTTCGCCTCGACGATCCGAGTCCGCCCCGCCTCGTGGAGATTCGCGGCGAGTGCTATCTCCCGTTCGACGCGTTCGAGCGACTGAACGAGGAGCGCGTGAAGGCCGGCGAGTCGATCTTCGCGAACCCGCGCAACTCGGCCGCGGGCTCGCTGCGCCAGCTCGATCCGGCGATGACGGCCAAACGCCCGCTCCATTTCTTCGGCTTCGCAGCGGCAGCGCCCGACGGCGTGTCGCTTCCCTTCGCCACGCAGCGCGAGCTGCTCGATACGCTCGCGCGGTGGGGATTCCCCGTCGAGTCGCATCGCGCGTACTGCGCGACTCTGGACGACGTCACGGCGTTCGCGCACGACGTCGAGCACACGCTCAGGGCGCAGCTCAACTTCGGCATAGACGGCGTAGTCGTGAAGGTCGATTCGCTTCGGATGCAGGAGGAGCTCGGCGTGATCGGCGGACGCGAGCCGCGCTGGGCGATCGCGCGTAAGTTCGCGCCGGACATCGCGATCACGCGGCTGCTCGCGATCGAGGTGAACGTCGGGCGCACGGGCGCGCTCAACCCGTACGCGGTGCTCGAACCGGTGGAGATCGGCGGAACGACGGTGAAGCTGGCAACGCTGCACAACGAGGAGCTCATCCACACGAAGGATCTGCGCGTCGGCGACTGGGTGCAGGTCAAGCGCGCCGGCGATGTGATTCCGCAGATCCTCGCGTCGGTGCCCGAGCGGCGGGACGGGACCGAGCGCGAGTGGCACATGCCCAAGCGGTGTCCGAGCTGCAACACGCCGGTCCTGCGCGACGAGGAAGAGGTCGCGGTGTACTGCCCCAACGTCGAATGCCCCGGACGCCAGCTCGAGGGGCTCGTGCACTTTGCCTCGCGCGGCGCGATGGACATTCGCGGCATGCAGTACAAGCGCATCGCGCAGCTGATCGCCGCCGGCCTCGTTCACGACATGGCCGACCTGTACGCGCTCACCGTGGAGCAGCTCGTGTCGCTCGAGCGGTTCGCAGACAAGAGCGCGGAACAGCTGGTCGCGGCGATTCATGACTCGAAGTCGCGCCCTCTCTCGAGACTGCTCAACGGGCTCGGCGTGCGCCACGTGGGCGAGGGCGCGGCGCAGCTCCTCGCGCGGCACTTCGGGAGTCTCGATGCCCTGATGGAAGCGTCGGTCGAGGACATTGAGGGCGTGCGCGGCATCGGCGACATCATCGCGCGCTCGGTGGCCGAGTACTTCGCGGAGCCGAACACGCGCAAATTGATGGAGCGGCTGCGCAAGGCAGGGCTTACTTTGGTGGAGCCCAAGGCGAAGGCAGTTGGGCGTTCCCTCGCGGGGTTTACGGTCGTCATCACCGGTACGCTCCCGACCCTTTCGCGGGCGGCGGCCACCGAGCTGGTGCAGGCGCACGGCGGGAACGTGACAAGCTCCGTTTCAAAATCCACGTCCTTCGTGGTCGCGGGCGAGGCGGCTGGAAGCAAGCTGGAGAAGGCGAGAACGCTCGGCATCGAGGTCATTGATGAAGCGGGGCTCTTGCGGCGCGTTGAGGGAGACTCCTAGATACCGACATGATCCATTCAATCGATCTGGCCGACCACCAACTGGTCGCGATGAGCCGCTCGACGCTCGCCGCGCTCCGCTCGATCCTCTTTCGCGACGCCGGCCCCGCGGCCGCGGGCGCGCTCCAGGAAGCCGGGTACGCTGGCGGCGAAGCCGTCTATCAGTCGTTTCGCAACTGGCTCAAGAAGCAGGGCAAGGCGGCGCCCGAGGATCTGGAGGTCGACGAGTTCCAGCGAAAGGCGTCGACGTACTTCCGGGAGGCCGGCTGGGGCTCGATCACCGTCGGCTCGATGGGCGATGCCATCGCGACGGTCGACTCCGCGGACTGGGGCGAGTCCGAGCCCGGCGCGGGCCTCGACCAGCCCGGATGCCACATCACCACGGGACTCTTCGCCGATTTCTTCGGCCGACTCTCCGATGTGCCGCTGGCTGTGCTCGAAGTCGAGTGCCGCTCCGCCGGGCACGAGCGCTGCCGGTTCCTCCTCGGAAGCGCCGACGTCATGCGCCTCGTGTACGACGAAATGGAGAAGGGACGCAGCTACGCGGATGCGGTAGCGACCGCCGTCTAGCAGTCCCGAGGAGCTCGACCGCGCCTCCTTGACGGCGCGGCGCCGTCTCTATATATACCGATGGTCTATAAACAGTACGTTTATACTATCTCATCGGTCGATGCCAGAACACTCAGCGAGTGAAATCCTTCGCATCCGGCAGGACGCGTTCTACATCCTGCTCGTATTGCTGCACGGAGAGCGGCACGGCTACGCCATCATGCGCGAAGCGAGCGAGCGATCGGGCGGGAGCGTCGTTCTGCAGGCGGGAGCCCTGTACAGACTTCTGCGACGAATGCTGGACGACGGCCTCGTCGTCGAGTCGCAGCGCCGTCCCGCCGCCGATGCAGATGATGAGCGCAGACGCTACTACAGGGTGACCCCGCTCGGTCGTCGCGCGATTGCGGCCGAGGCGGAGCGCATGGCAACGCTCGCCGCGGCCGCCCGTGCTGCGCTTCGCGCAGGGGCAGCGCTCGCCTGATGGCGGATTTTCGCGTCCCACCACTGAACATCGGGGAGCGCCTCTATCGCGTGCTCCTGCATCTCTACCCGCCTCGATTCCGGCAAACCTTCGATCGGGATCTCATTGAGGCGTTCCGTGACCAGCGACGAGACGCGTCCGAGCGTCGAATACCGCGGGCTGTGTTCGCGTTGATGGTCGTGCACGACCTTCTGACCCAGGCGCTCGCCGAGCGCGCAACAGCTGTCTGGTCGGCGCTCCGCCGGCGGACCCTTCTCGATCGAGCGGAACCTATGATGTCTGGAACTCTACGTGCGCTGCACCTCGCGGAGTTGCGCTATGCGGCGCGCCGGCTTCTGCGCGTGCCCAGCTTCACCATCACCACGGTATTCGTGCTGGCTCTCGGAGTCGGCGCAACGACGGCGGTGTTCAGTGTGGTCAACGGTGTGCTGCTGCGACCCCTGCCCTATGCGGATCCCGGCAGACTGGTCGCGCTCACGCACACGATCCAGGTGTCCGGCGTGCCGGAGGCGGACCAGTCCGACGCGAGCGTGTTGTTCTATCAGGAGCACGCGAAGGCCTTCACCGGTATCGCTGCGTGGCGCGATCGGGACGTCAACCTGGAGTTGGTGGACGGCCAGACAGGCCCGGCGGAGCGCGTCGCGTCGGCTGGAGTCACTTCCAACTTGTTCGAGGTGCTCGGCGTACTGCCCGTCCTCGGACGCGATTTCCGGCGCGGAGAGGATCGCGTTGGCACCGCGCCGATCGCGATGCTTTCCTATCGATTCTGGCAGGGACACTTCGGCGGCGCACGCTCGGTAATCGGGAAGCGCATCGTCGTCAATGGAGTATCGCGCGAGATCGTCGGCGTCATGCCCAAGACCTTCGTGTTTCCGCGATCGGCACCGGAGCTCTGGTTTCCGTTGGAACTGGACCCATCGACGGCCAACGCCGGCGCATTCAACTACCGAGCCCTCGCTCGGTTGCGCGCCGACGCGACGATAGCGAGTGCGCGCGCCGATCTCGCGCGCGTGTTGCCCGGACTTCTCGACGAGTTTCCAGGCCAGATTCCGCGCGCAATGTGGGAGCAGGCGCACGTGCGCCCGGTCGTCACCCCGCTGCTCTCATCGATCGTCGGCGATGTGTCGACCCTGCTCTGGATTCTTCTCGGAAGTGTCGGCCTCGTGCTCCTGATCGCCTGCGCCAACGTCGCCAATCTCTTCCTCGTTCGCGGCGAGGCGCGGCAGCTCGAGCTCGCCGTGCGCGGTGCGCTCGGGTCGGGCATCGCCGGCATCGTCGCGCAGTGTCTGAGTGAGGCATTGGTCCTCGCGGCGACAGGAGGCCTCATCGGCGTGCTGCTCGCGCTCGTCGGTGTGTCCTGGGCAGGCGGCTGGGCCGACGACATGGGAGTGCCACGCCTGGAGCAAGTGTCGATCGACGGGCGAGTGCTCGCGTTTGCGCTGGCTGTTTGTGCTGTCAGCACGTTGCTGGTGAGTCTGATTCCGCTGTTGCGCGCCCGTCGGGTGCAAATCGCGATCGTGCTCCGCGAATCGGGACGCGGCTCGACGGCTGGTGCCGAGCGCCAGAGAACCAGAAGCGCGTTGGTCGTGGCGCAGGTCGCGCTTGCACTGGTTCTCGTCGTCGGCTCGGGCTTGCTCGCGCGCAGCTTCACGCGACTCCGGAACGTTCAGCCGGGATTTGACGGTCGTGACGTGTCGATGACACGACTGGCGTTGTCCTCCTCGTCTTACCCGACTGGGGCAGCCCGTGTGCAGTTCTATGGGCGCCTGCTCGACCAGGTGCGCGCGCTGCCCGGCGTGCGCGAGGCGACCATCAGCGACTGGGTGCCTCTGACATTGGATCACAACGACGTCGTCGTGACGGTGGAGGACCACCCTCTGCCCCCGGATGCACTTCCGGCGGATCACTTCGTGGCCACGGTCGATCCGAACTACTTCAAGACCATGGGCATTCCGCTGTTGGCCGGACAACCGCACGAATCACCGTATCGCGGCCGCCCGTCCTCGGATGTTGTCGTCAGCAAAGCCTTCGCGGAGCACTACTGGCCCGGCGGAAGCGCACTCGGCAAGAAGATTCGCCCCGCGTTAACGGGCCCCTGGTTCACGATCGTGGGTGAAGTTGGAGACGTGCACTACGAGGCACTCAACAAGCCTGCGGAAACCGCCATTTACATGCCGCTGCTGCCGGTGGATTCCGTGGTCGTTGGGCACCCCGACTTTCGTGACGCTCCTGGTTCGAACGGAAGGACGACAGGATCTCGCGCTGCCAATACAAAACATTGTGCACGCGCTCGACCCTGCCCTTCCCACCTACGACCAGCGAACACTCTCGGCCGTCATCTCCGCGGCGTCCTCGCGCGCGCGGGTGACAATGCTGCTTCTCGTCATAGCGAGCACCCTGGCGCTCGTTCTCGGTACTGTAGGCTTGTACGGCGTATTGGCCTACGGCGTGAGTCTGCGGCAGCGGGAGATCGGGGTGCGAATCGTGTTGGGAGCAAGACCGGGCGAGGTGAGTTGGATGATCTCGCGGCAGGGGCTCGGTTTGGCCCTGGTAGGTATTGCGATAGGAACCGGATTCGCCGTGGGGGCAACTCGACTTCTGAGCGGACTGCTCTACGGCGTCAGCACGACTGATCCATTGACGTGGGGTGCGACGTGCATCGGGTTGCTCGGCATGGCGGGGCTGGCGAGCTGGGTTCCCGCGAGGAGGGCCGCAGCAGTCGATCCTGCAGAGGCGCTACGGGCGTGAGCGGCGTGTCTTCAGACCCGCTTCGCTCTATCTCGAGCCCCTAGCCGCCCAAATTCACCTCATGGTCCCACGGGAGCACGATCGTGCTCTCGGTCTCCAGCCCGGCGAAATCCGGCTGGTACGACCCCGTGCGGAAGCCCACGGCCGTGCGCACATCCGACGCGCCCGCGTTCACGATTGCGGCGACGGCAAGCCGCAACGTCGAACCGGTGTCACACGTCTCGTCGACCAACAGGACGCGCCGGTTTCGCACATCGGTTGGCACGCTCCCGAACACCGTCGGCGTCTCTCGGACTTCCTCGGCCTGATAGCGCCGGCTGACGATGATCGAGTGGAAGGGCTTGTCGAGGATCGCGGCGATCACCGCACCCGGAACGACGCCGGCGGTCGCAATCCCGACGACCAGCTCGGGGTTGTATCCGCGAGCGACCTTGAGCGCGAGTGCGCGCGACATTTCCCCGAAGAGTGGCCAGTCCACTTCGAGCACGCCTCGCGAACGATCGACTACCTGGCGTCGGGGCATGGCTCTCCTGAGATGCGATCGCGGCACTTTTCTTCCATTGTTGGGGAAGCTAGCCCACATGTTGCAATCACAACAGCACGGTTGCTGCCTCGTGACGTAGACGATAACTTTTTTCTCGCTCGCAGATGGATCCCCCGCGACGGGGAGTTTCCACCTGCGCTTTCGCCTACCCCGACCTCGGCCTCCAAACGCATGTCCTGGTGGCGCCGGCTCACCGGCGGTAAGCCTCCCGCAGCGCCCAAGCCGCAACGTCTCGACTATCTCAACGAGGCGCTCACGCTCGAACGACAGGGCGACTACGATGCTGCGCTCACCTCGTATCGACTCGCACTGCGAGACCGGCCGAGCGATCCGCGCATTCTCCAGAACATGGCAATTGCGTTCTCGAAGACCGGCCGTCTCGAGGATGCGCTGCGCTGCTATCGCCGCGCGCTCGATCTCGATCCCGCGCTGAGCGGCGCCCACTACGGGCTCGCATTCCTGCTGCTCAAGCGCGGCGATGCAACGGGGGCCGAGGAGCATCTCCTGTCGTTCCTCAATCATGCGCCCAGCAGCGCGGAAGCGGAGCGCTGGGTGACGCACGCGCGTAATGCGCTCGAGCAGCTCCGGTCCGGCACGAGTGCCGCACCGCTCGCGGAGCCGGATTAGCGCGTGGGACACGTGCTCGCCATCGTCAGCCAGAAGGGCGGCGTCGGCAAAACGACCACCGCTGTGAATCTGGCGGCGGCGTTCGCGCGGCGAGGGCTGAAGACATTACTCATCGACACGGATCCGCAGGGCGCGGTGCGCTACGGCGTCGGACTGCGGCGCGGCGAGGCGCCGTACGGAATCTCCGACTACCTGAATGGCTCGCGGCCCCTGCGCGAAGTGATCCTCCCCACCGCCCTCCCCTGGCTGCGCGTGATCCTCACGGGCAGCGTGAGCACCGAGAGCAGCCACGTCGACTTCCACCATCGCATCGAGACGAGCACGCTCCTTCGCGACATGATCGCGATCGCGCGCGAGCGGTGCGAGGTGGTGATCATCGACACCCCACCGGGGCTTGGCGCGATTCCCCGGCGCGTGCTCGAGCTCAGCCAGCACGCGATCATCCCGCTGCAGTGCGAGCCGCTCGCGCTTCAGACCACGCCGCAGATGCTGCGCGGCATCCAGGATATCGCGGCGCGGAACGAGGATCTCACACTGGATGGTATCGTGCTCACGATGCACGACGCGAGTCCGGGTTGCCAGCGCGTCACCGAGTACCTGCGCGCCCATCTGCCGCGCGACATGGTGTTCGACATCGTGATTCCGCGCAGCGCGGCTGCGTCGGAGGCGTTCGCGGCCGGTCAGCCGGTCGTGCTGCGCGATCCCGCGGATCCCGCGTCGCAGGCGTTCGTGAACCTCGCGACGGAACTCGCCGAGCGCTTCACGTGAGCGCGCCGGGAGGAGCGAGGGTGTGGCGGTCGGTGGCGCTCGTGCTGGCGGTGACCTCGGGCTTGTCGTGCGGCGATTCGAACACGGGACCCGACACGCCGTTCTCGATTCAATTCAATCCGCCACAGCTTCCCTCGATGCTCGTCGGCGATCAGCTGCACGACACGCTCGGCAATCTCGACTCGCTTCACGCGATCACGTTCAACGCGGCGGGCGACACGATTCCGAATGCGCCGATTCGCTACGTGCATGCGGACACGACGACGATCGTCACGATGGATTCCATCTCGGGTCACGTGACCGCCAATGCCGTGGGCCTCGCGCGTATCGTCGCGCAGGCGGGTGGACTGCAGTCGCCGCCCGAGACGCTGTTCGTCGTTCCGCGTCCGGATCTGTTCTCAGGGCTGACGGCGCCCATCGACACACTCGATTATTCCATCGCGCGCCAGGATTCGCTCTTCCCGCTGTCGGTTGCGCTCGCGTCCGCCGGTACGCCCGTCGATCACTGGCGCATCGAGTACAGCTTCATCTATCCCGCGGATCTGAACACGCCGGACTCGACGCGCGTGCTCCTATCCAACGAGAATCGGAAATTTTCACTCGTCGACACCACGGGCGCCGGAATCAGCGGCGTATCGGGCACGGCGAGCCGCTTTCTGCGCATCTCCGCGCTGTCCCATAGCTTTGACGATACGGTTGTCGTCGAGGCGCGCGCATTTTATCCCGACCACACCGCGGTGCCGGGTAGCCCGTTGCGATTCAAGGTGCTCGTCCACATTCCGTAGGACGGTATGCCGCAACATCCCAGGACGCTCACGCAGCTGTTCGTCGAGGCCGTCGAACAGCTCGATCGGCCGAACGCGATGCAGGCGAAGGTCGGCGGCGCGTATCAGCCGATCTCGCACCGCACGATCGCAGATCGGGTTCGGCACGTCGCCTTCGGACTTCGCGCGCTCGGTGTTGCTCCCGGCGACCGCGTCGGCATCCTGTCCGAGAATCGGCCCGAATGGGCGATCGCCGACTACGCGTGCCTCATGGGTGGAATGACGGACGTGCCGATCTATCCGACGCTGCCGCCCGACCAGATCGCGTACATTCTCCGCGACTCGGGCGCGGTCGCGATCTTCGTCTCGACGAAGTCGCAGGCGGAAAAGGTCGCGGCGGTGAAGAGCGAGCTCCCGGCGCTGCGCAACGTCATCGTCTTCGACGACGACGCCGTCGCCGGCGCGGAGATTCGTCTCGCCGCGCTCGAGGCGAAGGGCGCCGCGACAATGAGTCCCGGCGGCGCGGCGGACTATCGCGCGGCGGCGCTCGCGGTCACCCCGGAGCAGGTCGCGACCATCATCTACACGTCGGGCACGACGGGCGACCCGAAGGGTGCGATGCTCACGCATGGGAACATCGCGTCGAACGTGTCGGCGGTCATCGATCTACTCGAGATGACGCCCGAGGATTCGTCGCTGAGCTTCCTTCCGCTCTCGCACATCTTCGAGCGGATGACGGACTATCTGATGTTCGCCTCCGGCGTGTCGATCGCCTATGCGGAATCGATGGACACGATCGCGAAGAACATGCAGGAGGTGCGGCCGACGATCGTCGTGGCGGTGCCGCGCATCTACGAGAAGATCCATGCCCGGATCACGGACACGGCGATGCGCGCGGGCGGCGCCAAGCGGGCGATCTTCCTGTGGGCGAGCGCAGTCGGGGAACGGTGGGCGAACGTCGTGCTGCGCGGGGATGAGCCGGGATTCGTTCTCGCGCTCGAACATCGCATTGCGGACAAGCTGGTGTTCGCCAAGGTGCGCGCCGCCGTGGGCGGCCGGCTGCGGTATTTCGTCTCGGGCTCGGCGCCGTTATCGGATGAGATCAGCCGATTCTTCTTTGCGGCGGGGCTCAAGATTCTCGAAGGATATGGCCTCACGGAGACATCGCCCGTCATCTCGGTGAACACTCCAAAGCGTATCACCATCGGAACCGTCGGTGCGCCGATTCCAGGCGTGGAGGTGAAGATCGCCTCCGACGGCGAGATCCTCACGCGTGGACCGCACGTGATGAAGGGCTATTACAATCAACCCGAGGCGACGAAAGCGGCGATCGATCCCGAAGGTTGGTTCTACACCGGAGACATCGGGACGCTGGAGGACGGACTGCTTCGCATCACCGATCGCAAGAAGGACATCATCGTCACCGCCGGCGGAAAGAACATCGCGCCGCAGCCGATCGAGAATCTGGTGAAGGCGAACAAGTACGTGGCACAAGCGGTGATGATCGGCGACCGGAGAAAATTCCCGCTCATTCTGGTCGTGCCCAACTTCGAGCAGCTCGACCAATGGGCCGGATACAAGAAGATTGCGACCTCGGATCGTCGCAAAATGTTGGTGGAACCGCTCGTCAGGGCCAAGATGGAGAAGGAGGTACTGGGCGGTCTCGACAAGCTCGCGCACTACGAGAGGCCGAAGAAGGTCGTGCTGCTCGAGCAGGACTTCACGATCGACGGCGGCGAGCTCACGCCGACGCTCAAGGTGAAGCGTCGCACGGTCGATCGAAAGTTCCGCGCGCTGATCGACGCCGCGTATACGGCGGAAGAGTCGCGCGGCGGGAGCTGAGCTCAGCGCCGAACGCCGATCGGCACTGGGGCCGAGACATTCGAATGCAGCGGGGGTCGCGGCAACCCAGTGCCGAGCGTCGCGGGCGAGCTCGTGCAGCGAGTCGGGTAGTCGCGCGGAGGCAGGAGCGATGAGTCGCCCTCCCGGCGCGAGCGCACGCTCGGCGCCAGCGAGGAGCGAGGGCGTCGCGTGCGCCGCATCGAGCGCAATGCCTCGCGTCGCGCGCGCAGCGAGCGGGAGTACGTCGCCGATGCGCGCGAGCGAGAGCGCGCCGCCGCTTCGCACTCCCGGCACGTAGTCGAGCGCGAGCAGCTGCACGTTCTCGGTCATCTCGAGAATCTCAGCCGCCGCGGCGCTCCACTCGCCGGCCAGCACCACGATGCCGCCGGGCTCGGAGAGCGCGAGCAGCGCGGCGGCGCGCAGGGCGAGCGAGTCATCGGCCGGAGCGGCGCGCGGTGCATGATCCACGATGAGCGCCTCACTCGACTCCCGTGCATCCCCGGTGAAATCCGCCACGCCGTCGCGCACCGGATAGCGCGCCCCGCACACGGGGCAGCCGAGCTCACCGCGCACGATGTGGCGCGCCACCAGCTCGTCCGCGCGCGCCACCAGCCAGCTGTCCTCGTGCGGCCGCACGCACCGGAGCGAATCGACGAGCTCGAGAAAAATCGGCCCCTCCTACGACGCCGTGAGGCGGAGCTCGTCCACGTTCACGTTTGCAGGACGCATGGCGGCCCACACCACGGCGTCCGCCACTGCGTCGGCCGCGAGCATCTTGTCGCGCGGCGGAACGCGGCCGTCCGGCGGATACGTCACTCCGTCCCAGATCGGCGTATCCACCGCGCTCGGCGATACCAGCGTCGCGCGAACGCCCGAGCCCCTGGTCTCCGCGCGCAGCACCTCGTGCATCGCCCGGCCGCCGAACTTGGAGGCCGAGTAGGCGCCGTTGCCGGGGAAGATCGTGCGGTCGGCGATGGAGCCGAGCGTGATGACGTGCCCGCGCTTCTGCTCGATCCACGCGGGGAGAATCGCGCGCAAGACGTAAAATGGCGCGACGAGGTTGATCTGGATCATGTGCTCGAACTCTTGTCCCGTGAGCACGTGCAGCGGCTTGGGATCGAAGATGCCCGCGTTGTTGATGAGCAGGTCGGGCACATCACCGAACGCCTCGCGCACGGCTCCGACGGCGCGCTCCACCTGCGTGGCATTGGACACGTCCGCCGCGGCGACGACCGTGTCGCTCCCCAATTCCTTCGCGCGGGCCGCGAGCTCCGCCGCGCCGCGCGCGATGAGCGCCACGCGCACGCCCTCGCGCACGAGCGCACGCGCGACCGCGAATCCGATTCCTCGCGATCCGCCCGTGATCAGCGCGGTTTTCGGCCCCGCCGCGTTCGTCACCGGGAAAGCGAATTTCGCCCGTACGCGAGCGAAAGGAATTCCTCTCGCGTACGCGCGTCGTTGCGGAAGATGCCGCGCACGGCCGATGTGACGGTCTGCGAGTTCTGCTTCTGCACGCCGCGCATCATCATGCAGAGGTGCATCGCCTCGATGACGACGCCCACGCCCTTGGGCGCGAGGACGTCCTGCACCGCCTGCGCCACCTGCTCCGTGAGGCGCTCCTGCACCTGCAGCCGGCGCGCGAACATGTCGACGATGCGCGGAAGCTTGGAGAGGCCGACGATCTTGCCGTCGGGGATGTAGGCGATGTGCGCGCGGCCGAAGAACGGGAGCATGTGGTGCTCGCACAGCGAGTAGAGCTCGATGTCGCGCACCATCACCATGCTGCTGTGGGTCTCGCTGAACACGGCGTCGCCGACGACGTCGCGCACGTCCATGTCGTAGCCGCGCGTGAGCCACGTCAGCGAGTTGGCGACGCGCTGCGGAGTCTTCTTGAGCCCCTCGCGATCCGGATCTTCACCGATCAGCTCCAGCGTCCGATGCACGAGGCGCTCGAATTCGGGGTTGTGCGCGGGCGCGGGGTCGAGATCGAGCCCCCAATCGCTGGCGGGCGATTCGATCGTGCGCCCGTCCACGCGCGTGCGCGCCGACAGCGCGCGCGCCGGTCGATCGACATCGCGCTTGTCGGCGCTGGGACCGCTGTTGCGCGATCGGGATTTCTTGTCGGCCATGTCTTCCGTCGATCCTCCTGGTGAGCGCGCTCCGCGCGAGCTTGAGTCCTGTTCGCGGCTCGTCTAGCTTGTCGCAACCCAAGCCTCGCGTGCTCCGTGAAAGCTAAGCTGCTCTCGATCGTCAGCGGAACGCCAGCGGCGTGGACGGCGCTGTGGACCTTCCCGAGCATGCTTGCGAGTGCGTTTCTCGTGGCCTGGGCGGCGGAGGCGGCGCAATTCATCATCTCGCAGGGGCTCGCCCTCGCCATCCTCGCGTGGGTGCAGACGCTCCCCGAGTTCGCTGTTGAGGCCGTGATCGCATGGGAGGCCGGCGGCGACGGCGCCCACTGTTTCGTGTCGAACCCACCAGCGGGATGCCACTCGCACCTCGCGATCGCGAACTTCACCGGCGCGATCCGGCTGCTCGTCGGCCTCGCGTGGCCAATGATTTTTTTCGTCGCCGCCTTCTTCGGCCGCAGGACACGATCCTTTCTCGCGCCGATCGTGCTCGAGAACGAGCATGCGGTGGAGGTGCTAACCACCGTGCCGCCGCTCGCGTACTTCGGATGGATCTGGCACAAGGGGACGATCAACCTCATCGATGCCGCCGTCCTCGTCGCGATGTACGCGGTGTATCTCGCGATACTCTGGCGCATGCCGCCGCGCCAGGAGGAGGAGGTGGCGGACGCGCCGCGCATCGCGCGCTGGGCCGCGACGCGCCCGGGGCGACAGCGCGCGTTCGCGGTGGGCGGGTTGTTCACGATCGGCGCGGCGCTCATCTACTTCACCGCGCATCCCTTTCTCGAGTCGATGCTCGCCATTGCGGGCACGGTGGGCGTCAGCCAGTTCGTGCTCGTGCAGTGGGTGGCGCCGTTTCTCAGCGAGTTTCCGGAAAAGGTGTCGGCGTTCCAGTGGGCGAGCCGCGTTCGCACGGCGCCGATGGCGCTCGTGAACATGGTGTCGAGCAACATCAATCAGTGGACCGTGCTCGCCGCGATGATCCCGATCGTGTTCTCGCTCTCGCGCGGCACGCCCTCGGCGCTTCCCTTCGATGGCGCGCAGCGCGACGAGATATTGCTCACGATCGTGCAGAGCGTCGTCGCGGTGCTGGTGCTGCTCGACATGCGCTTCCATTGGTGGGACGCGGCGCTCCTGTTCGTGCTCTGGCTCGCGCAGTTCTTCGAGGCGAGCTGGCGAGATGAGATCACGATTCTCTACATGGCGTGGGCCGTGCTTCTGATCGCGAGTTGGATCTGGCGGCGCCCGACGGCACCGGGAATCTTCTGGAAGCTGGTGCGGGGGAAGCCGATCGCCGAGCAGTCAGGGTAGTGCCGCGCGGGACACATGCATCAACTATTTGAGATACGGATTCAACGGATCGAACGGAACAAGAAACGGAAAAGTCATTTTTTGCGGTCTCCGTCTCCTTCCGATCTAATCCGTCCAGTCCGTATCTACATTGTTGATGCCGATCGCCCGCACGACCCTCCCACCGGCAAAAAAACGAGCCTCGCTGCTTGGGCGAGGCTCGAAGAAGAAGGAACGAAGAGGATTTTTGAAGCCCCGTCGAATGTATGAGGTCCTCACCACACTGTTCGCCTTCCCCGCACTGGGGCATGACGTGAATGTAGATTATCGAACCCACCCGAGAGACTTGTTGGCTCAAAAATTAAGTCTCTTCGCCCCCCGATCTGAATTAAGTTATGGGCACGCAAACATTCGAGTCAATCTGAATGAACACACCGACCTGGCAACGACTGCTGTACGCGCTCGCGTATCCACTCTCCATTCTCATGCTGGTGGTCTGGGCGGTCGTCACCTTCGCATATGACGGGCCAGGATGGATCCACTTCTTCCTGTCGCTCGGCGTCTTCCTGTTGATCTGGCGAATCGTGGCTGGTGGAACGCAGGACTCGTGGCGCAAATATCTCTCAGGACGGTAGAAGCACGCGCGTCGTAACCGTTGTTGCAGGGTACGTGACAGTTGTGAGGAGAGGCGTGACGCCGTCGCGGTGTGGAACCCTTCGCGGGGTCCGGCTCTTCTTCGACAAGGTCCAGTAGGGACGCTCCGGAGCAGGGAGTCGGGAAGCCCGGCGCGGGGCGCGAGGCGCCGAAAGCATGGCTCCTCGTGACAACCAACGGCTCGTCTGTATGATGCTCCCATGGACGTCACTCGTTCCGCGACGCGAATTACTACTCCCGCCAGAGAGGTTCAACTTGGACGCACGGCCGATCAGCGCACTCGAGCTCGCGCAGCTCGCTTCCCCGATTCTCGCGGTGCTCATCGTGACGAGCGAGCAGAATCAGCATGTCGCCGCAGAAGCGAGAGTGGTAGATACCTCTCTCGAGTTGGCGAAGAGGCTGTATCAGGCTGCAGGAGAGAAGACGACAATGGTGGCAGATATAATAGAAGCGGCGGCTCCGACGGCACGCGACCTGCACCTCGACGCGCTGCTCTTTCCGAAAGGGAGATCGAGAGAGCGGAACATCGACGGCGCCGCCAGGAGGGGTGACGCGACGAGCGAAACAGAAGTGGCCGGCGGAGAGTTCTGAGGCTGGCATCGCATGACTGAATTCGCTTCACTGAACATGCCACACGCATGACTTCAACGAAGATAAAGCCACGGCTGACATCCCTCGCTCCACAGTTTCTGGTGGACGACCTTGCCCGCTCAATCGCTTACTATCAGCGACTCGGTTTCACATTCGGTGAGCCCTGGGGTGGGTTTTACGCGATCGGTCAGCTGGACGGCTTGGAGCTCCACCTAAAGGAGGCGCCCAAGAATGCCCAGGAGCGCCAGCACCGGCGTGCGAACGAGCACCTCGACGCCGCGGCCGGCGTGGACGGAATCGAGGCATTCTATGCGCAATGCTCAGCGAAGGGCGTGACGATCATCAAGCCGCTTGCGGAAACTCCGTGGGGTACGAAGGACTTCTACGTCGAGGATCCCGACGGCTATATCGTCTGCTTCGGGGGGAGCCCTGCCGCGAGTGAGTGAGGGCTAAATCTCCCAGTTACTCCACAGCAGCCCCTCCTTCGCCTTCCCCTCCGGATACTTCGACAGCGCCATCCGCAGATCCGTCCACCGCACGCGCCCGCCCATCGCGATCAGCTGCTGATACGACTCGAGATACTCGGTCTGCACCCTGAACGCCACGCGCCGCGTTCCTCCGCGCTTCGCGAAATCCGCCAAGCGTCGCGACCGCACTCGCGAGATGGGCGCGCTTCGATAGCACGAGCTTCAGCACACGCGTCTCGTCGCGCGCGCGTCCCTCGACGAGCGGTACCGTGTGCACCAGCGCGAATCCCGTGATCTTGTCGCCTTCGCGAAAGAGAATCGTCTCGCCGAGCCCCAGCGCATCGGTGAGCTCGATCTCCCGTGCGAAGTCACACGCGGGCAGTACGCTCTGCGACAACTCGCTGCTCTCCATCAGCACGTCGTTCTTGTCTCGCGCACTCAACCGTCCGAACAGGCTCGCCGACTCGCTCGCCGGCGCCGCATCGATCGTGACCGTGACCGTCAATCGTCCCGGTGAAAATCCGAGCGAGGAGTAGAAGCCAATGTTGTCCATCGTGCGCGGCATCGTCTCGAGTCCAATCGTCAGTGCCTTCGCTGCCATCAGCCAGTCGATGCCGCTGCGCACAATCTCCTTCCCGAGTCCCGAGCCCTGCGCATCTGGACGAACGGCGAGCGGTCCCATCCACCCTTCGCGGCCGGAACAGTGCACGATGTTGAACGCCGCGATCTCTCCACGCTCGTCGCGCCACACGAGCGCGCCGCCGTTCGCGTCCTCGATCGCGTAGCGCCAGATCGCCGGATTCAGGAACGGCACGCGAACACCCACCAGCCCGTCGCGGCGATAGCGCTCGGTGAAGGCCTCGCTGAACACGTGATTCAGCGCCGCATGGTCGTCAGGCGTGGCCGGGTAGGGTCCGTCAGGGCGCGGCGCCCGCCATGGTCTCGCGATTGCCATCAGTCGGCGGCTCCTGCCTCTTCGAAGAACCCCGGCATCATCTCGTCGGGAAGAAGAGGCTCATCCGGCGCGCCATCGTGCTGCACCACGCGTCGACGATCCCTGCTCCGGATCGTAGCGCACCGTGATCACGTGGTCCAGCATGTCGCGCACCGATTCGATGTGCGTGATGAGAATCACCTGCTCGAACCGGTCGTTGAGCCGGCGCAGCAGCTCGAGCACGCTGGCGCGGTGCAGCTCATCGAGCGATCCGAAGATCTCATCGAGGATCAGCAGCGAGAAGGGCTGCCCGGCTCGCTCGGCGATCATCTGCGAGATCGCGAGTCGCAGCACGAGATTGGCCAGATCCTCCTCACCGCCGGAGATCACAGGCTTCGGGCGCCCCTCCTCGAGCACCAGGATGTTGTACTGGTCGTCGAGCTCGAGCTCGTCGTAGCGGCCATCGGTGAGCTCCGACAGGAACGCGCTCGCGAGCTCCGAGAGCTCCGGCCGCAGCTGAAAGTTCAGGTCGGTGCGCAGATCGGTGTACGCGCGATCGAGCTCGTCATGGAGGCGTTTGTTCACGGTGAGCTCGCCGAGCAGCCGCTGGCGCTCGCCGAGCTCCTTCGCGGCGCTGATCGCCACATCCATCGCCATCGCCGCGGACTGCGCGTTCCCGTCCGCGCTCACCACTCCCAGCTCCGCCGCGCGCACCTCGGCCGCCGCGCTGTCGTTCTGCGCGCGCAGCGTCGCGAAGTCGCTCTCGGACACCGTGATCGCGTCGCGTCGCGTCCGGAGCTCCACGATTCGCGCCGAGATGCGCGTCGCGTTCGCGAGCACCTGCGACTGCTCGCGCATGAGCGTCTGCTCGCGCTCGATCTGCGCGCTCAGCCGCGTCACCTTTGCGTCGAGCGGCATCAGGCGATCGATCTCCAGTCGCACGAGCTCGTGGCGGCGCGCATCGTAGCCAGCGGGGATGGCCTCGAGGTCCCGCGCCAGCGCCGCCTCCCGCTCTACCTTCGCCGTGAGATCGCCGCTGAGCTGCGCGAGCTCCTGCACCGCGAGCTGCACCTTCATCATCCGCCGCTCGAGATTCGCGACCTCGAGAAAGAGCGCGCGACGCCGCTCGTCCAGCACCTTTACATCGTCGGGCATGTCCAGCAGCTGCTCGAGGCGGCCCTTGTAGTAGTTCCCGTCCACGCGCACGGTTTCCATCTGCGCGTCCAGCATCTCGAGCACGCCGCGCAGCTGCACGCCGAGCGGACGCGTACAGGTCGGGCAGAATCCCTCCTCGCCCGCTGCCGCGAGCCGCTCCCGCTGCTGCTTGAGCTCCACGTACTGATCGCGCAGCGACTGCCGCTTCGTCTCGGCCTCCTGCCTGTCGCGCACCCACTCCGTGCGGCGCGCCTCGAGCTGACCGTCCACGAGCTCGAGCTCCTCGCGCCGCTCCTCGAGCGACGCACTCACCTCGAGGTTCAGCTTCGGCGCGGTCTCCACCTTCTGTCGTCGCTGGCGCAGCTTGTGGAGCTCATCGGCGAGCGCCTGCCCCGTCTCGATGAGCGCCTGCCGACGCCCCTCCTCGCGAGCGAGCACCTCGAGCCGCTGGAACTCCGCGTGGAGCTCGCCGTACGAGTCGAGCTCCCGCATCAGTTCCGTGCGCTCGGCGCGCGCAGCCGCGATCTCCTGCAGGTCGCGCGCAAGACGGGCCATGTCGCGCGCGGTGGAGCGCTCCTCCTCCTCGGCCACTCGCATCTCGGAGATCAGCGTCGCGAGCTGCTCCCGTTCGCGCTGAACCCGCTCCCACCGCGGCGCGATCGATTCGCGCACGGCGGAGGCAGATGCATACCGCACGCGCGCCACCTCGCTCTGCTGTCGTGCATATACGAGGCGCCGCTCGGCGTCCGAGAGCTGCTGTTCGACGATCGACGCGTCCGGCATCCCCTGACGAATCCCGCCAATCTGCGCCACGAGCTCGTTCTTGCGCGTACGCTCGAGCTGTTGCGCGCTCCGGAGCCGCTCGTAGCCGAGTACGTGCGAGAGGAATTGCGCGCGCTCGGACGGCCCCATCGCCGCCATCACGCTCAGCTCCTTCTGCCCCGTGAAGTACGTGTTGAAGAACTCCTCGCGGCGTCATGCCGAGCCGGCGCGTGAGCAGCTCCGACACTCCGCTGATCGAGTTCGCGATCGGAGCGGACGCGCCGTCGAGATACAGCTCCGCGCTCGTGAGCCCGCGCACGACGCGATAGCGATGACCGCCGAGATCGAAATCCAGCTCTACGCGAACGGTCGCGCGTGCGCCGGCGCGGTTGTGGCGAATCGACTCCCGCGTGCCGCGCGCGGCGCTCGTGCCGTAGATCGCCCACGCGATCGCCTCGAGGATCGTCGTCTTCCCCGACCCGTTCGCGCCGATCACACCCGTCAGCCCCGAATCGAAATCGATCCGCGTGTCGGCGTGCTGCCGAAAGTTCGTCAGGGCGACGCTGTTGAGGCGCATCTACTCTCTCGGCACCGCGGACGCCGCCGCTTCAATGTCGTCCGCCTGCTTCAGGTACTCGAGTCCGAGCTTCACGAGGGCGGCGCGGTCCAGCTCTTCGTCGAGCGGCCGTCGCTGCAGGTACGACGTGACCGTCTCCACCAGCGTCGGACGGCGCCCGCTCCCCAGGCCATGCGGCCGCGTCGTGTCCGGGCGCCGGGTGTCGAGCTGGAAGTGCATCGCGCGGCGCTTGATTTCTCGCAGCGCTCGCGCATCGAGCTCGCGCACAATGTGCCGCGGAACGTCGCGCACCACCAGTCGTACGATCTTCTCGTCGATCCCGCCCTCGCAATCGTTGCACGCCTCGCGTATCGCGACGTCCAGCTCCGCAGCGGACATTCCACGCGCCGCGATCGAGTCGAGGCTCACGAGCGCGCGACTCGCCGAAATGTGATGGAAGGTGTGTTTCGACGCGTCGAGGTCGAATTCGATGAATCCCTTTCCGGGCAGGCGAAGCCGCGCCTCCTCGTCGAGCTCACTCCACGGATTCGTGCTCGTGTACTCGAGCGATCCCGAGTAGTACGCGTTCTTCTGGATGCGCTGATGCACGTGGAAGTGACCGAGCGCGATGTAGCTCCATCGTGGTGCGGCGAGAGCGGAGCGCGGGATCTCCATCGCCGCGCGATCGCCGCCGTGCGGGATCACTCCCTCCACCTCGCCGTGCATCACGAGGATGTTGTGCCGCGCGGAAGAATCGGGCGCGAGATCGGGACGCGGGCCCGTGAGATCCGGAACCGCGAGGATCGACAGGTCGCGTTCGGGGAACGCAAGGCGCTTCGGCTCATCGACCACGACGTGGATGCCAAGCTTCGAGAAGAGCTTGAGGATGCACCCCGTTTCCGTCGAGCGCGGCCGATCGTGGTTGCCGGCGACCATCACGACGATGCTCTCGGGCAACGCCGACGTGAGGCGCGCGAACTGCGAGAACGCGTCGATGATCGCGGGATTCATCGGGCGCACGGTGTGGAACACGTCTCCGGCGATGACCACGACATCGGGCGCGAGCGCGATCACGCGGTCAATGGCGCGACGAAACGCGTGAGCCACATCCGCTTCGCGTTGATTGATTCCGGTTGGCGTGAGCCAATGGTACTGCCGGAAGCCCAAATGTAGGTCGGCCAGGTGTACTAGGCGCACTCCCAAAATTTAGTGTAGCCGCCCTAACCTCGCTACCAACTTGGGGATAGCTAAAGGCGCGGGGAATCAATGGTTAGGGCGCTATTCTGGTTTGCATCGACTGCACGATGTGCGTCTGGACCTGCATGGTGGAGACCGGCTCGACGATTCGGGTGACGACGCTCTGAATCGTGATCGCGATTTGCGACTCCACCCACCAACCGCGCTTTCGGTCCATCGTCATGTGGCCCGTCACCGTGCCGGTGGATCCCACGCGGAGCGACTCCGACACGAGCGCCGCGGCGCTATCGCGTGAGATCGTGCCGTGGATCGAGAATGTACGCCAGCGCGCCATTGGAGGAGAGCGAGTCGAGCCGGTACGTCGTGCGCACCTTGGCTGAGTGAGCGGAATCGCTCTCCTGGCTCACCGGAATGAACGCGGTGCGCTCCCACGTGGCGTGTACGAACACCAGCCGCTCCGGCAGCGTCGCCGGCATCCCCGAGTACAACGCCTCGACTTCCGGCGATACGTCGTCGGATGCGCCCAGCAGCTCCGCCGATCCGTCGCGCGCAATGTGCAGCGACGCCTGTCGCCCCTGCATCGCGCGGCGGAGCGTCTCCGTCGGGGCCCCGGCGCCGGTGCCGTGTCCCTCCATCGCCACCGAGTCGGTGATCGCGAGCACCGTCGTGCCGTGCCCGTCGCTCCCCAGCACGAGCGAATGCGACAGGATCATGATGTTCATGCGCGACGTCATCGTGGTGTCGACCGAGTGGACGTTGCGCGTGCCGATCATCTCCACCGTCTGCTCGAAACGCGTGTACATCGTGTCGCCGGCGCGCGGCTGGATGCGCAGCAACACGGGCTGCGTCTGCGCTCGTGCGCACATCGACGCGCCCGCGAGGAGCGCTCCTGCCACTGCGAATGCGCGAGCGAGCCGGGACATCGCCGGCTCAGATCGCGTAGGGATCATCATCCGGGAGAACGCGGAGCGGCGTGCGCGCCACGGCCGGCGCGGGCACGGAACCCACGATCTTCCTGAACTGCGACTTGAAATACGCGGCGGGCTTCTCGGGCGCATGCGCGAGGGTCGCGTGGAGGGCGCGCAGCACATCCTCTTCCTCGTACAGGCCGATCACATCCTGCACCCACGCCAGCGTCAGCGACGGCTCGAAGCGCCGCAGCTGCCGCAGCACCCCGACGTCGAGCGGCACATCCGCCGCCTGCGGAAAGCGCTCCACGCCATCGCGCCCGCGCATCACCGCGGGGCGAGGAAAGGAAATGAAGATCGGTTGTGTGAAATGCGGGTGCCGAACCATCAATTGTCCCTTCGACAATGTTGCCAGCTTCGTTCGCGTGGCTGCGCTCAACACTGCGTAGCCTGGCGTCGCGAGCTCATCGCCATCCATTCGTCCATAGAGCGCCGTACCCGCGTTCCCCACCACGCGGCGATGCACCTGCGAGCGAAATTGCTGCGCGCTGAAGAGCACGAGCCCCAGGTACCGGCCACGCTCCGCAATGTCGAGCAGCATTTTCCGCACGTACGTGTCCGGTCCGTCGGATGGCGCATACTTGTTGAGCTCGTCCACGAACACGACGACGTGCGTCACGCCCAGATCGCGGCGCTCGAGATGCTCGCGCAGCTTCGAGACCACCCGCGCGAAGATGAGGTCCTGCGCGTCCTCCTCCGCCAGCGCGACGTCCACTACGTACACCGCACGGTCCGTGAAGTCCCCCCAGGGGAGGTCGCTCGTGTGGCCGTCGTTCGTCACGAGGCCGGCACACCGCGTGGAGATGTTCGACAGCCGGTTACGCACTTTCCGGATCGTCGCCACGTGGTGCGTGCGCCAGTGCTCGCTCCCCTGATCCTCGAGGCCGGTCAGGAGATCCTTGAACCAGTGCTCCAGATCGGCGAACGAGCGCACGCAGTGCTTCTCCTTGAGCACCCGATCCTCGAAGTCGCGGTTCAGCACGCGCTCCTTGATGAAGTCGATGAGCGCATCCGCCTTCGCATCGACGTCGTCGCGGTTGAGCAGCACCTCTGCGAACTGCAGAACCTCTTTCAGCCCCCAAGTGAGCGGCTGCACGTTGTCGAGCAGCTCCTCGTTCGACCGCAGCGTGTTGAGCGAAACGTTGTCCGCCTTGAACGGCGCGAAGTACCGAACGTCGGCAAAGGGCGCGCATGGCACGCCCAGCGTCTCGTACATCGCGCGATCCGCATCATCGAGCTCGGCCGGCTGATCGAGGAAGCACAGATCCGGTCCCTTCACGTTGAAGCACACCGCGGCCACGGAGCCTTTGCTCTTCGGGAAGTGCGCGAAGAGCGACGCCATCAGCCACTCCACCGCGCTGGTCTTCGTCGCGAGTCCGGACACGCCCGTGATGTTGAGGTGCGCCGCCTCGGGCCCAAGAAGAAACTCCGCGTCGAGGTAGATGGCCGAGTCCATGCCGCCGGAGCGATAGAGCCCGATGGGGATTCCGGTGTTCGCGTCCTCGCGCAGGTAGCTGTCCATGCGGAGCGCGATCGCGACGTCGGCCTCCGTCGCGAGGAACACCTCGCCCATTGGCACCGGCTGCAGCGGCTCCTCCGGCACGTGCCGCAACACCGCCGCGACGTACAGACGCACCTCGGCGCGCTCCGTCGGCGCGAACGCCGCCTGCGCCGGGTCTCCGTCGTGCCCGAGCACATCGAACAGCGGCGACGCGAGATCAGTGTAGCTGAAGCCCTCGGTGACGACGCCGTAGACGTGGGGGATGTGTCCGTCCACCGGCTGTCGGCCGTCGACGCGCACGATCGTGCCGATGCCGACGGGCGAATCGATGGCGGTCCAGAACTGGAACTGGTGCGGCGTGTTGGGCGTGCGTTCCGTCGCGACGACGAGCCCGAGCGGTGCGGTCATGGAACCTCGAATGCGAGCGCGCGCGAAGGAAATGGCGCTAGTGAGTCGTGGCGCGGAGAAATTCTTCTGCGCTGCGGATTCCGTACGCCATCCGGTCCCAGCGCGGATCGGGTGCGGCGAGCGGCGAGGATTCGGCGAGCAGCCAGCGCGAAAGCTCGTCGGCGCGCGCGGTGATGTTCGCTCGTTCGACAACGGACATCTCCACGCGCACGAGGCCCCAGAGTGCATCGCGCCCGTCGGTGGCGCGGAGCCGCAGGTACCAGCTCAGCACCTCGCTCCGTCCGCGCGGGGCGATCCGGATCACGCTCGAGCGCTCGCCCCTGCCGAGAGCGAGCACGACGCCCAGCGCCTCGCCATCGGCGTAGAGCGTTCGGTGGCTCTTCACCACGCCCACAGCACACGCGGACTGCGCGACGATCTCGCTTGCGCCGATGCCGCCATCGATCATGATCGGCTCGCCGCGCGTTGCGCACCATCGCTCCGCGAGCGCGAGCTCGAGCCTCTCGCGGTCCCGCGACACGGCGAGGGTCGCCCGTTCGAGCAGGAGCGTCGGGTGGGGCGGCGGGATCGAGCCGTCCGGGGCGGGGCGCGTGCGTGTCCTCCAGCATCGCGCCCAGCGCGGCGTCGAGCTGCTCCCGCGGCACATAGG
This sequence comes from uncultured Gemmatimonadaceae bacterium, assembly GCA_963827355.1. GTDB lineage: Bacteria > Gemmatimonadota > Gemmatimonadetes > Gemmatimonadales > Gemmatimonadaceae > FEN-1250. Next base: position 146,119 of record CAWHAS010000005.1, read on the forward strand.
CGAGCGGGGCGTAAATGCGGTGCCGGACGAGGGGAGCGTCCCAGGTGGTAAGGCGTCGTTCCGTACGTTCTCGTACCACGGCGCCGGAGGTGCCGTAAACAAGTGGCGCCGACCCGATCCAGCCCAGGACTTCGCTGCGCTGGGTGCCGTCCAAAAAAGCCCGAAACGCCGGCACCGGATCGCCCGTAACCGCCCGCGCGCGCAAAGTTGCATCCTCCGCGCCCTCCGCGTCTATCACATGCGGAAGTTCCAGATCCCGCTCCAGGCGTTCCAGCGGCGATCCTCCACCTGTTGCCGTGCGAACGTTGGGGACGAGTCGAATCAGGTGGCGCTGGGCGGCGTGCAGGCTTCGGAGACTCTCCAGGGAGCCTGCATCGACCTCCGGGACGACCGATTTTCTCTTCTCATCGGCCGGTCCCTCCCTTCTCGGCGCCCCATCCATCGCTAACTCTTTCTCTCCGCTGTGATATCCAGACTCTTGGCGCTCGCGACCATCCTAATGGTCGCTACCGGATGTGACAAGGCAAAGGCGTTCGTGCGCGCGGGCGAGAACTCCGGGCCGCCGCAACTCGCGCCCGGCGAAGAGCTTGACCTCACGAAAAAGCCGGATGTGCTCTTTCAGGTATTCGGGGAGAGCGGTGATCCACGCATGGTCCCGATCGCGGCGATCGTCAGCGGAGAGCTGAAGGCCATTCGCCTTTCGCCGTCCGGTTGGCACAAGTTCGACGAGATGTACCAGCGCCCCGGAAAGAGCTACGCGCTCTACCAGAGCGGCGCTCCCAGCGGCACAGTCAATGTGAAGCGCGGCATGTGGTCCGACGCCGGTGGAGCGCTCTATGACCTTCCGGGCTGCGCCACCTTGACCCCCATGTCGAGCGTCAAGGTGAACGGACGTCCGTCCTCCGAGTTCACCCTCGACTTCCTCGCGTCCACCGCGACGATCGGAAAGCCGCGTGCACTCGCGCCGATGAGTCAGGATTCGGTGAACCGCACCGCGCACGCGGTCGCGCAGGAGATCGGCGAGTATGCGGGGATCAACGCGGCCAAGCTCGACTCACTCGACTTCCACGCCATGGCGATTTCCACCGGCGTCGGTAGCGCGCCCACGATCATCGCATCGTTCAATGACGGAAGCGCCGACAAGCCCGCGTCGACGGCCACGCGCGCCACGCATCTCGTCGTGATCGCCGACAAGGATGCGTCGCACGAGTATCGCGCGACCTTCTCGCACCAGATCAACGGCCCACTCGCCGGTGCCGAATTTCGGCGCTACTACGATCATCTCGATATCGACGGCGACGGCATCAATGAGATCGTGCTGCAGGGTTGGCAGTACGGCGGCGACACCTTTCTCTCCGTGCTCGGCTGGAGAGCGGGCAAGTGGCAGGAAATCTTCCGCACGCGCCCCAACTGGTGCCTCGACGAGCGGAAAGCCGAAGCCAACTAGCGATGCGCGTCAGAGATTCGTCGTCCTCTTGAAGGCTTCTTCCGTTTCATCCGTCTGACCCGTTCTCTTCGTTTTTCATCCTGTTACGGCTCGCCCGAGCGGCAGTCGCGCGTGTCTGCGACTCCGCACTTTTAGCCGTAACAAATTGATGATACGAACCGAACGGAGCGAACGAATAGTGCCGGATGACTTCGAAGCGCGAGGGCGGGCTGCTCGAGGAGGCTCTAACACACTCCGTAATCGGCGCGTTCTATGACGTACATCGAGAGCTAGGGTTTGGTTTTCGCGAATACCTCTACGCGCTCGCACTGGAGCGAGACCTGATCGCCAAGGGTCATCGGGTCGATCGGGAAGTCGCAGTCATGGCCCACTATCGAGGAGAGCCACTGGCTTGGCAGACACTCGATATGATCGTCAATGAGAAGCTGGTCCTCGAGACCAAGGCCACGGAGCGGCTGCATCCCGGCGCCAAGCTGCAGTTGTTCAGCTACCTGTGCGCGACAAATCTAGAGGTTGGCCTCCTGCTGCATTTCGGTCGCGAACCGAAGTTTTATCGAGTGGTCTGCGAGAACCGTGTCAAGCGCCACCGAACAGGGGCTCGCGACTAGGAATGACTACGAATTCCCACCGCACCAACTAGCGACGCGCGGACCGGCTATCCGCCGTACGACTGGTAGAGCTCCACGAGCCGCTGCACCCCGGCGATCACGTGCTCCCGCGGTGCCGCATACGACAGCCGCACCCAGTCCGGGGTGAAGAACGCCGCACCGGGAACGATCGCAATGTCGTGCTTCTCGAGCAGCGCCGCAGCGAATGCGGTCCCATCGCCGCCCGCGCCGTCGCGACGTTCGCGTACAGATAGAACGCGCCCTCGGGAAAAACGAACTGCAGCCCCGGCGCGACGCGCGCCTCCTTCACCACCGCATCCCGCCGCGCCTGAAATTCCGCGACCATCGATGTGATCGCCTTCTCCGCCGCGTCGACGTTCGTGAGCGCCTCGAGCGCCGCGTGCTGCGACACCGCCGCTGCATTCGACGTCGTGTGCGACTGGAAGCGCCGCATCGTCGCGCTCACGGCGCGCGGCGCCACCGTCCAGCCAATCCGCCACCCCGTCATCGCGTACGCCTTCGCGACGCCATCGATCACGATCAGCCGGTCGCGGCGCGTCGAGAGATCGAGCACCGACGCCACCGGCCCGCCGTACGCGATGCGGCGATAGATCTCGTCGCTCAGCACCCACCAGTCCCGATCGTCCGCGAGCGCAGGATCTCTCCCAGCTCGTCCGCGCTTTAGACGGCACCCGTCGGATTGCACGGCGAGTTGAGCATGATCCCTCTCGTGCGCGGCGTCGGACGCAGCGTCCAGGAACGCGGCCGTCACCTTCAGCCCATTCTGCGGATCGCCCACCACGGACACCGGCTTCGCCCTGCTCAGCGCGACCATCTCGTAGTAGCTCGTCCAGCTCGGCGTCGGGATCAGCACTTCGTCGCCCTCGCCGAACAACGCGAAGCACGCGTTGAACAGCGACTGCTTCGAGCCGTTCGACACGACGACGTCCGCGGCCTTGATTCGTCGCCATCCCAACGCGCATTCGTGTTCGCCGCGATCGCCTCGCGCAACGGAAGAATGCCCTCGGTGGCCGTGTACTTCGTCGCGCCCGCGTCGATCGCGCGCTGCCCCGCGCGACGAATGAACTCCGGCGTGTCGAAATCCGGCTCGCCCGCGCCGAGGTCGATCACCTTGCGCCCCTGGGCCTTCAGGGCCCGCGCGCGCGCGGAGACGGCAATCGTGGCGGATTCTTTCAGGAACGCAACGTTCGCGGATGGCGCAAACGCGCGCAGCGTCGTGGTTTCGGTCACGGCGTAGCTCTGGCGACTGGAGTGAGAGTGGTCGGCTTGGTATACTTTACCACGCCGGCACGTTGCCGGCCATTGAAAATCGGGGGTTTGGTGGACCAAGACCTGGAAGAGCGTGAGCGACCTGCTGTCGCCCGCAATCAGAACGTATTGCACGTACTTGCCGCACGACGCGGCTGCTGTTTCGCAGTTCATCGAGCCTGCGCTCGGGCGCCTGGATCCGGAAATCGCCGACACGCAGCTCCTCGTGCTCACCCCCGATACCGAGACCGCGGTCCTGATCGCCGAAGCGGCGACCCGCGCGCGCACCGGCACGCCGGCCCGCGTTCTCCCCGTCACCGCATGGCGCCGCGCAGTCCGGCTCCAGCGCATTCGTCCCGCCACGGTCGTCGCCGGCACTCCGGCCGACATCCTCGAGCTCGTTCGCGCATCCGCGATCAAGCTCGATTCCGTTCACACGCTGGTGCTCGCCTGGGCCGACGCAATGAGCGACGCCGCCGGCGAGCCGCTCGAAGCGGTGATGGCCGAGGTGCCCAAGGACGCCGCCCGAATCATCGTCGCGTCGCACATGACCGCCGCCGTCGAGGCGCTCGCCGAGCGCTACGCGCGTCGCGCGCGTCGCAGTACGGGACCAACCGTCGAGGAAGAGATCGCGGTAGACCTGCGCTACGTCGCCATCGCACCACAGGCGCGCGAGAGCGCGTTCCGGCGGCTGCTCGACGACACCGATCCCGAGCGCGCGGCCGTCTACGTACGCTCGGATGACTCGGCGCTGGAAGTCGCGCGCACCCTTCGCGCGCTCGGCATCGCCGACAATGCGCCATCGATCGTGATCACGCGTGGCGAGCCGGTGGAGAACGTGTCGCTCGTCGTGCTCTACGAGTCGCCCATGACCGCCGAGGCGCTGCAGATGCTCGCGAGCTCGGGGAGCGCGGTGATCGCGCTCGCCACGGCGCGCCAGATTCCGGCGCTGCGCGTGCTCGCGGGCGGCGGTCGCGTGACGCCGTTCGTGCTCTCCGGACCGGGCGCGCGTGCGCGCTCGCGCGACGAGAAGGTGCGCGATGAGCTTCGCGCCGCGCTCGCGAACGGCATCAACGCGCGCGAGCTGATCGCGCTCGAGCCGCTGCTCACAGAGTTCGACGGCGTCGAGATCGCCGCGGCCGCGCTCAGGCTCCTCGAGCGTGAGCGCGAGAAGCCGGCCGAGAAGGCGGAGAAGATCGAACGCGCGGCGGCGCCCGCCGAGCGCGCCGCCCCGACGGAGCGGGCCGAGCGAGCGGATCGCAGCGACCGTCCCGAGAGGAGCGATCGCGGCGAGCGTCCAGCTCGCGGCGAGCGTCCGGACCGCGATCGCGGAGAGCGCTCGGATCGCGGCGATCGCGGCACACGTCCCGATCGCGGATCACGCGACGGGCCGCCCCGCGGCGGCAGCTTCTCTCGCGGCGCGCCGTCACGCACGCCGGAGTCGCGCGGCGCAATGAGTCGCCTCTTCGTGAACGCCGGCAAGGCAGACGGGATGACGCCGCGCGATCTCGTCGGCAGCATCGCGAACGAGTCCGGAATCAGCTCCGATCAGATCGGAAAGATCGAGCTGCGCGACACGCACTCCATCGTCGAGATCTCGACGCCGGTGGCCGAGCAGGTCGCGACGAAGATGAACGGGATCACGGTTCGCGGAAAACGGCTGACGATGCGTGTCGACAACGACAGGCCGTCCAGCCGCACGGAACGTGGCGATCGCGGCGAGCGGAGCTCGAGTCCGCGCTTCGAGCGCGCCGATCGTGGATCGCGTCCGGAGCGCAGCCCGTCCTCCGATCGGGGCCCGCGCAGTTACGCGCCGCGGTCGGAACGTGGCGCGCCCAGCCCGCGCGGGGATCGTCCGTCGTCAGGGCCGCGCCGCGACGCCCCGCGTCGCGATGGGCCGCCCCGGTCGCGCCGCCCCTCGTAGGCGGCGATGGACCCGGTTTTTTTCGGGGCGCGACGGGGATGGGTGGAGGTCGTCACCGGTGTCATGTTCAGCGGGAAGAGCGAAGAGCTCATCCGCCGCGTGCGCCGGTCGATCATCGCGAAGAAGAGCGCGCAGATCTTCAAGTCGCATCTCGATGACCGCTACGGCGGCGTCTTCTCCATCTCGAGCCACGATGGGCGCGTCGTAGAGGCGATTCCCGTCGACTCGTCGCTCCAGATCTCGCAGAATCTTCGCGACGACGCGGATGTCGTAGCGATCGACGAAGCGCAGTTTCTCGACTCGGGGATCATTCCCCTCGTCGGGACGCTGGCTTCGCGTGGCGTCCGCGTCATCCTGGCGGGCACGGACACCGACTTCCGCGGCGAGCCCTTCGGTCCAATGCCCCAACTCATGGCCGTGGCCGACCTCGTCGACAAGCTCCACGCGATTTGCGTCGTGTGCGGCGGGCCGGCGAGCCGCAATCAGCGGTTGATCGACGGCCGCCCGGCTCGCTACGACTCGCCGACGATCATGGTTGGGGGACGCGAATCGTACGAGGCCAGATGCAGGCATTGCCACGACTTACCACGCCGTGACGAGGACCAAGTATCATTGCTGTGATTTGATCTATTGCGTAGGGGGGCTTCTCTACCCTATCCTAGCCGTATGATTTTGATCGGACTCACAGGCAACATTGCCTCCGGCAAGTCCACAGTCGCGCAGATGCTCGCGGAGCGCGGTGCAACGATCATCGATGCCGATGAGCTCGCTCGCGACGCGGTCGCCGTTGGTAGCGATGGCCATCGAAAGATCGTCGAGCGCTGGGGCGACGACATTCTCAAGGCCGATGGCGGACTCGACCGTGTGGCGCTACGCCAGATCGTCTTCCAGGAGCCGACCGAGCTCGAGGCCCTGAACTCCATCGTGCACCCCGAGGTCTCGCGGCTTCGCGACGATCTCATCAACGAGGCGCGCGAACGCGGCGACGAGACAGTCGTATGCGACATTCCCCTGCTCTTCGAGCGTCGTCTCGTCGATGACTTCGACCGCATCGTTCTCGTCGACGCCCCGCGTCCGCTGCGGCTCGAACGGCTCACCCGCGAGCGCGCACTCGGGCAAACCGAGGCGATGAACATGATCGCCTCCCAAATGCCGGCCGAGCTCAAACGCGCCCGCGCCGACTTCATCATCGAGAACGATGGCGATCTTGCGGCGCTGGAGAAGCGCGTCGACGAAGTCTGGCGCGCCCTGCATTCCCCGGGCTGATCCCCAGTGAGTGACGTCCCCGATGAGCTTCTCTATTCCGAGGAGCATCTTTGGGTCGAGTGGACGGACGACGTCGTCACCATCGGACTCACGGACTACGGACAGGCGGAGCTCGGCGACATGATCTTCGTCGAGCTTCCTGCAATCGATGAGCGTTTCACGCGACTCGACGTCTTCGGCACCGTCGAAGCCGCGGAGGCAGTGACGGAGCTCTTCTCTCCGCTCGGCGGCACCGTGCTGGAAGCGAATCTTCGACTTGCCAAGGAGCCGAGGCTCGTCAACTCGGATCCCTACGGCGAGGGATGGCTCCTTCGCCTGCGCCCAAAGTCCCTTCCCGAGCGCGACGAGCTCCTCGGCGCGCTCGAATATCGGGAGCACATCGGCGACTAGGTGACGTGGCCGCGAGCACGTAGTCGAGGCAGCATGAATCGTCCACCGCTGTCGATCGTCCCTCAGGGAGGAAATCTCTGCGCGGCGGCCGTGAGCTCCGGGTGGCGCCCGCACTCGAACGGCCCGGACCTGCCTTAGTTTCCAGACAACGACATGCGCATCCTCCGCCGCATCCCCGCCCCCGTCCTCGCCCTTCTGCTCCTTGCCGCGTGTCGCGGAGATGGCCGGCGCGCCGCGAGCGCGCACGCTTCGACGCTGGTCCTGACACTGCCGGCCGACGCGGACAACATGCTGCCTCCGTTCAGCACCAACGAGACTTCGGCGCAGCTGCAATCGGTGCTCTTCGAGAAGCTCGCCGAAATCGACGATTCGATGCACGTGATCGGCGACGTTGGCTTTCGCCCGTCGCTCGCGGATTCGTGGACGTGGGCGCCCGATTCGCTCTCGATCGCCTTTCATCTCGATCCGAAGGCGCACTGGCACGACGGCGTTCCGCTGCGAGCGGCCGATGTGTTGTACAGCTATCGCGTGAATGCCTCGAAGACGATCGGGTCGCCCATCGCTCCATTCCTCGTCGATATCGACTCTGTGACCGCGCGAGACAGCGTGACCCCCGTGTTCTGGTTTCACGCGCGCTCGCCGGAACAGTTCTACAACGCGGCGACGCAAATACGCGTGCTTCCCGCGCATCTGCTGCAGAGCATCCCCGACTCGGCGCTGCGAACATTATTGTTTGCCAGAAATCCCACCGGTAGCGGGCCATACAGGTTCGTGCGCTGGGTGAGCGGAAGCACGATCGAGGTGGTGGCCGACAGCACCTTCCATCGCGGCCGCCCGAAGATCGATCGCCTCATTTGGAGCATCGCGGCCAGCCCCGATGCGTCGATCCTCCGTCTCTTGACTGGTGAAGCGAATTTCGCCGAGGCGATTCGTAAACAGGACGTCCAGCAGGTGGCGAAGCATCCCGAGCTGAGGGCGGTTCACTACCCGTCGATGAATGTGTATTTTGTGCGCTTCAATGAGCGCGCGCGGAAGAGTCATGAGCCACATCCCGTGCTGGGGGATCGCGACGTTCGACGTGCGCTATCGATGGCGATCGATCGTCGACGCGCTGTAAGCACGGTGTACGACTCAGCCACTCTTCTGGCTTCCGGTCCGTTTTCGTCCAATCTGACTACTTACGATTCGATGCTTCCGCGCCTCCCGTACGCGCCGGACAGCGCGACCGCGATCCTCGAGCGCAAAGGGTGGGCGATGGGGAAGGATGGCATTCGGCACAGGGGCGGCGTTCCGCTGCAGTTTTCAGTACTCGTTCCCATTGCCAGCACCCAGCGGCAGCAGATGGCCGTGTTGCTGCAGGACATGCTCAAGCGCGTCGGAGACTCGCATGGACATTGAGCGCGTGGATTTCCCGACGTTCAGCTCGCGCACCGAGGCGCGGGACTTCGATGCGTCCTTCGAGGGAATGAGCCTCGACCCAACTCCTTCCGGAATACGACAGGAATGGAGTACGACCGCCGCGCGCGGCGGCGGAGCCAGCAACACCGGCTATTACTCGAATGCTGCATTCGATGCAGTCATTGATTCGGCGGTCGCGAACATGGATTCGAGGTCTGCCATCGCACAATACAGACGGGCATACGCAACGCTCATCGCGGACGCCCCAGCCCTCTGGCTGTACGAAGCGTCCACTGTGGCGGGGATGAGCACGAACGTGCATCCGGCACCGATGCGCGCCGACATGTGGTTCGTCCATCTCGCCGATTGGACGATCGGCGATGGTCCCGCGCCCAAGAGCGCGAACGTCGCGCTCGCGGCAGGCGCTCATTAGCCGATGAGGCGGCTGCTCGCAGGCCGCCTCCTTCAGGGGCTCGCCGTCGTCTGGATCGTCGCGACGCTGACGTTCGCGCTGCTCCATCTCGCGCCGGGCGATCCGTTCTCGTATCAGAATGAGAGACGCGTCGCACCCGAGGTCATCGCGCAGTGGCGGCACATTTACTGCCTCGACCGGCCGCTGGGAGCGCAGTACGTCTGCTACTTGCGAACCCTCGCCAGCGGCGACCTCGGCTACTCGATCTCGCAGGGGCGGCCCGTGCGGGACATCCTCGTCGACTACGTGCCGCGCACCATTGAGCTCATGCTGCTCGGTCTCGTGTTCAGCTTCGCCGTGGGGATCGCGCTCGGCGTGCTCGAGGCGCGGCGCCGCGGCACCTTCGCCGACTGGGGGAGCCGCGGGATCACGCTCGTGTTCTACTCGATGCCGGACTTCTGGCTCGCGCTCATGCTCGCGCTTCTCTTCGCATACTGGATTCCCATTTTTCCGATAAGCGGAATCGAGGACGTCATCAACGCTCCAACCAACGGGTGGTGGGCGCACGTTGTCGACCACGCCCGGCATCTCGTGCTCCCGGTGACGACGCTCGTGCTCATGACCTGCGCCGGGGTGGCGCGCTTTCAGCGGGCCGCGATGCTCGACGCGGCGCGTCTCGAGTTCGTGGTCACCGCGCGCGCCAAGGGCGTGGCCGAGAATGTGATCGCGCGACATCACATTCTGCGCAATGCGCTCCTCCCGATCATTACTCTCGCCGGACTGACGCTACCCACGCTCCTTGGCGGCGCCGTGCTCGTCGAGCTCGTGTTCTCGTGGCCTGGAATGGGGTGGGTCACCGCCATCGCCGTAAGCAACCGCGACTATGCTCTCGTCACCTCGTCAGTGCTCATCACGAGCACGGTCGTCGTGTTGGGCACCATCGCCGCGGACCTTCTCTACGCGCTGGCCGATCCGCGCGTGCGCGCCGCGTAGGTGCTCGTGCTTCGTTGGCTGGGCGCGGCGGCGCTGGTAGTCGCGCTATGCATGACCTTCTGGCGCTACGCACATCGGGACGCGAGTGCGAGCCGGCGACGAGCCGCAGTGGCGCGTTACGCCGCGCATCCATTGGCGGTTCTCGCGCTCTTTGCTCTTTTCGCGTTCTACGTTGTTTCCTTGCTCGCGCCGTGGCTGGCCACGCACGATCCGATCGAGATCCTCGCCCAGACGCTCGTGAATCATCCGCCGTCGCGCGAGCTGATCTTCGGCACCGACTACGCGGGACGGGACATTCAGCCGCGTGCTGTACGGAACGCGGCTGTCGCTCACGATCGCACTCCTGGCAACCGTGATCTCGGTTATCGTGGGAACGGCGTACGGACTTCTCGCGGGCTTCAGCGGCGGCGCGATCGACGCGGTCATGATGCGTCTCGTCGATGCGTTCCTGGCGATTCCTCGCATTGTGCTTCTCATTGCTGTCGGAACGCTGTGGGCTCCGCTCAGCCTTGGCGCGCTGGTATTGATCCTCGGGCTCACCGCATGGTTTCCCACGAGCCGGCTCGTGCGCGCGGAGGTGCTGTCGATCAAGGAGAGGGACGTCGTTGCCGCGGCGCGCGCGCTCGGCGCCCGCGATCTGGCGATCGTGCGCCGTCACATCCTGCCGAACGTGCTGACACCAGTGATCGTCGCCGCCACGCTCGGCGTGGCGGGAGTCATCATCAACGAGGCGGCGCTCTCGTATCTCGGCATCGGCATTCCCGATCCGACGCCGAGTCTGGGGAACATCATTCGTGAAGGAACGCCGTACATTGCGTCGGCGTGGTGGGTCGCGCTCTTTCCCGGCCTCGCACTCGTGATCACATTCGCTGGCGTACAATCTGGCCGGTGACGGCTTGCGCGATGCGATGGACCCGCGTCAGGTTGACCGGTGATGACAGAGCCGCTCCTCTCCGTTCAGGACCTCCGCACCTACTTCCGCACGAGCGCAGGAGTTGCCCGCGCAGTGGATGGCGTCTCCTTCGACATTGCAGCAAACGAATCGGTGGGCGTGGTCGGCGAATCCGGATGCGGGAAAGTCGGTCACGTCGCTCTCGCTGCTGCGCCTCATCCAGCCTCCCGGCAGCATCGAGCTCGGGATCGAAGATCGAGTTCGAGGGCACGAATCTCCTGTCGCTCGACGAGGAGTCGATGCGGGCGATTCGAGGCAATCGCATCGCGATGATCTTTCAGGAGCCGATGACCTCGCTCAACCCGGTTTTCACTATTGGCGGACCAGATCGGCCGAGGCGCGCGGGTGCATCAAGCACAGTCGTGCGCGAGACCCGCAAGCGCACGGTCGAGAGCTTGCGGATGGTCGGTATCGCCGATCCCGAGCGGCGCATCCGCGACTACCCGCATCAGCTCTCGGGCGGGATGCGGCAGCGCGTGATGATCGCGATGGCGCTCGCATGCAATCCGCCGCGTGCTCATCGCCGACGAGCCGACCACCGCGCTCGACGTCACGATTCAGGCGCAGATTCTGGAACTGCTGCGCGAGCTTCAGCGCGCGCACGGCGATGTCGCCGTGCTGCTGATGACGCACGATCTCGGTGTGGTGGCAGTAGTCGATGTCGTGATGATCGTCGATGCCGCGGGCGAGATGTCGAGCAGGCGCCGGCGGCGCGAGCTTTTCGCCGATCCGATGAGCCCGTACACCAAGGGCCTGCTGGCCGCGATTCCGGGGATCGAGGTTCGCGCCAGCGCCGCTGACGGCGATTCCCGGGGCGCGGTGCCATGGCCGCTACGAGCGGCCTTCGGGCTGCCGCTTCCACGAGCGCTGTCCCTACGCGTGGGAGCGGTGCGAGCGAGAGCATCCGCCGCTGTACGAGATCGGTGTGGGACACGTGTCGCGATGCCATTCCGCGGTGGAGCCCGAGCGGCGCAACACGCCGCACGTCCCGCTCGCGGCTCGCGTGGGGGCCGGCGCGTGAGCGAGCGCGCGGCCCCGGGCGCGCCACTCCTCTCGGTGCGCGAGCTGACGAAGCACTTCCCGATCACCGGCGGCGTGATGCGGCGCGAGATCGGTGCGGTTCGCGCAGTGGATGGTGTGTCGTTCGACGTGGCCTCCGGTGAGACGCTCGGCCTCGTGGGAGAATCCGGCTGCGGCAAGACGACCGCCGGCCGCGCGATTCTCCGCCTCATCGAGCCGACGTCTGGAGAGATTCACTTCGACGGCGTCGACGTGCGCGCGCTCGAGAAGGAGCCGCTCAGAAAGCTCAGGCGTCAGATGCAGATCGTCTTCCAGGATCCGTTCAGCTCACTCAACCCGCGCATGACAGTGGGGGCATTGGTGCGGGAGGGGTTGACGATTCACAAGCTGGCCGAAGGACGTGCGGCCGACGCGCGCGTGCGCCAGCTGCTCGAGGAGGTCGGGCTGCGCGCCGAACATGCGACGCGATATCCGCACGAGTTCTCGGGCGGTCAACGCCAGCGCGTGGGCATCGCGCGCGCGCTCGCGGTGGAACCCAGGTTCATCGTGTGCGATGAGCCCGTGTCCGCGCTCGATGTGTCGGTGCAGGCGCAGGTGATCAACCTGCTGCAGGATCTGCAGCGCGCGCACGGCCTCGCCTATCTCTTCATCGCGCACGATCTGTCGGTGGTGGAGCACATCGCCGATCGCGTCGCCGTCATGTATCTGGGCCGGATCGTGGAGCTCGCCAACGCCGACGATCTCTACGCGCTGCCGCTCATGCCCTACACGCAGGCGCTGTTGTCCGCGATACCGGTGCCGGATCCGGAAGCGAAGCGCGAGCGCATCGTGCTTCGCGGCGATGTCCCCTCCCCCGCACATCCACCCGCTGGATGCCCGTTCCATCCGCGATGCCAGCATCCGCAAAAGGATGCGTCGTGCTCGGTGATCGTGCCGCCGCTCGAGCTCAAGGAGCCGGATCACTGGGCCGCGTGTATCAAGCAGCTGCCGACGCGCATCACGTGGACGGAGCAGCAGGCCGCCGGCGCCACGAAGCCACCGGAGCGCATCGTGCCCGTTCGCGCGATCGCGTGACGTGCTCCATCGTTGTGAGGCCCTAGCGCAGGAGCATCGTGTCCGCCGCCGTCGACATCCTCTCTACCGCCGCCGATCGCCCGCCTGCGCTCGACGACACCGCGCTCTTTGGCCATCCGCGCGGACTGGGGCTGCTCTTCATCACCGAGATGTGGGAGCGCTTTTCGTATTACGGAATGCGGGCCATTCTCGTGCTGTATCTCGTGCAGGCGCTGCACTGGAGCACCGCACGCGCGGCGAATCTGTACGGCACCTACACGATGCTGGTGTTCCTCACGCCGCTCATCGGCGGCTACCTCGCAGATCGCGTTATCGGCACACGGCGCTCCCTCGTGATCGGCGCGCTCATCATTTCCGCGGGACACTTCTGTCTCGCCGTCCCGTCGATGACGATGTTCTACGTCGGGCTGACGCTGGTCATCATCGGCACCGGCTTTTTCAAGCCCAACGTCTCCACGATGGTCGGGCAGATCTACAGGGACGGCGACGTACGGCGCGATGCAGGCTTCACCATCTTCTACATCGGCATCAACACCGGCGCCTTTCTCGGCGGACTCGTGTGCGGATATCTCGCGGATCAGACGCGCTTCGGCGATCGCGGGTGGCACTGGGGATTTGGCGCCGCGGGCGTCGGCATGCTGATCGGGCTCGCCGTCTACGTTGCGCTGCGCGACAAGTATCTCCCCGGGATCGGCGTGCGCGCGACAAAGCAGATCCCCGACGTAGCGGCGCCCATTGCCGCGACTGACAGCAAGGCATTGGTGCACGGCATCATCGGCGCCGTCGCGGGCGTCGCGCTCAGCGCGCTCCTCGGCGGTTTCGATCCGTTGGCGGCCTTCATGGGGGCGACGATCGGCGCCTCCCTCGCAGTATCGGTCCTCGGCTCGCACGGAGAGGAGCGCAAGCGCGTGATCGCGATCTATCTCGTGGCCTTCTTCGTCGTGGTGTTCTGGGCGTGCTACGAGCAGGTGGGAAGCTCGATGAATCTGTTCGCGGCGAACAGTACGAACCTCCAGCTCGGACACTTTCACGTTCCGCCGGCGTGGTTTCAGAACGTGAGTCCCGCGATGATCGTGCTCGGCGCACCGGTCTTCGCGTGGATCTGGATCAAGCTCGCGAAGATCGATCGCGAGCCGTCAACCGCGCTGAAGATGGTGCTGGGCCTCGCGCTGCTCGGCCTGGGATTCGTGTTCATGGTGATCGGCGGTGGTCGCGCGGACCAGGGCGAGCTCGTGAGCCCGCTTTGGCTCGTGGGCGCCTACTCCCTTCACACGTGGGGCGAGCTATGTCTCTCGCCCGTCGGACTGTCGTACGTGACGAAAGTCGCGCCGGCGCGTTTCGCATCACTGCTCATGGGCGTGTGGTTTCTCGCGAACAGCGCGGCGAACAAGATCGCGGGAACGATCGCCGAGCTCACACCCACACCCGGACAGCCCCCTTCGGCGCCTCGTGGTGGCTTTCTCGGAATGCTCCAGCACACCGCCACGACGAACCACGGCTTCTACACGATCTTCCTCGTCGCCGCGCTCGCGGCGTCGCTGCTCATGCTGTTGTTCGTCCCGCTGCTCAAGCGGCTGACGTCGACGGTGAGCACCTGATCGCGCGACGCCTCACGGCCAGGTGAAGACCGAGCCTGGCGTCACCAGTTCGCGTCCGGAACGCACATCGCGCGGCTCGCGGTAGAAGAGGCGAGCAGCGTTCGTGAAGCTCGCGCGGAACTCCCAGCGCGCCCGCAGATCCGGCGATAGCGCGCGCGCGATGTCGAGACGGTAGGTCACCTTCGAGCCCGGCGGCAAAGCAACGAGCACGCCGATGCCCGCTCCGTACTTGAGCGGAGAGGTGTCGCCGTAGCCGAGCGGCGCGTCGCCCTTCCAGACTCGCCCCGCGTCGCCGAACACGGCCATCCCGATGTCGGCCTGGTCGCGCACCTTTCCGAGATACCACCGGTCCTCGAGCCTGCTCACGAAGCGGATGTTGCCGGCGTCCGGCGACGAGTGATAGCCGCGCACGCCGCCTCCGAGCTCGCCGAGCGGCAGCTGAACGGGAACGCGCTGATGCCATATCCCGGCCCAGTCGACGGTGCCGACGAGCGTGTGCGATCCCATGAGCCGCTGGTACATCTGGATGTGCGCGCTGCCGACGATCCCATCCCATTTGTCGGTGGAATAGTTGTTCCGGCCTTCCACCGTCGACTGCAGATACGCGAAGGTGTGCCTGTTGCCGGCGCCGGCGTACAGCGTGGACGCGAGGAAGATGTCGTCATCCGTGGAGCCGAGCACCTCGAGGCTGCGGCCCAGTATCGTGCTGAGCTGAAAGCCCGCCTGCACGTCCTGCGCGGCAGTGAGCGCGTCGAACCGCTCGACGCGAACGAAGTCGATGCTGCGAATGCCCCACAGCAGATTGAGTCGCGCATTCTTGTGCCGCCCGAGAATGTTCATCAGGGTGTCGTACGGCACGCCCGGAGTGGGCTCTGGTGGCAGCGCGGGCGTATCGTCCTCGCTCGAGAGACTCATGCCGAAGAGGCTCAGCCGTCCAGGTTGGCCGAGACGCACCACGCCGCCGATATCCACGAACTTGCGCGAGAAGTCGATGACCACGCTGGTGTCGTTCGTGCGGCGAAAGGAGTAGAGGTCCTGATGATCGAGCGCGACCGCGCGCCATGCGAATCGCTGCTCGTCCGTGAGAAAGGGATGTTCGGCGCCCACGAGCCAGCTGCTGATGCCCGCGTCGCCTCGCAGCGCCTGGAGATCGAGATGCCAGGGACGACCCAGGAACTGGTAGTCGGTGTAGTTCGCCCCGAAGTAGTCGCGATACTTTCCGTGCGCCCAATGCGCGGAGACGTACCTCGCACTTCCCTTGAAGTTGCCCTCGCCCAGCGTGATGGTGGAGAGATACGGAGCGGTCGGCGATGTGCCGGCGTCGATTATAGTCGTCAGCTCGTCCGTGGTCTGCGCGACGATGATCACACCACCGTTGCCGTCGTCGTATGCCTTCACGGACGCGCTCGCGATGAAGGGCTGCGCGCGCAGCAGGCGCTCCGACTCACTGCGACGCCGGTCGTCGCACGCCTGGCCTGGCTCGACGATGAGAAATCGCCGCACGATCTCCGGCTTCGTGTTGGTGTGGATCGAGCTCAGAATCCCGATAGGCGACTCCCACCACTTGCCGTGCCGCGGATAGTACGGCGGCCGCGTCTGCACCTGGATGTCGCTGATGATCTGCCCCTCGCACTTGACGGCGCTCCCCGCCTGCGCGCGCGCGTGCGACGGGAGCGCACCCGTGAGCGCGAGCGCGAATGCCAGAACGCGGGCACTCGGCCCGTTGCCACAATGCATCGTGAGAGGGAAACGCGCTG
The DNA here is from genome assembly GCA_963827355.1 of uncultured Gemmatimonadaceae bacterium. Taxonomy (GTDB): domain Bacteria; phylum Gemmatimonadota; class Gemmatimonadetes; order Gemmatimonadales; family Gemmatimonadaceae; genus FEN-1250. The sequence goes on from CAWHAS010000005.1 coordinate 162,227, forward strand.
CTGCGAGAGGCACCGAAGTAGTGGCTACTTGCCCATCCGGCGCTTCAATTCCGCCAGTCGGGCGTCCGCGTCGGCATCGCGCGCGGAGCGATCCGCGGTTCTGCGAAGTGCATCGAGCTCGGAAAGATTCGAGGCGAGCGGGTCATCTTCCGGGGCGCTCGCAGGGGCGACGGGATCCTCGCCGCCGGTGAGCCGCTTGAGCTGCGCCGTCATCTCGGCAGTTTCGCGCTCGACGAGCGCCACCTCCTCGACGAGCGCCGCGTGTTTCCGCTCGAGCACCTCGATGCGGCCGGAGTGCTTGCGCTCGAACTCCGTGGCAAGCCTCACCGTTTCGCCATCGTTGATCCCGGCAGCGAGCTGGCCGCGCCGGCGCACGGTCGCGAGCTCCTTGCGCTCGCGCTCGAGTTGCGCGGCGACTGCGTCGCGAGCCGCGCGGCTCTGTGAGAGCCCCACCTTGGCATCCACCAGCGCTTCGCGCATGAGGCGCGCGCGCGCGCGCGACGACTGATCGTTGGTCATGACCGGATGCCAGCCGTTGCCGACGGGCCGCCACCCTGCACTCTGAAGTCTGTCCCGCTGCGCCGTTGCATCGCGTACGATAGGGAACCGCTACACGAAGGCGCAAGCGCGCCGCATGCCCGCGTGCTCTAGGACGCCCAGCGCCACGCCGCCTCTGCGCGGACCTGACGCATCAGGCGCTCGGGCGAATTTCCGTGCGGGAACATGAGTGTGTCGCTCACCTCGTTCAGCGCGAGGCGCAACGCGGCAAAGCGGCCGGACGCAACCCGCAGCAGGCCGTCGAGCCCGTGTTCCTGCGCGAGGCGGTGCTCCGCCGCGAGCATGAAGCCGCGGCGACCCATTTCCTCGAAGTAGTCGAGGTCCGGACCGCCGCGACGCCACCGCTTGTGCTCGATGCGGTCCGGAAACATTCCGCACGACCACAGCGCGTAGTTGCCGAGATGCTGGCGAACGAGGAAGCTGCGGCGCGCATCGGGTGTGTCGACCTCGCCCATGAGCTCCGCCAGCGTGTTGAACAGCTGGTCGTCCGTTTCGGACACTCGTTCGGCACGCCCGCGTGAACCGAAGTGCAGCAGGATCGCCGCGACATAGTCCGCGAGCGCACGATCCTCCTCGCCCACACGGCGCAGCGCGCGCCGGACGACGACGTACCAGAACAGGCGCACGGATACCTGCATGCCGATGCGCGACTCAATGATCGCGGGCAACAGGCGCGGGTCGTCGAGGAGCGAGTCGATCCCCTCCTCGCGGAGGCGCGTCTCGGCAGCATCCTGCTCGCGCGCTTCGCCGTGCGCCAACAGTCGAATGGCCAGTTGAGCATCGTCTCTCGTGAGCGACGCCCGTACGTTGCCGAGCAGCATGCGTTCTCCCCCTGAGCTTCGAAGGCAATACACCGCGGTGGCGCTCGTAGTTCGCCCCTCTGTTGGCTGACGACTCGACGAGCGTCGCGTTACTCGCTCAGGCCTTTCAGCGCAGCAGCGAGGGCGGCAGCGGTCGCGTTGGGGAGTTCGCCACTGCAGTCCCGACATGCATGATCAGGCTCGCGACGCGCGCAAGCTTGTCGTAGTCGATCTTGTCGGGCGAGTCGGTGACCTTGTGGTAGTCGGCGTGCAACCCCGTCGTGAAGAACACGATCGGAATGCCGTGCTTCGCGTAGTTGTAATGATCGCTCCGATAGTACAACTGCTCCGGATGCGACGGCGCGTCCCAGTCACGATTGATGAGGAACGGATGCGGTGATGCGCTGTTCACCGAATCGACGATCGCCCCGAGCACGGTGCTCTGCCCGTTCGGCGCCGATCGCGGACCGATGAGATACAACGAGTCGGGATCGTTGCGCCCGATCATGTCCGCGTTCAGCTGCGCGACGATCGAGTCCAGCACCACGGTCGGATGCGACGTGAACCACTCGGAGCCGAACAGTCCGAGCTCTTCGCCGGTGTGCCAGACGAAGAGCATCGAGCGCTTCGCGCGCGGCTCGTGCTGCAGCCGTTTCGCGATCTCGATGAGCGACATGCTGCCGGACCCGTCGTCATCGGCGCCGTTCGCGATCGAGTCGCCGTGCTCCGGTGGGAGAATGCCAATGTGGTCGAGATGGGCGCCGAATGCCACGTAGGTGTGTGAGAGCGCGGAATCGGAGCCGGGGATCACGGCGACGACGTTGTACGCCGGCACGATGTCCTGCACGAGATCCACCTTCGCCGCGAACGAGCGTCCGTCGAGCACGCGCGGGCGATCGTTGCGCGGCCACCCCGCCGGGAGCAGCGGGCCCGCGTCGCGCGCCGTGCCGAAGATGACCATCGGCAGCTCGCGCGGTCCATCGAGCGTTGGCTGGAGCCGCAGCGATGAGTCGCTGAGCCCCGCCGCGAGTGCGGGCAGCTCGCTCGCCTGTCGCCCGGTGAATAGCACGATGACCGCCGCGGGACGACGCTGGATGATCGCGCCGAGCCGTTCGCCCAGCGAGCGTGGATCGCGCAAAGCACTTCTGTGCGCGGAGTCGAGCCCCGGCGGCGCATCGTCGACGAACACGACCACCTTGTCCGCGAGCGACAACCCCGCGAGATCGTTGCGTCCGAATCCCGGAGCGGATAGCCCGTAACCCGCGAACACGAGATCGCCCGCTGCCTCGAGCACTGGAAGCGGCAGTCCTTCCCCGAGCGAAGGCACCGGAATGAGATGCGATCCGATGGGGAGAGTGGTGTGCGTCGCCGGCTGCGTCACCGTGAAACGGGCGGACCGGACGAAGGTTCGCGACAGTGGCACGCGTTGCAGGTATCCCCCGCTGTCGCCCGCCGGTGCGATCCCGGCCTCCTTCAATTTCGCGGCGATGAACCGCGCGGCCCGCGCGCCATTCGGAGTCTCCGCGCTGCGACCGAGCATCGAATCGTCCGCGAATGCGAACAGATCGCGGCGCAACTCCTCCGCCATGGTCGGCGCCGGCGCCGGCGCTGGGGCGGAGGGTTTCTCGGCGCGCGGCGGCGATGCGCAACCTGCGGCCAGGACAAGCAGCAGCACCGCGCGGCGACGCATGAGAAGCTCCAACGAGAGAGGAATGCGCCATACGACGCGGTAGCGCTGCGTACAGCCTAACGCGACAAGGCCGCTGCGGCAACGCCGGGCTTTCCCTTTGGACGAAGGCGTGGCCATCTTCCGTTACGATTGTGTTCCCATGGTTGTGCTCCCATTGGGCCTCGAATGCGGAACCACGTTCCCGAAATGGGTATCATTCATCAACATGCTGTACATCTGTATTCCCGCGTTCGATGAAGCGCCCACGGTCGGGTTGCTTCTGTGGCGCATCCGAACCGTGTTGGAGGCGCACCCTCGCGAGTACGAGATCATCGCACTCGACGATGGAAGCACCGATGGCACGGAGGAAACGCTGCGGCGGTACGAGAAGGTGCTCCCGCTCACCGTGCTGCGGAACGAAACGCGGCGCGGCTATGGGGCCGCGCTCGACACGCTCGCGCGCGCGGCCGCGAAGGCGACGCGCTATCCGCGCCGCGACGCCATGATCGTGATGCAGGGCGATCTCACCGATCGCCCGGAAGACTTGCCCGAGCTCGCGAAGCGCTTCGACGGCGGCGTCGACTGCGTCGTCGCGGAGGCGGGTCCCGCGGACGCCTCGGCGCCGAAGGAGATCCGCCGGCTGCGACGCATCGCGCCGTGGCTCATGCGCCGCTACATCCGCGTCGACGGCGTTGCCGATCCACTCGGCACACTCCGACTGTATCGCATCGCCGTGATTCGCGACGTGATCAAGCAGGCCGGCGATGCGCCGATCGTGCAGGGCACCGGGTGGGCCGCTAACGTCGAGCTCCTCGTGAAGGCCGCGAAATTCTGCCGCAGAATCGAGACGGTTCCGTTGGAGCCGCGCTACGATCTGCGACCGCGCGAGACGCGCGTACGCTGGTTCCCCAATGCGCTCGCCCTCTACCGATTCGGCGTTGCCCACCGCGCGTTGAGCGCTCCGGCACCTTCGTGATCGACCGCGCGCGGATCTTCCGCGCCGTCGGGATCATCGCAGTGCTCTCGACCGCCATGCGCGCGGCCAACGCGCAACAGGACACGCCAGCCTCGCCGATCACCGAAAGCGCGCAGCCCGCGCCCGTGGTGCGCCCGTACGGCGTGGGCGAAAAGCTCGTGTACGATCTCGCCGTCGGCGGCGCCAAGGTCGGCACGGGCACCATGTCGATCGTCGCCGGAGATGCGATCGAGGGACACGACATCTACCACTCGATCTTCGACATCAAGGGCGGCTTCCTCTTCTTCAAGGTCGATGACCGGTTGGAGAGCTGGTTCGAGCCCGCAACAGCTACGACGCATCGCTTCTACCAGCGGATCAACGAGGGGAGCTACCATAAGGAACGCTACTTCGAGATCTACCCCGACAGCGCCAAACTCCATCAGCGCGGCTTCGAGCAGAAAGAGAGCGTGCGCGATCCGCTCGACGACGCGTCGTTCTTTTATTTCGTGCGCACGGTCCCGCTGGTCATCGGCGAGACGTACACGTACTCGCGCTATTTTCGGCCGGAGAACAATCCCGTCATTGTGAAAGTGCTGCGTCGCGAGAAGATCACCGTCAATGCGGGGACGTTCAATACGATCGTTCTCCAGCCGATCATCAAGTCCGGCGGGCTCTTTGCCGAGGGCGGGCAGGCGCTGATCTGGGTGTCCGACGACGATCGGCGTATCATGGTGCAGCTCAGAGCAAAGATGCCGGTGCTGAAAACCCTCGACCTCTTTCTAAAATCGTACACTCCGCCAACGATCCCTCCGCGCTGAACAAGCCCGAAGCCGATCTCTCCGCTGTGCGCACGGTTCCGATTGCACGACGCCCCAACAAGGTTCGCGCCGAGGAGTTCGCGACTCCGCCGGCGAACGACCGTTCGTTCGCTGCCTTTCTCGACTCACTCCCGGACGTCCTGGCCGCGCGCGACTTTCTGGCGCTCGCGCGCGACATCGCTCGCGCGGCGGGAAAACGCGGCGTCATCGTGATGGTCGGCGGTCACATCGTGAAGACCGGGCTCGCGCCGATCCTCATCGACTTCATGCGGCGTCGGATCATCACGCACCTCGCGATGAACGGCGCCGCGGCGATTCACGACTACGAGATCACTCGCTGGGGCGGCACCTCGGAGGACGTGCAGGCGGGGCTGCGCGAGGGGACGTTCGGCATGGCGGAAGAGACCGGACGCGAAATGAACGAGGCGTTCATTCGCGGCCAGACCCAACGATGGGGAATGGGCGAGTCGCTCGCGCGCGCGCTGAGCGAGAAGGATCTCGCGCATCCGGAGCTGTCGCTGCTCAAGTGCGCCGACGATCTCGGGGTGCCGCTCACGGTGCACGCGGCCATCGGGGCGGAGATCATCCACCAGCACCCCGCGGCAAGCGGCGCGGCGATCGGGGACACGAGCCATCGCGACTTTCGGCGTTTCGCGGCGGGGCTTCCCTCCGTGCACGATGGAGGGGTGGTGCTGAACCTCGGAAGCGCCGTGATCCTTCCGGAGGTGTTTCTAAAGGCGCTCACGATCGCGCGCAATCTCAACGATGGAAGGCCCACCGGATTCACGGCAGCCGATCTCGACATGCTTCGGCACTACCGGCCGCACTTGAACGTCGTGCAGCGACCAACGGTGGAGGGCGGATCGGGCTACGAGATCACGGGGCACCACGAGATCATGGTCCCGATGCTCGCGTGGAGCGTGCTCTCGATGCTCGACGCGCGAGGCTAGAGAGCGCTCAGGCTCCCGACCATTTCTGGCGGATGCGGCGCGCGGTGTCAGGGCTGAAGACGCGGATCACGAGATACACGACGAAGCCGATCAGCGCGATCTTGAGGGCGATGAAGAAGAGCCCGAAGAGCACGGCGAATAGAAAGCCGAAAATCCCGAAAATGAACTTCAGGGCGATCAGCCCAAGAATGGCCATGAGGCCGACTGCGAAAACGGTGCGTAGCATGACCCTGTTCTCCCCTTCGAGGCGATTGCTCTTCGATTCTGCTTACAATACGCCCAGCCACCGCGGGAGGTTTCAGGGCAGGCACGGGGGAGTACCGGCTCGGTGAGAACGGCAGACGTCGTCGTGCTCGGCGGCGGGCTCATTGGCCTAGCCGTGGCTGCCGAGGCGGCCCATCGCGGGGCCTCGGTGATTCTCGTCGGGGAGAAGCGATTCGGCGAGGCATCGCCCGCCGGCGCCGGCATGTTGGCGCCCGGAGCCGAGAGCGAGGATCTTCCCAGCAGCGCCGTGCGCGACTTCGCGATCGGAGGGCGCGATCTCTATCCCTCGTTCCTGCGCGCGCTCCACGACGAAACGGGGATCGATGTTCCGTTCGACCGGAACGGAATCCTCGAGCTGATCACCGACGCGGAGCCCGCTCATCGCCCCGCAGGCACCGAGTGGATCGACGGCCGAGCGCTCCGCGAGCTCGAGCCCCAGCTCGGCGACTTCGCCGGCGCCGTCCTCCATCCCAACAATGGGGCCGTCGACAATCTCATCCTCATTGTTGCGATGAACCGCCGCGTGGAGTCACGCCGCTCGATCGAAGTAGTTCGGTCGGCCATCCGCTCGGTCAACGTCACCGCATTGCGACCCAGAGTCATTCTGGAGGATGGCGATGTCGTGGAAGGCGGAACGCTGGTCGTCGCGACGGGCGCCTGGGCAGCGCAACTCGAGGGGCTTCCGCGCTGCCCTTCCCATTCGACCCGCGCGCGGGCAGCTGATCATGCTCGAGGGCTCGCTCGCTCACCACGTGATTTACGGCGGCGGTGGCTACCTCGTGCCGCGACGCCACGCGAGCGCGCCCGATTCCTTCGAGCGCACGATCATCGGCGCGACAATGGAGGACGTCGGATTCGACAGCAGCACGACGCCGGCGGGGCTCGCCGAGCTCGAGGCGGTGGCCCGCCGAATCTGCCCGGCGTCGGACTCCGCGAGCCTCGTCTCGCACTGGGCAGGATTGCGCCCCATGACCCCGGACAGCCTCCCAATCCTCGGCCCCGATCCCGACATCTCCAGCCTGCTCTACGCCTGCGGCCACGGCAGAAACGGCATCCTTCTGGCGCCGATCACGGGGCAGGCGATTGGTGCGCTTGCGGTGGGTGCGCTGAGCGATTTCGACCTCTCTCCATTCTCGATTACGCGCTTCGCTCGAGTCACTATAACTGGCTATATTTTGATAGCCGGTTAGCATGACTATCACTCGCCAGGTCATGCACATAGCTTGGGCGTGACGCGTGCGGCTCCCGCGCGCGGCGGTCGCGATCAGAGGCGCATGCACGATTCGTTATACCAGATCATGGGCAGGCACAATGCCCCCGCGCTCCCCGAGCGCAAGCCGGCCTGGCTGAAGGTACGGGCCCCCGGCGGTCCGAACTATCTCCGCATGCAGCAGCTCATGCAGGACCTTCGCCTCCATTCGGTGTGCGCCGAGGCCCACTGCCCCAACATCGGCGAATGCTGGGAGCATGGCACCGCCACCTTCATGATTCTGGGCGACGTCTGCACGCGCAATTGCGCCTACTGCGCGGTCGCCCACGGCCGTCCCCCCAGTACGACGTCGAGGAGCCCGCGCGCGTCGCGGCGGCCATCGCCGAGTTGAAGCTCCAGCACGCCGTCATTACCTCGGTCGACCGCGACGATCTCCCCGACTTCGGCGCGTACATCTTCGCCGAAACGATCCGCCAGATCCACGCGCAGCTTCCCGACTGCTCCGTGGAGGTGCTCGTTCCCGACTTCCAGGGGCGCGAGGAGTCGATTCGTGCGGTGCTCGACGCCGCGCCCGAGATCTACAACCACAACACCGAGACGGTGCCGCGCCTCTTCAAGCGCTGCCGTCCCGGCGGGCGATACGAGCGCGTGCTCGAGATCTTCCGCATGGCGAAGCAAATCGCGCCGGGCATTCCCACCAAGACGGGCATGATACTCGGCATGGGCGAGACGATCCCCGAGGTGCTCCAGACCATGCGCGAGCTGCGCGAGGTCAATGTCGACATCCTCACGCTGGGCCAGTACCTGCGTCCGTCCGCCAAGCACCATCCGCTCGACCGTTACTACACCCCCGACGAGTTCCTGCATCTCCGCGACGCCGGTCGCGAGATGGGCTACCGGCATGTCGAGTCGGGCCCGCTCGTGCGCTCGAGCTATCACGCGTGGGAGCAGGTGCAGGCGGCAGGCGTCTGATGGCCCGCGCTCGTACATCCGCCGCCGCACCCGCCGGGCCTCGAGAGAAACCCCAGGACATCGCTCCGGAGCACTCGCAAGAGAAACCCCCAGAGAATTCCCAAGAGAAACTATCGATGGCGAAGAAAAAGCCCGAAAGCTCCGACGATCCCGCCCTCCGTCTGTCTCTGCTCCGCGAGATGCTGCTCATGCGGCGGTTCGAGGAGCGCACGGCCGAGGCCTACGCGCTCGGCAAGATCGGCGGCTTCTGCCATCTCTACATCGGCCAGGAGGCCGTGGGCGCAGGCGCGATCTCGGTGCTTCGTCCCGACGACTACGTCATCACGAGCTACCGCGATCACGGGCAGGCGCTCGCCCGCGGGATCACTCCGCGCGCCGTGATGGCGGAGCTCTTCGGCCGCATCGACGGCTGCTCGAAGGGGAAAGGCGGCTCGATGCACCTCTTCGACCGCAACACGAATTTCCTCGGCGGACATGGCATCGTCGCCGGCCACATTCCGCTCGCCACGGGGGTCGGCTTCGCGATCAAGTACCGCGGCGGCGACCAGGTGTGCCTCTGCTTCTTCGGCGAGGCAGCGGTGAACAACGGCGCCTTTCACGAGGCGCTCAACATGGCGGCGCTCTGGCAGCTGCCGGTCGTCTACCTCGTCGAGAACAATCGCTACGGTATGGGCACGGCGCTCGAGCGCGCATCGTCGGTGAACGACATCGCCGAGCGCGCGTGCTCGTACGACATGCCGAACGAGGTCGTCGACGGCCAGGATGTGATCGCGGTGCGCGAGGCGACAATGCGCGCTGTCGCCCGCGCGCGAGGCGAGAACACGCCAACGCTGATCGAGGTGCGCACCTATCGCTTCATGGGGCACTCGATGTCCGATGCGGTGAGCGGCACGTATCGAAGCAAGGAGGAGCTGGACGAATACATGAAGCGCGATCCCGATCACGGTGCTGCGCGCGCAAATGGAGCAGCGCGGCGAGTGGTCGGACGACAAGATGGCGGCGATCGACAGCGAGGTGCGCGCAATCGTCGAGGATGCCTGGAACTTCGCCGACGAGAGCCCGGAACCGCCGCTCGAGGCGCTCACGGAGGACGTCTACGTCGACACGACCAGCGACACCGCAACGGGCACCGCGGCGGGAGAGCGCTGAGATGGCGATCGTGACGTACCGAGACGCACTGAATCAGGCGTTGCGCGAAGAGATGCAGCGCGACGACCGCGTCTTCATCATGGGCGAGGAAGTCGGGATCTATCAGGGCGCGTACAAGGTCTCGAAGGGGCTGCTCCAGGAGTTCGGCGAGATGCGCGTGGTCGACACGCCAATCACCGAGCTGGGATTCGCGGGCGTGGGTGTGGGCGCGGCGATGGTCGGGCTTCGTCCCGTCATCGAATTCATGACGTGGAACTTCGCGCTCCTCGCGCTCGACCAGGTCGTGAACGCCGCCGCGAAGATGCTCTCAATGTCCGGCGGGCAGTTCAACATCCCGATCGTCTTCCGCGGCCCGAATGGCGCCGCGTTGCAGCTCTCGGCGCAGCACTCGCAGGCGTGGGAGTCGTGGCTCTCGCATATCCCGGGACTCAAGGTCGTCGCTCCCGGCACCCCGTACGACGCGAAGGGGCTGCTCAAGAGCGCGATTCGCGACGACAACCCCGTGATGGTGCTCGAGGGCGAGATGCTCTACAACGCCAAGGGCGAGGTGCCCGAAGGCGACTACACGATCCCGCTCGGCAAGGCGCAGGTGAAGCGCGAGGGCGACCACGTCACGATCATCTCGTACGGCAAGATGATCAACGTCGCGCAGCAGGCGGCGGAGCTGCTCGCGAAGGATGGCATTCGCGCGGAGGTGATCGATCTGCTCACGCTGCGGCCGCTCGACACCGAGACCATAGTGGCGTCGGTGAAGAAGACGAATCGCGCGGTGGTCGTGGAGGAGGGTTGGGAGATCTGCGGCATGGGTGCGCAGATCGTGGACTACGTGCAGCGCGACTGCTTCGACGATCTCGACGCGCCGGTGCTGCGCGTGCATCAGGTGGACGTGCCGATGCCGTACGCGAAGAACCTGGAGCGCGCCGCCAAGCCGGACGCGCAGAAGACCGTCGCAGCAGTGCGGCAAGTACTCTATCTCGACTAGTTCGCTCTAGCCGCTTCGGATCGACCTGGAGGATGTGATGGCAACGAAGGTCACGATGGAGGCGCTCTCTCCCACGATGGAGGAGGGACGTGTCGTCAAATGGCTCAAGAACGAGGGCGACACCGTCGCGAAGGGCGATCTCCTCGCGGAAGTGGAGACCGACAAGGCGGTGATGGAGCTGACCGCGCGCGGCGACGGCGTGCTGCGCGTGCGTCTCGCGGCCGAAGGTGACACGCGCCCGGTGGGCGACCTGCTCGCCGTAATTGCGGCGGCGGACGAGAACATCGATGCGCTGGTGAAGAAGGCGCCGGCGGCGGCCGCTGCCCCCGTCGCTTCCGCCACCGCGAGTGCGGCTCCCGCGCCGAGTGCGCCGAGGGCTGCTCCCGCTCCACCCGCTCCACCCGCCGCACCGGCGGCACCGGCGGCACCGGCGGCACCAGCGGCGCCAGCGGCACCGGCACCGGCGGCCGGAAACGGCGGCGGGCGCTCGCGCTCGTCGCCGCTCGCGCGCCGGCTCGCGAACGAGCGGGGTCTCGATCTCGCAGAGCTCCGTGGATCCGGTCCCGGCGGACGCGTCATTCGCCGCGACATCGAGGCTGCCGCGAGCACCGAGCTCTCGGGCACCCCAACTCCTGCCGCCGCTCGCGCCGCCGCATCCGCGCCCCGCGCGTCCGCCGCCGGCGACTTCGAGGACGTTCCGCTCACGCTCATCCGCAAGACGATCGCGCGCCGGCTGGCCGAGTCGAATGGCCCGATCCCGACCTTCTTCCTCACCGCCGACTTCGACCTCACCAGCGTGCGCGAGCTCCGCACGCGCATGATCGCGCTCGGCGACGAGTTCAAGGTTTCCTACAACGACATCATCCTCAAGGCCGTCGCGACCGCGCTCAGCCAGCATCCGGAAGTCAACGCGCACTGGCTCGGCGACAAGATCCGTCGGCACCATCGCGTCCAGCTCGGGAATGGCGGTGGCCGTGGAGGATGGGCTCATCACGCCGATCATCGCGGACGCGGACCTCAAGCGGATCAGCGAGATCGCACGCGACTCGCGCGAGCTGGCCAAGCGCGCGAGGGAACGCAAGCTCGCGCCCGAGGAGTACACGGGCGCCACGGCGACGGTGTCGAATCTCGGCATGTTCGGCATCGATGAGTTCACCGCGATCATCAATCCACCCGAGGTCGCGATCTTCGCGATCGGCGCGGTGGGCGAGGTGCCCGTCGTCATCGACGGCGCGCTCGCCGTTCGGACGCGCGTGCGCATCACAATGAGCTGCGACCATCGCGCGGTGGACGGTGCCACCGGCGCGCGCTTCATGCAGACGCTGCGCCGCCTGATCGAAAATCCACTCATGCTCGTGTTCTGAGCGAGATGCCCGCCTTCACCACAGGATCGAACTGACAATGGCTTCCTTCGATGTGATCTTCCTCGGCGGCGGACCCGCCGGTTACGTGGGCGCGCTCCGCAGTGCGCAGCTCGGGCTGAGCGTGGCCGTGGTCGAGCGCGAGGGGCTCGGCGGCACCTGCGTGCTCTGGGGATGCATCCCCGCGAAGGCGCTGCTCGAGAGCGCGGCGGTGGCGCACCGTGCCCGCCAGGCGAAGACCTTCGGCGTGAACGTCGGCGAGATCACGACTGACTACAACGTGGCGATGAAGCGCTCGCGCGCGGTGAGCACGCAGAACTCGAAGGGAGTCGAGTTCCTCTTCAAGAAGAACAAGATCACCTGGCTCCTGGGCACCGGCACGCTCACGGGCAGGAAGTCCGTCTCGGTTGCCGATGCGAAGGGCGTGGCCACGACGCACGAGGCGAAGAAGGCCATCGTCATCTGCACCGGCTCACGAGTGAAGGGCATTCCGGCAATCGGGCTCACGCTCGACAAGAAAAACATTCTCTCGTCGGACGAGGTGCTGATCCTCGAGAAGGCGCCGGCGACTATGGCAATCGTCGGCTGCGGAGCTGTCGGCTGCGAATTCGCCGACGTCTTCCACGAGTTCGGCACGAAGGTCACGATGCTCGAGACGATGCCGACGATGCTGCCCCTGGAGGATGCCGAGGTCGCGGCCGAGCTCGCGCGGAGCTTCAAGAAGCGCGGAATCGAGGTCGTCCTCGAACGCGAAGATCGAGCGGGCAAAGGTTGGCGACGGCTCGGTCACGCTGTCGCTCAGCGGCCCCGAGAAGAAGGAGCTCACCTTCGAAAAGGTGCTCGTCGCCACCGGTCGCGCGCCGAACGTCGAGGGGATCGGCCTCGAGGCGCAGGGAGTGAAGCTCACCGATCGCGGCTTCATCAAGATCGACGAGCAAATGCGGACGAGCGCGGAGGGCATCTACGCGATCGGTGACGTCGCCGGTCCACCGATGCTCGCGCACAAGGGAGAGCGCGAGGGGATCGTGGCGGCCGAGGTGATCGCCGGGAAGAACGAGCACCGAATGAACTACGGCAACATCCCGAACTGCACCTACTGCCATCCCGAAGTCGCGTCGATCGGGCTCACGGAGCAGCAGTGCAAGGAGCAGAAGCTCGAGTACAAGGTGGGCAAGTTCAACTTCTCCGCGAGCGGCCGGGCGCGCACCTCGGGGGAGACCGAGGGCTTCGTGAAGGTCATTCGCGATACGAAGTACGGCGAGATTCTCGGCGCGCACATCATCGGCGCGCATGCCACGGAGCTGATTCACGAGCTGGCGGTGGCGCGGGAGAACGAGTTCACCGTCGAGGAAGTCGATCTCGCGATCCACGCGCACCCGACACTGTCCGAGGCGATCGCGGAGGCGGTGCTGGATTCGATGGGGCGAGTGCTCAGTGCGTGAGTACGGTGCGGGCGCGATGCTGGACTCGGAGCACGAGGCTCAAGTCGCGCCCGCGCCCATGCACGTCGTACAGCTCGGCCTGGTACCCTACGCGCGCGCACTCGACGCTTCAGCGTGCGGTCGCACGCGCTCGCATCAGCGGAGAGATCGCGCACGACGTGCTCCTGCTGCTCGAGCATCCGCCCGTCGTCACTCTCGGGCGAACCTCCAAGGCGCAGAACCTCGTCGCGTCGCCCGCCCTGCTGGCCGCGCGCGGCGTCGAGCTATTCGAGGTGGAGCGTGGCGGCGACGTCACTTTCCACGGTCCCGGCCAGCTCGTGGGCTATCCGATCGTCAATCTGCGCGGGCACAAGCAGGACCTGCACTGGTATCTGCGGCGCGTTGAGGAGGTACTGATTCGGGCGCTCGACCAAATCGGCATAGCCGCAGAGCGCAGCGAAGGTCGCACGGGGGTGTGGACCGGCGACCGCAAGATCGCGTCGATCGGCGTGCATGCCCGCGACTGGGTGACCTGGCACGGCTTCGCGCTCAATGTCTCGACCGACCTGTCGTTCTTCGACCTGATGGTGCCCTGCGGCCTGGCCGGCGTGACGATGACCTCCGTGGCGGGCGAGCTAGGCACGGCCGCACCCTCGTTCCAAACCGTCGCGGAATCCGTAGTCGCAGAGTTCGGCACGGTCTTCGCGCTGGCACCGTCCAGGTTCGAAGCGAAAGCGCTCGACGCGATCTTGTCGGAGCTGTAGTGTAGGCGCGATTCTCGAGAAGGAGGGAGCCGTGGCAGAGACAGCCGATCGTTCGAGCGAACTTGCGCCCCCCCTCGGAGAGCCGCTCACGAATCTCGTCACCGCGGGTGTTCGGACGGACGTCACGGAGAGCAAGCAATCCGAGGTCGATCTCGAAGCCCAGCGGTTGGAGCTTGCGCGACAAACCGCGGCGCTGCGCGAGCTCAACGTCCAGCTCCAGCATACCAACGAGGCGCTGCTCAAGGCGCGCGAGGACGCCGAGGCGGCGGAACACTACGTCTCCGGTATTCTGAGCGCCATCACCGATCCCTTCGTCGTGTACGATCGAGAGTGGCGCTTCCTCTACATCAATGCCGCCGCGGAGCAGGCGCTCGCGGAGGCCGGCGGAGGCTCGGCGACCGGCAAGAGCCTGTGGGAGCTCTTTCCGGACATCGTCGGCACGCGCTTCGAGCAGGAAATGCGTCGTGCGCAGGACGAGCGCGTTCCCGTGTCGTTCGTGGAATTCCGCGCCGCCCGGGCCTCGTGGTCGGAACAGACCTGTTATCCGCTCCCCGACGGCGGCGTGGCGGTGATCTGGAAAAACATCACGGACCAGAAGCGCGCCGAGGAACGGCTTCACTATGTGTCGCAGGCGAGCGACATCCTCGCGTCTTCGCTCGACTACAAGACCACGGTGACCCAGCTCGCGCAGCTTCTCGTTCCCAAGCTCGCGGACTGGTGCGGCGTGCAGCTCCTCGACGATCACGGCGCGCTGCAGCAGCTCGCGGTGGCGCACGTGGATCCGGAGAAGGTCAAGTGGGCGTGGATGCTCAATCGTCGCTACCCCGCGGACATGAACGCTCCCACCGGAGCAATGAACGTGCTCCGTACCGGCAAGTCGGAGCTGTACGTCGACATCACCGATGATCTGTTGCAGCGCGCGGCGATCGATTCCGTTCATCTTCGGATTCTGCGTGAACTTGGAATGACCTCGGCGCTTATCGTGCCGCTCAAGGCGCGAGGGCGCGTGCTGGGAGTGATGTCGCTCATAGCCGCCGAGTCCGGGCGGCGCTATACCCAGGCGGAGCAGACCCTTGTCGAGCAGCTCGCGGAGCGCGCGGCAATCGCCATCGACAACGCGCGGCTCTTCACCGAAACGGAGACCGCGCGGCGAGCGCTCGAGGAATCGCAGGAGCGGCTCACGATCAACAACGAAGAGCTGTCGGTCATGAACGAGGAGCTCGCCGCCAAGACTCGCATCGCCGAGCAGGCGCGTGGCGAGGCGGTGGCCGCGAACCGGTCGAAGGCCGACTTCCTGGCGCACATGAGCCACGAGCTTCGTACGCCGCTGAACGCCATCGCGGGTTACTCCGAGCTGATGGAGCTCGGCCTGCACGGCCCGTTGACGCCGGAGCAGAGCGAAGATCTTCGGCGCATCAAGCGCTCGCAGCGACACCTCCTGAGCCTCATCAACGACGTGCTCAACTTCGCGAAGCTCGAGGCGGCGCACGTGCGCTACAGCATCAGGGCGGTTCCGATCCGCGACTCGATCTCGGCGCTGGATGCGCTGATCGCACCGCAGGTGACGACCAAGCAGCTTCGCTACGAGACCACGGAGATCGACCCGTCGCTGCACGCCGACGGCGACGAGGAAAAAATCCAGCAGATTCTGCTCAACCTGCTCTCGAACGCCGTCAAGTTCACGGATTCGGGCGGACGAATCACAGTGACGGCCGCACGCGCGGGGGACACGGTGTGCATTGAGGTCGCGGACACCGGTTGCGGCATTCCCGCCGACAAGCTGGACACGGTGTTCGAGCCGTTCGTGCAGCTCGAGCGCACGCTCTCGAGCCCGCACCAGGGAACCGGGTTGGGGCTCGCGATCAGCCGGGATCTCGCGCGCGGGATGGACGGCGAGCTCACGGTGGAGAGCAAGCCCGGCGAGGGCTCGACGTTCCAGTTGCGATTGCCCGCAAGTGAGGTTGGGTCCCGCGACTGAGCGGAAGAGCGGGCGTTATATTCTGTGGGGATCGCCCCCAGTTTCCTCATTCCGCCACCATCAATGTTGACTGCCATCACCCGCGGCGTGAGCGCATCGCTCGCGAGCGGCGAGCTCACGTTCCGCGAACGCACGCCGATCGACATCCCCCTCGCGCGTCGCCAGCACGAGGCCTACGAGGCCGCGCTCGTGGCGCTCGGCGTGCGCATCGATCATCTGCCACCTGAGGATGCGCTCGCCGACGCCGTGTTCGTGGAAGACGTGGCGCTGGTGTTCGATGAGATCGCGATCCTGACGTTGCCGGGCGCGGCATCGCGCCGCGGTGAGACTGAGAGTATGGCGCGCGCCGTGGGCAAGTACCGCCCGGTGCAGCATCTCACGTCGCCGGCGGTGCTCGATGGCGGCGACGTCGTGCGCATCGGGCGCACGCTCTACGTCGGGCTCTCCAGCCGCACCAACGAAGCGGGAATCGACCAGCTCGGCGCGCTCGTGTCACCACTCGGTTACACCGTGCTCGCAGTGGAGGTCGTGGGCGCACTGCATTTGAAGACGGCGTGCACCTACGCGGGGCGCGGCATCCTGCTCGCGAATCCCGAGTGGGCCGCGACGAACATCTTTCGTGACGTCGAGGTGCTGCCCGTCGATCCGGGCGAGCCGTGGGGCGCGAGCGTCCTCGCGATCGGCGACACGCTGGTAATGCCCGCGGCATTTCCGCGCACACGCGCGCGGCTCGAGGCGCGCGGGTTCACGGTGGTCCCCGTCGATCTGTCTGAGCTCCAGAAGGCCGAGGGAGGTCCGACGTGCCTGAGCATCGTGTTCGACGCGCCGGATGCCTGACGCAATCGATTTTGCGGCCGAGCTGAATCCGCAGCAGCACGCAGCCGCGACCTTCGGCGATGGGCCCCTGCTCGTCGTCGCCGGCGCGGGGACGGGAAAAACACGCGCCCTCGTCTATCGCGTCGCGCACCTGCTCGGCCGCGGCGTGCCGCCCGAGCGCATTCTCCTCCTCACCTTCACGCGCCGCGCGGCGCAGGAGATGCTCGGACGCGCCGAGCGGCTCGTCGGCGGTCGCGAGCGCGCGCGTGCACGGCGGAACGTTCCACGCCACCGCGCACCGGCTGCTTCGCGCCTTCGGCCCTGCCGCCGGCCTGGCGCGGGATTTCACGATCATGGATCAGGGTGACGCCGAGGACCTGATGCGGCTGTCGCGCGCCGCAGCTCGGCTACGGTCAGCGGAAGAAGCGGTTCCCCAAGAAAGAGACGCTGCACCACGTGTACTCGCGGCACGTCAACACCGAGATCTCCGTGGAGGACGATTCTCGACGAGGATCTATCCGCAGTTCAGCGAGCTCGCAGGAGGACATCAAGCGCATGTTCGCCGACTACACCACTCGCAAAGAGCGAGCGCAATCTCGTCGACTACGACGATCTGCTCCTCTTCTGGGCGCGATGCTGGAGGCATCGCCGGCGCTCGCCGACGCGCATCGCGTCGCTGTACGACCACATGCTCGTCGACGAGTATCAGGACACGAACCAGCTCCAGGCGCGCATCCTGCGCGGCAATGTGCGGCCACGCACCGGAACATCACGGTCGTCGGCGACGACGCGCAGAGCATCTACTCCTTCCGCGGCGCGAACATCCGCAACATCCTCGACTTCCCGAAGCAGTTCGAGGGAACGACAGTCGTCGCGCTCGAGCAGAACTATCGGTCGACGCAGCCGATTCTCGATGTGACGAACACGGTGATCTCGCGCGCGCGGCGAGCGCTACACGAAGAACCTCTTCACGCTGCGCACGGGCGGCGAGGCGCCGGCGCTCGTGGCACGCGCAGGACGAGCAGCGAGCAGACGCGCTTGGTGGTCGACCGCATCCTCGAGCTGCACGAGGAGGGCATGCCACTGCGCGAGATGGCGGTGCTCTTCCGCGCGGGCTACATGTCCGCCGACCTCGAGATCGAGCTGACCAAGCGCAAGATCCCGTTCGAGAAGTGGGGCGGCCTCAAGTTCCTCGAGGCCGCGCACGTGAAGGACGTGCTCGCGTTCCTGCGCATCCTCGAGAACCCGCGCGACGAGGTGAGCTGGTATCCGCGTGCTTCATGCTCCTTCCCGGTATCGGCGACACGACGGCGCGCACGGCGATCGATCTCCTCGTCGCGCGCCGGTGGGATCCGGAGGCGCTCGCGGAGATCACCCCTCCGCCGCGCGCGCGTGAGGCCTGGACGGCACTCGTCCAGCTCTTCTGCGTCGCTCCGCGATGGCAACGTCGATCGCGCGGTGCCGACGGAGATCGCGGCGCTCCGCCGCATGTACGACGCGATCCTCCGCGAGCGCTACGACCGCGCGGAGCCGCGCCTCGCCGATCTCGACCAACTCGAGATCATCGCGGCGAAATTCCCCTCGCGCGCGGCCTTTCTTTCGGAGCTCGCCCTCGAGCCGCCCTCGGCAACGCAGGACCTCGCGAGCGGAAGCAGCACCGACGATGACGCCCTGATTCTCAGCACCGCGCACAGCGCCAAGGGGCGCGAATGGGACGCCGTGTTCGTGATCTGGGCCGTCGATGGCTGGTTCCCCTCATCGCGCGCGCTCCGCAGCGACGACGAGATGGAGGAGGAGCGCCGTCTCATGTACGTCGCGATGACGCGTGCGCGACACCATCTCGCCGTGCTGTACCCGCTCAACAGCTACGGTTCGCGATGGGGAAGCGACTACACCATCGATCAGCTCTCGCGCTTCATCGATGTGGGCGTGCGCGACCGCATGCGACGCATGGCCGCGTATCCGGCGCCGGCTCCGGTGTTGGCGCCCGAACAGCCGCCGGGTACGCCGCTCGATCTGCGCGCGCTACTTCGCGGCCGGTTCGGCGCTCCCTGACGCCACGTAGGCGCGCACCGCCGCGTACGGGTCTGACGGGCGCGAGCGCGCCAGCTGGATGATGCGCGCGATCGCGACGGGCAGCCGCCTCCCTTCCCGCTCGTAGATCGCATCGAAGTCGTCGAGCCCCGTGCGATACATCCGGCGTGACATCAGGGACGCATTGTCCAGATGCAGGTGCACGGGCTTCGTCGAGTCGTATCCCGGCAGCGTCGGCTCGATCTCGCGCTCGAAGCGCACGCGCGCGCTCGCGAAGACGATCTGCCTCGCCGCGAGCCGCTCCGCCTTGCTCGCCGGATGCGCCTTGAAGGCCGAGTCCACGCTGGAGTAGACGGCGCTCCAGAAACGCCCCAGCGTCTTTTGCCGATCCCAGTCCTGCTGCGCCAGGGCCACCGCCCTACTATTCCCGCGCGCGCCATAAAACCACTCCGCGCCGTGCGCGCCCGCAAAGTTCGCGAACGACTCGTTGAACACCGCCTGTCCCGACGCGTAGAAGGTGTTGTGCGTCAGCTCGTGGATCACCGTGTTGACGAGCGACACGCTGTCCTCATCGAGCGTGGTGGACAGCACCGGATCGTTGAGATAGCCGAGCGTGCTGAAGGCGGAGGCCGGGCGCAGATAGGCATCGAATCCGTGGCGCGAAAGATCCGCCGCGGCCCGCTTCGCCTCGCGCACGTCGAAGTAGCCCTTGTACGGCACGCTGCCAACGATCGGGAACCACCAGGTCTTGTACGCCAGCCGGTCCTGATACGCGGCCGAGAGCACCACGATCAGCGTGTCGCGATCGATGCGGCTGTACGTCGTGAAGCTCTGCTTCGCTAACAGCTTCACCGAATCGGCGGCGAAGGCGCGCGCGGCCAGCACCAGCTGGAGCTTGCTGCGAGTGGCAGCAGCCGTCGACGGGTCGCGCACGAGCTCCGCGATGGGACGCGCGCGCCACAGGATTCGCGCCTCCGCCCACCCCGCGCGAACGAGGTAGCGGCCCGTGGACACGAGCGCGAAAAAAGGCGAGGACGGCGAGGGCTGCTGCCCCCGCCGTCCTCCGAGCAATACGCCCGAGTTTCATTCCGCCATGTTCCCGGCCTACGGTACTGATAGCGGGCAGGCGCCGGCGCTCGGGCAGTGGAACACACTTACCTGGGCACCGAGGTTCGTCGAAAACGAGGTGCCGGTTGTCGGCTTGAACGAGAGCACCACGTTGTTGCCGCTGGACGGCGCGGTGAGAACGAAGAAGTCCATCGTGCCGGGATACATTGACTCCTGGAGCGCCGAGCCGACACTCAGCGACAGCGCCGCAATTGGAAACGCGAGCGGAAACTGCGACGGATTGCGCTCCGACTGCTTCCCGAACATCGCACGCAGATTGCGCGACGAGAATCGGAACTGCGACGGGACCGAGTTACGCGGCACGCCAGGCAGGCTGTCGGTGTAGAGCGCCAGCGCAAACTCGCCGAACAGGGTCGGGAACGAACTGCCGGACGCCGCCTCCACATTCGGAACGCCGGTATTCGACGTCTGATCCAGCCGGCCATATACGAGACTGTCCTGCTGGTCGCCGAGCCAACGGAGAAACAGCCAGACGCCGCCGCGCTGCACCAGCGTGCCATCGCCATTCCCCCAGTTGCTCACTGAAGCCTTGTCGCTGGTATCGATGCTCGCGGGGTCCAGCAAAAAGTGGTACGAGTTGAACAGGTCCCCCGTGATGAAGCCCTGCGACGAATCGGGGAACTCCTGATCGGGATCGGTACGCCCCGTTGGCGGAGGAAAGCGATTCTCGTAGAAGCGAGAGCCCAGCTCCTCGGCGACGTGGCTCAATCCTTCGTTGAGCCAGGGATCTTCCTCGTTCCCGTTGCGCACCAGCGCGTGCTGCCCGAAGGAGATCATGTGCTGGAATTCGTGAATGAACGTCGAGGGCGTCAACTCCTCGACGGCGGCGATCGTGTGCGCACAGCTGAACTGCGACAGGGGATCCGGCACGAGCGCGTAGAAAAGCTCGGCGGAATTCGAGGAGGCGGGGAAGCTGGCGGGGAGCAGATCGGTCGCGTCGAAGAATCCGGCGATGTAGCCCTGGGTCGTGCAGACGTTGGCGTTGGTCAGCTTGTTGATGAGCGGCGACATTAGAACGATGACGCGGCCGTTGCCGTCGATGTCGGTGGGCGCCCCGAATGTCGCGACATCGATCGTGTAGAGATCGACATCGAACGTATTGCCGAAGGCGGCGATCTGCGCGTCCGTGAATCCGTTGGGCGGCGGGGGCGCGTTCTGCGACTGATAGATGAGCAGGTGCGTTCCGGCGAACTTGAGAATCGCGGTGTCCGTTGCCGTGCCGCTGCCGGTGAGCGAGGTGCGTACCTTGAAGGGTCGCGTGCTGCCGAGTGCAGGCGGCGTGACGCTCTCCTGCACACGATTCGCCAGCGGCCCGTTCGCTGTGCCACTGGCGCGCGCGGCGGAGACCATTGAGTGCTCGCGTCGCCGCAGCATCCCTTCGAACTGGCGCTGCATCTGCCCGAGATCGCCGGTGGTGCGCCATGTCGACGGCATGATGCGCTTTGATGCGGCGACGATGTTCGCGGTCGCATTCGCCGCCGTACCCGCCTGCAGCGTAAAGGACACCGGCGTGGTTGGCGCCGTCGCGGTCACGAACTGCGGCACGACGACGTAGGTGCCACCGTCTGCGGCAATCGAGAGGCACGGGAGATCCACGGCCGCGACTACGCGTCCCTCGAGCGAGGCAAGAGTGAACGGCGTGCCGGTGCACGTGTCTCCCGACAATCGTGGGCCGGACGAGTCAGAGCAGGCCGCCGCGTAGATTACGAGGCCACTTCCGAAGACCAACGAAGGCAAGAGTTTGCGCATGGACCTTGGGCGTTGGGAGGGGCCCCGGAGCGAGCCGACTTCCGCGGGCAATTCCGAAACAGATGTTATCCTTCAACGGTGGCTTGGTTCCAGCCGAATTGTAGAAGCCACGACGCTGAACCGATAGGCAAGGCTGGCCCGACAGCATATTATTCGAGGCAAAGGATCGCTGGCTTAGTGCCAGTGTCGCCCTCCGCCGTTCGTCCGCGAGAGCCGCCGTCCAGTGTGAGCCCAGCCGCGCGGACGCATCGTACTGCCCCTTCCGGCGCCTGATGTCATTCGTCCATCTCCACTGCCATTCCGAGTACTCGCTCCTCGACGGCGCCAACCGGATCGACGATCTGATCAGCCGAGCGCTGGAGCTCGAACAGCCCGCGCTCGCCATCACGGATCACGGCAATCTCCACGCGCGCCTGGGAGTTCCAGGAGAAGGCGAAGAAGGCAGGAGCTCAAGCCGATCATCGGGATGGAGGCGTACGTCGCGCCGGGCGACCGGCGTGACGCGCACCCGCGCCCCGCAACGGTGGCAAGCCATACTATCACCTGGTGCTGCTCGCCCGCGACGCCGTCGGCTACAAGAACCTCGTAAAGCTTTCGTCGCTGGCCTACACCGAGGGTTTTTACACCAAGCCGCGCGTGGACCGCGAGCTGCTCGCGAAGTACAACGAGGGGCTCATCGTCTCCTCGGCGTGCATGGCCGGCGAAGTCGCGCACGCACCTGCTCGAGGAGCGGCTCGACGGGCGCGCGAAGCGGCGCGCGTGGTACGCCGAACGTTTCAAGGACCGCTACTATCTCGAGGTCCAGGCGCACGACTCGGAGGGACCAGCGAAGCTCAACGAGCGCGTTTTCGCGTCTCGCCGACGCACTGGGCTTCCGGTCATCGCGACGAACGACGCGCACTTCCTGCGCGACACGGACCACGACGCGCACGACGTGCTGCTCTGCATCGGCCTCGGAAAGGATCGCAGCGACGCCGACCGGATGCACTACGACCGCGGCCTGTATTTCAAGAGCGCGCCGGAAATCGCGGCGCGCTTTCCCGGCCGGCCCGACGTGCTCGAGAACACGCTCAAGATCGCCGACGAATCGCGGTTCGCGTTCGCGAAGAAGTACCACGTTCCCGCCGTTCCCGCTTCCCACCGGAGTCGCGAGCGAGAACGAGCTGCTCGTGCAGCTCGCGACAGCCGGCGCGCGAGGATGCGCTACGGCGACCCGCTGCCCGCCGAACGTGCGCGAGCGGCTCGACTTCGAGCTCGGCGTCATCACGAAGACGGGCTACGCCGGCTACTTCCTGATCGTCTCCGACTTCATCAAGGCGGCGCGCGATCGCGGGATTCCGGTCGGGCCCGGGCCGCGGCTCGGCCGCGGGCTCGCTCGTCGCCTACGCGCTGCGCATCACCGACGTCTGTCCGCTCAAGTTCGATCTCCTCTTCGAGCGCTTCCTGAATCCCGAGCGCGTGTCGATGCCCGACATCGACGTCGACTTCTGCTTCGAGCGGCGCGGCGAGGTGATCGAGTACGTGCGGCAGAAATACGGGCGCGAGTCGGTCGGCCAGATCATCACGTTCGGCACGCTCAAGTCGCGCGCGGCCATCAAGGACGTCGGCCGCGTGCTCGGCTTCACGCCGGCGGAAACCGACGCGCTCGCCAAGCTGATTCCGAATCAGCCGAACTTCTCGCTCACGGTGAAGGAGGCGATCGAGCAGATCGCCGACGTGCGCAAGCTGTACGAGAGCGACGAGCGCTATCGGCAGCTGCTCGACTACGCGATCGCGCTCGAAGGTCTGTCGCGCCACGCCGGCGTGCACGCCGCCGGCATCGTGATCGCGCCGGGCCCGCTCGACGACTACGTCCCGATCTGCACGCAGGAGTCCAAGGGCGCGGGCGCCGGCGAGACGACGAGCCGTGGTCGTCACGCAGTACGACATGAACGCGCTCGAGAAGGCCGGCATGCTCAAGATGGACTTCCTCGGCCTCACGACGCTCACGGTGATCCACGACGCGCTCGGCTGCATTCGAGCGCGCACGCGGCGACGCGTCCGAATCTCGACGCGCTCCCGCTCGACGATGACCGGAGACGTACCGGCATGCTGCGCGCGGGCCGCACCGCCGGCGTGTTCCAGTTCGAGTCGCCGCTCGCCACCGACATGCTGCGCGAGCATGCGCTGCGACCGCTTCGACGATCTCGTCGCGTCGAACGCGCTGATGCGCCCCGGCCCGCTCGACGCCGGCATGCACAAGCGTGTACATGCGCGCGCAAGCGCGGCGAGGAGCCGGTGACGTACGCGCTCCCCGAGCTCGAGCCGATCCTCGCGCCGACGTATGGCGTCATCACCTATCAGGAACAGGTGATGCGCATCGCGCAGATGCTCGCGGGCATTTCGCTCGCCGAAGCCGACGTGCTGCGAAAGGCGGTGGGCAAGAAGGACGCCGAGCTGATCGAGCAGGAGCTCGGCAAGTTCGTCGAGAAGGCGATCGCGCGCGGCTACGACCGCAAGATCATCGAGGAGCTCGCCGGCACAGATCGAGACGTTCGGCCGCTACGGCTTCAACAAGTCGCACTCGGTCGCGTACTCGGTGATCTCGTATCACACCGCGTGGCTCAAGACGCACTATCCGGCCGAGTTCATGGCCGCGCTGCTGTCGGCGCGGATCGGCGACACGGACTGCGGTGGTGAAGTACATCAACGAGGCGCGCGAGCTCGGCATCGAGGTGCTGCCGCCCGACGTGAACGAGTCGGGCTACAAGTTCACGGTCGTGGGCGACAAGCGGATGCGCTTCGGGCTCGGCGCGGTGCGGAACGTCGGCCGCGGCGCGATCGACTCGATTCTCGCGCGCGCGCGCGCGAGGCGCCGTTCACGTCGCTCTACGATTTGTGCGAGCGCGTCGACCTCCGCATCTGCAACAAGCGCGTCTTCGAGGCGCTGATCGCGTCGGGCGCGCTCGACTCGCTCGGCGGGCATCGCGCGCAGTATCGCTGCGGCGCTCGACTCGGCGCTGCAGGAGGCGTCGCTCCAGCAGGAAGAGGCGGCGACGCGGCCAGGGCTCGCTCTTCGGCGACGCAGCCGACGATGCGCCGACCGCGCTCGCAGCAGTCGCGAGCGCTGCCCAACATCGCCGCCGATGGACCGACAGCGAGCGCCTCGCGAAGGAAAAGGAGATCCTCGGCTTCTACATCTCCGGGCATCCGCTCGAGCCGTTCCGCGCCGAAGTGCGAGCTGTTCGCGACGCACACCGTGTCGTCGCTCGGCACGTGGACGGACGAGCCGGTGTCGCTCGCGGTCGTCGTGACGGCGATCAAGCGCCAGGTCAGCAAGCGGAGCGGAGCGGAGTTCGCGCGGCTGACAGTGGAGGATTTTTCGGGATCTGCCGAGGTGCTCGTCTTCCCCGAGGCGTGGGCGATGCTGCAGATCGCGTGCAGGCCGACGTTCCCGTGCTGCTCAAGGGCGGCTACTCGCAGGCGCGACCAGGAGGTGGACAACCCGACGTTCATCGTCGAATCGGTCACGCCGTTCGCCGAGCTGCGCGCAACGGGGCAGGTCGCCGTGTCGACTCGAGCTCACGGCGGGCGCATCGCTGACCGCGCGACGTGATGCGCGACGTTCGCGCGGTCGTCGACGCGCACCCCGGCTCGGCGCCGCTCGAGGTGCGGTGGAACGATGGCAACGGGACGCGCGCGCGCTGCGGTCGCGCTCGCTGACGAATCGCGGTCACCAACGGCCGCGCTCACGCGAGCTTGCGCGCGCTGCTCGGCGCCGAGCGCGTTCGTCTCGTGCGCGGGAGCTGAGCATGGGCACTTCCGATAACGCTGGAGTTCGAGAAGCCGATCGTCGAGCTGGAAAAGCAGATCGACGAGCTGCAAGGGCTCGCCGGCGAGCGGCAGATCAACGTCGACGACGAGATCGCGCCGCTCGAGAAGAAGCTCGGCGAGCTGCGCGAGGAGATCTACGCAGAACCTCACGCCGATGCAGCGCGTGCAGGTCGCGCGCAGCGCCACGCCGCCCGTTCACGCTCGACTACATCCAGCTCGCCTTCACCGACTTCATCGAGCTGCACGGCGACCGCGCGTTCCGCGACGATGCCGCGATCGTCGGCGGCTGGGCGCGCCTCGACGGCGAGACGGTCATGGTCATCGGCCACCAGCGCGGCCGCGACACCAAGGAGAATCTGCAAGCGCAACTTCGGGATGCCGCACCCCGAGGGCTATCGCAAGGCGCTTCGGCTGATGAAGCTCGCCGAGAAGTTCCACGTCCCGGTCATCACGTTCATCGACACGCCGGGCGCGTGGGCCGGCCTCGGCGCCGAAGAGCGCGGCCAGTGCGAGGCGATCGCGCGCAATCTCTTCGAGATGAGCCGCCTCGAGGTGCCGATCATCGCGACGGTCATCGGCGAGGGCGGCTCGGGCGGCGCGCTCGCGCTCGGCGTCGCCGACCGCGTGCTGATGCTCGAGAACGCGGTCTATTCGGTGATCACCGTGGAAGGGTGCGCGGCGATTCTCTGGAAGGACGGCAAGAGCCACGAGATGCGGGAGCGCGCCGCGAAGGCGCTGCGCATCACCGCGCCGGACCTGCTGGAGCTCGGCGTCATCGACGAGATCGTGCCCGAGCCGCCGGGCGGCGCCCACGCTGAACCAGGAGGCGACGGCGCGCTCGCTGCGGCGAGGCGCTCGTGCGCAATCTCGAGGAGCTGCGGCGCTTCAAGCCCGAGAAGCTCGTGCGCCGCCGGCGCGAGAAGTTTCTCTGCGATGGGCGAGTTCACGGAGTGAGCGTGGCTCCGCATCTCGTCGAGGTCGCGTTCAAGGGCAAGCGCAAGGAGTTCTTCCTCTGGGATGGCGAGGATCCTCCGGTCGTCGAGTCGCCCGTGATCGTCGAGGCCGATCGCGGCGAGGACTTCGGCCGCGTGAACGCGATCGGCGAGCGGGCGGCGACGCGCTGCGGCGGTTGCTCGCACGGCTGCGGCACCGCGGCGCCGGAGCGCAAGGTTCTGCGCGCCGCGACGCCCGAGGACGAGCGCCGCGCGAACGAGCTCACCGACGAGGACGAGACGGCGCGGCGCAGGGCAGCCGAGCGCGTGAAGGCGCACGCGCTGGTGATGAAGGTGTCGGACGCCGAGTGGCAGTGGGACCGCAAGAAGCTCACGCTCTATTTCACGGCCGAGAAGCGCGTCGACTTTCGCGCGCTCGTGCGCGATCTCGCGGCCGCCTTCCGCACGCGCATCGAGCTGAAGCAGATCGGCGTGCGCGACGAGGCCAAGCGGCTCGGCGGCGATCGGCCGCTGCGGGCGCGAGTACTGCTCGGCGTCGTGGCTCCCCGAGCTCCGCCCGGTGAATCTCCAGGTCGCGAAGGATCAGCGTCTCTCGCTCAACCCGTCGCAGATCTCGGGCGCGTGCGGACGGCTGATGTGCTGCCTGCGCTACGAGCACGACTTCTACGTGCAGAGCCGCAAGCGATTCCCCAAGGAGGGGCGGATTCTCGTCACGTCACTGGGCGAGGAGAAGGTGCTGGCGAACGACATCTTCGGCGATCGCGTGACGCTGCGCGGCCCCGAGGGGGACACGCGCATCGTGCCGCTCGCGGAGCTGAAGGCGGAGCTCGAGCAGCGCGCGAGCACGGTGGTGGAGGAGCACGACGACGAGGCTCCCGCCGCAGAGCCGCTGGTGGAGGCCGAGCTGGAGGAGGAGGCGCCTCCGGTGCGCGCGAGCCGCGCGCCAACGCCGCTGCCCGGCGATACGCCCGCCGTGGACGCGGGCGATCGACGTCCGCATCGGCGCCGCGGCCGGCGGGGCGGCCGGCGCGGCCGGCCCGGCGGCGGAGCTCATCCGGATCCGGCGGCGAGAGTCCGCCCGGTGGCGGAACGCCTCCCGCGGCGCCGGAAGGCGAATAGCGTGGCGGCGTACTATCTCACCACCGCGATCGACTACGCCAACGGCGACCCCCATCTCGGCCACGCGTTCGAGAAGATCGGCGCCGACGCCATCGCCCGCTATCGCCGCATGCTGGGCGACGACGTGCTGGTTCCTGATCGGGATGGACGAGCACGGCCAGAAGGTCGCGCAGACGGCGGCGGACCGCGGGCTCTCGCCGCAGGCGCTCGCGGACGGAGTGGCGGAGACGTTCCTGGCGACGTGGCGCCGCCTCGGCATCTCGAACGACCAGTTCATCCGCACGACAGCGCCGCGCACAACGCCGGCGTGCGGGCGCTGATCGAGATGATCTTCGAGAAGTCGCCCACCGATTTCTACGAGAAATCGTACGAGGGGTGCTACTGCGTTGGCTGCGAGGCCTTCAAGCAGGAGAACGAGATCGTCGACGGACGCTGCATGCTGCATCCGACGCGCGTGCTCGAGTGGGTGAAGGAGCGCAACTGGTTTTTCCGTCTGAGCGCGTATCAGGATTTCCTGCTCGCGCACTTCGAGGCGCATCCCGAATTTCTCCAGCCAGAATCGCGGCGCAACGAGATTCTGAGCCTGCTGCGCCAGGGGCTGGACGACATCTCCGCGAGCCGCGCCCGACTCGCGTGGGGCGTGCCCTTCCCTCGCCCGACGAGCGACGGCGAGGTGCAGACGACCTACGTGTGGTTCGACGCGCTGCCCGAATTATCTCACCGCAACCGGATATCCCGGCGCGGAGCCGCGACAGCATTGGCCGGCGCAGCTGCACGTGATCGGCAAGGACATCACGCGCTTCCACTGCGGTGATCTGGCCGGCGATGCTGAAGGCGGCGGGGCTTCCGCTCCCGGAGCAAATCTGGGCGCACGGCTTCGTGAACCTGGGCGGTGAGCGCTTCAGCAAGAGCGCGGGCGTGAAGCTGGAGCTCGACGAGGCAATCGACAGGTTCGGGGCCGACGCCTTTCGGTATTTCCTGATGCGCGAAGTTCCCTTCGACGCCGACGGAAACTTCTCGTGGGAGCGGTTCGAGGAGCGTTACACGTCGGACCTCGCGAATGGATTCGGGAATCTCGCGAGCCGCACGATCGCGATGATCGAGAAGTACCGCGGCGGAGTCGTGCCAAAATGGTACGCTGACCGCCGTGAGCGCCGCCGACAGCCCGAACGTCGGTGACTACCACGAGGCGATGCAGGATCACCTCCTGCACTCTGCGCTGCAGGCGGTGTTTCGACTCGTGGATAGCGCGAACGAGTATGTCGACGCGCAGGCACCCTGGAAGCTCGCACGCGATCCCCAGAACGCGGCGCAGCTCGACGAGGCGCTCGCAACGCTGGCGCGGAAGCTCGCCGTGCAGACCGTCCTGCTCGCGCCCTTCATGCCCAGGAAAGCGCAATTCGTGTGGGCGCAGCTGGGTGGTTCAGGCCCCGTAGAGGCCTTCAAATTGGCGGATCTGGACGCCCTGGATCCGAGCGGATGGACGGTTACCAAAGGGCCGCCGCTGTTCCCGCGGGAGCTGCCCTAGACGCCCCCTAATCTAAGCGCATAAGTCGTTGTGGATTAAATACTTGGAATAAACGCCCGACGTCGGCAATTTGGCCCGAAATAGGGGTCAAAAAGACGTGACCCAACGCACACCGCAGGAGTCTTTTCCTGGAAGCCCCCGCCAGGACCCTCCGGAGAGACGTATGACGCCAAAGCGCCGCTGGACCTTTCTCATCGTACCTCACGGATCCGCGTCGCCACGCAGCTTTTCGCTCTCCGAAACCGTGGTGAAACGACTTGCGATCTGTGCGGGCGCGGTCGGCCTCGTCGCCGCGATGGGTGTGGGCGTCGCCCTGAGCCACGTTGCGCTCAGATTGAACCACACCGATGATCAGAGCCTTCTTGGCAACGTCACGCTGATGCAGGCGCGCCTGGACAGCCTCGACGACACCCTGCGCGCGATCGCACGGCGCGATCAGCAGATTCGGCTCCTCGCTGGCCTCTCCGCGGACTCCGCCGCACAGCACACGGATAGCAGCCACGGCCCGATGCTCACGATTGGCCGAGTCGCCGAGGTGCCCGTCAGCACCACGAACGATATCGACGGGATGATCAAGCGCGCGAATTTGCTCGCGGCGAGCTTCGCCGAGGTGACGGGAACGCTGGCGCACAACACCGAGCGGATGGCGCGCATTCCGTCCATCATGCCCACGGCTGGCTGGCTGTCGAGCGCTTTCTCGCTCTCGCGTTTCCATCCGATCCTTCACTACGCACGTCCGCACGAGGGGATCGACGTGAGCGCGCCAATGGGTGCGCCGATCGTCGCGCCGGCCGGTGGAACGTTCGACTGGTGACATGGTGAGACGGGCTACGGCAACGTGCTCGAGATCGATCATGGTGATGGCATCATCACGAAGTACGCCCACTGCTCGCGGATCGTGGTGAAGACCGGCCAGAAGGTGAAGCGCGGCCAGATCATCGCGAACGTCGGCAGCACGGGACTCTCGACGGGCCCGCACGTGCACTACGAGATCCACGTGAACGGCAAGGTCGTCGACCCGCTGACCTACGTGCTTCCGGACGGCGCGATTCCGGACTGACGCGACGGTGGGTCAGGAGCTCAACACAAACACGCCCGATCGGAGAACCGATCGGGCGTGTTTTTCATGCGTGCTGACCCCACGATCGAGATCAGGGAGGAGGCGCCGACACGGTGACGGGAATATCGAGCGTCGTCGTCGCGAAATTGTGAACGACATCCGTGTAGGTGACGGTCAATGTCGTGGTACCCACCTCATCGCCCTGCAGATTGCCATCGGCGTTGATCTCCGCGATGGCCGGATTCGCGAAAGTGAATGTCATGTTCGTCGTGCCGTTGGCGATTACCACTCCCTGCGGCTCGAGTGTCGCCACAGGAGAAATCGCGACGGCGTTGTCCACACCCAAGAGGATGTGATACGCCGTCGAATCGTTCGAAAGCGATACGGACGTCGACGTATCGGTTCCGGTAATCGCGTTGAAATCCTTCTTTGCGCATGCCGCGAGAGTCGCGCATGCCGCAACCGCGGCAAACATCAACTTCGTCTTGTTCATATTCCTGCTCCTGAAGACTGGGATGGTCGATCGCTGGAGTGTTGGCAGTCGTGGGCCGTCATACGCCTGAACGAGCGTGCGATCAGGCGTACGACGTGAACCATGTGATCAGGTACCCACTCGATCTTTCTGTCCAAAGCACGGGTTACCAAGTGGGCCCGTGGGATGCTTTGGCCAGTTGCCGTTCGCGATCGGATCGGCCGGCGTCTTCGTGTTCGTGACCTCTTCGGTGAATCCGTAGTTGAAGCGCGCTGGCACAGCCGTGAATGCGTTGGCAATGTTAGCGGGCAGCGGAATGTTCGGAACACATGTCCGGAGGTAGTCGAAATAGACCTCCGGGTTCAGGAATCCACGAGCGAACTTCTCGTTGATGATCGTGACCAGGAGCCCGTTCGTTCCACCGACGATCGGCGCGGAGCCGGGCTCGCCGTAGTTCGCGTGCTCCGTCTGCAGCTCACTAGCCGCCGTCGACGTATTGCCGAGCCGGAAATTCGCCTCGGCGCTGAGCAGCAGATTTTCGTAATTGCCAACAATGATCATCTGCGTCGTCGCACCAACGAGGAAGCTGGACACGTGGCTGCCGGCGGACACCCCGGCCGCCGAGCCGCTGTACGGCGCCGTGTACGAACTCGCCAGCAGCACATTGTCGTTGAGCGCTTGCAGCAGTGAAATGTGCAGCTGCGCCGGTTCCACATCTCCGGCTCGCGAACCGATCAGGAACTCGTAGAACAGGTTCGCCTCGAGGTTATTCGAGGTGTGCTGCGTCGCGAGATCGCCGCTCGGATCGGAGATGCCCTGTGCCGTCTCCGTCAACACGCTGTTGAGCTTCGTGTTGTCGTAGGACAGATCCCCGTTCTCGGCCGTGTGCATGAAGAATCTGGCCTTGAGCGTATGCGCCGCGGCGGTCCACTTGGCGAAATCGTTCCCGTAGAAGAAGTCGACCGAGGCGCCCGCTCCACCCGATGCGAGGTCGCTGATTGCGGTATCCAGCGTCGCCTGCACGTGCGTGTAGACGTCCGCCTGTGCATCGAACTTCGGCTCCGCCGTCAGCGCGGAGTCGTAGGGAATGGATCCGAACAGGTCGGCGGAGGTGCCCATGAGCAACGCCTCGAACACCTTCAGCTGTCCGACTTCCTTCAGGTTTCCGGCCGCCGTGGCTTCGTCTTCCGCTCGACGAAGGTCCGCGAGGCCGCCCGGGCCGTACATGGAGATCCACGTCGCGTCGGACGTGATGTTGTCCGTGCCCGACGCGTAGTCCGCATAGTTGGCCCACTGACGATTGACGCCCGCGATCTGATCTCACCCAGGTGGGCAGCAGATTGAGCGGGAACGTCTCCCACTGCGCCATGGTCGCCACCTGGACGCCGATGAACAGCTGATCGGCGGTGGCGCTCGTGGGCAGGTTGGGGTTGTTACTGAGTTTGTCGCCGGTCAGGAAGCTGTTGCAGCCGAACGTCGTGGCTGCACCAACAATCGCGACGAGCGCGAGCGTGCGTGACTTCATTTTCATGTGCTCTCCTCCTCGCGAGTTAACGGTTGAGTCCAACGGTGACTACGAACGAGCGCGTCTGCGGGTTGTTGAACCAGTCGAAGCCTCCGACCAGTGTCGCACCACCCAGCTGCGTCTCGGGATCGAGTCCCGCATAGTGTGTCCAGGTCACCAGGTTGCGGCCGGCCACGCGGAGCTGAATGCTGCTCAGCCCGAGCGAACGCGAAACGAACGGCTGCGTGAACGTATACGCCAGCGATACCTCGCGCAGCTTCGTGTAGCCTGCGTCTTCAATGAAGTCCGTGACGTTGTCGCTGAACGCGCCGCCGTCGCCCTCGAACCAGTTCTGATCGATGATGACGGGTGTGCCCGCGCCGGGACCGGCAACGGCGGGATCGCCGTGGAAGCCACGGACGCCGTTCACCGACGGACCGAATACGAACGTCTGTCCGCGAATTTCCGTGTCCTTGTGCGTGCCGTAGACGTACAGCGCGCCGCGCGTGCCATCGTACATCTGTCCACCATGCTTGATGTCGAGTAGCGCGGACGCTTCCCAGTGCTTCATGAATCCGATCGTGGTGTGAACGCTTCCGTTCCAATCCGGTTGCGCGCTACCCACGATGCGGAGGTTGTCCTCGTCGATGACCGGGAAGCCGTTCTGCGCGATGTAGAGCGTACCAGCCGCCTTGCCTTGGCAGACGTCGGCGTCGATGCTGTCTGCGCCAACAATCAGCCCCCGGCCGCATCGCACGAAATCGTGTCCGGCCATCGCGCCCGTTGGAAATCCGACTCGCGCGAAGGTGCTGACGATGGCCTGCGAGCCCACGGGAATGTCGGTGGCGCCGCTCAAGCTCGTGACGAGATTGCGATTCCGGCCCCAGACTGCTCCGATGTCCCAGTTGAGGTTCTGACCGCGAACCGGGTGCAGGTTGGTCGTGACTTCCCACCCCTTGTTCGTGATCGTTGCGGCATTCTTGATGATGCTCGTGCTGCCACTCGAAGGCGGCGTCGGCGCCTGGAAAATGACGTCTGTGGTCTTCGAGTCGTAGTATGAAAGCCCTGCGTCCATCCAACCCTTGAACAGACCGAAATCCAGACCGCCCTCGTACTCGCGAGTGCGCTCCGGTCGCAGACTGTCTGAACCGACCGCCAACGGCCCGATCAGCCCGGCCTGTCCCTGATAGATGGTGCGCAGAATGCCGGACGCGTCTCCACCGTACTCGATGAAGGTGCCAACGCCAAAGGAGCTCAACGTGGTGTACGGAAGCGGCTCACGACCAGTCTCGCCGTAGGCCACACGCACCTTGGCAAAATCAATGGCCGTCGTGAGACCGGCGATCGCCTTCGTGAACGTCCACGCGGCGCTCGCCTTGGGGAACCAGTGCCGGCGATCGTTGGAGCCGAACGTCGAGAATCCGTCGTTGCGCAGCGCACCGGTGAGGAACAGCTGGTCCCACAGATCCGCTGTCGCCTGACCGAAGTACGACTCGCGATGCACGAGCGTCTCGTTGTCGTTCGGATTGGTCGAGATCGTGTTCGAGATCACGAACGGCTTCGGCGCAATCAACGTGCTTCCAAGATCGTAGATCTGCTGGAAGTTCGTCGAGTTCAGATTCTGGCCGAGTGTGAGCGTGCCCGAGAACCACGGCGAGAAGGTGTGGCTCGCGATCGCCGTCAGGTTGTGATCGAGAATGTAGTTGTTGTAGTCCGCGCGAATGACCTGGCCAGCCGGGGACGTCGCATTGCCCAGCGGCAGGGCCTCGAGACGTTGATCCGTGTAGTAGTCGGCACCGGCGGTTTCCTGAATCTTGAGCCAATTGAACGGCTCCCAGTTCACATCGACGTTGCCGAGCACGCGGCTGAGCTGCTCCGTGGCCGGCGCCTGCGAGACGATGAAGAACGGATCGTCGTAGCCGCGCCCCGTCGTAGCGGAGAGCGTGGACGGCGTCTGAAAGCGATAGGTCTTGTACTGTCCGTTCGACGCAATGAAGTCGAGGTTGTTCCATTCCGGCGGCGTACGGAGACCGCCGAGCATGATGCCGCTCGTGTTGTCACCGCGCTGAATGAAGGAACCGCGCGTATCGATGTAGTTAAGGTTGCCGCCCAGCTTGAGCTTGTCGCCGATCAGCTGCGAGGCCTTGAGGCGCATCGTGCTGCGCTTGTAGGTGTCGTTCGGCCCCACGACGAAGCCGTTGTTGTTGTTGATGCCGCCCGAGAGGAAGAAGCTGCGACGATCGTCGCCGCCCGACACCGACAGGTTGTTGTCGGCAATGTGACCCGTCTCGAACATTTCGCCGAAGTGATCGTACGTCACCGTGCCGGGGGCGAGTGGCTGTCCCCAGCTGTGGCTGGACGAGAAGGCATCCGTATCGGGTACCACGCCGTTGTCGGCGAGGAAGCCGTTGTTGCCCTGTCCGTACGTGCGCTGCAACGGGTAGCCGTGCGTCACCTTGTCGAACGAGTACGACGAGTGGAGCGAGTACTCGGTCTTCCCCGCCTTTCCGCTCTTCGTGGTGATGAGCACGACGCCCTGCGCTGCGCGCGCACCATAGATCGCGGCGGCCGCAGATCCCTTGAGGATCGTCACCGACTCGACGTCGTTCGGGTTGAGGTCGCTGATGCGGTTCGGCGCTACAGTGCCCTGCTCGGCGTTGAGCGCGAACTGGCCCTGGACATTGATCGACTGGTTATCGACCGGCACACCATCGACGACGAACAGCGGCTGTCCGTCGCCCGAGAACGACTTGATTCCGCGAATCTGAATATTGACGCTGCTGCCAGGATCGCCCGACTCCGCCGGTGATGGCGACGTTCGGCGCCTTGCCCGCCAGCGCTTCGGTGAGATTCTGCTCGTTGGACTTCGTGATCTCATCCGCACCGACGTTGTTCACGACAGCGCCGAGTTTTTCGTTCGTGGTGATCGTGCCTTCGCCCGTGATGATGAGCTGTTGCAGCACGACCGCCTGCGACTCGAGAGCGAAGTCGGTGTTGATCGCGCCCGGGCTCAGCGTGACCGTCGCGGACTTCGGCTTGAATCCCTGCAGACGCACCGTGAGCTTGGCGGTCTGTCCCGTCGCGCGCGCGGCGGGAATGGTGAAGCGATAGGACCCATCCGCCCTCGTTTGCGTACCGTAGGACATGTTCTCGACGAACACCTGCGCACCTTCGACGGGTGCACCAGCGGTGCTGGTGACTTTTCCCGTGAGCGTTGCCTCTCCCTGCGCGAACGCCATGCACGGCGCTGCTGCGAGAGCAAGCAATGCGGCAACTGACAGAATACGAAACTTCATGCGCCCTCCACTTGGTTGACTGCCTTCGAACCTGATACTGCGGTGGCTTTGCCACGGTGGTTCCGACAAAAAAAAGAGAGTCCGTGCACCTCCAGGTGAGCGGTGATTCGCAGTACTGCGTACGAGCGCGCGGCGGAACACGGGAACCTGCCGGCGTATTGGATACAAAAAATCCCGCTAATGGAACTGGTGTGCGGATATGAGACGAAGCGCGCGAAGAGTCAGCGCGCGAAAAAAACACTGGTAGGGTTTTGAAGCAGATGTATTGCGGATAACACGACAATAGGATGACCGGACGAGGCTGTCAAGAAGAGGCCGAACGATCATCGCCGCACGCGGACAGGCGGTCGCGAAGCTGTCAGTCGAGTACTAGCCGATCGGTCAGGGGTTCGTGCGGTGGGCGCTTAACGCGCGGCGCCTCGAAAGCGCTGTATGCAAAGCGGGTGCGGGGTCCACGGGGTGGTCCCACCCTCCGAGATGGATCTCGAAGTGGAGGTGCGGCCCCGAGGCCTCCGCGTCGCCGGAGTCACCGACGTATCCGATGATCTGACCGGCGTTTACGCGCGTTCCATTGCGCATGCCCTGCCGCATACGCGAACTCCGGATCCCCCAGGTTGTCCTTCGTCCCGGGGTTGTCGTTGTTCAAATGGTCATAAAAGTATTGATTGCCGTCGTCGCCTCGCAGGAGCACCGAATAGCTCTTCCCAGCCTTCGGTCGATCGGTCGAGATCCAGTCGACCGTGCCGTTTACCACCGCGAGAATCGGCGTCCATTTCGCGCAAAATAAATCTTGTCCGTGATGCGTTCGGCCGCCGCCCCGCGCGTCGCCGAAGCCGCTCGTGAACCGAACCGAATCCACCGCGAGCGGAAACACGATGGCAGGACCGCGGTCGGCTGGCAGCGTGGATGTATGCGATGCGCCCGAGCCCGCACATCCCCAAACGAAGAGCGCGGCCAGGATCGGCCGCGCTCTCAGCGTCGTACGCATCCAACCGGTCACGGTACCTTCGACGGCGGCGCAGGAGGCGGCGTCGTGGACCCGGGCTTCGAGAAGTCCACCGTCGGCGCCTCACGATTCGCGGCGTTCGTCACCTCGAAGTACGGCTTCGCCTTCGCGCCGATCACCTTGGCCGTGAGCGCCGTCGGAAACTTTCTGATGAACGTGTTGTACTGCTGGGCCGCCTGATTGTAATCGCCGCGCGCGACCGCAATGCGATTCTCCGTCCCCGTGAGCTCATCCTGCAGCTTCAGGAAGGTCTGATCCGCCTTCAACTGCGGATACGCCTCGGAGATCGCGAGCAGCCGTCCCAGAGCGCCGGTCGCCGCGGCGTTCGCGTCCGCCATCTGCTGCGGATCGTGCGACTGCACGGCGGTGAGCAGCCCCGCGCGCGCCTGCGCGACCTCGCTGAACACCTGCTCCTCGTGCGCCGCGTATCCCTTCACGGTGGCGACGAGATTCGGAATCAGATCCGCGCGACGCTGCAGCTGTACCTCGATCTGGCTGCGAGCGGAATTCGTCTGCTCGTCCAACGTCTGAATCGAGTTGTATCCGCAGCCCACGAGCGCGAGCGGAAGAGCCAGGACCAGCCATGTGCGAGAGCGCATCGTGAATCTCCACTGCGAGGTAGAAGTTGTTTCGGCCAGCAACCCACTCAGGCAAAGTTACGTCGGTCGAAAGGCAAGCTGTACCACATACTGCCCCGGCTTCACCGCATCCGCCGGAATTTTCCATGCGCGCGTGGCCTTCTCGTTCAGGCATCCGTTCACCTGCTTCCCTGCCTTCGACGTCCAGCTGTCCGCCTTCACCTTTGCGTCGCTCACGCCGTCGCCGTTCACCGTGACGAGCATCGCGACGCCGCCCTGCAGCGACGGATCGGCCTTCTCCCCGAATTCCTGATAGCAGAACTTCGAGAACGCCTGCTCGCGCTCCACGACTTCGAGCAGCTCCGGCGGCGCGTTGGGAATCTTCACCGACACGCCGGGCTTCGCGAACACGGGCGGCTTGAACGTGTCCGGCGCCGCCGCGGGCATGTCGGTTTTCACCGCACTGAGGTCGACGGGGGTCGTGTCCTGCGCCAGCGGCGGCGGCGCCGCCTTCTTGTCGGAGGGGCACGCGCACAAGAGCACGAGCGCCGGTACTATGATGATCCGTCTCATATCGATTCCAGTCGGTCGAGGTAGTCAACCAACGCGTGCGCCCCGGCAAGATAGCCCGTGAGCACCTGCTGCACGTCGCGCTCCGGGAGCGGCTCGCTCCCGCGAAGATGACGAACGACGCGCGCGAAGGGCGCTCCATCCATTGCGGTCCTCGCCGATACGGCCGCGATCAATCGCTCGTAGTCAGTAGGCGGCGACTCGCCATGGTAGCGCAGCAGCGCACGGAAGATCACCATGAAGGTGCTCAGGCTCCCGGCCAGTAGCTCGACCAGCCGCTTTCGGTCGCCACCCGCCGCCAAAATACCCTGGCGCAGCTGGAGCAGCTTCCCCATCGCCTCGTGCTCGAGCTGCAGCCTGAGATCTCGCGTCTGCACGGTAATGCCATTGAACGGAGGTGTGCCGAAAAGCACCCGGTGTCGCTCCAGCACGTCCGCGTATTCCATCGGGAACACATCGCTCGACGATCGCCACTCGCCCTCCGTGAGCGTGAGCGGCGGCGGATTGCCCGCCTCGCTCCACGCGCGCGCGATCGCCGCCTCGCGCTCCAGCTCCGGCAAGCCGAGCTCCTTGACGATCACGAGCACATTGAAGTCGGATCGCCTGGGGATGTGCTCGCCCGCCGCCGCGGAGCCGTAGAGCACCACCGCCTGCAGCCCGTCGCCGAATGCCTTCTTCAGCTGCGCCACCAGCTCGTCCAGCGTCATTTTCGCCATGTCATCTCACCAGCTCGAGCCGCCGCCGCCACCACCGAACCCTCCGCCGCCACCGAAACCGCCAAAACCGCCACCTCCGCCGCCGCCGCTACTCCACCCGCCTCCGCCACCGCCGCCCGTCGGAAGAAAAATCGGAATGCAGCCCCCACACCCGCTTCGGTTCCGACCCGCCAACGCCCTGACGATGAGGAAGATCACCAGAAAAATGATATAGAGCGCGAACGGCGGCAGCGTCGTCCCTCCCGGGCGGCTCACGCGTTGCACTGGAGCGCGCGCGGTCACGAGCGACGTGTCGAGCGAGAAATGATATTCGTCGGCGAACCGCTGCGCGACTTGCTCGGTAATCTGCTCGATTCCGCCGCCGTAATCGCGCGCCCTGAACGCGTCGGTCGCATCGCGGCACATCTGCCCCGACGTCGCGTCCGTGATGAAGCCCTCGGCGCCGTAGCCCACGCCAATGTAGCACTGGCCGTGTCCCGACGACGCCGTCTCCTTTGGCTGCAGCAGGATGATCACGCCGGTATTGCGCGTGGGATCGCCGGGCTTGCCGAACTTCCCGACCTTCCATTGCCGGCCGATCTGCAGCGCGACATCGGACGGCGCGGCATCGCCAATGTTGGGGAGCGTGACGACGACGATCTCGCCGCCGGACTTCGCGCGCACATCATCGATGATCGCCTGAATGCGCTGCGTCTGCTCGGCCGGAATTACCCCGGCGAAGTCGTTGATGTAGCCGCGCGGCTCGGGAATCTTCACCAATGTTTGCAGCAGGAGCAGGGCTCCGATAGCTTGCAGCGCCTTATGCCACACCGTCAGCAAACTCTCCTTGCGATCGGTCGCGTGCTGTTCGTCGTGGCGCTCTGCGCCGCTGCCGCGTGTCGCGACGAGCGGACGCGCGCCACACAGGTCGATACTACTACCCGACCCGGAACGGTGGTAGTGCCCGCACACAAGGATGATCCTGCTGTCCTCGCGGCCACTGTCGCGCTCGACTCGCTCGACCGAAGCTTCTCTCGCGCGCGCGCCTCACTCGACAGCGAAGCGCTCGCGCTCCGCGATGCGAACCGCCTGGATTCCGCGTACGCGATTCGATACGCCGCCTTCGAGCGTCGTCGCGCAGCCGCCGTTGAGCTCCGCGCCGCGCGCGATCGGGCGCGCCGCACGCGCGATTCACTCGCCGCACGCGCCTCGCATCCGTCCACCGCGAAACAACATTGATCGCACACGCACGCGATGACCTTCGCGGGCGGCATTCCGCCCGGGTAGAACGGCGAGCTGGCTAGCGGCTGAACGAGAAGGAGAAGCTGTAGGTGCCGCCGCCGTGTTCCGAGCTCGGAAACTTCCAGCCCGAAATCCGCTGCCGGATGCACGACTCCGCCTCGGCGGCTCCGGGGCCGGACCAGGTGCGCTTCGTGATGTCCACGCCGGTCACCGCGCCGTCGCTGGTGAGCGTCACCGCCACGGCCACCGAGCCCGCGAGCGACGGATTTACCTTGAGGCCGTACTCCGAATAGCAGAACTGCAGCTGCGAGTTTCGGCCGCGAACATAGTCGCCGAGGTCGGACACGTTGCGCCCCGGACCACCGACGTTCTCGGCGTGGATCACGCTCGGCGGCGCGACGCGCACCGTCGCGAATCCGATGCCACCCCCACCGCCAACGCCACCCAGTCCACTGCCGGCGCCATTGCCGCCAAGACCCTCGCCAAGTCCGCCGCGGCCGGGCGTGCGCGAGCTCTGTCCGCCGGCGCCGTAGCCGATGACAGCCTTTCCCTGCGCGCCTGGCGCCGAACCGGTGCCCGTAGCGACCTCTGTGCCACGCAGCGCGTTCGACACGTCGCCCACCATGCCGCCCGTGTTGTTCGACGTTCCCCCGCCGAACGCGTCGTTGATTGCGCGCGTGTCGTTCTTGGGTGGGCCGCCTCCGCCGGGCTTGGGTGCGGGCACGGCCGCGGTCTTGGGCGCGCCACCCTCCGACGCCGGGATCGGCGCGGCCGTGGGAGCCGGAATGTCCTCCGCCTTTACCTGGATGTTTACGGGTTCTTCTTCCTTCAGCAGGTTGATCGAGTTCGGTGGCGCGGGAAGAAAGAACACGAGCAACAACCAGAGAACGCCGAGGATCCCGGAGAATGCGTACGAATAGAGAATCGCCCGCCCCTCGGCATCCGCGAACTCGTAGCGGAGCTGCCGCGTGAACGAGACATCGTCGAGCGATGCGCGAACCGGTCGCGGCGATCGCGGCGGTCTTGCTTCGTCGGCCATTACGGAGCTCCCGGTGCGCCGGGCACGGTGGTGACGGTCGTCGCCGGCCCCGTGCGGTTCACCTGCAGCGAGATGTTCTTGAAGCCAGCCATGCGTGCCGTCTGCATCACTCGTGCAAGCAGGTCGTAGTGCATGCTGCTGTCGCCCTGAATCGCGAGCGGTGTGTCGAGCGCCGAGTCTCTCGGCGTCGATTTCGCGCGGCGCACCGAGTCGACAGTAGTCTTGAGTGCGCTGAACAGCGGCGGGATCACGAGCGGCTGACGTGGATCGTTGGATCTTGCCTCGCGCCGCATCGACAGTGCTCATCAGTGGATGACCCCCGAGGGTCACCTGCGCCCCGATGCCGAGCGTGAGCTGCGACAGCGCGACGGCGCCGACGCCCGCGGTGGGCAACCGCACGCCGGGCACGACCGGCGACAGCTCGCCGACGGTCGCGGTGGTGAGCGCGAAAAACACGATCGAGACGAAGGTGTCGACGAGCGGAATCAGATTCAGCTCCGTGAGCCTGAACTTGGAGAACTGCGCCGCGCGGCGCGCCTGGCGCGCATCTCTACCACGACTCATCGCTATGCTCCCGACGCGGCGCCACGCGCCTTCGTCGTCAGCGAAATTCCCGTGAAGTGCGACAGCTTGAGCCGCTCGAGCACGTGGACGACGTTCGCGTAGCTCACCTCGTCCGCTGGAATGACCGTGACGTCGGCATTCTGCGGATACTTGTTTCGAATGCTGCTCATCAGCGCTTCGAGCTGGTCGAGCGACGGCTTATCCAGCCCCTGAATCACCTGATGGAATCCACCCTCCTCCGAGTGCTCGATGGTCAGCTTGTCGTTGTCCACGCGCACGGCGAGCAGCAGGTTCAACACGTCCTTCTCGGACTTGATGCGCGAGAGCTGCTCCGGCGTGGTCACCACGACGGGCGGCAGCGTCAGATCGAAGGCCGTGAGCGCAGCCATCGTCGCCCCCTGATACGTCAGG
The DNA here is from genome assembly GCA_963827355.1 of uncultured Gemmatimonadaceae bacterium. Lineage (GTDB taxonomy): Bacteria > Gemmatimonadota > Gemmatimonadetes > Gemmatimonadales > Gemmatimonadaceae > FEN-1250. The sequence continues at coordinate 203,658 of CAWHAS010000005.1, forward strand.
AGGCTGAAGAACACGATGGCCGTGAGAATATCCACCAGCGGGACGAGATTGATGTTCCCGCTCGCCATGACTGGCGCCCGCTCGGCACGCCTCTGTTTGGCCCGATGAAAAACTGAGTCCATTCGATCAGCTCACGCGTGGATGTCCGATGAGACGCCGCCCGGCCCTTCGCATGCACACCATGCGGATGGGAGGCCAGGCATGCGGTCTACCGGTGACCGAGTCGGACGTCGGGACGATCGATGAGTGCGTTGATGAGACGCACCTGGAATTCATCGACCTGCTCGATGATGCCTTCCGCCTGGCTGACGAGATACGCGTGCGCCACCGTCAGCGGGATCGCGGTGAACAACCCGAATCCGGTGGCGTTCAGCGCCACCGCGATGCCGGCCGCGAGTGCCGCCGACCGCTCGGCCGCCGCCGCCGTTCCGACCGCCGAGAAGGCCGCTCGCAATCCATAGATCGTACCGAGCAGTCCGATCAGCGTCGCGACATTCGCGAGCATCGGGAGATAGTGGAGCCGCCGGGTGAGTCGCGGCAGCACGCTCAATGCGGCGGCGTCGGCGACGTTCTGCAGATCGGCCTCGTCTCGGCTTCTGCTGCGCAGAATGAGGAGTCCCATGTCGGGGAGCACCGCATTCGACTGGCCGCAGAGCTTGATCGCGTCCTCGATTCGACCGGCGCGCACGAGCTGGATCACGCGCTCGATGAAGGTCCGTCCGTTGATCTTCGAACGGATGACGATCATGTAGAACCGCTCGACGAACACGGCGAGTCCAACCAGCGCCACCAGTAGAATGGGGTACATGATTGGACCGCCACTACGGAAGTACTCGATCAGTCTGCTCATCGACCTGTGTCCTCAGCGAAAGTTCTAACTGGCATTGTCACTGGCGTCCGCGTGGCGTCTTTGGCGGCGCGGCGGTTGAATCCGCGGTGGTCTTTTTCGGAGGAGCTGGTCTTCCTCCCCTGCCCATCTTGTTCACTTCGCGCCTGAGTGAATCCAGACGCTGTTTCCGATACTCGAGCTCCTTGCGAATCGATTCGATCTCCTCCGCTCGCGCGGCGGAGTCTGCGCTGCTCATCCGTTTCGCCGGCGGAGTTCCAAGACCGACCGGCTCCTGCGTCCGCATGTTCAATATCCGCTGCAACGAGTCGAGCCTAGCCCGCCGCAGCGCGAGCTCGTGACGCATGGCCTCGATCTCCGCGGTGCTCGCGCCCGCGCGTGTGGCGGCCGTGTCGCGGCGGTTTCGCATCGAATCGGCGTGCACCGCCAGAGGACCGACGGTGGGTACGCCACCCTCGCGCGCCATGCTGGCGGGAAGCGTGTCCAGCGCAGTCGTTCCCCGTATCTGACTCTCGGGCACCAACTGCACGCCACCTGGCGACGACGCACTCCCCACACCGCTGTAAAACGCCGGCGAGAGCAGATGCCGGTCGTACGCCGGAACCTCGCGCGGACGCACCGTCACCACCTGCGGCGTGGGTACCTGCCCACGAATCTCGATCGCCTGCCCCTTCTTGGGCGGTGGGGCCTTCTGCTGCGCACCCAGGCTCGAGGTCGAAACGAGCAACGCGCCACCAACAAGGACGCCGCATCCCACGCGCGCGAAACGGCTCATGACGCACCTCCATCGCGACGCACGTCAGCGCCGAGCGACGCGGAAGGAGGCGACGCATCAACCTTGCCGGTTATGGCGTCCTTGGCCCGTTGCACCCACGGGTTGTCGAAACCGCCCGCGCTGGCCTTGTCGACCAGCGCCTGCCAGAGCTTGTTTGCCGCCTGATAGTACTGTTCCGCTTGACGCGCCGATCCCGCCTGGGCGGCGGCACGCTGCTCGTCGGAGAGATCCTTCGGTAGCGTCAGATTCGCCAGATAATTCCCGTATTCCCACTGGGCGAGCCCGACGTAGTACGACGAGGCGGACAGCCAGGTCGGATCGCCGCTCGCGATTGCCTTCGTGAAGTGCACCGACATGTCGGCCAGCAGCTTCCGCTTGGGCGCAGAAAGACGTTCGACGCCGGCGCGCGTCAGATTCACGCGCAACGGGATGTTGAGCTTGAGCGCCTGGTAGCGCGGGAAGAGTGCGCGTCCCTGCGCGAACTCATTCTCGCCCACGCGCGCGGCGCACTGCGTCTTGATCTCCGGAGTTGGGCGGGCGCACAACTTCGCGAGCTCCACGTTCGCCGCCGCGACGTTGCCGCCCGCCTTGATGAGCGTGACGCGTATCGCCTGCGCGCCGCCCGTTCGCGGATCGCGCGGATGCGCGACCGCGAAGGCGCCGTAGGCGCGAATCGCACTCGTCGTGTCGCCGGCCTGCAGATACGTGACGCCCGCGTTGTACTGCGCATCGGCGGCACGCGGATCCTTCGGATACGCCGCGGCGAAGCGCTCGTACGCCGCCGCCTCTTCCTGTGGCTTCTGCAGCGAATCGTAGTCGACGGCGAGGCGCACCATGGCGTCCGCTCGTCCCGGCCAGGCCGGATTGTCGCGAATGAGCGATTCCAGCGCCACCGCCGACTCGTCGTGTTTCCCGAGATCGGAGAGCAGCTGCGTCTGGAGCGCCTGGTACTGCACGCGGTACTTGTACGTCGGGTACGAGGACACGAGTCGCCGCGACAGCTCGAGCGCCCGCTGCTTCGCGCTGGTGGAGGAGGTCGTATCCCCCTTCTTGCGCGCCACACTGTCCGCGAGCATGTACGTCTCGATGGCGTTGCGCAGCGCGTCCGGCGCGCGATCCGATGTCGGATTGCGATCCGCGAACGCCACGTACACCGCTTCCGCCGCCTCACGATAATTCCCCGCCTTCACCAGCGAATCTCCGTACGTCACCGCGGCCGCGTTGCGAACGAGCGTGATCGTGTCGGAGAGCGCCTTCTTCCCCGACTTGATCGCGATCGCCTGGGCATTCTCCCACTGTCCCTGCGCCTCGGTGTACAGCCCCTGCTTGTAGAGCGCATCGCCGATCAGCTTCTGCGCCGTTGGCGTGTAGGGATCGGTTGGATAGTTGTCGGCGTACGTCTTGAAGGTCGCGGCCATCACATCCCATCGCTGCGCCTCGGACGCGCGCTTCCCCTTCTCAATGAGGGCGTGACGCGCCACATCGGTGGTCGGGAACGCGGCCGCGTAGCGATCGACGACGGCGAACAACGAATCCTGCGCGCCGCGGTCGCCCTTCGTTCGCACGGTCGCCGAGTCGAAGGCGACGATTGCATCCTGGCCGGCCTGCGCCGACAGTTTGGGATCGGTCGTGTACGAGTACGCCGCGCGCGAATACTCAATGCCGGCCTTGAAGTATTCGGCCTCGGCGAAGAGCGCCTCGCCGTACAGCAGATCGACCGCCTGCGCGCTGTCGCTCTTCGAGAACTCGCTCATGTAGCGACCGTAGAGGTTCGCGGCGTCGGCGAACCTTGTCTTGTCCTTCTTGTCCTTGCTGTCCTGCGCCCGCGAGAGGCTGTATTGCGCGCTCTGGCGCAGCGCGGACTCGCGGGCAACCTGCGCGCTGTCGCGCAGCGTTGGATTCGCGTTCGCCCACACGGAGTTCGGAGCGAAGTGATCGACGAGCTCGAGCCGCGCGGTCTGCGCCTTGTCCGGCTCGAGAACGCGGTTCTGGTAAATGTCCACGATCTCGCGCTGCACGCCGAGGGCGCCCGAATCCGCAGGCGCATCCGCGAGTACGGCACGATAGGCAGCGACCGCTCGAACGAAGTCCCCCTGATCGCGGAGCCCCGAGGCCACGCGACGGAGCACCGGAAGCTTGAAGCTCGCGGCTGGGTGCGATCCGAAATACCGGCGCGCGGCGTCCGCGCCGCCAGTCTGCGTGAGCGCGACCGCCATGTACTCCATAGCCTCGGCGCGCAACCCGAGACGCGCCTGCTGTTCCGGAGTGAGCTTGTCGTACTCGGTGACGAGCCGGCCGAATACGTCGACCGCCTCCTGATACTCGGGCTGATTGGTCTGCGTCGCCTGGTTGTAGTACGCCCATCCGAGCTTGTACAGCGACAGGAAATAGATGTCGCCACCCGGACTGGCGATCTTGGTTGCGTTCTCGTAGGCCTGCGCCGCGCGCACGAACATCGCCTTTCTCGGCTCGCCGCGCAGTTTTGCCGCGAGCTCGAAGTCCGCGTCGCCCAACCGGAAATATCCTTCCGGACGGAAGTGCGACTGCTCCTTCGATGTCACGAGCTCGAACATCTTCACCGCGTCGGTGTTGCGCTGCTGGGCGAAGTAGAGCGTGCCGAGCGTGTAGGCGGCAGCGTCGACGCGCGGGAAGTTCGGGAACTTCTGAATCAGCTCCTCGTAGCGCGCGATCGCGGGCGCGTAGTCGGGGCGATCCGGCACGGCGCCACCGGCGCGCTGCGCCGCGGCGAAGTTCTCGTCGCCGCGGCGCACGAGCAGCTCGCCGAGCTGGAACAGCGCACCGGGGCGCAGCGTGCTCGAGGGATACTTCGCGAGGAACGAGGACAGCTTCTCGATCGCGTCGTCGCGCGCGTCGTCGGCGGCCGCAGGGCGCGCCGTGGCGACCAGCTGCGTCGCGGGCGCGTTCTGCGCGACTGCGGAGGCGGCTGCGCTGGCGCCGAATGCGAGCGCGAAAAGCGGTGCGAAGAGACGGGGCGAGGACATCGCTACCGCCTCGGAGGTGTGGAGGCGCCGCCGGTCTTCGCGCGCACGGCCGGCGGAGTAGCGCCGCCGGGAACCGCAGCGGATGCATCCATCGCCTTGAAGAACGCGGCGCTCGCCGTCGCGTAGTCGGCCGCCTCGCGGTCTCGCGACAGCAACGCCAGAAGGCCGGTCGCGCGCGCGCGCAGCTCCTCATCCACGAGCGCCACGAGCGCGCCCTCCGCCGCCGCGCGCTGCGTCGTAGCCGTGCCCACCGCGGAGCGCATGGCGATCACCGCATTCGACTCCTTCGCTCGCTGCGCCGCGAGCTCGTTGCCGACGAGCATCGAGTCATCGGCGAGCACCGCCGCAGTGGTGTCGTGCAGCGCGTGCGCGTGCACGAGCCGCGCGACCATCGAGTCGCGCAGCACGAATGCCGGATGATGATCGAGTGCGGACTCGAGGCCGCGCTCGACGTCATCCGCGATCGCGCTGTACACGCCGGCCGGTCTGCTGCTCCATCGCCAGCGCATCGAGCTCTGGCCCCTTCGCATTGGCGCCGAGCGACGTCCGCGTGCTATCGAGCAGGCGAACGTTCTCGGCCGCGACCTTGCGCGTGGCGGCGATCTGCAGGCGCAGCGTGTTGCGCACCTTTTCGCGCGTGCTCGCCAGCACGCCCTTCATTTGCTCGAGCGAATCCTGCGTCATCGCGATCTGCTTCGCATTCTCGGCCAGTGCGCTGTCGCCCTCCACGATGAGGCGCTGCAGATTCTCGAGCGCCTCGATCTTTGTCTTCTGCGCATCGATCTGTTCCTGAAGCCGGTACGATGCGAGTGCCAGCTCAATGTCGCTCGCCAACACCGCCTGCGTGCGGTCCGCATAGGCTCCCGGTGGCTGCGCGTCGGTGCGTGGTGCGAAGACGACGCGAACGGGAAATCCCGCACCCACCGCGGAATCGACTCTCGCGGCGATCCCAAGACTCGACAGGATGTGCGGCGACGCCGTGACGAGCCCCGTGTCCGACGCGCCTGCAAAGGCGGCCGCGATGCGGGGCTTTTCCGCGCCGGCATCGTCGGGAAGAGAGATGATCTTGCCCGAGCCGGCGTTCGCAATGAACACCGATCCGGCGAGATGCGCATTCACGATCGCCCTGCTGGCATCGGTCATCGCCGACGTCGAGTGCGCCTGCAATGCACCGAGCTCTCCGCCGATCGAGTCCGCAACGCCTTGAAAATATTTCTCGGCCGAGTCGCTCTTGCCACCCTCGAGGAGGATCTGTCCCGACATGAGCCGCGCTTCGTCGCGCGCCGGCAGATAGGGATAGCTCGTCGCAAACTCGCGGAAGGCAGTGGCCGCTCCGCCAATGTTGCCGCCGCGATAGAGCGCCCATGCCTTGGTGAGAAGCGCCTGCGCGCCAGCTCCGCTCGTCGCCGGCACGCCATCCGCGAGCGATGCCGCCGCGTCGAACTGTCCGATTCCAAGCGCCGTCTGCGCCGCGCTCAGGCGCACCTGCTCGGCGAATGTTCCGCGCGCGCTCTCGCTGAGCGACTGCAGCGTCGCGAGCGCGGCCGGACCCTTCGTGCTGTCGCTCGCGGCGGTCGCCAGCGCATCCATGTACTGGGCGTAGAGCGCGAACTCTCCGCCGTGCTGCTGCGCCTCACCAAAGGCTGCGTGCGCGGCGGGAAAGTCGCGGGATTGAACGGCCGCCAGGCCGGCCACGAGCGACATGAGTCCGCGATCGCCTGCGTTCTTGCTCGCGGCGAGCGTGCGCACACGCGCGTAGTCGCCGCGCGAATACGCATCGAGCATTCGCTGGGCGGCGATGACTCCGGTGTAGCGGCTTCCGGGCGCGGCGGAATCGAGCGACGCCGCCGTCTTGCGGAAGGCGTCGCGCATCCCGAGCCGGTAGTACGACTCCGCGAGCAGAAAGAGCAGATCTTCCTGGGCGCGCATGCCGGGAACCGCCGCGCCGGATCCCGCCACCTTCGAGGACCGCAACCACTCGAGGCGATCGAGCGCGCTGAGCGGATGATCCGTGGTGACGTCGAAGAGCGCCATGCGAAGTTCGGCGTCGAGACCGCGTGCCTGATCCGGCCCGGGGTGCACGATCACCGGCTGCGCGGGCGCAGGCGCGGCGGTGGGCTGCTGCGCCCATAGAGGCGACACCAGAATCACCGCGGCGAAAGCCGGCAGCGCTCGCATCGTCCTGGCGAGCTTCAGAACGGGGTGGTCCCGCGGCTCGTCCACGTGGACGGAACGAGCTGCCCGTTGCGGATGGTGAACTGAATGTAGGTCACCGTTTCCGCGAGCGCGTCGATGTTGAGTCCCTGCTTGAGCGACTGCCCCGCGACCATCAGCGAGAGCTCCACCGTGTGCGTGCTCGGGAAGCACTTCCGATCTGAAGAGCGGATCGACAGCTCCAGTCTGGAGCGCCTGCTCCGTGGCCGGGGTGTACGTGCGCGTCGCGGCGACGACGTTGTCGATTTGCAGCGACGCCGCGCCCAGCGATCCCGGGACCCGCGGAGTCGGCCCGCAGCGTGACGACGAGAACGGCGCCGGCGCGCCGCCGCACGGCGTCGCCGAGCGCGCGCATGCGATCGCGTTGCGCGACCATGTTGTCCTGCGCGTTCGCGAGCACGCCGTCGAGCTGGAGCAACGCCGTCTCTTCCTTGCTGACGAGGAGCTGCTGCGTGCGCTTCTGCATCGTCTGCGCGAGCACGTTCTCGATGCGGGACTCGAGCTGCACGCGCTGGCTGCGCAGGTCGCCCAACTTGTTTTGCGTGTCCTGGAGATCCTTCACCAGCGCGCTACGCCGTGCCTCGTACGCCTGCTGCTGGGCCGCGCTGTCCGCCTTTATCGAATCGGTCTGCTGCGCTCGCACGACCGCCGGGAGGAGAAACCCGAAAGTCATCACCAGCAAGTGGTAGCGTACTCGCATTGCTCGCATCAGGATGGTCCCGGTCGTGGGCTAGTTCGGCGGCGTACTCGGCGGCGCGTCCTGCTCGAGCTTGCGAAGTCGTTCTTCCAGCCGCTGCAACGCCTCGCGCTCGGAGCGCAGCTCCTGCTCCGCCTGCGCGCGCCGCTGCTCGAGCTCGAGAAGGTTCTGCGCCTGATACCGGTTGATCTCGAGTTCCAGCGAGGCGATGCGCTGCTGGCGCGCCGTGATCTCCGTCGTGAGCAGCTTGCGCTGCCGCTCCAACTCGGCGACGCGCCGATCAAGCGCATGTCCGCGCAGAAGCGCCAGCACGTTGTTCGACCATCCGAGCGTGAACGAGAACTTGCTGTAGCCATAGAGCTTCGAGGCGGCGGAGATCGTATCGGCGCGCGTCGCACCGATTTCGGTCCAGTACGCGCCGGCGCGCAGGCCGCGCCATTCATAGGCCGCGCCAAGATTGTAATCCCAGGCGTTGTTCTCGGCCATGAATGACAGTGTACTGTGCGATGTGGGAAAGAGATCCACCTTCACGCCGCCAAACACGCCTTTCCACGAATTCGATGCGTACGCGGAGCCAAGGCCGCCGTCATTCTTGAATAGCCCGTTGCCGTATCCGAGCGTGAAACCGAGCGTGGTGTTTCCCCATCCCGGATTCAGCTCGGAGAGAGCGAACGTCTTGGTGGCCACGCCGTAGACGGTGTTGCCGGTACTGAAATTCTGGTGCAGCGAGTCGACGAGGTGCTGCTTCCCGGGGTCCGCTGCGCTGCCCGGAAAGAGGTTGTAGCCCGCCGTGAAGCGATCGATATGATCGTAGGGTCCGATGTTCCGCATCCCGACCGCGACGCTCGGCACCCAGCGCACGAGACCGGACCTCGGTCGAAAGCTCTCCTCGTTGAGAAGCAGCCCCTGCGCGAACAGCCCCCACTCGGGATTGTCGGAGTAGATCGAAAGGCCGGTCTCGAGGCGCCCGAAAAAGGAGAATGAGATCGAGCCATTCGTGTTGAGACCATTCAGCACGGAGAATCCGGGAGAGGCCTTCGCGCCGTGGAAGGTCTTTCCGGAAAAGTTCAGGGCGAAATCGCCGGACACCGACGACACCCAGGCAACGGGAATGTCAATGAGGCCCGCGCCCCAATACAGCGTCTGGGGATAGTTCTCCTGCGCCCTCGCGGTGCCGGGTAATGCGACGGCGGCCGCGATGGCAAGCAGCAATCCAACGCGAAGGGATCGAGGAACGGAGAAGATCATCGTAGGCCTGGGTCTCGAATTAGCGCGGGGGCGTGGTCGTGCTTGGCGGAGGCGTGGTCGTCGGTGGTGGTGACCCGCCCTGCAGCTGATTCAGGCGTTCTTCGGCGCGCTTGATGGCTTCCTGTTCTTCCTGGATCTGTGCGTCGAGCTGCTCGCGGCGCTTGGCAACCTCCGCCAGCTCGCCACCCTGCGCCTTCTGCAGCGCGACCTGAAGCTCTTCGATCTTGTGTTGGCGCTGGGTGATCTGCGCACGCAGCCGCAGCTGCTCCTGCTCGAGCTCCCCGATTCGCGCGCGCAGAATCGTCCCGTGCACGATGTCGTGGAGATTCCCGCTGTATCCGAGCGACGCGTTGAACTTGGTGTAGTTGTAGACGGTGTAGAGTGTGCCCTTGCTCGGATTCTTGCCGCCTTCTTCGAGCTCGGTACCGTACACGCCAAGCGAAAGTCCGCGCCAGTTGCCGACGAGACCCGCGTTCCAATCCCATCCGTTGTTCTCGGCGAGAATCGTCACGGTGGTGTTCGTGCTTGGACGCACCGCGTAGCGCGCGCCCAGAAACAGTCCTTTGACGATCGTGCCCTTGTCGTTGTAGTTGCGGCCGAGATCTCCGTCGTCGTGAAAGATTCCACTGCCGTAGCCGACGCTGAGGCTCGCCGCGCCGTTGGAACCAGCCGCGATCTCGCGTGTCGCCACCGCGTAGACAGTCGGGGTGGAGTGGAAGTGCTTCGCGAACGCGGGAACGGTATCGGTGATTCCACCGGTCGGCGATACGAAGACATCGTTGCCGACGAGGAAACGCTCCTCGTGGCTGTCCGGCCCGAGATTTCTGAACCCGACGGCGATGGATGGCCACGCCTTGCTCGGCTGCTGCTTGAGGACGAGCGCCTGGCCAAAGAATCCGTAGTTCGGATTCTGACTATAGACCGACAGTCCGACGGAGAAGCGCTGCGCCCAATGCGTGTCGATCGACAGGTTCGTGTTCAACTTGTCCTGGAAGTTGATCGTGCACACCGTGCCGCAGTAATTCACGACTTTGCCGGACGCGGTGATCCAGATATCGCCCGAGTTGGGAGAGACCCACGCGACCGGGATGTCGATAAGCCCGGTGCCGAAGTCGAGAGTCGAAGGGTACAGAATCGCGTCGGCGGCCGGGGACGTGACGGGGAGGGGCGTCGTGTCCTGCGCCGCAAGTGCGGGGGGGCTCGCTTGCGCGCCGATCAGCGCGCTGGATACGAGTGCAATCTTCCACCGCGTCGTGCGCATAGACCTCCGAGCATGTAATTGAAGACGTGCTGCGTCGTCGAACGCTATCACGATACGCGCACAAAATGACACTTTTGCGGGTGCATTTATAGACGCGCGTGCTACTTAAGAAGGTACAGCGGCGGCAGACGGGATGGGCCCGCGACGTAATATTACACCCGCGACGGCGGAAGCAGAATTAGTGCCCTTAATGTCCGACCAACGACAAGAGCGGTCGGGTGGAGCGTGGGGCCGTAAAGAAGGCTTGACGGGGCGAAGACCCGGCGCGTGATTAGGCAGAGTGCGGGTGATGACCCATGGAGGGGAGAATGCGCAAGCGGTGGTTGGCTGCACTCGTGATTGCGGGCGTTCTAGCCGGATGTGCGAAGCACAGACTGACAGATGATGACATGGCCGGCGACGTCTCGTCGACGCTTCACATCGTCAATCATCATTGGGGCGATGTGGACATTTTCGTCAATCGAGACGGCCAGCGTACCCGGGTCGGCCAGGTTACGGCGTCCGCCGAGGAAAATTTCGTGCTACCCAAGGCGGTGACGGGTGGAGGCGGCGGTACGATCCAGTTTCAGGCGCGCGCGGTTGGATCGAACGGAGCGATCAGCAGCGAGCCGATCGCCGTCCGGCCGGGCGGAATGCAGATTACGTGGACCCTCGAGAACAACCTCTCGCGAGCGTCGCTAGCGTTCTATTAATGTAGCGTCGGCGAGCGGACAGCTCCGGGCCCTTACTGCTTGCCGCCGGAGCCACCACCGCCGCCACCGCCGTTTCCGCCGGCCACGCCGGACAGTTTGATAGACGCGAGCGCCACGACGAAGGCGCCACCGAGCAGCAAAGACTTCGACTTGTTGATCCGGCGCGCCTGCACGGTGCTCAGCGAATAACGCGGGATCATGACGGTCTCGCCCTTCCAGAACTGGTCCTGGCCGGACTTCATGGCCACCTGCGAGACGGAGAGCGACACGCCGCGGTCATCGGTGGAGATGAGCTTTCCATCGATCGTCTCGACGCCCGGCCCTAGATAGCGCGACAGACTGTCGGCCCCCGCGTCCGTCAATGCGATGCGGATTTTGGTGCCCGGCTGCACCCTCGCCAACTCGATCGGAACGGACTCGTAGCAGGCGCACAGGACGCAGAGGACCGGAGCGAGGTACCTAACGCGCATGACTTCCCCAATCAGTGGATAAGAGGAATATACGGGGTTGGTGCGTGGGAGCGTCAAGAGTATGAAGGAAAAACAAACGACCCGGCGTGCCGTCAAGGCGCACCGGGTCGTTTGATTACTCTGAATCAGCTACCGAACGGCTGCCTAACCAACCTTACGGACAGGCGTTCGGATCGTTCGCGTTCCGGGCCGGCTGCTGGCTCGGAAGAGGAATGTTGGTATTTGTCTGCCGCTCGGCCAACGGATAGAGGAGACGGCCAGGAATGACGCCGTTTATTCCTCCGTCGATGGGCACCAGGGCCGGGACGCAAGTACGCTTGTAGTCATTCCATGCCTCGATGTTCTGGAACATGAGAATGTACTTCTCGGTCATGATCGACGTGAGCGTAGCCGACCCCGCGGGTGCGAGAATGACCGTGCCATGCCATTTCGTGGGTGTCGCCCACGAGGCACGCTCGGCATTCAGGTCCGCAAGAGCAGCCCCAGCATCACCAGTCGCCAGTTCCGCCTCGGCCCTAATCAACAGATTTTCGTTGAACGTGACGTAGGGCTGTGCAAAGGTCGGATTGAGGCGTTCGCTCGAGAAGAAGCTCTGGTCCGCGTTCGTGGTATCTACCTTTAGGACATCCGAACCCTGCGGAGTGGTGTGTGGGCTCACCACGTGGTGCGTTGCGGTGAGAGGCGCCACGAAAATACTGTCGACGATCGCCGCGTAATAAACCGTGTCTCGCGGATCAGCGACGGGCTGCACACCGGCAGTGTTGGAATTGGATGAACCTCCACGCAGCAACGAATCCAGGTGCGACGGCAAGCCCGTGATATCGCCTGCCCGACCCGTACCGCCGTCCACGTCTGCGAACTGCCAGAACGGATTGCTCTCGCCTTCTTGAGAGCCCGAAAAGTTCCCGACGTAATCGCCGTCGTTCGAGCTGATGCCGAGATTAGCCTCTGCAATCGCGCTCGCGTATGCCGGTGCGCCGACCACTTCGGCCGTGTGAAGAAAGAAACGCGCCTTGAGCGTGTGTGCGAGTGCGATCCAACTGTCCGGATCGCCGCCGTACACGAGGTCTGCTCCGCCAGGCCCGACGCCCGAACCGCTCTGCAGCTCCACAATGGCCGCGGAAAGCGTGTTCTGGACGTCGTTGTAGATGGTCGCCTGGGGATCGAGAACCGGCTGCGGATACAGCGAGAACGAATCCGCCTGGGAATAAGGAATGTCGCCCCAGATGTCCGCGTCCGTTCCAATCATCCACGCCTCGACAATGTGACTGATGCCGAGGAAAATGCTGTCGCCGAAGATGTTGGAGATCGAATCGATCTTGTGCAGGTCGAGGATGCCGCCGCCCTGATACGCGCGGGCGAACTCGGCATCGAACGTCCCTTCGGTGACACCCTGATAGGTGTACTCGCTCGCCATCTGGCGAGCGGCGCCGAAGGCCTGTTGCATCCAGAGTGTGGTGAGCCTCGAAAGATCGCTCGTTTGCATTTCCCACAGATTGGACTGCACAGCCCCGTAAAACTGCGAAGGTGACGCAGCCAAGGGGTTGTTGGGATCCTTGCTGAGATCCCCGCCCTTCAGAAAGTTGTTGCAACCGGACGCAGCGACTGTCAGCACCGCCGCGCAGATCGCTCCCTTGAGATACTTTTTCACTTGGGATTCTCCTCGCTTAGCGGTTCAGACCGACCGATACAACGAACGACCGGGTCTGCGGATTGTTGAAATAGTCGATACCCTGCGTCGCGAAGGCCGCGCCGCCGAGGTTCGTTTCCGGATCGATGCCCTTGTACTTCGTCCAGGTCTTCAGGTTACGACCCGCAAAGCGCAGATCAATGGACGTCAGGCCGATCAGGTTGGGCACCCACTTTCCGTCCAGCGTGTAGGCGATGGAGATCTCACGCAGCTTCGTATAGGTACCGTCCTCCATGAACTGCGAGCTGACGGGACCGAAGCCGCTGCCATTACCCTGGAACCAGCCCTGGTCGATCACGACCGGGGTGCCTGCGCCGGGGCCAACTACGGGCCCGGTCAGATACGGATAGTCGGTTCCGAAGGTGAAGGTCCCCCCGCGGATGTCCGTGTCCTTGTGCGTGCCGAAATTGTAGAGAGCTCCACGCGTTCCGTTCCACACGTCGCCGCCCTGCTTGTGATCGACGAGTGCGGAGAACTGGAACTTGTTCACGCGGAAGCCCGTGCGGATCGAGCCCGTCCAGTGCGGATCGGGATCGGCGATGACACGGTCCGTCGGATCGACGACCGGGAAACCGTCTGGGCCGATATACAACGCGTTCTTCGGAGCGCCCTGACAGACATCGGCGTCGATGCTGTCCGCGCCTACGATCAGACCACGGTTGCAACGAACGAAGTCGTTGCCGCGCAGCCCGATGTCGTTGCCGAGCGTCGCCGCGCCCACTGCTCCGGCGAAGGTTCCGCCGAACTGCGCAACATTGGACACGAAGGCCGCGCCCACGAGATTAATGACCGTCGTGTTGTTCTTGGACCAATTGAAACCGAGGTCCCAGGAGAAGTTCGGCCTGGTGATTGGGCGAATATTGAGTGACGCCTCGTAGCCGATGTTGCGCAGCTTCGCGCCATTCTGAAGCTGCGTGGTGTATCCCGACGTAAGCGGGATCGGCAGCGGCAGAATCACGTCCGAGGAGTTTTCCCTGTAGTAGGTCAACGCGACATCGGCCTTCTGGTCGAAGAAGCCGAGATCGACGCCGCCTTCGAACTCCTTCTCGCGCTCAGGCTTGATGTTCGGGTTGCCAAGCGCGCCCAAACCGGCGCCGAGGGCTCCGAATGCCGAGTTCGAGTACAGCGCGCCGTTACCCTGCTGCGTGGCGTTCAGGAAGTCACCGAAGCCGGTGAGGAACTGGCCGCCCGGCACGAGCACGGTCTGCGTGGAGTACACCTGCGGTTCCTTGCCGGTTTCTCCGTACGCCGCGCGCAGCTTACCGAAGCTGAACAGCCCCTTCTGATCGGTCTTGCCAAGCAGGTTCGTGAACGTCCATGACGCGCTCGCCTTGGGGTACCAGGCGCGCGGGTCGCTTTCTCCGAACGTCGAGAAGCCGTCGTTGCGGAGTGCGGCGGTCAGATAGAGCTGATTGTAGATGTCCGCGGTCGCCTGACCGAAGTACGACTCGGAGTGAACGAGGGACTTGAACTCCGTCGGAATCCAGGACGTCGTGTTCTGCAGATTGAACGGCGTCGCCGCAACCAGCGTCTGACCATTGACGTCGGTCTCGTGGAAGCGCCGCGCGTTGAGGTTCTGCCCGACCGTGAACGTACCGGCAAAGTTGGGCGAGAACGTATGGCTCAACGTCGCCGTCAGATTGTGATCGATCTGAAGATTGTTTCCATCGGTGCGGAAGATCTCGCCCGACGAAAACGATGAGGACGACTGCGCCAGCGCATCGAGCAGCTGGTTGTTATAGTAGTCCGCGCCGAGGGTGTAATCGATCTTGAGCCAATCGGTCGCGTCGTAATTGATGTTGAGGTTGCCGTACGCGCGATTGGTCTCGCCCGTGTTCGGATCCTCGAAGATGACGAAGAGCGGATTGTCGTAACCGCGTCCGCTCGTGTTGTCGAACAGCACCGGCTGTGGATAGCGATACGAGCGCTGCGTCTGCGTCGCGGTGTCGAGGAACGGCATGTTGTTGAAGGCCGGCGTCGTGCGCATGGCGCCGAGCATCAGTCCCGACACGTTGGAGCCCTTCTGCACGAACTTGCCGCGGCCATCGACGTAGGAAAAGTTGCCGCCGACGGTGAGGCGATCGAAGAGATGGTGCGACGCCTTCAGGCGCACGGTCGTGCGCTGATACGCGTTGTTCGGGCCGACAATGATTCCCTTCTGATCGTTGTATCCCGCGGACAGGTAGAACACCGTCTTGTCGTTTCCGCCTGACGCGGAGAGCGTGTTGTCCGACGTGTGGCCGGTGTCGAACAGCTCACCGAAGTGATCGTACGTCGTCGTGCCCTCGGGAATCAGAGCGCCGTACGAGGAGCTCGAGAGGCGGCAACCGGGACCACCGCAAACCGCGGTGACTCCGCCCGATCCCTGTGAATAGTCCCTCTGCAGCGGGATCTTCTTGTCGACGTTGTCGAACGAGTAGTTCGAGCTCAACGAATAGTGCGTGCCACCCGCGTGACCACTCTTGGTCGTGATCAGGATTACGCCATCCGCTGCGCGCGCGCCGTACACTGCTGCGGCGGCGGCACCCTTCAGGATCGTAACCGTCTCGATGTCGTTCGGGTTGATGTCCGCTGCGCGATTGGGCGCTGCGACACCTGCCGTCGGATCCTCGGCCGTCATGGTCGAGTTGTCGATCGGCACACCGTCAACGACGAACAGCGGCTGCGCGTCGCCGGAAAGCGACTTGATGCCGCGGATGCGGATGTACGAAGATGCACCCGGGTCACCGGACTGCTGAGTCACGTTCACGCCCGGCGTCTTGCCCGCGAGGGCCTCGACGACGTTCGACTCGTGCGACTTCGTGATGAGCGAAGAATCGACGGTCGAGATGGCGGTTCCGAGCTTCTCCGCGGTGCTGGTGAGTCCGAGACCCGTCACGACGACTTCGCCGAGACGGAGCGGATTGACGTCGAGCGCAAAATCCTGCGTGACGTTGCCCGCGAGTGTGATCGTCGCGCGCTTCTCCTTGTAGCCGATCAAGCGTGCTACGATGGTGGCCTGCTGCCCCGTTGCGCGCGCGGCCGGAATGACGAGCGTATACCGCCCATCATCGCGGGTGAGCGTAACGGATCCAAGCCCTTCGACAGTAACGCTAGCCGTACCGAGCGGCGCACCGCCCTCCGCACTGGTTACGCGACCAGTGATCGTGACGGGTTGCTGCGCTGCGGCGAGAGCCGGAAACGCAGTCAACGCGCACACGACGGCAATAACTGACCTAACAGAACGTCCCATGCTTCCTCCTTGCCACCTCTTCCAAAAGGTGTGTGGACGACGATGGATCTTGTCTGGTTGGCTTTCGAGCGCTCGCGAGATTCGCGTTGCGCCTCCCCCCTCATACCGCTCGGGTGTCCCCTCCTGTTGGCGGTTCGACTGCATGCGGCGGCACGACACGCATGGGGCGACCTTGGACGAGAGTCCATGTCACCCGCGGAAAAACCAAATCAACCGATCACGACGTGGAACTTTTTCCGGAATCTCGTAAACGAACAGTCACGAACTTAAAGTGTGGTACCACACAGTGCAAGAATCCGGTAAAGTGTGACAAGTCCTTGAGTAACAATCCGTTGAGCCCGGTTACGCCCGCGGTGGCGGCATCCGTGACCGGTGTCGTATGTTCCGGCATGCTGCGCATCCCCCCACGCCTGGCCGGCTGGATCCTCGTGCCGCTCGTTCTGGCGAGCTCCGCGCCCTCTGCGGGCGCTCAACGCCTCAGCGACAGCACCGAATCGGGCAAGATCACGCACCCGCGCCCCCGCGCACTGGTGTTAGGAATAGTAGGCGCACTCATCGGGGGGCTTGCCGGATTCGGCTTCGGCAAGGGCGGTCAGCAAAAAGGGTCAGGGCTGACAGTCGTAGGCGCAGCCGCCGGCGGGCTCGCCGGCTTCTTCATCGGCAGGCAGCTCGACGAGCGCCGCGCCATCTCCTTTCGCGGGACGCCGTCGCTCAAGATTCCCAACGTCGGGATCGAGCTCCAGGGGGAGCCGAACGTGCTGGCGATCCGCGATGAGGTGGCCGCCGTTGGAGGAAGCGACGGAGTCGAGCTCTTTGCCGCAACCGATCCACGTCTGACGGCGCTCGGGGCACGCGCGAACGGTCTGCACGGCATTCGGGGCCATCGATATCGCCCCACGCACCGCGTGGCTGGCGCTCGGCTCGCGCACCGGTCTCTATATCTATCCGCCCCTGCGAGGTCCCGGAGTGCTGGTGGAGCGCGCGAACATGTCTGCGATCGCCGCCTCCGACACGCGCATCTTCGCGGCCACCGAGAATCGCGTCGAGAGCGTTCCGGTGAGCGCGGACTCGGTGCGTACGTGGCCAGGCACGACGCTGAATGCCGCGGTGCGCGACATCGTGCTGGACGAGGCGCGCGCGGTGCTCTGGGCATCGACCGATCGCGAGCTCGTGGCACTCCGGATCACGGGCGATTCGCTCGTTCGAATCGGAGCCGTTCCCCTTGTCGGCTCCGGACTCCGTGCCGTGATCGACCACGGACTCGCGGCGGTGGCAATGGGCGAGAAAGGGGTCGCGCTCATCGACATCACGGACCCTCCGAATCCGAAGTTGCGGAGTGTCTGGACGGATGCTCGGTTCGCGTATGACGCGTCGATCGATGGGCCGCGGCTGTTCGTGGCCGCCGGCCCCGAAGGCGTGTACATCGTGAACATCTCCGGCGACACCACCAAGACGATCG
Source organism: uncultured Gemmatimonadaceae bacterium (assembly GCA_963827355.1). Classification (GTDB taxonomy): domain Bacteria; phylum Gemmatimonadota; class Gemmatimonadetes; order Gemmatimonadales; family Gemmatimonadaceae; genus FEN-1250. Next base: position 221,245 of record CAWHAS010000005.1, read on the forward strand.
GGCTCGCGCGCTCGCTCGGCTTCGCGTCTGCCATCGTGTCCCACGACGGGCACACGTTCATTCTCGACCGCCGCTCCAACGCGCTGCGGCGCATCATCTCCACCTACTAGTAGAGGAGCACGTGCCGAGCAGGTACCCATTCATGGCGGTCATTGCCGCCTTTGTCGTCGTTCTCGCCTGCAGCAAGAGCTCGAGCGCCAACGCAGCCGCCACCGCAGCCGCCGGCCCGGACAGCCTGCTGCTTCGTCGCGCGGATCGCGCGCGTATTCTGGGAAACCCCGCCGCCTCGGTGTGGGTGGTGGAGGTCAGCGACTTTCAGTGCCCATACTGCCGGCAGTTTCACGACGAGAGCTACTCGGAGCTGAAGCGCGCGTACGTCGATTCAGGAAAGGTGCGCCTGGCCTACGTGAACTTCCCGCTCCCGATGCACCGCAACGCGTTCGCGGCCTCGGAGTCCGCTATGTGTGCCGCGGCGCAGGACAAGTTCTGGCAGATGCACGACGCGCTGTTCGCCACGCAGAAGAAGTGGGAATCACTTCCGGCTCCGCAGCAGGCCTTCGATTCGCTCGCCGCGGCGCAGGGCGTGGATCTCGCTTCATTTCACAAGTGCGTGTCCGGCCACGTGACGAAGCCGATGATCGAGGCGGATATCGACCGCGCGACCAAGGCCGGCGTAGAGTCGACGCCGACCTTTCTCATCGGCGGCATGATGGTGACGGGCGCGCAGCCGGTCGCGAATTTCCGAAAGGCAATCGACTCCGCGCTCACACTTGCGGCCAGGCGCTGAGACAGCGAGTCGCTCGCTCGCGGCAGGCAGAAACGGCGGTGGGGTTCACCGTCCAGTGTTGCGACGATGAACCCCACACTATCAGACCGAGCGGCGAGGACCACCGGTCATGCTACCTTCCGAGCCTCAACGGCTTCGAGCGATCCTCGCCGCCTGCTGGTCACTAGACAATGGATCACCTCCTCGTTGCAGGGTTCGACATTGGGCGGAATCCTTCACCCAGCGCCGCGCTGCGCGAGCGCGCGCGACGTTCGGCGGAAAGACTAACGATGCATCGATTCGCGCGCAACGTCTGCCGATCGTGGCCGCGCCCGCTGCACGAGGCGAGCGTGGTCGGGTGAATTTTCTCCTCGGCGGCGCGTACGAGGGCGCGATACAGCTCGCGCGTATTGCGGCGGCGGTCGCGCCGCCCCGCGGCGGCAAGGTCGTCGCGACGTTCCGCGCGCGGCGTGGTATCCGCGAGCGCTACCGACAGTGGAATCGCGCGTCCCGCAACGGCGATCGGCCGCTCGTGTGGATGCACGCATTGTCGGTCGGCGAGGGATTGCAGGCGCGTCCGGTGCTCGAGCAGCTTCGCTCGAATCAGCCGCATTTGCAGCTAGCGTACACCTTTTTCTCGCCGAGCGCGGAGACGTTCGCGCGCTCCCTCGATGCGGACTTCGCCGAGTACCTGCCGTTCGATTCGCGCGGCGACGCGCGCGTGGCCCTCGACGCGCTGTCGCCGCGCGTGCTCGCATTCTCGAAGGTGGACGTGTGGCCCGCACTCGTGTCCGCCGCGCGCGCGCGGGGCGTGCGCACCGCCATGCTCAGCGCAACTCTCGCCGAACGCTCGGGACGAAGCTCGTGGATCGCCAGCGCCTTTACTCACGCGGCGTACGCGGCGTTCGATGCGGTGGGCGCCGTGGACGAGGCGGACGCCATCCGATTGATGAAGCTGGGCGTGCGCGAGGCGGCGATCTCGGTGACGGGGGACACGCGCTTCGACCAGGTCTGGGCGCGAGCGCAGAACAGCGCCGCGCGCGAGTCACTGCTCGCGCCGTTTCGAAGCGATCGGCCGACACTCGTCGCGGGATCCACGTGGCCCGCGGACGAACGCGAGCTGCTCCCCGCATGGATCGCAATGCGCTCGCAGGTTCCCGACGCGCGGCTCATTATCGCGCCGCACGAGCCGACGCACGCGCACCTCTCGCACATCGAGCGCTGGGCGGGCTCGCACCGGCTCTCGGTCGCGCGAACGAGCGCGCTTTTGCCGCGCGCCTCTGCGGACGTCGTACTGGTGGATGGCGTCGGGATGCTGGGCGACCTGTACGCGCTCGCGGACGTCGCGTACGTGGGAGGAGGATTCCACGGAGCGGGGCTGCACTCCGTACTCGAGCCGGCGGCATTCGGCGTTCCGGTGCTGTTCGGGCCGCGCCACGACAAGAGCCGCGACGCGGCGACGCTCATCGCGCACGACGCCGGCGCGTCGGTGACGGACGGCTCGGCGATCACAGCGCGGCTCGAGGCGCTTCTCACGCGCCCCGACACGCGCGGCGCCGAGGGTGCGCGCGCGCGAGAAATCGTCCAGAAGGGATTGGGCGCATCGACGCGATCGGCCGCCCTGGTGACGGGGCTTGCTCGACGGCTGAGTGGAACGCGAGCTCGATGCCGCGCCCTACACGCCCGAGTGTGCGCCCGCGTGCACGGCCGCGCGCTCCGGGCGATGAAGCAGGAATCCCTGCACCAGCGGCACGCCGATGCGTTTGACCGTTTCCAGCTCCTCGGCGCGCTCGATCCCCTCCGCGATCACCATCGCGCCCTGCTCCTTCGCGAAGACCACCATCGTCTCGACGAGGTTCTGCTTGATGAAATTCGTGTCGATGGAGTTGATCAGCGAGATGTCGAGCTTGATGAAGTCCGGCTCGAGGTTGGCGATCGATCCGAGGCCGGCGTAGCCGCTGCCTGCGTCGTCGACGGCGAAGCGGAAGCCGCGCTCGCGGAACGACCGCAGGCGCTCGCGGAACTTCGGATAGTCCTTGATCGCGGTGCGCTCGGTGATCTCGAGTACGATGCGCCGCGGGTCGATCGAATCGAGAACGCCGAATCCGGGGTCCGCGAAGTCGTGCGGATCGACGTTCACGAAGAGGAGCTGGTCGCCCCGGAGCAGGTCCTTCGCGCCCGCGAGCGCGCGCGCGCGACAGAGGCGGCTCAGCTCCCACACGAGATCCGCCTCGGCCGCGACCTCGAACATCACCTCGGGGCTGCGCAGGCTGCGCGGCACGCCGCGCGCGAGCGCCTCGTAGCCGAAAATCTCACCGGTCTCCGCGAGGACGATCGGGTGGAAGTCGATGTAGACCGAGCCGTCGTGCAACACGCTCTTGAGCGCGGCGGTGCGGCGCCCGCGCTCGCGCTGCTCCACGCTGCGCGCGGCGTTCGCCGCGTCTCGCACGCCGCGATAGATCAGACGCTCGAACCGAATCTTCGGGGTGTAGTACACGTGCGACGACCCAATGTAGATGTCGAAGAGCGACGACACATCCTCTCCGTGCTACTTCCTCGAGCCGGTTGCCGACGAAGAGCTGCAGCTCGCGCCCGACCTCCGTGATCTGCGCATCGCTGGGCGTCGCCTTCCCCTTGGCGGGGATCTGGAGAAAGATGAAATCATCATCGTTGGCGAAGCCGACCATCATTCGCGTGGTGCCGAGCGCGCTGGCGTCGAGGAATTCGCGCACCGCGGCCGCGGTGGTCTCGAGCACCTGATCGAGCTTCTCCCAGCCGTAAATCTCCTCGATCTTCGAGTAGCGAATGAAGTTGAGATAATAGACGATGACCTCGCCGCGATCCTTGATCTGCCCGCGCGTGCGCTCGAGCATCACCGGGAAGCGTCGCCATCCCGGTGAGCGGGTCGTACAGCATCTCCTCGTACTCGACCTGGTCGATGCGATGCGAGAGCGCGATCGCCTGCACGGCCACGCGTGCGATCGCCGAGCGGATGCGCCAGGTGACTTCGACTGGGGTCGCTGAGGTTGGGTACCACTCATTGACGCGGAACTCGATCGCGCGCCGGTAGGCGACGTCGTCGGCACCGGCGAGGATAACTGGAATGCGGCGTGCGCTCGCGTGCTCGACGATCGCGCGCAGCAGCGATGGATCGTCCGTCGCCACGACGATCGCGCGCGCGGATGCATGCGCGTCGATCGCCGCGGGAAGCAGCGCGGCGGGTTGCACGGAAACGACGTCGAGCTGCAGAACCTCGGCCGCCTCCGCGAGCGCTCCGTCCGTGTGGTCGGCGAGAAGAAAGGCGCGCGGGGCCGGGGTCATGAGCGCGGGGTCACGAGCGCGAGATTTCGCCGGACACGCAATTCGAGATCGGCGAGATTGACGGGCTTCGTGATGTAGTCGTCGGCCCCCGTCTGGATCGCCGACTGCTTGTCGTTCCAGTCGGAGAGCGCCGTGAGCATGATGATGCGCACGGTGCGGCCGTGCTCGGGATGTTGCCGCATGAGGCGACAGACTTCCCAGCCGCTGCGCCCCGGCATCAAGACGTCGAGCAGCACGAGCGGCGGGCGAGCGGACTCGAACAGCGCCAGCGCCTCATCGCCATCGTGCGCGACGATCACGGAGTATCCGCGCGACTCGAGCAGCGCGCGAACGATCTCCGCGTTGTCCTCATTATCGTCGACGACCAGGATCGCCTGCGTGGACGAGGTGTCCATGAACGCTCCTCACCTGGCGTGCCGCGGGCGGATGTGCCCGCCAGAGTACGCGGCCGCGAGGCGGCCGCGCACATGGCAACCTAGCGGCGCGGCGCCATGTTGGGGCGATAGACGAGGCCGATGCCGAACGCCGTCTGGCTGTTGCCATCGCTGACACCACCGATCGTCAACGCCGCGCGAATGCCGATCGTCTTGGTGACGTCGAGACTCGCGCCGATGTCGAAGTTGAGCTTGAGGTCGGTGCCGGTATGAGCCACGACCTCGTTGTTGACGACGAAGTCGCACGAGCTCGCGCAGATATCCACCGAGAGGCGGGGCGAGACGAACGGCGTGAGAACCATATTGCTCGCGAGTGGGAAATGATGACCCACCACGACGCCGACCGGGATGCGCACGAAGCTCATGTCTCCGAACGCGCCGTACAATCCGCCGGTGAGGATGAGATCGATCGGCGTCTCGCGCGTGGCCTTCATGAGCGAGTAGCCGAGCCCCGCGCCGGCGAGGAACATCGTGTTGTCGGTGGGCGTCGCGACCCCGACATCGAAGTTCACCATGACATTGGGCGCGAGCCCTTCGCGCCACTGTGCCACCGCGCTCGTTCCATAGTCACCGCCGCCGGCGACGAGAAAGCCGAAGTCGCGCGTGGAGATATCCGGCGTCTGCAAGGTGGGATAGTGCCACGCCTGCGCTGATGCCGAGCCTGCGGACAGCACCACCATGGCGCAGGCAATCGCGATGCGGTTTGGCGAACAAGGAACGAGTGCGCATTGATCTTCCTCGAATTCGATGAGTGAGAACTTCTATGACGTTGAATCGGCCTTCAATGTTGAATCGGGTCTCGCAGGCCTCTGCGGCCGCGCCTTTGCTGTCTGTCGTCCGTGATTCAGCGCATACGAGACGCCGAGTCCAAAGATGCCACCGGTTGCGCCGGGCTGTCCTTCACCCGCCTTCGCGCCAGTTTCATATCCGAGCGCGACGCCGAGCGACTGTGACACCGCAGCGTCGACCCCGACAGAAACGCGAAACAGCCCATGCGTGAGCGTCTGTTGATTCTGCCGTATGCGTGCCCACGAGTAGAATGGCGAAAGATACGCTGAAATGCCACGGCCGTTCGCACCGAACGCGCGGCGATAGCCAGCCGCGATGCCGAGTGGAATCTGCCAGTCGTTGATGCCGTCGAAGTTCGCACCGCCCATTCCCACGAACGGTGATACACCGAACTCTGACGTTCGGGTGAGCACGGCACCATCAGCCTCGCGCCGTACGTCGCGGTGCCCGACGCGCTCCTGCTGTGGAGATAGGCGACGCCGGCGTCGAGCTGAAAGATCCCGGTTGACGGTGACCATGCAACCGCGCCGCCGTAGCTCTGTTTGCGATCGCCGGAGCCGTAGTCCACACCAATCGTCAAGCCGCTGTTCGTGAATGCATTCTGCAGCACGGGCGCGCCGAGCATCTGCGCGCGTCCCGTTGCCGTTACTGCGAATGAAAGCGCAACGACGGCTCCGAGCATTGAAGACGAACGCAGTGGCATCACAATGTCCCTCCAAAAAAAAACGCGGGCCCAACAGTCCAGGCCCGCGCCACTCCAATGCAATGTGCGTGCGCGACTAAACCGCCTTCGCCTGTTCCGTCACCACGCGTACCTGATCGTCGACGACCTGCAGAAATCCGCCCATCACCGTGAACGCTGGTTTCCCGCCCCGCCCTCCACGCGCAGCGTGCCCTGCCGAGCAGCGGTAATCATCGGCGCGTGGCCGTGAGGATGCCAAGCTCGCCGTCGAACGCCGGCGCGACCACGGAGGTCGCGTCGCCCTCGTACAACACCGTTTCCGGCGAGATGACGGAGACTTTCAGCACGATCGCTCAGCTCTTCAGGTCTTGGCCTTCTCGACGGCCTCGTCGATCGAGCCAACCATGTAGAACGCCTGCTCGGGCAGCGCATCGAACTCGCCGGCGACGACCCGCTCGAACGACTCGATCGTGTCCTCGAGCTTCACGTACTTGCCCGGGATGCCGGTGAACTGCTCGGCGACCGCGAACGGCTGCGACAGGAAGCGCTGCACGCGCCGCGCGCGGCCGACGATGCGCTTGTCGTCTTCGCACAGCTCGTCCATGCCGAGGATCGCGATGATGTCCTGCAGCTCCTTGTAGCGCTGCAGAATGCGCTGCACGCCGATCGCCGCGTTGTAGTGCCGCGTCGCCGACGAACTGCGGGGCGAGGATGCGCGAGCCGGAGTCGAGCGGATCGACGGCGGGATAGATGCCGAGTTCCGTGATCGCGCGCGAGAGCACGACCGTCGCGTCGAGGTGCGCGAACGCGGTCGCCGGCGCCGGATCGGTGATGTCGTCGGCGGGAACGTAGATCGCCTGCACCGACGTGATCGATCCGTTGCGCGTCGAGGTGATGCGCTCCTGCAGATCGCCCATCTCCGTCGCCAGCGTCGGCTGGTATCCGACGGCGCTCGGCATGCGGCCGAGCAGCGCGGACACTTCGGAGCCGGCCTGCGTGAAGCGGAAGATGTTGTCGATGAAGAGCGAGCACGTCCTGCGTTCTCGACGTCGCGGAAGTACTCGGCGACGGTGAGTCCCGAGAGACCGACGCGCAGGCGCGCGCCCGGCGGCTCGTTCATCTGGCCGTAGATCGAGCGCGCACGGAATCGAGAACGCCCGATTCCTTCATCTCGAGATAGAGATCGTTCCCTTCGCGCGTGCGCTCGCCCACGCCGCAGAACACCGACTTTCCGCCGTGCCCCTTCTGCACGTTGTTGATCAGCTCCATGATGACGACCGTCTTGCCGACGCCGGCGCCGCCGAAGAGGCCGATCTTTCCGCCCTTCACGAACGGGGCGATGAGATCGATGACCTTGATGCCCGTCTCGAAGATCTCGGTCTTCGGCTCGAGGTCGACGAAGTCCGGGCGCGGGCGATGGATCGGCCAGCGCTGCGCGTCCTTCGGAATCGGCGCGCCGTTGTCGACCGGCTCGCCGAGCACGTTGAGGATGCGGCCGAGCGCGGGCACGCCCACCGGCACCGTGATCGGCGAGCCCGTGTCGGTCGACGTCGCATGCCGCGCACGACGCCGTCGGTGGTCGACATCGCGACCGCGCGCACCTGGTTGCGGCCGATGTGCTGCTGCACCTCGGCGGTGAGCTGCACCTGCGTGCCGCCGTCGGCGTAGCGGTCGATCGTGAGCGCGTTGTAGATCTCGGGAAGGTGCTCGGACTGGAACTCGACGTCGAGCACCGGGCCGATGACCTGCACGATCTTGCCGATATTGTGGTCAGCCATGATTGAGTTCCAAAAGGTCAGACCGAAGCATGCGCCCCGGCGTTGCCAGCATGTCGTTGCGTCAACCGCTCAGCGCCGCGGCGCCGCCGACGATCTCGGCGATTTCCTGCGTGATCTGCGCCTGCCGCGCGCGGTTGTACGTGCGACGCAGGACATTCAGCATGTCGCCGGCGTTGTCCGTCGCGTTCTTCATCGCCGTGCGGCGCGCCGCCTGCTCGCGCCGCCACCGTCTCGACCAGCGCGCGGTAGATCGCATTGCGCACGTACAGCGGCAGCAGCTCGCTGAGAATCGTCTCCGGCGTTCGGGAAGAGCAGATAGTCGCGCTGCCGTGCCCCTTGCGCTGCGGGCGGCGTCACCGGCAGCACGCGCTCGGTCACGGGCGGCGTCGAGAGCGGCGAGTTGTACTTCGCATACACGACGTACACCGCGTCGAGCTCGCCTCTCGACGAAGTCCTCCATCAGCGCGTCGACGAGCTCGCGGCCGTGCTCCGCCGTCGGCTTGTCGCCGATGTCGATGCGCGACGATGCGATCGCGCGTCCGACGTAGCGGAAGAAGCCGATGCCCTTCTTGCCGATCACGTGCAGCTCGACGGTCGACGCCCTCGCGCGTCGAGCCGCGCGATCAGCGCGCGCGCTTCCTTGATCAGATTCGCGTTGAACCCGCCGGCGAGGCCGCGGTTCGACGTGAGCAGGACACGACGGCGCGCGCGCCGGTCTGCCTTGCGCGCCGCTGCCGGCTGGCGCAGCAGCGGAAAGCGCCTGCGAGATCGGGCGAGTAGAGATCGCGATCACGCCGCGAGCGCGCGCGCGTACGGACGCGCGGCGACGACGCGATCCTGCGCGCGCTTGATCTTCGAGGTGGCGACCATCTCCATGCGTGCGCGTGATCTTGCGCGTTTCTTCGATGGACTTGATCCGTCCCTTGAGCTCGCGTCCCTGCGCCATGAGTCAGCCGGTGGAGTGCGAGTACTACTTCGCCGGTGCGGCGGCGAGGCGTCGGGCGCCGGCTGGCGTCGCCTTGAACGCCGCGATGCCGCGTCTTGAGCGCCTCTTCGACTTCCTTCGTCAGCATCTTCTTCTCGCGAATCTTGAGGCCGACCTGCGGGTAGCTCTTGCGCCATGAACTCGTGGAATCCCTTCTCCCACGCGCGCACTTGCGCACCTCGACGTCGTCGATGAAGCCGTTCGTCACCGCGTAGATGATCATGACCTGCTGCTCCACCGGCATCGGCTCGTACTGCGGCTGCTTCAGCACTTCCACCGTGCGCGCGCCGCGCTCGAGCTGGCGCTTGGTCGCCGCGTCGAGATCCGACGCGAACGCCGCGAACGCTTCGAGCTCGCGATACTGCGCGAGGTCGAGGCGGAGACGGCCGGCGACGGAGCTCATCGCCTTGATCTGCGCCGCGCCACCGACGCGCGACACGGAGATGCCGACGTTGACCGCGGGGCGCACACCGGCGTAGAACAGATCGGCCTCGAGGAAGATCTGGCCGTCGGTGATCGAGATGACGTTCGTCGGGATGTACGCCGACACGTCGCCGGCCTGCGTCTCGATGATCGGCAGCGCGGTGAGCGAGCCGCCCGGCTTCAGGATCGTGCTTGCCGTCCACCACGCTCGGATCCTCGCTGAGCTTCGCCGCGCGCTCGAGCAGGCGCGAGTGGAGATAGAACACGTCGCCCGGGATACGCCTCGCGGCCCGGCGGGCGGCGAAGCACCAGCGAGAGCTGGCGGTACGCGGCGGCCTGCTTCGACAGGTCGTCGTACACGCAGAGCGTCGCCTTCCCCTCGTTATACATGAAGTACTCGGCCATCGCGCAGCCGGAGTACGGCGCGATGTACTGCATCGGCGCGGGATCGGACGCGGAGGCGACGACGACGATCGTGTACTCCATCGCGCCGGCTGCCTTGAGCTTCTCGACCGACGTCGCGACGGTCGACGCCTTCTGTCCGATCGCGACGTAGACGCAGACGACGCCGGTGCCCTTCTGATTGATGATCGTGTCGATCGCGATCGCCGTCTTGCCGGTGCCGCGGTCGCCGATGATCAGCTCGCGCTGGCCGCGGCCGATCGGGATCATCGGAGTCGATCGCCTTGATGCCCGTCTGCAGCGGCTCTTTCACCGGCTGGCGCACGATGATGCCGGGCGCCTCGGACTCGACCTTGCGCGAGAGCTTCGCGGTGATCGGGCCGAGCCCGTCGATCGGGTTGCCGAGCGCGTCGACGACGCGGCCGAGCATCTCCGGCCCGACTGGCACTTCGAGCACGCGGCGCGTGCGGCGAACTTCGTCGCCTTCCTTGAGCTTGAGCTAGTCGCCGAGGATGACGGCGCCGATGTTGTCTTCTTCGAGGTTCAGCGCGAGCGCGGTGACCTTGTCGCCGGTTTCGGCCGAGGTGACTTCGAGCATCTCGCCGGCCATCGCCTTGTGCAGCCCGTAGATGCGGGCGATGCCGTCCTTGACCTCGAGCAGCGGTCCCGACGTCCTCGACGTCGAGCTCGTGGAGGTCCGCCGCTTCGATTTCGCGGAGGAGGATGTCCTTGATTTCGGCGGGTCGGAGCGAGGTTTCGGAGGCCATGTCGGACGGCGGGCTATGGGGTCGCGAAAAAATTCGTGCGTAGCTTGTGAAATTTATCACAAGCTGGCTGTTCGGACAAGAGTCGAGTTGCCCATATATCGTCGTGTCGCGCGTTTACCGCTACCCGCGAAGAAATCGCTCGAGCAGGTCGGTGGCGCGGAGCGCCGAGAGGGCGCTGGCCTGGGCGCGAACGAGACGTTTGACGGTGGCGGAGAGCTTGGCGCTCGAGGCGAATCCCACCAGGCGAGCAACAGCCGCGAGATCGTACCCCGGATTCTTCGCGAGCTCGCCGGCCGCGAGGAGTCGCACGAGGTCGAGCACGCGCTTGAGCGTGGGAGCGCCGCCCGCGGAAAAGCTGCGGCTGAGATGCTCGCGCGTGACGCCGAGCGAGTGGGCGACCTCCGCGGTGCCGACGGGGCGACCGGCATGCGCGATCGTCGTTCGCCACGCCGCCAGCTGCAGCGGCGATGTGAGCGACAGCGGTGGTGGCGGATCGTGCAACGCGGCGGCGAAGCGGGCGGAAAATCCCTGCGACACGAGGATCTCGCCGAGCAGGCCATCGTCGGTGCCATCGGCGAGGACGTCCGCGAAGCCGAGCTCCGCGCACCGCGCGATGGCGGGTGCGTCGACGGGTCGAAACGGCGTGAGCGCGATGAAGGGGACGCTCGGGTACTCGCGCGCAAGCTCGGCCGGGCCATGTCCGTCGCCATCCGCCGCGAGCTCGACGAGCGCGGTGTTCACGAAGTGCGTGCGAAAGGCGTTCGCGAAGTCCTGTTCCGTGCGCGCGAGAACGCCGCGGCGATGGATGCGGACGAGGCTCGCGCGGATGCGCGCGCGCGTGTGGTCCCTGGGTGCGTAGGCGAGGACTATGGCAGATGACGCGGCGATGACGCGGCAGAGGGCGAATGCGGGCGCGCGGAGTATGCGCGTTGAGCGGGCGCGCGCCCGTTGGCGCGAGCGCGAGCTCGCATCAGTGCGCCGCGGGAGTGCCGCCGACGGTCTCCGCCGCCCGTTGAAGCACCTCGCGCGCGTTCGCGTACGAAATGAGCGCGAGCGCCTCGTCGATCGGCACCCACCTGCACGCCGTGATCCCTTCCTCACGCTGCGGGCTCGTGGCGGCGTTCTCCGATTCCATCAGAAAGAAGTGGCAGATCTTGTGAATCAGCTTTCCGCGGAAGCGAAAGTGCCAGTCGATGGTCGACGAGCTCGCCGCGCAGCGACGAGGTCGGTAAGTCCCGTCTCCTCCGACACTTCCCGAAGCGCCGCGGCCTCGGGGAGCTCGTCTTTTCCAGGTGCCCCTTCGGGAATCCCCAGTTTTGATAGCTGTCGCGAATCAGCAGGAAGAGCGGACGTCCGTCCGCGACACGGTAGACCACGCCTCCGGCCGAGACTTCGCGGTTGGCCCGCGCGCGCGTCACGGCGTTATCTGCGCGCGGTCGGCGCTCGGGAACGCCGGTCATCTCCGACCTCGTTCAGCGTCGCGCGTCCCTCGATGAACTGCCGCACGACGGGATCCTGCGTGTTCCTGATCTCCTCGACCGTTCCGACCTGGCGCACGCGCCCATCGTAGAGCATCGCGATGCGCGAGCCCACGGTGTACGCGCTTCGCATGTCGTGTGTGATCACGACGCTCGTGACGCCGAGCTGCTTGCGCATGCGAATCATGAGCTCGTCGATGACGGCGCTGGTGACGGGATCGAGCCCCGTCGTCGGCTCGTCGTACAGGATGTACTTGGGACGCAGCGCGATCGCGCGCGCGATGCCGACGCGCTTGCGCATCCCTCCGGAGAGCTCAGCAGGAAAGCGAGTCTCGGTGCCGGGGAGATCGACGAGGCGCAGCGCCTCGCTCACGCGATCGCGAATGTCCTCGGGCGACATCTCGAGCTTGCGCAGCCCCATCGCCACGTTGTCCCCGATGCTGAGGGAGTCGAAGAGTGCGGCGAACTGGAAGACGTAGCCGATCTTGGCGCGAAGCGCGTACAGCTCGCGACGGGGAAGAGTGGGAACCTCCTTGCCGTCGACGAAGACGGTGCCGGCATCGGGCACGAGGAGACCGACGATGTGCTTGATGGCCACCGACTTGCCGGTTCCGGAGTAGCCGATGATGACCATCGTCTCGCCTTCCATGACGTCCAGCGAAAAGCCGGACAGCACTTTCTTGTCGCCGAAGGCCTTGTAGACGTCATTCAGCTTGATCATTCGGAAATGTGCGGCAATTGGAATCGGCGGGCAACGACCCAAGCCGGACGGATCGAACGATTGTGCGAGCAACGGGTATGGATTCGGTTGGGCGAGGTGCCACGCCCCTCGACAACGATGACGACATGCCATTCGTTTGATGAACACCGCGTGACAAGTTGCACGTCACGAGACTCACCCCTTCCCATCCGCATGCGCCGCCTCGCCTCCCTCGCGCTACTCGCCCTCACCGCTGTCGCCGCACCACTGCGCGCCCAGGTGATCCATCGCATCGGCAAGCCGTCTACCGACACGACGACGACGACTCGCCCCGTGGAGGTGCCGCGCCGCGCCGCGGCGGCCGAGGGACATCCGACGCTCTCCGGGCAGGTGTACGACAGTCTGCACGACGAGCCGGTGAAGGGTGCGACCGTGATCATCGCCGGGACGACTCACCAGACGGTCAGCGATGCGAACGGGATGTACAAATTTTCAATCGACAGCCTGAGCGAGGGAGCGGCGACCGTCGGCTTCTTCATGCCGAGCATGGACTCGCTCGGCATCGCGCCGCCGGCGCGACAGGTCGAGATCCGGCACGGCGAGTCCGTGCTGCTCGATCTGGGCACGCCGTCGATGCGAACGGTCCTGCGCGTGATCTGCCGCGACAGCGCCTCCGAAGGGCGCGGCCTGATGATGGGCGTGGTGCGCGATGCGGACACGGACGCACCGCTGGTGGGTGCGTTGGTGGTGGTCATGTGGTCGGAGATGAACGTCGGCACGAACTCGCTCTCCAAGCTGCCGAAGGCCGTGCACACGACGGTGAACGAGCACGGGAGCTATCGCGTGTGTGGAATCCCCAACGGCGTGGCGTTGCGCGCGCAGGCGCGGCTCGGCACCAAGGCGAGCGGATTCATCGACGTCACGATGCCGCCGGGCGGCGTGCTCCAGCGCGATTTTCTCGTGGGGGAGCGCATAGTGGCGGCGGCGCCTCCCGCGCAGGGGAGCACCGCGACGCCGACGGCGCCGAAACCGCTCGGAACCGCGCAGTTGGTCGGGACGGTCGTGGGTGCCGATGGAAAGCCGCTCGAGGGCGCGAACGTGTATCTCGTCGGAACGGCGATTGGTGCGCGTGCGGACGCGCGCGGGGGATTCCGGTTGGGCGGCCTGCCGTCCGGCACCCAGACGGTGGAAGTGCGGCTGCTCTCGTATTCGCCGAAGCGATTCACCGTCGACCTCTCGCCCTCGCGCGAGAGCAAGCTGGCCGCGGTCCTCGACACGCGGGCGAACGTGTTGGGCGAGGTGAAGGTCACGGCAAAGGCGTCGAGCTCGATTCCCGGATTCGACCAGCGCGCGAAACGCGGAGCGGGCACGTTCATCACCGAGGACGACATTGACAAGCGCCAGCCGATCCTTCTCACGGATGTCTTCCGCACGGTGCCAGGATTGAATGTCGCCTTCGACGGCAACAACTACACCGTGCAGTCGGCGCGCAGCGGAAACATCAACTGCCCGATGCAGTGGTATCTCGATGGCTCGCCCTACGACAATTCGGATAACGGCATCGACCAGATGCTGCGACCCGATGACATCGCGGGCATCGAGGTCTACAAGAGCGCGAGCGAAGTTCCGGTGCAGTATCAGGGACAGAACGCGTCGTGCGGTACGATCCTGGTGTGGACGAAGCGGGTCGCGGGCAAGAAGAAACCGGACACCTCGCAGTAACCGTCAGGCGGCGAAGCTGCTCAACGCTACGCCGACCGCGCCCTCGCGCAGCCGCTTGAGCGCGCGGTCGCGCAGCTGGCGGACACGCTCGCGGGTGACGCCGAGCATGGAGCCGATTTCCTCGAGGGTGTGCTCGCGCCCGCCGTCGAGTCCGAAGTAGAGGCGGAGCACTTTCGCGTCGCGCGCGGGGAGTGTGGCGAGCGCGCGCTCGATCTCCTCGCTGACGAATCGGTTCATGTATTCGTCTTCGGGATTCGGCATGTCCTCAGAAACGAAGCGATCCATGATCGAGCGGTCGCTGTCCGGGTCGAACGACGAGTCGAGCCGAACGTCGCCGGTGTTGAGCGCCGAGAGCGCCTGCACGACATCGACGGTGAGGCCCGTGAGCTTTGCCAGCTCTTCGGGCATCGGCTCGCGACGCAGATTCTGCCTGAGAACTTCCGCGCCCTTGATGATGCGCGAGAGATCGGAGGTGCGGTTGAGGGGCACGCGCACCGTGCGCCCCTGCTTGGCGAGCGAGGACAGAATGGCCTGCCGGATCCACCACACGGCGTAGGAGATGAACTTCACGCCCTGGTCGGGATCGAACTTCCGCGCGGCGGTGAGGAGACCGACGTTGCCTTCGCCGATGAGATCGATGAGAGGCATGCCGCGGTTCTGGTATTTTTTCGCCACGGAGATGACGAAGCGCAGGTTTCGCTGTGACGAGCTCCTGCAGTGCGTCCTGATCGCCGGCTCGGATGAGCCGTGCGAGATCGAACTCCTGCGTCCCCTTGAGTAGTGGGTAGGTGCTGACCTCGTAGAGATACTGATCGAGGATGTCGCGCTCCGGATCATTCGGCGCGATGCCCGCTGGGGCAGCGCGACGGCGGCTGCGCTTCACTTCGGTCATGGATTGTGGTCCCGATTGAGTGTCAATGTTGCGAATGATGTGAGGATTATCGGCGGCAAAATTACAACGGGGGACACGGCGCGCCACCCCCAGTTTTGCTTGACTGCCCGAACGCGTGCGGCTAACATTGGGGGCTCGCTGCGCTGTTTTTTCGCAGGGAGATTTCAGGGGGCGTAGCTCAGTTGGGAGAGCGCTTGAATGGCATTCAAGAGGTCAGGGGTTCGATTCCCCTCGCCTCCACCTGATCAGACAAGCGTGAACGCGGGAATAGCTCAGTTGGTAGAGCACAACCTTGCCAAGGTTGGGGTCGCGGGTTCGAGTCCCGTTTCCCGCTCTGTTGAGACCGGATCGTGTGCGCGTGTGATGTGAGGTACGCGAATCCGGTGCGGGCGGTTAGCTCAGTTGGTTAGAGCGCCACGTTGACATCGTGGAGGTCACAAGTTCGAGTCTTGTACCGCCCATGCTCGTCGAGCCTCGAGTCGAAGCTGCACGATTCGAGGCCCGTTTCGTCGGGTGGAGTCGCTTGACGATGTTTGGAAGGAGGAGTAGTTTTTGCGGTGATGACGGCGGATGTGTCTCCGCAACCGAGACATATCCGCCGTTGTGATGTAAAGAGATTCTGACGGGCGCCTGTAGCTCAATTGGATAGAGCATCTGACTACGGATCAGAAGGTTGGGGATTCGAGTTCCTCCAGGCGCACCATGATCTCGCGATGCGGCGCGGCCGTGACGTGAGATTTGCGGGGCGTGGCGCAGCCCGGTTAGCGCGCCTGGTTCGGGACCAGGAGGTCGGTGGTTCAAATCCACTCGCCCCGACCATCTTAGACCGCGCGACTGCGGACTAATGCGATCGGTACAGCCGTCCCTTCGTGGCGGTTGCAAATGTTTCTGCGGCTCCAGATTCGATTCGTCGAGTCTGGAGCCGTTTTGCGTTTCCGCGCGCAATGCTGTCGATTCAGCCGCGAAACACTCCGCCGCCCGGCCGCGTACGAACAGCAACAACACCTTCCGGAGAGATTCTCAATGGCGCTCACGATCACCGGTCTGTCCAAGACCTACCCGAACGGCGTTCGCGCGCTCAAGAATGTCTCGCTCGACCGTCGGCAACAACATGTTCGGACTGCTCGGCCCGAACGGCGCCGGCAAGAGCTCGCTCATGCGCACCATCGCGACGCTGCAGGATCCCGATTCCGGCACGATCACGCTCGACGGCATCGACGTGCTGACGCAAAAGAACGAGGTGCGCAAGATCCTCGGCTATCTGCCGCAGGAGTTCGGCGTGTATCCGAAGATGTCGGCCGCTCGACATGCTCAATCACCTCGCGGTCCTGAAGGGCGTCGTCAGCGGCCGGCGAGCGCAAGGAGATGGTCGAGGCGCTGCTGCAGCAGACCAACCTCTGGGACGTGCGCAAGAAGGCGCTCTCGACCTACTCCGGCGGCATGAAGCAGCGATTCGGCATCGCGCAGGCGCTGCTCGCCAATCCGCGCCTCATCATCGTCGACGAGCCGACCGCCGGACTCGATCCGGCCGAGCGCAATCGCTTCCTGAATCTGCTCTCGTCGATCGGCCGCGATGTGACGGTGATTCTGTCGACGCACATCGTCGACGACGTTCGCGAGCTCTGCCCGCGCATGGCGATCATCGCGTCGGGCGAGGTGCTGCTCGAGGGCGCGCCGGCCGAGTCGATCGCGTCGCTCGAGGGACAGATCTGGTCGCGGGTGCTGTCGACCGATGACGAGCTGCGCGGCGATCGAGGCCGAGCTGCAATGTGGTGAGCAGCCATCTCGTCGGCGGGCAGCACGAGATCCGCGTCTTCGCTCCGTCGTCGCCGGGCGCTGGCTTCCGCGCGGTGCCGTCGGGCCTCGAGGACGTCTACTTCCTGAACGTCTCGCGCCAGGCCACTCAATTGAGCGCGCGCCGGAGCGGGAGCGTCTGCGTCAATGTTCTGGGAGTTCTTCACCTTCGAGCTGAGGTTCCGCGCGAAGAGCGTCTCGACGTATGTGTACTTCCTCGGCTGGTTCGCGTTCTCGTTCTTCTGCGTCGCATCCGAGAGCTTCGGGCCCGGTGGGCGAACTGCCAACGGCAAGGTGCTGCTCAACGGACCATACGCGAACACCTACAACGACATCGGCTCGTGCCTCTTCGGCGTGATCGTCATCGCCGCGATCTTCGGCACGTCGATCCTGCGCGATTTTCAGCGCGACACCTACCAGATGCTCTTCACCAAGCCGATCTCGAAGTTCGCCTATCTCGGCGGCCGGTGGGCAGGGTCGTTCGTGACACGGTGTTCGCGTTCTCTGGAATGATGTTCGGCACGTTCGTGGGCACGCTCGCGCCGTGGGCGGATCAGGCGCGCATCGGCCCCAACCACCTCTGGTGGTACCTCCAGCCGTTCCTCTCGATCAACGTGATCCAGATTTTCTTCCTGGGCTCGCTGTTCTTTGCGGTCGCGGCGCTCACGCGAAAGATCTTCATCGTGTATCTGCAGGGCGTCGCGTTGTTCATGATCTACTGATCGGGCTGACGGTGTACTTCTCGGCGCGCTCGCTCGAGCACTTCTGGTCCGGCATTCTCGATCCGATCGGTCTCATCATGTTCGACAACATGTCGCGCTACTGGACCGTCGTCGAGAAGAACACGTTGCTCGTGCCGTGGGACTTCAGCGGCAACTCGCCGGGCGTGTTCCTCTACAACCGCCTGCTGTGGTCGGCGATCGGGGTCGCTCTCGCTCGTCGACGACGTGGGCGCTCTTCCCGATGTCGGTGGAAGCGCTCACCGCGCGGTCGCAGGGCAAAGCGCGCGGCCAAGGCGCGCCTGCAGGAGCCGCAGGAAGAGCGGCCCACGCGCTCGCTGGTGGCCGTCGAGCCTGCCGCGGGTGCACCAGATTTTCGGCGCACGCACGACGTTCACGCAGTACCTGTCGCTCACGCGCCTGCGCATCCGCACGATCGTGCACGAGATCCCGTTCTGGGCGATCGTCGGCCTGCTGATCGTGTTCGCGGTCAACAACGGACAATTCGCCGGGCGCGTGGGCGAGGTGAACGTCTGGCCGGTCACCTACCTGATGCTGCAGGCGGTGGAAGGCGGCGCGACCCTCTTCTTCTACATCGTCGCCACGCTGTACGCCGGCGGAACTGATCTGGCGCGAGCGCGACACCCATTTCGACGGCATCCACGATGCGCTGCCGATGGGCGAGGCGACCGACTGGCTGTCGAAGCTCACCGCCATCGCGTTCGTGGAGCTCGTGCTGCTCACGGTCACCATGCTCGTGGGCATCGTGATGCAGACGATCGCGGGCTACTACCACTACGAGCTGACTGCAGTACTTCAAGGAGCTGTACGTCGTCACCTTCCCGCAGGTCTGGGCTTCGCACTGTTCGCACTCTTCGTGCAGACGATGGTCTCCAACAAGTTCGTCGGCCACGGCATCGTGATCGGCGTCGTTCGTACTCGCAGCCGATCCTGTTCAATTTCGGCTGGGCGAACACGCTCTATCTGCCGGGCGCATCCCGCCGTACACCTATTCGGACATGAACGGCTACGGCCATTTCGTGCCCGCGCTGTTCTGGGCCGATCGCGTACTGGATGTCGATCTTCGCCTTGCTCGGCGTCGATCTCGATCGCGTATCACGCGCCGCGGCGCCGAAGATTCGCTCGGCGCGCGCACGCGCCTCGCGCTGACAGCGCGCGCCGCGGCTGATGCCCGCCGCCGCGCTGTTCCTGCTGGTCGCGGTCGGTGCCGGGCAGCTGGTACTACTACAACGCGCACGTGCTCAACGAATACCTCGACGCCAAGGATCGGCGCCACATCCAGGCGGGCTACGAGCGCGACTTCAAGAAGTACGAACTTCTTTCCGCAGCCCAAGGTCACGGCCGTCGACGCGACGATCGACATCTATCCCGAGCGCCGTTCGTTCGCCGGCACCGGCGCGCATTCACGCTGCAGAACAAGTCGGCGCAGCCGATCTCGCAGGTTCACCTCACCGACGAGCAACAGTCGGTTTCGAAGCGTGAGCTTCGACCGGCCGTTCCACCTGGTGAGCCGCGCGCCGCGCGACCTCTACTCGATCTACGCGCTCGAGCAGCCGCTCGCGCCGGGCGACGTGGTGACACTGACGTTCTCCGTGTCGCACACCACCCGCGGCTTTCGCGACGGCAACGAGCCCGCGGAGTTCGCGTACAACGGCACGTTCTTCGACGCCGGCTACTTTCCGTCGGTCGGCTACGACGCGCAAATCGAGATCGACGATCCGCGGCGGCGCCGCGAGGAGCACCTGCGGCCGCTCGATAGAGATGGCGGCGCGCGGCGAATCCCTGCACTCGCGCATGAACCTCTTCACGCCGAATTCCGACTGGATCACGTACCACACGTCGTGAGCACGTCGAGCGATCAGATCGCCATCGCGCCCGGCTATCTGCAGCGCACGTGGGAGCAGAACGGGCGCCGGCACTATTTCGAGTACAGCATGGGGTCGACGCACATCCTCGATTTCTTCGCGTATCTCTCGGGCAGGTATGCGACGCGCAAGGAGGTCTACAACGGCGCCGAACGGGCCGGTGAATCTCGAGGTGTACTACGACCCCGCGCACCCGTACGACATCGACGACATGCTCGCGAGCTCGCGCGCCGGGCTGGACTACTACCAGGAGCACTTCAGCCCATACCAGTTCACGCAGTACCGCATCATGGAGTTCCCGCGCTACCGCACGTTCGCGCAGTCGTTTCCGAACACCGTCCCGTTCTCCGAGGGGATCGGCTTCATCGCGCGGGTTGAAAAGCCGACGGACATCGACCTGACGTACTTCGTCACCGCGCACGAGCTGGGGCATCAGTGGTGGGGGCACCAGCTCATCGGCGCGGAGGTGCAGGGCTCGAACATGATGTCCGAGACGCTGGCGCAGTACTCCGCGTACATGGTGATGCAGCAGAAGTACGGCAAGGACTACATGCACAAGGTGCTGCGGCACTATCTCGACCGGTATCTCCGCGGGCGCGCCGGGGGAGACACGCCACGAGCCGCCGCTCGCCCTGGTGCAGCGCGAGACCTACGTGTGGTACGAAAAGGGCGGGCAGATCATGTACACGCTCGCCGACTACATCGGCGAGGACAAGGTGGATCTCGCACTGCACAACTTCCTGATGCAGTATCGCTACGCGAACGCGAACAATCAGGTCGACGCCACCGACAGCGCGCGCGGCGCGCAGTCGGTCGATGGGCACTATCCGGACACGCGCATGCTCGTGGACGCGCTGCGTGCGCAGACGCCGCAGCGAGTATCAATATCTGATCGACGACGGATTCAACCGGATCGTCCTCTACGACAACAAGGCGATCTCGGCCACGTCGAAGAAGCTGCCCGACGGCAAGTACGAGGTGACACTCGACGTCCAGGCGAGGAAGTCGCAGTCCGATGGCAACGGCGTCGAGACACCGATGCCGCTCGCGGATTACATCGACATCGGCGTCTTCAAGGGCGCGAAGGACGAGGAAAAGCCGCTGTACATGAAGCGCGAGAAGCTGTCGCAGGAGCGCCAGCGCTTCACGATCGTCGTCGACGAGCCGCCGACGCGTGCAGGCATCGATCCGTACAACAAGCTCATCGATCGAATCTCCGACGACAACATGATCGACGTCACGAGCCAATGACCGCTCCGGCAACCGGAAGCGAGCGCCAACGAGACGTTCTCTTATAAATCGCTAATAGCCGAACGAGAGGCGCGGCTGAATCGTATTCACTAGAGCGGAAGCTCTGCCGTCATGCGGGGCGTGCGTCCACCTACGCTCCATCTCAGGAATTCATGACGGAAACCTCGCGGCTCGTTCCATTGATCCGGCGCCTGGCGACGAGCGCCGTTGCGGCGCTATCGGTGCTCGCACTGACCCTTGCCTTGATGACGTATCTCAGCTGGCAGTCCTCGCTGCTGGCCCGGCGCTCGCGCACGGTGCAATTCGTTGGTGGGCGAGCCCTCGATCTCGCCCTCGAGCGGCAGACGAGCATTGCCGGCTACCTGATCACCAACGACACCACAATCCTCACGCTCGAGCGACGGGCCCGCCCCGCGCTTCAGCACACGATGGACTCGCTGACGCGTCTGACCGCCAACAGTCCCGGACAGCAATCTCGCCTGCGACAGATCTCTGCTGCGATCGCGACGTGGGACCGCACGTACGCGGACCGGGTGTTGCGCTCGCCCGACTTCGCGGGGCGACAGCGCATCGGCCGGGAAAAAAGGGCGGGCGTGGCGGCATTCGCGCTCGTGAGGTCCGGGCTCGATGAATTCCTCAGAGAAGAGGCGTCCCTCTACAGCAGTCGCGCCCAGCGCAATACGCTCAGGCAATGGAGCGGGGTGGCCGTGCTGGGGTTCGAGGGGTTGATCGTGCTCGTCATGCTCATGCGACTTCAGCGCGAACTGCTCGCGCGCGCCGCGCACACAGTCGAGCAGCAGTCGCAGCTCGAGGAGCAGGCCATCGAGCTCGAGGCGCAGGCGGCCGAGCAGGAGCTACTCGCCGTGATCTCGAATCGCGCGAACAGGGGGTTGAAGGGTCGCGACGGTCGAGGCGGAGGAGTCGCGAGACAGTGCGATCGTTCTCGAGGAGCGGTACCGGCTGCTGTTCGATCGCAATCCGGCGCCCATGTGGGTGTACGACGAAAGCACTCTTCGCTTTCTGGCGGTGAACGACGCCGCAGTCCAACAGTACGGATACTCCGTACAGGAATTTCTGGCGATGACGCTCGAGGACATCCGGCCACGTGAGGATCGTGGCCCTGTTCCGAAGGCGCCATGCGCGAAGGTCGAGCCGGTGAACGAGCACAGCTCAGGTTGGCGTCACCGCCGCAAGGACGGCACGGAGATTCTCGTGGACATCGCGTCGCACAGCGTGGTATTCGAGGGACGCAGCGCGCGGATCGTGCTCGCCATGGACGTGACTGCGCGCAGGTCGGCAGAGGCCGCGCTGAGCGAGAGCCTCGGGATACTGCGGGCCGTCGTCGATGACTCGCCGCTGGCGATCATAATCTACGCGCCCGATCTCGTCATCAGTCGGTGGAACAAGGCCGCTGCGGCGCAATTCGGATGAGCGCCGAGCAGGCGATCGGACAATCAGTGCGCGCCATCATTCCCGACGATGAGCTGGCGGAATTCGCCAGACTGCGCGGTCGGCTTGCGGCCGGCGAGGTCATAACGAATTTCGAGACGAGGCGGAAGCGAAGCGACGGAAGCATTCGCGCGTGCACCTGTCCGAGTGTGCGCTTCATGGCGCGAACGGCAATCTCACCGGCTTCGTCGCCATCATGTCCGATGAGACGGAACGAAAGTCACTCGAGGCACAGTATCGGCAGGCGCAAAAAATGGAGGCGGTGGGGCAGCTTGCTGGGGGAGTCGCTCACGACTTCAACAATCTCCTGACCGTCATCATCAGCTACAGCCAGATGCTGCTCGCCGAAATGGACGAGAGCTCGACCTCGCACGCCAATGTGCGCGAGATCAAGCGCGCCGCGGAGCGCGCGGCGCTGCTCACGAAACAGCTGCTCGCGTTCAGCCGCCAACAGGTTCTGAAACCGCAGGTTCTCGACCTCAATCTCGTGATCGGCGATCTCGAACAGATGTTGCGCCGGCTTCTGCGCGAGGATATCAGCATCGTCTTCACGCTCGACGCCGAGCTCGGCTCCGTGGCCGCCGACCCAGGACAGGTGGAGCAGATCGTCATGAATCTCGTCGTCAATGCGCGCGACGCGATGGAGACAGGCGGAAGGCTGTCGATCGAAACCGCCAACGTGGTCTTCGAAAGCCCGTACCAGTTGCGCGCGAACGAGCCGCCGCTCGAGGCAGGCGCATACGTGATGGTCGCCGTCAGCGACAATGGCGCCGGGATGACCGCGGATGTCCAGGCGCACGTCTTCGAGCCGTTCTTCACGACGAAGCGTCTCCACGAGGGTACGGGTCTCGGCTTGTCCACGGTCTACGGCATCGTGAAGCAGAGCGGGGGGCACCTGGCGATGTACAGCGAGCCTGGGCACGGAACGATCTTCAAGATCTATCTCCCACGCGTCGACACGCCGGTGCAGGCCCACGAGTCGGAACAGGTGGCGAACGACTTCCCGCACAGCGGTGGAGAAACGATCATGATCGTCGAGGACGACGACGCACTGCGGATCGTCGCGCGTCGCGCTCTGGAACAGTGCGGCTACTTCGTACTCGAGGCGCCGGATGGACGGGCGGCGATGACCATGTGCGCGCAGCACGAAGGTACGCTGCATCTCGTGGTCACCGACATGGTAATGCCGGAAATGAGCGGCGCCGAGTTGGCCGAGCGTATCGCGACGAGCTTCCCCGATGTAAAGGTGCTGCTCATGTCCGGATACACGCGGGACGAGGCGGCGCGACGCGGGATCGCGAGCGAGCGATACTCGTTCCTCGAGAAGCCCTTTACTCCCACCAAACTCGCATCGAGAGTGCGCGAGCTGCTCGACGGCGCGAGGATTCGCGCGCCCAGGCTGCTGTCCGCGTAAGCACCGGGTGTCGCGCTACCCTGCGCTCGCGTCGCCCAGCGAAAGGAGCGTGCCCTCGGTCACCAGCGTCTTCCACCGCGCGAGCTCTGCCTGCTTCGCATAGTGAAAAGTGAGCGCGCTCTGCGCGGCGCCGCCGTCAATGTCCAGCAGATTCGCCTCCACTCCCTGCACCTCGGCCTCCATTCCCGGCAGCCCGATTACGCGCTGCTTCGCGCGCGCAATGCCCGCGACGACGGTACCTCGCACGATGAACAGCGAGCGGGTGCCGAGCACGAAAATGCCTCGAACCAGGAAGGTCGCTGCGGTTCGAGGAGTGGAGCTCGCGTTCGATGTGCTCGGCGCCGGGTCCACCGACATTAGCCGCGGCGCGACGCGAGTATCTCGGCTCGTTCCCGAAAGGTCACTCTGGCGCCGCACTGCGTGCACACGTAGTCGCCCGTGCGCTTCCCCTCGGCGTATTCCTTCGCGAGCGAAGGATGTTCGCACGGACGCTCGCCCCACTCGGCGCGGAGCGCCTCCGCTTTCTTCGCTTGCATGACGGTGCCTCCGGCGGCTGTAGTGAGTTACGCGTATTGCCGGATCAATCTAGCGAGCGCGATGCGCTCAGAGCGCGGGAGAATCCCCCGAGCACGAGAGTCGGCGAACGACCCAGACCACCGCGACGATCGGAAGCACGACGAATACGAGAAGCTTGAGCGCCAGGATCGTGAACAGCCCGACCGCGATCAGCACGAAGAGCGGAATGCCGAAGATCGCGAGTGTGAAAAACGGGCGCAGCGCGAACAGGCGCAGAAGGGCGACGAACATGAGTGACCGACTCCGGGGGAGGACACTGGATCCTACGCCGATTCGGTCAGGGAAGTTTCCACGCGGCGCGTAGACCGCGCCTACGACCGGTTATCATCCCTCCGTGCCCTCTACGACGCATTCCGGCGAGATTCCGGCCGATCCGCCAGTGCCGACCGCCGGCGAGTTGCGGTCATTGGCGCGGGGGCGGCCGGCACCATGGCCGCCATTTTTGCCGCGAGGTCTGGCGCCGAGGTGCATCTGCTCGAGCGCACGGCCAATGGAGGACGGAAAATCCTGATCAGCGGTGGAGGTCGCTGCAACATCCTCCCCGCGCGCCTCGACGAGTCGCGCTTCATCACTGATTCGTCGCCAAATACACTGCGAAAGATCGTCCGCTCGTGGCCGCTCGCGGAACAGATTCGCTTCTTCGACGATGAGCTCGGCCTGGCCCTCGTGGAGGAGACGGAGTCAGGAAAGCTGTTTCCCGCATCCAACCGCGCGCGCGACGTGCGCGACGGACTGCTCGCGCTGTCCGAGCGCGACGGTGCACGACTTCGCATGAGCGCGAGCGCCGCCGGCATCGAGCCGCTCGAGGGTCAGCGATGGCGCGTGACGATGGCCGATGCCGAACCGCTCGACGTCGACGCGGTAATCGTTGCGAGCGGGGGCCTCTCGGTTCCCAAGACGGGAAGCGACGGGCTCGGTCTGCAGGTCGCGCGCAAGCTCGGCCACACGATACACAAGACGTATCCCGCGCTCACGCCGCTCACCGCCGAACCTTCCGCCTACACTGAGCTCGCCGGGGTATCGCTTCCGGTGACGATCACCGCGCACGCGGCCGAGCGCGCCGCGACCTCGACTGGCGGATTTCTGTTCACGCATCGCGGATATAGCGGCCCCGCAGTACTCAATGTTTCGCACGTTGCGGTTCGCTCGAAGGCGCACGGTGCGGACCCTGCGCGGGTCACGGTGCGTTGGAGCCGGCTCGACGCGGACGAGTGGCTGCGTGCGCTCCGACGCTCCGGAAATCGAAGCGTGCTCGGGGTGCTTCGCGAGGAGCTTCCCGACCGGCTGGCGACCGTTCTACTCTACTACGCGCGTGTTGACGCCGCGCGCTCGATCGCCGATCTGAAGCGCGAGGAGCGCACCGCGATCATCGACCTGCTGGTCAACGGTTCCCTTCCCTGGTCAGGGGACGAGGGCTACGCGAAGGCGGAAGTGACGGGAGGCGGGGTGAGCCTTGCGGAGATAAATCCGCGCACAATGGAAAGCCGCTTACACCGGAACCTTTTCCTGTGCGGAGAGCTATTGGATGCATTCGGCCCGATCGGGGGCTACAATTTTCTCTGGGCGTGGGCAACGGGCCGCGCGGCAGGTATTGGAGCAGCAGAATGCGCATCAACGATGAGAACGAAGAGCTGTACGACGACAATGATTCGGAAGAGCTCGACGAGGAATTCCCGCTCGGCGACGGCACTGCGGACGGCGACGCGACGGTGAGCTGTCCGTATTGCGGCGAGGCGGTGGAGATTACCCTCGATCCCGGCGGCGGCACCCGCCAGGACTACGTCGAGGACTGCGAAGTGTGCTGCCAGCCGTGGCGCGTGTCGGTTCAGTATGGACTGGACGGAGAGGCCCAGGTCGAGGTGACCGCACTCGGCGAGTGACTGCGCGCGCGTCTGCGTGGGCGCGCGTCACGCCCCGCGCAGCAGTGGAGTGGGTTTGCGGGCCTTTGGAATGCTTCGTAGCACGCGTGCAAGGTCCGCCTCGAGTGTCATCCCCTGTTCGAGCACCGCTATCGTGCACTCTGCGAGCAGTCGGCGCTGCTCCACCGAGAGCTCCGCGGAAGTCACGACGATCACGGAGACCTCACAAAGCCTGGGGTCGTTTCGCACCGTGTCGAGAAAAGCGAAGCTGTCGAGAAAAGGAACCTTGAGGTCGAGCACGATGAGATCCGGCACCTGTTGCGCGAGCATCGCGAGCGCCGACGTGCAGTCCTGGCTTACACGCAATGTCCCTTCGCGAAGGTCCGACACGTAGCGCTCGAGCACCTCGCGGCCGTCGGTGTCATCCACGACGATCAGCACTCCGCCGTAGCTGTGATCAATGTTTCGCGTGATCGCCTCGCTGAGCAGCGCATGCGCGATCGGCTTGTCGATCCAGTCGACTGCTCCGACGAAGCTGTCCCGCACCTCACCGGCGATCGAGCTGACAATGATCACGGGAATGTGTGCGACCTCGGGTGAGCTCGCGAGCCGCTTCAATATTTCCCATCCGTCCATGCCCGGCATCATGAGATCGAGCGTGATCAGGTGTGGGCGCAGTTGCTTGGCCATGCGAAGGCCTTCCTCGCCCGACGCGGCCAGCGCAACCCGGTACCCGAGCTCCTCGACGTGACCGCGCAGGAGCTCGCGGGCGTCGGCATCGTCTTCGATCACCAGCACGAGCGGCGTATCCGCTGCATCGATACTCGCGGCAGTCTCCTCTTCGCGCGCCGACACTGGGCGCGACGGCGTCATTCGTTGGAAGCGGGAGCGCGGCTTCCGGCGACAGCCCGATCGTGAAGGTCGTGCCGAGTCCGAGCACGCTCTCCACCTCGAGGCGGAAGCCGAGGAGGTCGCAGAGCGCCCGTGAGATGCTGAGGCCGAGTCCCGTTCCGCCATATACGCGCGACGTGCTGGTATCGGCCTGTTCGAACGCCGCAAACACCGCGGATATCCGCTCCGGCGCGATGCCGATGCCCGTGTCGGACACGCGGATGCCGGTCGGCTGGTTCGTGATGCCATCGGCATCCACGGTCACCGTTACAGTTCCCGCATTCGTGAACTTGACCGCGTTGCCCACGAGGTTGATGAGAACCTGGCGCAGCTTCGCTGCATCCGTTTCGATCGTTGGCATCGATTTGCCGATCACGGCCTCGATGGCGACGCCACTCTTGTTCCCGCGATCGCCCAACTGCACGAGCGTGTCCTGCACGAGCGCGCCGACGTCGACGTTCGAGAGCTCGACCGTGACCTTGCCCGACTCGATCTTCGAGAGGTCGAGAATGTCGTTGATGAGCGCGAGTAACTGCACGCCGTTCGTCCCAATGCGCTCGAGATAGCTCAGGTCCATCGAATTGAGATTTCCCGCCTTGTTCTTGCGCAGGACGTTCGAGAATCCGATGACCGAGTTGAGCGGCGTACGAAGCTCATGACTCATGCGCGCAAGGAAGTCGCTCTTGGCCGCGTTCGCCGCCTCGGCCTCCTCTTTCGCGCGTACGAGCTCCTGATTGGCGCGACGACGAGCGCTCACGTCGCGGAACGTCACGACTGTGCCGACGACGCCTTCGCTCTCCCTGACCGGCGTGCTCTGATATTCCACTGGAAAGGATGCGCCGTCGCGGCGCCAGAACACCTCGTCCTGCGAAGTGTGGCCGCGGCCCGTAATCGCTGTTCTGCAAATCCCGCAATTCTCCTGAGAATTGGGAGTGCCATCGGCGCGCGTGTGATGGAGAATCGCGTGCTGCGACTTCCCCGAGAAGATCGGCGGCGCTCCATCCCAGAATGCGCTCACCGGCGGGATTGAGGAAGATGACCATGCCGTTGCCATCGAGGCCGACGATTCCCTCTGCGGCGGATTCGAGCAGAAGGGCATTTCGAAGTGCGAGCCGCTTTCCCTCTTCCTCGATCGCCCGCCGAGCGGAGATGTCTCGCGAGACTGTCACGATCTCGACGAGCTCGCGACGCAGCGGGTCGATCACCGGCTGGCCCGTCGTCTCGAACCACGCGTAGCTGCCGTCCGAGCGACAGAGGCGGTACTGCACCGGAAGCGAGAGCGGATTACGGAAGACGACTTCGTGCGCGTTGCGCGCGACATCCTGATCGTCGGGATGAACGAAGTGCAACGGGCCGACGGACGTGAGCTCGTTGGGCTCGTATCCGAGAAGCTGTCGGCTCGCAGGTGAGACGTACAGAACGCGGCCGTCGACGTCCTGTCGCACGATGAGGTCTGTCGCGTGCTCGGCCAGCAGCTTGTATCTCGCTTCGGATTCGGCGACCGCTACGAGTCGGGTTCGTCGTTGCCGGCGCCGTATCGCGAAGGAGAAGAGCACCCCGGTCAGGAAGAGCGCGCCCGCGAACAGCTCGTCGAGACGAAATTCGCGCTCCGCCGGCGCAAGGGCTTCGCGCTCCTCGAGCGCGCGAATGATTCCCCACTGGGTCTCGTGGACGCGTCGGGTGGCGGCGATGATGCGCGTACCGTCGATGCCTGTCATCGAGCCCGACGTGTCTTTCCCGCTCGCCGCAAAGATGCCTACGGGCGGCGTGCGCGCCCATGGAATGCGAATCTCGCCCGGAGCCGCAGCGGGCACCCTCGAAGGCGTGAGCACAACGAAGTCGCCGTCGATGTGTTGCACGAGTCGATGCCGAGGAGTTTCCAGGCCGCCTTGCTCGCGTAGTACGGTAGGATACAGCGCCTCATAAGGATCGATGCCGAGGATGACGCTTCCGAGACGCGTTGTCTTGTGCCCGGAGGTTCGACCGCTCACCGGCTCGATGACAGCGAAGAGCTGACCGCCGGATGTCGGGATCGGTCCAACCATCCCGGTCTTGCCATTTCGCGCCACGAGGATCGCGGCTGCGCGCACGACGGGCGGCAGCGAGTCGGCCTGCGCCGAGGTGACGATCATCGATCCATCGGCTCGCAGAAGCCGAATGCCTCGATATCCTCGCTCCGCCGCGACGTTGCTGATCAGCTGGGAGATCTCGGAATCGCGAACCGTTCCGAGCGACGCTGCGCGGAACATTGCCGGCGATGAGGTCGCACGGCGTGCGAGCAATCGGTCGTCCTCGTTACGCTCGTTCAGCCACGCTACCACCGTCGAGAGCGTGGCGTCAGCGCTCGCCTCCATGCGACGGCTCCAATACGCGACGGCCTGGTCCCGCAGCCGCGCGTGCTGAAAGCGCAGCGCACCCACTGTGAGAGCGGCTGCGAGAACGACTGCGCCATACGGAAGTAATCGCGTGAGGGAGCGACGAATCGGCATCGCCTTTCGGTGGGAAAGATCGCACTGGAGGGGAATCGCTGTCCTTGAATATCGGACACGCGCCGCGGGACTTGAGCCCCGCGCCGCTCAACCTTTGGGATCGCGGGCCCGATACTCACCTGAGCACACCAGCGTGACTCAGTGGATATCAAGAACCTGGGCGCACACGCGATCCTCGCCTCAAGGAACCAATGGGCCGAACGCTCTCCCGCGCGATCAATGGCGCGCTCGTACTCGCAGCGCTCGCGGCGGTCTCGCCCTCGGGTCATGCGCAGACGCTTACCGACAAACTCGCGATCCACGGCTATCTCACGCAGGGCTACGCGATTGGGGACAGCCATCAGGTCGTGGGCATTCCGAATCGCGGGACCTTCGACTACCGCCGGGCTGCTCTCCTCATTCGCTTCAAGGGCACGCCCAACAATGCGTTTGTCGTGCAGCTGGCGAATCGCGAGCTCGGAGACAGCCCCATCGACGAATTTACTCCCGAGGTACAGATGGATTGGGCCTTTTACGAGCGTCGCTTCGGGAGCAAGACGACGCTGCGAGTCGGCAAGGAGCCGATTCCGACGGGCATCTACAACGAGATTCGTTACGTCGGAACGCTCCTTCCATTCTATCGCGCGCCGCTGGGGTTTTATCAGGAAGGCTCATACGTGAGCGAAACTCTGAACGGAATAGTTCTGGCGCAGCAGATCTCGCCGGGCTCGCGTTGGAAACTTTCGGGTTCGCTATTTCTGGGCAGCTTCAACTATCTGCAGGCGGGTGCCGCGCTGGCGCCCGGCGCCACCGCTCCGACATACACGGTCACTCGCGCGACGGCGAGAAATGTCCTGGGGGCGCAGTTCTGGCTGCAGACGCCAGTCACCGGCTTGCGCGCCGGACTCGGGGGAGAGCGGCGCGATGACTTTGGCAACTTCTTCGGGTCCACACCGTCGACGCATGCCTCCAAGGACTGGTGGGCCAGCCTGGATGGCTCCTTCAGCCGCTTGACCACCCGCGCCGAATACCGGCAGTTCAGTTTCAACAATGGCAGCATCAGCGTCAAAACGTACTACGGGCACATCGGCTATCGAATTCTCGACGCGCTCACGATCAACGTTCAGCGAGACGCAATGGATGTTCGCTTCGCCACGCCCACGGGCGTGCTGAAGATTCCGTACAATCGAGACTACGCCGTCGGGGTCAACTACATGTTCGCGCCCAACATCGTCGCAAAGTTCGAGGTGCATGACTCCGATGGCTTGACGGCCGAGGAGCCCATCAACGTCCTGGCTAGCAAGCCGTTGCTGAATGACTATCTGATCGCCAGTCTCTCGGTGAGCTTCTAGCCATGCGGCTGAGAGTGATCGGGATCGCGTTCCTCGCCGTCGCAATGATCGGCGCCAGACGTTCACCAGACGCGAAGGTGGTCGTGATCGTCAACAGCGCCAATCCCGTCTCGACGATTCGCCGTGAGCAGGTTGCTCGCATGTTCTTGCGAGAAGTGGCGGCGTGGAAGAACGGTGAGGAGATACTTCCGGTGGACCAGCTCGAGCGATCGCCGTCACGTGTCACCTTCGCGCGCGAGGTGCAGAGGCAAACGGTCTCGTCTCTGAAGACCTACTGGCAACAGCGGATTTTCTCCGGCAACGAGTCCCCACCGCCGGAGCGCGTGTCGGATTCCAATGTGCTCACGTACGTCCGTTCGAATGCAGGTGCGATCGGCTACGTCGTAGAAGGAACGGATCTCGGCACAGGTGTGAAAGCGCTCGTGATCACTGAAGACAATGGAGATCCGCGCGCGGAGAAGAAACACAGCTGACCTCCCGGCACCACGAGCATCTGAACGCCGCGGCGACTACGGACCACCATTGCCGCGACCGCGCCGGCCACCGCCCGGCGCCTTGATCCGCTCCGGCACTTTGGCCCACTGTTCGGGCGTCAGGATTGCCTGCGCCTGGTCGAGCACCCGCTTCGACACCGCGCGCCCTTTGGTCAACTGCGGTCGCATGGTGGCGAACAGCCTGGCGGGATCCGCGTTGGGCCCCGCCTTCGTCACCGCGGCCCGAATCGAGTCCGCAACACCGGAGTAGATCGCCGCCGTCGAATCGCGCAGCGCGGTGAGCTTCACCACCTGCGAGTCCGTGAGCGCCAGCGAGTCCTTCAGCTCGAGCAGCTGCGCGGCGGGATTCGGGAGCACGCGTTGCAAGCGATCCGCGAGATCATCGCTGTTCGCTGCCGCGCCCTCGCCCGGCGCGCCGGCGCCGTTGCGCCCGCCACCTCGCCCGCCGCCGGCGCCGAACAGTGAGCGCATTCGCTCAGCATTCTGGTCCGGCCCGATTACGTAGCGCGCCTGGATCGCGAGCTGGAACGGAACCCTGAACGCATTCGAGGTTCCTCGCGTCGATCCAAAACGCTGATTCACCTCGTACGTGAAGCTCTGGGAAACGGGATCGAAGCCGCGCACGAACAACAGCGTCGGATCGGGGCGCGTCACCCCTCCCCACCCGTGCAGGTTGTTGTCCCCGTGCACCCACTCGTCGATGCCCGCGAGCAGATTCACGGTCGACACCATCAGCGTCATGCGGTGGTCGAGCCCCCAGAAACCCGGACGGAAGTTCATCTGCAGATCCGCCGCAGGCTGCCAGCTGCCCGCGCAGCTGTTGCGGCCAGCGACCGTACCGGTCTGGCTCAACAGACACGAGCGAACGTTCGACGGTGCGGATGCGAGAAGCCGCGACATTCCGTTGGCCACCGCCGTATCCGCCGCGCCGGCACCGAAGAGGAACGCGCGATCGTTCGAGAACCCGTCTCCGTTGATGTCGCCGCTGACCATCGGCGTGTAGGGGGTGCCCGACATGAGGCGTGTGATCGTCGTGAGCTCGACGCTCGGTGACAGCGCGTAGCTCGCCGTGAGCAGGATCTGGTGGCGACGCTCGAAGTCACTGGTGGCCCAGCTCAGGATATTCGGATTGCCGCCAGTCGTCGCCGCTGCAAGGCCTTGCGTCGCCGATCCGCCCGAATAGGACGACTGATCGATCGAGCGCATGTACGTGTACGACGCCTGAAACGTCAGTCCCTTCGCGGTGACACCATTGAAGCCGAGCGTGATCTGTTTGTTGTCGGATTGCAGATTCGATCCAATCTCGATCACGTGACCCAGCGACGACACGGAGCGTGAGTTCGCGAAGTCCATGGCGCCCGTGCCGGGCACGATGGTCGACGCGGGCAGGTACACCGGACGATTGCCCTCGTTCGCCAGCGTGAAGCTCGGCTGCGTAACCAGATTCACATCCTGAAATCCGTACAGATTCACGCCTCGCGCGTAGCTGGCGTCGAGGCTCACGCCAAACCGGTCGAGGATTCGCCGCTGCACGCCGAGCGATGCACGCCAGGCGCGAGGCGATCCGAAATTCGGATTGAACGCGGCGACGCCGGGCAGCGCGGTCGTCGGCGCGTCGGGCACCGCGGATGTGCACGTCGTGGGAATCGAGGACGGATCGGCTGCATACGCGCTGTAGTCTGGTGTCGGAACCGCGCTGCCAATGCACACCAGCTGCGATTCCGTTCCCGCGATTCCCGTCGCACCCTCGGCCGACGAAAAGAGCGACGTCGGCGTCTTGCTGCGAAAATCGCCGGCGCCTCCGCGGATGATGGTCGTCGGTGCGCCAAGCCCTCCTTGACCGAGCGTCCACGTGAAGCCGACGCGCGGGCTGAGATGCACCTCGGACGGGAAGTGATCGGTGCGCAGTCCGAAGGCCGTATCCACTGCCAGGTTCTCCGCGGGGGCACCGCCGTACGACGACCCTTCGAGTCGCACGCCATAGGTGACCTGCAGCGCGCTGCTCTTTCGCCACGTGTCGCCTAGATAGAGGGCCGGGTTGATCGTGGTACCCGAGCGCTCGGTTGGCGCGAGGGTGCGCGTGAACATCGCCGGCTGCTCGTTCTCCAGATCCGAAAGCGAGTTGTAGGTGAAGATGCCTTCCCGATTGTTCGTCACGTCCTGGTCATAACGCTGAGCGTCGAGCAGCCCGCCCAGCTTGATGCGATGCGACGCGTCGCCGGGCAGCCACGAGAGCTCGTCGCTCACTTCCAGACTCTTCGTGTTCGCCGCCTGCGGAAGCAATGAGCTGCCGCCGAAGCCAAGCGTGGTGATGCCGAGCGCGCTGTCCGCAGTCTGCAATGAGATCAACACGCGCGCCGCGGGCAACACGAGAAATGGGTCGGACGTTCGATCGTCGATCGTCCCGTACGTGCGCATCTCGTTGATCACGCTGCTGCCGAAGTGCGAGGTGAGCGACACCATGATGCCGCCGCCTTGATCGCGCGATGTACCGCCGGCCATCGGCAGAGACGTGGCGGATACGCGTGTCGGATCCTGCGAATTGAGTCGCCAGTCCGCGCGAAACATCAGCGAGTGCGAGTCGTTGATGATGTAATCCATGCGTGCGAGCGCGGAGCCATTGTTCGTACTCTTGTCGTTGCCGACGCCATCGACGAGTTCCGGAACACCCTGCCCATTCACCAGCGCGAGAAAGCGCGCAACGGAATCGGATGCGACACCGAGCCGGCGGAGGGTAGCGTTGTTCGCGCTCAGAAGCGACGCGAGATCATCCTCGCGCCAGCGGCCCTGCGCGGCGGTAAAGAAGAAGAGCTTGTCCTTGATGATCGGACCGCCGAAACCGCCGCCGAGTTGGTTCTGCGTGCCCTGGGCTCCAAACGCGCCGGCGTCCGCGCCGCCCCACTCGAGCGCGCGGTCGCGCAGCGAGTACGAGAACGACCCAGCGGGAGAGTTGTTTCCGCTCTTCGTCGTTGTGGCCACCAGGCCGCCACTGAACTGTCCGCGGGCGACATCGTACGTGTTCGTGATGATGCGCGTCGTCCGCGTCGCATCCTGCGGAATCGAGCCGCCGCCGAAGCTCAGCCCATCCAGCGTGATGTTGTTCGCCGTGGGCCGTTGGCCCGCGACGGAGAACTGCGTGCTCGTCGAGTCCGTCGCGCCAATCGGCACGACGCCCGGTGCGAGCGCCGCCAACGCCGCGAGATCGCTCGCGTCAATCGGCAGTCGCTCCGCCTGATCTCCCGAAATGTTTCGGCCGGTCGCGCCAGGAGTAGGACGATCGTTGCCATTGCCACGCCGGCGTGCGCTGACCACCACTTCCTTCAGACGCGAGCTCGTTGGTGACAGCGAGACGTCGCGCACGAGCCTGTCCTCATCGGCCTGCCGGTTCACGACGAACGGAATGGGAGCCATGCCGATCAAGCGCACGGTCACGCGATACTGGCCCCCGCCGTCCGGAAACAGAATCGTGTACCGCCCGTTGTTGCCGGTCTGCGCGTGCCGCGTGATCTGGCCGTCGACGGCGGTCGCGTCGACCGTCGCGCCCGCGAGCGGCTTCGAGTCGGGCCCGGAGACGACGCCGGTGAGGATGTCCGTCGTGCTCCCGACCTGCGCGCCCAGGCCTGTGGCAGCGAGAGTCAACAGCGCGACCAACGTGGCGAGACGGGCGGGGACTCGTGAGCGAATCACGGCGATGAGCGGTGACGGAAGTGGCGTAAAGGGCCGAGCCGGGCGGCGGCGCGCGTGTCTCCTCATACGCACAACTCCAGCCCGGCGTTCAAGGCACAAAGGGATAAACACACGCGCTTCCCAGTGCGTGTGTGTGAGGACGGCGCGCAGGTCGCGCGACGGTCGTGTTCGGACTCATTTGCAGGAGACAATCAATGTTTGACTTGAACTCACGAGCGCGACACGCCACGCTCGGCGCACTCCTTTGCGCGGCAGCGGCGACGCTGGCCGCGTGTGCGCACACGCAGCAGGCTCCCCCGTCGGATTCCGCAGCCCCGAGGGGACGGGCACAATCGCAGAACGACGGCGACGGCTCGCGAATGCGGCACGGCGGCGGCCGGCGCGGCGACATGATGCTGAGGGACCTCAATCTCACCAAGGAGCAGCACGATCAGGTGAGGGCCATTCGTGATCGCTATCGCCAGCAGGCCGAGTCACTGCGCAAGAACGGCGCGGGCCGCGACAGCACGAGCCGGGAGCAGTTCCGCTCGATGATGAAGCAGGAGATGAGCGACATCCGCGCCGTACTCACGCCCGATCAGCAGAAGAAGTTCGACGACAAGATGGCCAAGATGAAGGAGCGCCGCGAACACCACGACGCGAACGGTGACCACGATGGTCCTGGCGACCACGATGCGCCGCCCGCACCGCCGGCTCCGCCGGCCTCGTAAGCCGAGCGGGTTTAGTGTGACGGATTGGGCGGCCCCGGCTCCTCTGGATGCTGGGGCCGTCTCTCCATGTGCCTGCGATCGAAGCGCGCGCGCTGCTCCGGGGTGAGCACCTGGCGAACTTCCTCGCGAGTCGAGTCCATGATCGCGCGCAGCGACTTGCCTGGACCCTTCCAGAAGCTGTCGATCTCCACGCGGCGGCGAGCGAAGATGCTGTCGACGCGCATGCGCTGGAGCGAGTCCATTCCGAGCTCCTCACCGAAATGACGATCACGCTCGGCTCCGAACGGCGGGCGCCCTCCGGGCATCGCCATGGAGCGTATGCCGTGGCTGCGGAAGCGAAACACCCACGCCTCCGTGATCATCCCCGCGGCAAACACCATCAGCAGCAGCAGCGCGACGGCGATTCGGTTGCGCCACACGCCCGGAGCGTCGCTCACGGTTTCACCTGCTGGAAGGAGTCGGGGTCGAGCGCGCGCTCGAGATCGCTCGCGCTCGGAGGACGGTCAGTGGCGAGGAGGGTGGACGCCGGCTCGCGATCGACCACTTCGGCGAACGACGACGTGGCGGTCATTGCCTCGGCGTCGTTGGTCGCCGCCAGACCGATCGCGCCGATGAGTAGTACGGCCGCCGCGGCCACACCCACCGGGCGCGACCACCGAAGGATCGAGCGCACAAGCCCCCGCTCACCTCGCCTCCGTGCGAGCTCCGGCGCCGCCGCTTGCACGATGCTCGCGACGAGCGCCTGCCACTCGTGCTCCGCGCGCGCCGGATAGAGCTCAGCCAGCTCGGTTATTGGCGCGGGAAGATCCATCGCGTCCGAGGTCCCACCGATCCCCACATTGTCGTTATGCGACTGTCATCCGACGGCTTCTCCTCGCCTGGCTTCGGGAGCAACGGCAATCAACAATTTGCGCAGCCGCCGACGTGCGTGCAGCAGGTGCACGCGAACGGTGCTCTCCGCCAGCCCGAGCAGAGCTCGCGATGTCGGCGTGCTTCCATCCCTCCACATCATGCATTACGAGCACCTCTCGCTGCGTATCCGTCAGCGTGCCGATTGCCTCCGAGAGCCGCACGTTGAGCTCGGAGCGCTCCGCCATTCCAGCGGCGAGGGCTCGCGCGTGTGCGCGGTTCCCTCCTCCAGCATCTCCACCGACCGCACTCGACCCCGACGCTTGAGATCGAAGGCACGGTTGCGGACGATCGTGAGAAGCCACGCGCGAAACTTCTCCGCAGGCGAACAGGACTCCAGATGCTGCATCGCCGACATGAACGCATCCTGCACGGCGTCGTCAGCATCCGAGGTCTCACCGAGCACGGCGAGCGCGACTCCGTGTGCCGCACGGATGTGGCGTTTCACGAGCGCCTCGAACGCGGCGGCGTCGCCGTCCTGTGCACGGGCGACGAGAACGGCATTCGGCAGCTCCAAGGCCTCCTCGGCTGGCGCGCGAGACATCACCGTGTCATCAACGCGTGAGAGCGATCTGGCGTTTAATCATTGGGTCACGCCCCGCGCGCCCTTCCACTGGAGGGCGCAAAATGGCATATTGCGTGACGCGACACGGAGCGATCCGCGACCGTCAGCGACTCCGCGCGAGTAGCTCAGCTGGATAGAGCGTCGGCCTCCGGAGCCGAAGGTCGCGGGTTCGAATCCCGCCCCGCGCATTCCGATCTCCCGTTTGGGCCTGGAGCCCAGACGGGATTTTCGTTACTACCCCGCGGAGCATCGTCCGTGCCTCGCTCGCCCGCAGAGGTTTCCTCGCATGACCGACGCGCCCGCTGCCGACCATTCGTATCGCGAGCTCCAGCTCGCTCGCTTCCGCGTATCGGTGCTCAAGCAGGCGAAGTGGCGCGAGCTCTCTCGCGCCGCGGGTGATGTGCAAGGGAAGCGCGCGCTCGATCTTGGCACCGATAACGGCGTGATCGGATGGCTCTTTCGCCAGCGCGGGGGTGAGTGGAGCAGCGCCGATCTCACGCCGCATGCGGTGCGCGCCACCCAGCGCGTGCTCTGGCGAGACGGTGCGCGAGCTGTCCGGCTCACAGCTCCCCTATGCCGACGCCACCTTCGATCTGATCGTGGTCGCGGATATGCTCGAGCACGTGTCGGATGACCGAGGGCTCCTCGCGGAGATCGCGCGCTGCCTGAAGGTCGGCGGCCGCGCGGTGCTGAACGTGCCGCGGCTCAAGCCGAGTGGGATGTTACACGGCGTGCGTCGCGCACTCGGACTGACGGATGAGTGGCACGGGCATCTCCATGCCGGCTACGATTCGCAATCGCTGCGCGCGCTCCTGCCCGCAACGCTCCAACTCCGCCAGACACACGACTACGTTCGCTTTTTCTCGTTCGCGCTCGACACCGCGCTCAATGCGGCGAGGGGCCGCGCCGATTCGGCCACGGCGGTTCGCACGGCGAAGGGGACGATCCAGGCGGGTGCAAAGGAGGAGAAGCC
The DNA here is from genome assembly GCA_963827355.1 of uncultured Gemmatimonadaceae bacterium. Lineage (GTDB taxonomy): Bacteria > Gemmatimonadota > Gemmatimonadetes > Gemmatimonadales > Gemmatimonadaceae > FEN-1250. The sequence goes on from CAWHAS010000005.1 coordinate 259,381, forward strand.
CGTGAGCGCCGCGGTGAAGATGATGTATCCCGTCATGCGCGCCTTTGCGGGGCTGGACGCGCTGCTGCCGTTCGCGAGCGGCTACATGCTCGTCGCGACACTCGAGCGAACGTCGGGCGCAATCGACGCATAGGCAGCAAGCAGCTTTCGGCGAAAGGCCTCGCGAGAGTAGTCGCTCGCCACCCGCGCGCGCGCCGCGACGCCGAGCGGAGCGAAGGCCGCGCGATCGGCGAGCACGTCGAGAATTCCACTCGCCAATCCTTCTGCGGTGGCCGGCCGAAGCACGGCGGTGCCGGTGTCGAGCACCTGCGTGTGCGTGGCCAAATCGGTGGCGACGATGGGGACCGCGGACCACATGTACGAGTACAGCTTGAGCGGTGTGTTTCCCCCGTGCAGGCGCGGCGACACGAGCACGTCTCCGAGCGCCATCGATTCGGGCATCTCGCCGGCGGGACGCTGGCCCGTGAGCACCACGCGCTCGCCGATGCCGAGTGTCACTGCGCGAGAACGCACGGAAGTCATTCGGGCGGGCGACCCTCCCACCAGCACGAGAGCCGTATCCTCGCGCGCGCGCGCGACGAGCGCGAACGCGTCGAGCAGAAGATCGATTCCCTGATAACCCTCGAGATTGCCCGTGTAGACGATCGCGCGACTCGCCTCCAGCGAGTGACTCTCGCGCAGCCCCGCGACACGCGACGGATCGGGCGCGCGAAGCGCCTCGTCCAGCGGAGAGTCCTCAATCTGTGCGACCGCGAGCCCCGGCTCCATTCTGGTGCACCGCCTCCGACAGCGAGGCGCTGACCGTGATCGCGAGGCGGCACCGCCGGAGTGCCGCGCGCTCCATGCCGCGCAACAGGCTCAGGAGCGCGCCATTCTTCACGCGACCGCCGTACGCCAGTTGGTCGGAGAGCCAGGAGTCGAGATCGTAGATCACCGGAACGCGCCGCATCCGCGCGGCGGGAAGCGCGAAGAACACCGACTCCTCCACGGCGTGCACGACGTCGAAGCGCCTGCTCGCCAGGAGCCGCCACACCGTGAGCGCAAGCGACAAGTCGAGAACGATTTTCCGCCACGAGAATCCTATCGGCACGTCACGCACGCCCGGCACCGCCGACGCGCGATGGATGTGTAGCCCCGGCACGAGGACCGGATCACCCATTGGGTAGGTCGCCAGATGCACGTCGTGCCCCGCCTCGCAGAGCACCTGCACCATTTGACGCACATTGATCGGCGTACCGCGTTGCGCGAAGAAGGGCTGCGGTGCGATCAACAGAATGCGCATTGGCTGGCCGGGGACGGGGCGTTCGAGCGTGGACGATCGGCTTTCGCCAGCGACGAGGCCGGAGGAGATCATGCTGGCAGTTCAAGGTTGGTGAAACGCGCGTTGAAACGCCCGTATCTCGTTGGCGGACAAAGGACATGCCTCGCGTGCACGGCCTCTCAAGGGGATAGACGGTTTGTGTGGCGGCGAGGGTACACACTCGTCACTCATGAGTCCCGGACGAACCACACTTTTCCCTGCGTGACCCCATCAAATCGTGCCAGCCCTGTCTGTCGTGGTGCCGATGTACAACGAGGAGGAAAGCGTCGCGCCGCTCGTCGATGCGGTTCGCGACGCGCTCGCGGGACACCCATTGTGGGAGCTGGTGCTCGTGGATGACGGAAGCAGGGACGGAACGGCCCGGGTCGCCGATTCTCTCGCGACGCAGGACCCGCGGGTCGTGGTCCTCCGCCTCGCCCGCAACTACGGCCAGACCCAGGCGATGCAGGCGGGCTTCGACCGCGCCCGTGGCGGAATTGTCGTCAGCATGGATGGCGATCTGCAAAACGATCCCCGCGACATCCCGCTGCTCGTGGCGAAGCTCGAGGAAGGCTACGATCTCGTCGCTGGCTACCGAATGAACCGGCAGGACAAGGTCGTCACGCGCAAAATTCCATCGTGGGTCGCGAACCGGATCATCATCCGCCTCACGGGCGTGCACATCCGCGACAACGGCTGCTCGCTCAAGGCATATCGGCGGGAGCTGCTCGACAAGCTGCATTCTCTATTCCGACATGCATCGCTTTCTTCCCGCCCTCGCGGCCGCTACCGCGAATGCGCGCATCGCCGAGGTGCCCGTTCGTCACCATGCGCGCAAATTCGGCGTGAGCAAGTACGGGCTGTCGCGCATCGCGAAGCTTCTTGCCGATCTCCTCACGATCCGGATGATCGCCACCTTCCGCGAGAGCCCGCTCGTGATGTTCGGATTCGGTGCGCTGTCCTCCGGCGTGATCGCAACGGGATTCTTCGCCGCATGGCTGCTGGCGGTCGTGCAGCGTACGGTCATTACCGGCACGAGTCCGTTGAATGAATACGTGCTTCCGGGAAGCGCCCTGCTCTGCATCGCGCTCGCGGTGTTCCTGATGATGCTCGGTCTGATCGCCGAGGGCGCTTTGCAAAAGGTCCGCGCCGAGGAGCAGCTGGAGCGACTCGAGGCGCGCGCGGTGTACCGATGACGGGAATCGCCACCCGGGAGCGCTCCGGCACGACCCACGTGCGCGCGGACACACGACCCGATGTGTCCGTGATCGTGACCGTCGTCGAGCGGCCGGAACCGCTCGATGCCCTCTATCGCGAGTATGCGTCGGCACTCGACTCGTGTGGCCGCAGCTACGAGTTCATTTTCGTGGCGCACCCGTTCTTCCACGACATGCTCGAGCCGCTATACGCGCTGCAGCGGGAGGGCGCGCGCGTGCGTGTGATCGAGTCGCCGCGGAGCATCGGCGAAACCGCGCTGCTTCGCAGGGCCCTGGCCGAGGCGCGCGGCGATCTCGTCGTGACGGTGCCGGCGTACCGCCAGGTACAGCCGTCGGCGCTGTGCGAGCTTCTCGCGGCGGTCGACGGCGGAGCCGACCTCGCGGTGGCGCGGCGCTGGCCACGGCTCGACTCGAAGGTGAATCGCCTTCAGCACCTCGCGCTCCATCTCACCGCGGGTGGGCTCGCGAATGGCACGCTGCACGATATCGCGTGCGGCGTGCGCGCGGCTCGACGCACCGTGCTCGAGGATATTCCGCTCTACGGCGACTTCGCGCGCTTTCTTCCCTTGCTCGCCATTTACAACGGGTACAATGTGGTGGAGGTCGCAAGCCCGCAGCACGCCAGCGATCTTGCGCGGCGAATCTATCGGCCCGGAGTGTACGTTCGGCGGCTGATCGACATCCTCGGCCTGTACTTTCTTCTTCGCTTCACCGAGAAACCGCTGCGGTTCTTCGGCCTCATCGGCGCCCTGCTCGCCGGCACTGGCGGGATCGCGCTCGCCGTGATGTTCGTTCAGCGCCTCTTCGGCGACCCACTCGGCGATCGCCCGCTGTTGCTGCTCGCGGTGCTGCTCACGGTGCTGGGCGTCCAGGCGATCGCGCTCGGCCTCGTTGGCGAAATGATCGTGCACTTCAACGCATCACGTCGGCGCAGCTACAGGCTTCGAGAGCCGAGCGCTCCGAACGTCGCGAGCACCGCAGTCGCCGCAGGCTACCCGCTAACCGGCGCGGCCGGCAAGCGCCTTCGCGCAGGCAGCACTCGAGCGCGCGGTGGCGCGCGCCGTCGATCCGAGCTCCGTGCGGCGGTTGATCAGGTCCTGCACTGTCGTCGCCATCTCTTCGCGCACCGCACGCGCGAGCTGCGCCGCGATCACGGGCGAGCCTTCCTCGACGCGCGCGCCGAGCGCGGGGTTGTCGCGCACCATTTGGATGAGCGAGTCAGACTCCGCGCCATGGCTTCGTACGAGGTGGGTCACCACGTCGTCGGGCAGCCCCGCGCGGTCGCCTCCCAGCGCGCGCTCGATCGCGATCGCGACATTGTCCGCCGGCGCGGATGCGAGCACTCGCGTCGCCGTCTCACATGGTTTCGTCGCGCGCCCGATGCGCCCGCACACGATGTCGGCGAGCTGCTCGGCGATCGCGCGGGACGTCGTGAGCTTGGGCCCGATCGCGGTGAGCAGCTGCGGCACGCCGTCGCGTGCGTGGTCGACGATCAGAATGCTCCGGAGGGCCGTGCGCCTTCGCTCCCGGCGCACCGTGCGGCAGGGGCTGCATTCCCGCGTGTACGAGGAGCACGCTGTTTCGAGTGATCCGCTGCGCGGGCCACGCCGCCGCAATCTCACGGACGAATCGCGCGACGAATGGCTCGAGCTCCGCATCCGACTCGGGCGCGCGATCGCATGCGTAGTGCGCGGTGCCCACCAGCGTGCGCTCGCGCCACGGAACGACGAAGAGCCGCCGCATCCTTCCCTCTTCGCTCGTCGTGATCGCGAAGGCCGTCGAGATGCTCTCGTCGCCTTCCAGCATCAGGTTGAGCGCGATTCCGCTCATCGGCGTCACGCTCCCAACACGCCCCACTAGATTGTCCGCGACGGCCGCCGCGCCAGCGCCGGCCGCATTCACGATCATCGCGGCGCGCAGTTCGAATCGTTCGCCGCCGAGATGATCGACGGCCGAGACTCCGGCCAGCGCGGCGCCGTCGCGCAACGCTCCCGCGGCCTCGACGTAGTTCGCGATAGTCGCACCAGCGCGCACCGCGTCATCGAGCACCGCGACAACCAGCCGCTCGGCCGAGTAGAGCTGGGCGTCGTGGAAGAGCGCGCCTCCGGAGTACGCGTCGAAGACGCCGGGCACGAGCGATCGCATCTCGTTCGACGACAGCGCGCGACCCGGCGGGAGCACGCGCGACGGAGAGATACCGCTGTTTCGATCGCTCGAGACGACATCGTTCAGCGCGAGCCCCGCGCGCAGGAGCAGCGCCGACTCGCGTCCGGAGCCGCGCGTTGGCACCACGAACGCCAGCGGCTCGACCAGATGCGGAGCGATCCTGAGCCACGCGCGCCGCTCGCGCACGAACTCGCGCGCCTGGCGAACATCGAGCCCCTGCAGCGACCGCAGACCGCCGTGGACGATCTTCAGACTGTTCCAGGAGATCCCGCCGCCGAAGTCCCCGCGATCGATCAAGGCGACGGAGAGCCCTCGCAGTGCCGCGTCGCGGGCGACGCACGCGCCGACGATTCCTCCGCCAATCACGAGGACGTCGAATCTGGACCGGGCGAGCGTCGGAAGGTCGCGTTGCACGCCCCAAACTACCATCACCCGCCGGGGCGCGAACCGGCCGCACCCACGGCCCGCGCCTTGCCCCTACCTTTCAGCATGCACCCGCACCTCTCCCCGTCCGGCCTTCCGGAGCAAGGGTAGCGAGCCGTGGCCCACGGTCCTCCCTCCTGGCGCAGTCTCGCGGGCGGCATCGTCGCGCTCGTCATGATCATCGGCGGCGCGTTCTCGATCATCGCCTTCGCGCGCGTCGGTTCGCTCAAGGGAGACAAGTACACCGTCTACATTCTCGCCGACCGGGCCGGCGGCATCCTCAAGGGCACCGACGTCTGGCTGCAGGGACAGAAGGTGGGCGTCGTGAAGACGCGTGGGCTTTCGCCCGGGAGCCGAGGTGAGTACGGTGCTCGAGGTGGACGTGATGAGCTCCTACAAGCAGTTCATCAGGAGGGACTCGCCCGTCGAGTTCAAGCCGGGCGGCACTTTCGTCGGCGCGCAGGTGGTCGCTTTGCGCGTCGGATCGGCGGCGGCGCCGGTGCTCGAGGCGGGAGACACGCTCACGCGCGTCTCGGTCATCGATCCCGATTTTCGCTCCAACGAGCTCACCGCCGCCGGACAGGATTTCCCGGAAATCGTGACCAGCCTGCGCTCGATCGGCAGCGATCTCTCCAAGACGCAATCCCAGTTCAATTCGCTCGCCGAGCATCGGTCGGGGCTCCAGGTTGCGATCAGGCACATGTCGCAATTCTCGTTGCGCAAGAACGGGACGCTTCCCCTGCTCGCCCGCGACCACAGGCTCGGCGAGCGCGCGAAGATCGCGATCGAGCGCGCCGACTCGCTCCTCGATTTCGTGCACGAGCCAGGAACGCTCGGCCGCATCAAGGCCGATACGGGATTCCGCAAGGCGCTCGCGGGCGCGCGCTCCGAGCTCGATTCGGTGCGGATCCGCATCACGCGCGAAGACGGAGCGGCCGGGCGCTTTCTCGCCGATGACGCAATTGAAGCGCGATCTCGAGGCGCTCTCGAACGAGATCGCGCGCACGCTGGCAGCCTTCGCCAAACATCCGGAGCGCTTCTCGCCCTTCTAGCTGCGGCGGCGCTACGAGGGGACGAAGATCGCGAGCGGCGTGAAGGTCATCAGCAGCAGCGCGATCGCCAGCCACGCGAGTACTCGACGCCGTCGCATCCAGCGGGCGCTCGGGCGCAATCAGCATCGGATGGCCGAGCCGTCCGCGGCCGATCACGAGCGAGAGCAGGGCCCAGAGCCACCATCCCTGCCAGAGCCGCCCGAGCGGTATGAGCAGGAGCCAGAAAAAGCGCGCAACCCACGACTGCGCGTCTCCCGAACAGGGCGAAGGTGATGTGACCGCCATCGAGCTGCGCGAGCGGAAGCAGGTTGAGGCAGGTGATGAACATCCCCGTCCACCCCGCGATCGCGAGCGGCGTGAGCGCGATCGTCCCGTGCGCTCCCACGATCGCCCGGCAGAGGGCGAGGAGGAGCGAGTCGCCAAGCAGCAGGTGAAAGTCCTCCACCACGATGACCTGATGCGCGAGCGGCACGTTCGGAAGCATCACCGTCGCGCTCTGCGCGAGACCAATGAGCAGAACCGGAATGGCGACGACGATTCCCGCGAACGGACCCGCGACGCCGATGTCGAACAGCGTGCGACGATCGTACAGCGGGGAGCGCAGGCGGATGAACGCGCCCATCGTTCCGAGCAGTCCGAGCTGCGGAGGAAAGGGGATGAAGTACGGCGGGCTCGCGTTTACTCGATAGCGCCGAGCCGCGAGATAGTGCCCGGATTCGTGCGCCGCGAGAATGGCCGCCAGCGGAAGCGAGAACGTCAGCCCGACGCGCAGCGCCGCGATCGAGGGAAGGTGCCAGTCGGCGGGGATGCCCGCGAAGGTCGCCCCGGCGATGGTCATGGAGAGTAGCGCGAGCGCGAACAGCGTCGCGTTCACCACCCACTTCTCACGAGGCGGGCCGTCCTCGGCCACGAGAACGAGCGTTCGGCCTTCCGGCGACGTGTCCCAGTAGTGCGTGCCGGGCCAGCGCTCTATGGCCTGCGCGAGCGCCGGCGATGGGCCCGCGTGCTGCGGGTCCACCAGCCCCTCGATGATCTCACGATCGGCCAACGGCAAATGCCGCCAGCGCGTAAAGAATGTGGTGACGGGCAGCTCGGACACTCTTGACCACCATTTTTAGACACATTAGCTTGGCGACTCGCGCAGGGCCGTTGCCCTGGACCCGCCCGCTTCGTCTTTCCCCACTCGCCATCGTGTCGCGTTCCGCGGCGCCCGACCATCCCGGTCGCGTGCGCCGGGTTGACACATCCTCGCTGCCGCCTCCTCAGCGAGTGAGATCGAATCTCCCCCAGACCGCACGGTCGTGGACATCTCCGAGCTAAAGCAGAAGTCGGTTGCCGAGCTCCAGTCGATGGCTGACGAGCTCAATATCTCCAACTTCTCCGGGCTTCGAAAGCAGGATCTCATCTTCCGCATCGAGCAGAACCTGCTCGATGCCGATGCGGTGCTGCGAGGCGAGGGCGTGCTCGAGATCCTTCCGGAGGGTTACGGCTTCCTGCGCAGCCAGGACTGGAATTACCTCTACGGCCCGGACGACATCTACGTCTCGCCATCGCAGATCAAGCGCTTCGATCTGCGCACCGGCGACACCGTGGCGGGTCAGGTACGCCCGCCAAAGGAGGGTGAGCGCTATCTGGCCCTGTTGAAGGTCGAGACCATCAACGGCACCGACCCCGACACGGCCCGCCAGCGCATCACCTTCGACAATCTGCGCCCGCGCTATCCGGACGTGCGGCTTCGCCTCGAGTCGTCGAACGAGGATCTCAGCATGCGCGTCGTCGACCTCATCGCGCCCATCGGAAAGGGACAGCGCGGGCTGATCGTCGCGCCGCCGCGCGCGGGCAAGACGATTCTGATGCAGAAGATGGCGAACGCGATCGCGGAGAATCATCCGGAGGTCACGCTCATCGTCCTCCTCATCGACGAGCGCCCGGAAGAGGTCACGGACATGCAGGAGCAGGTGAAGTCCGCCGAGGTGATCAGCTCGACATTCGACGAGCCGGCCGATCGTCACGTGCAGGTGGCCGACATGGTGATCGAGAAGGCGAAGCGGCTCGTCGAGCACGGACGCGATGTCGTGATCCTGCTCGACTCGATCACGCGGCTCGCGCGCGCACACAACGTGATCGTCCCGCACTCCGGGAAAATCCTCTCCGGCGGCGTCGATGCGCATGCGCTGCACAAGCCGAAGCACTTCTTCGGCGCGGCGCGCAACATCGACGAGGGCGGCTCGCTCACCATCATCGCCACCGCGCTCGTCGAGACCGGCTCGCGCATGGACGAGGTGATCTTCGAGGAGTTCAAGGGCACGGGAAACATGGAGCTCGTGCTCGACCGCAAGATCGCGGATCGCCGCGTCTACCCCGCGATCGACATCGGGCGCTCCGGCACGCGCAAGGAGGAGCTGCTGCTCGATCAGGCGGAGCTCAACCGCGTCTATCTGCTGCGCAACTTCCTGAGCGACATGCCGAGCACCGAGGCGATCGAATTTCTGCTTCAGCGCATGACGCGCACGAAGAACAATCGCGAGTTCTTCCTGTCGATGGCGCAGGGGTGATCGTGCACGCCAATGCGGAGGACGGACGCGTAGGCGCCAGCGGCGCCGGCTCATCCGCGCCGTATCCCGGCCGCATTCTCGCCGTGGACTTCGGCGAGAAGCGTGTGGGGCTCGCGGTGAGTGACCCCTCGCGCACCATCGCGACGCCCGCCGGCTTCATCGTTCGTCGCGCCGGGAAGCGCGCGCCGATCGCGGAGATCGTGCGGCGCGCCGAGGCGGCAGAAGCGACTGCGTTCGTAATCGGGCTTCCGCTCGATGACCAGGGCGACGACACGCCGCGCGCGATCGAGACCCGGCGCATCGCGGCGGAGCTGGAAAAGCGCACGGGCCTTCCGGTGACGCTCGTCGATGAGCGGTACACCACGGCGGCCGCGCTGCGAACCGTGCGCGAGATGGGCGGGACGACGCGCGGCCGGAAGGGCGACGTGGACGCGCTGGCGGCAACGATTCTCCTGCAGCACGCACTTCGCCTGGAGCGGGCGTAGCGTGCGCCGCACGCTCGGGAGCGCGCGCCGCGCCATGATCGTGGCGTGTTGCATCTCGATGCTCGGGGCGTGCGAGAGCAAGGCGCACGGCGCGATGGTGAAGGTCACGATCCCGCCGGGCGCGAGCCTGCGCACCGCGGCGGACAGCCTGCACCGCGCGGGGCTCGTCGCGTGGCCGCGCGCGTTCCGCTACTACGCCAAGGCCACGGGCGACGCGCACGACATCAAGGCAGGGACCTACTCGCTGCGGAGCGGCGAATCCTGGTCGCAGCTCATCACGGCGCTGCGTGACGGCGAGGGGCTCGAGCGAAAGGTGACGATTCCAGAGGGATGGAATCTCTTCAACATCGTCCCCGCCCTCGCCACCGCGCTCGGCTCGCCGCCGGAGTCCGTGGCCGTCGCGGTGCGCGACACGGCGATGCTGCGCGAGCTCGACATTCCGACGCCGACGCTCGAGGGCTATCTCTTTCCGGACACGTACATTTTCGCCTATGGCACCTCGCCGCACGTGGCCGTGCGCGAGATGGTCACCCGTTTCGAGCACGTGTGGGAGCCCGCGTGGAATGACCGGCTGCAGCAGCTCGCGATGAGCAGGAACAATGTGATCGCGCTCGCCTCGATCATCGAGCGCGAGGCGCGGCTGCCCGAGGAGCGCCCCGTGATCTCGGCCGTGTACCACAACCGGCTCCGTCTGCAGATGCCGTTGCAGGCCGATCCCACCGTGGAGTATGCGCTCGGAGAGCATCGGGACCGGCTGTACTACAAGGACCTCGACGTCGAGTCTCCGTACAACACGTACCGGCATCCGGGACTGCCGCCCGGTCCCATCGCGTCACCAGGGAAGGCGAGTATCGAGGCCGCGCTTTTCCCCGCCGCGGTTCCGTACCTCTATTTCGTCGCGAGTCCGGATGGACACCACGAGTTTCGGACGACGTTCAAGGCGCACAGCGAGGCGGTTCAGGAGGCGCGGCGCGAGCGGCGCGAGCACGCTTCGCGCGAGTGAGTCGCGCGGCCGCGCCTCAGGTCGCGAGGTCGGGGCGAAGCGCGCGCGCGGCGTGCAGGTACACGTGGCGAATCTCCGCACGCGACGCTGTCGTTTGGACGTGGAGGAGCACGCGGATGCACTTCGGGAGCGAGCCGGGCACGGGGATCTCGAGCGTGCAGAGGAGCGGGACTTCGAGCCAGCCGAGCTCGCGGGCGGCGTGTGCGGGAAATTCGCTCGTCAGGTCGTGCGTGACGGTGAAGATCGCACTGATGACGTCCGCTTTGGTGATGCCGTTGCGGGCGACGATGGTCTCGAGCAGCTCGCGCGTCGCGTGCCGAATTTCTTCGGGCGAGTCGCTGTCGACGGTCGTCGCGCCGCGAATCGCGCGCGTTGTCCGGTCACCCATGATGCTCCCGTATGCTGGATCCTGAGACGCTGACGCTCGTCGCCATTACGGACGGTTTGCGTGGCGGGGCTGACGAGATCGTGCAGCGCGCGCTCGCGTGCGTGCGCGGCGGAGCGACGATGGTGCAGTTGCGCCTCAAAGATGCGGATGCGCGTACGCAGGTGGAAGTAGCGCGCGCGCTCATCGCGGCGCTTCCACCGAGCGTGCCGCTCATCATGAACGATCGCGCGGATCTCGCCATCGCCTCGGGCGCCGCGGGTGTGCACGTCGGTCCCGAGGATCTTCCCGCCGCGGCGGTGCGACGCCTTCTTGGTCCCGATCGCATCGTCGGCGTGTCGGTGGGGAATGATGCGGAGGCTCTGCAGGCGGTCGATGCGGACTATGTCGGGATCGGTCCCGTGTACGCGACGGCATCGAAGGGGGACGCGGGCGGTGCGATCGGTGTCGCGGAGCTCGAGCGGCTCGCCGTATTGTGCGCGCGTCCGGCGGTGGGCGTCGGCGGAATCAATGCGGCGAATGCGGCAGCGGTGATCGCCGCGGGCGCGCGCGGTATCGCGGTGATTCGCGCGCTCTTCAGCGCTGCCGATCCCGAGGAGGCTGCGCGGTCGCTCCGTTCCGCCATCGGAAAGTGATGTCCGGCGCGCCGACTTCCGCGGAGGCATCGCGGCGGTCAGGGCGCACGATCTGCGGCGAGTTGGCGGCGTGGAACGCCTCGACGATCTGCTCGAACACCGCCTCGCTCAGAAAGAGATCCGTGAGCTCGGGGTCGAACTGCGTGCCGCGACCGCGGGCGATGGCGTCGCGTGCGACGCTGACGGAGCGCTCGCGCTCGTAGCGACGGCCGTGGGTGATGACGTCGAAGGAGTCGGCGAAGGCGACGATGCGCGCCTGCAGCGGAATCTCGGTTCCGCGCAGGCCGCGCGGATATCCGCTGCCATCCCATCGCTCGTGGTGCGCGAGCACGCCCTCGTAGAGCTCCGGGTAGAACGCGTTGAGCGGCCGGATGACGTCGGCGCCGAGCTGTGGGTGCGTGATGATGAGTGCGCGCTCATCGTCGGAGAGCTTCTCGTCGTCGTGGACGATGTCGAAGAGCGCCGCGTTGATCTTCCCGATGTCGTGATAGAGCGCGACGCGCTCGACGGTGCGGCACTGGTGCTCATTGAGGCCGGCCGCGCGCGCGAGCACGAGCGAGTAGGCGGCGACGCGTCGCACGTGCGCGCCTGTTTGGGCGTCGTTGGCATCAATGGCATTGAGAAGCGCCTCGAGCGCGGCGGCGGCGACGCGCTCGCCGAGCTGCTTGTCGTGCTTGCGCCGGATGTTGAGGGCGATCCAGGTGCCGAGAGCTCCGAGAGTGATGAGGCGGGTACGGGACATCGGGTGCAGGTGTGGGGAGCGAGCTGGGGCGGATAGACGAAGCCCCCGGATTCGTAATGCAATCCGGGGGCCTCGAAGGGGGTGCCGGCGACGGCCTACTCTCCCGCGCCCTCTCGGGCGGAGTACCATCGGCGCTGCAGGGCTTAACGACCGTGTTCGGGATGGGAACGGGTGTGGCCCCTGCGCTCTAGTCGCCAGCGTGTAGACGTTGTGCTTCGATTTTGGTGTTGCGCACCCGGACAGTGGAGCGGAACGGGTGCAGGGAAACGAAAAATGAAAATGGATGAGTAGGTAATGGAGATACGCACGCGTTTGACGCGTGTTATCAAGCAGTAATGCTCTGCCTGCGGTGACTTCCAAGATAGTAGTCAAGCCGCACGGGCGATTAGGACCGCTGCGCTCGGAATGGATTACTCCATGTCCACGGGCGGCCTATCGACGTGATGGTCTCTCACGGCCCTTCAGGGGAGTCAAGCTCCCGGGAGTGTTCATCTTGGGGGGGGCTTCCCACTTAGATGCGTTCAGCGGTTATCCCCGCCTGCCATCGCTACCCGGCGTTGCAGCTGGCGCCACAGCCGGGACACGAGCGGGCAGTCCGACCCGGTCCTCTCGTACTAGGGTCCGCGCCCCTCAACACTCCACCGCCCACGACGGATACAGACCGAACTGTCTCACGACGTTCTGAACCCAGCTCATGTACCACTTTAACCGGCGAACAGCCGGACCCTTGGGACCTTCTCCAGCCCCAGGATGTGATAAGCCGACATCGAGGTGCCAAACCGCGCCGTCGATGTGAACTCTCGGGCGCGATAAGCCTGTTATCCCCAGCGTACCTTTTATCCGTTGCGCGATAGCCGCTCCACACCGGGCTACCGGATCACTACGGCCTACTTTCGTATCGGCTCGAGCTGTCGCTCTCACCGTCAGGCGCCCTTCTGCCGTTACGCTCGTCGTGCGATTACCGACCGCACTGAGGGCACCATGCGCGCGCCTCCGTTACTCTTTCGGAGGCGACCGCCCCAGTCAAACTGCCCACCTGCCACGGTCCTGGTCCGGGTTTGCCGGACGCAGTGAGGGCGGCACACAACACAGGGTGGTATTTCACGGGTGACTCCCCGAGAGCTAGCGCCCCCGGTTCCACGTCTCCCACCTATGCTACACAGTGAAGTGCGCCGTCCAATGGCAAGCTACAGTAAAGGTGCATGGGGTCTTTTTGTCCTGTCGCGGGGACTCGGAATCCTCACCGAGACTGCAATTTCGCCGAGCACGTGGTCGAGACAGTGCCCAAGTCGTTACGCCATTCGTGCAGGTCGGAACTTACCCGACAAGGAATTTCGCTACCTTAGGACCGTTATAGTTACGGCCGCCGTTTACCGGGGCTTCGGCTCGCGGCTTCTCGGTCCGAAGACCGATAACCACTCCCCTTAACCTTCCGGCACCGGGCAGGCGTCAGTGTGTATACGGCGCCTTGTGCGGCTTGGCACACACCTGTGTTTTTGCTAAACAGTCGCTTGGGCCGATTCACTGCGACCCGATCTCGCTTGAGGAGTGGTTTCCCATCCTCGCACGGAACCGGGCATCCCTTCTTCCGAAGTTACGGGATCAGTATGCCGAGTTCCTTGACCACGTTTCACTCGTTCACCTGAGGCTACTCGCCTCGCCCACCTGTGTCGGTTTACGGTACGGACACATCGCGCACTGCCCCAGCAAGCTTTTCTCGACTGTCGACTCCAGAAGACTCGCCGTCGGGTTGCCCCTCGGGCTTGCGGTCCCGTCTCGACATTGGTTGCCCAACATCTACGCGGTTCGACGGCCTATCCACACAGCCGCTCCTCCTTCGTTCCAGTGTCCCTTGCGGGGTCATAACGTACGCAATGCGGGGCCGGAATCTTCGCCGGCTGTCCATCGGCTACGCCTCTGGGGCCTCGCCTTAGGGTCCGCCTCACCCTGCGCTGATCACCATGGCGCAGGAATCCTTGGGCTTTCGGTGCAACAGATTTTCACTGTTGTTTGCGCGTACTCATTCCGGCATCCTCACTTCTGGTCACTCCAGGGCAACGTTTCCACGGCCCCTTCCCTGTTCCCAGAACGCTCCCCTACCCCTGATCAACGAGACGAATCTCGCTACCAAGGCCACGCTTCGGCGGGCCGCTTAATCCCGACCATTCTCGGCGCGTTCACGCTGGACTGGTGAGCTATTACGCACTCTTTCAAGGAATGGCTGCTTCTAAGCCAACCTCCCAGTTGTCACGGCACGAACACATCCTTCGCTATACTCAGCGGCCACTTTGGGGCCTTAGCGGTGGCTCTGGGTTCTTTCCCTCTCGCCGCTGGACATTATCGCTCAGCGACTGCCTCCCGGGCTTCCTGCAGACGGTATTCGGAGTTTGGTTGGGGTTGGTACGGCTTTTCGCCGCCCGCGCCCATCCAGTCGCTCTACCCCCGCTGACATCTACACTCCCGAGGCTCTACCTCAATAGATTTCGGGGAGAACCAGCTATCTCCAGGCTTGATTGGCCTTTCACCCCTACCCACAAGTCATCCGAGCGGTTTTCAACCCACACCGGTTCGGGCCTCCACTGGGTGTTACCCCAGCTTCACCCTGCTCATGGGTAGATCGCCCTGGCTTCGGGTCTACGCCCACGTACTTCGCTCGCCCTCGTTGCAGGACTCGCTTTCGCTCCGGCTCCGCTGGTGACCAGCTTAGCCTCGCACGTGAGCAGTAACTCGCCGGATCATAATGCAAAAGGCACGCAGTCAGGCACGACCACACTCGAAAGCATGGTCCGCCCTCCTACCGCTTGTAGGCATGTGGTTTCAGGATCTCTTTCACTCCCCGCACAGGGGTGCTTTTCACCTGTCCCTCACGGTACTCGTTCACTATCGGTCACACGGGAGTCTTTAGCCTTGGAGGGTGGTCCCCCCAGCTTCACGCCCGGTTTCTCGTGTCGGGCGTTACTCAGGAACTCCACTACGATCGAGGCCCATTGTCGCCTACCGGGCTCTCACCGTCTCTGGCGCCCCTTCCCAGGGGACTTCGGCTAACTCGCTCGACCGCGTCTGTGGGTCCTACAACCCCTCGGGTGCGAACACCCTCGGTTTGGGCTCGGGCCCCTTTCGCTCGCCGCTACTCAGGGCATCTCGGTTGATTTCTCTTCCTCTGGGTACTGAGATGTTTCAGTTCCCCAGGTTCGCTCTCGCCTGTAAAGGTGAGTGACGAGGATCGCTCCCCGCCGGGTTTCCCCATTCGGCCATCCAGGGATCAGTGCGTGTGTGCCGCTCCCCCTGGCTTATCGCAGCTTACCGCGGCCTTCCTCGCCTCCGTGTGCCCAGGCATCCTCCACATGCCTTCGCTCGCTTGACTACATCGTTCGTAGCAAGCAGAGCACCTACACTTGATACCTTGCAATCACATTCGATCTCTTCGCTCACGACGCAGAAGTCATCCGCGCCGCTCGCTCCGAGCTCGATGAGAATTCATATCCCACGATCTACTCATCCATGATCATTTTTCAAATAGCGCCGCGTCACGAATTCAGAATCGAAAAAGTGTGCGGGATAGCCTCACATTTTAACCGCTCGCGGCATTGCTGTCAACGCGTGTAAATCATTTGCCTTGCGTGACATGACTCCGGAGGGACGCGAACTATAAACCGCACCCTATTTCACTTCAAGGGGAATCACCACCAGCTGCCGTTAGCTTTCGCGCCATGTCGCACACCATGGCCGCCGCACAAAAACTCGAGCCCCGCGCCGCACTCCGCGCCACCGTTTCGGCGCGCGGCGCCGAACGATGGGCCGCCGGCCATCCGTGGATCTATCGCAGCGATCTCATCGCACCCACCTTCCGCTCCAGCCGGCGCCATCGTCGTCACCGATCGCGGCACCCGCCCACTCGGCGTCGCTCTCTACAGTCCGCAATCCGAAATCGCGCTCCGCCTCCTCGATCGCGACGCGTCCGCCTCGCTGGACGGCGAGTGGTGGCGCACCCGTCTCGCGCGCGCACTCGCGCGACGCGCATCACTCACGGGACACACCAATGCGTACCGCGTCGTGCACGGCGAGGCCGACGGACTGCCGTCGCTCATCGTCGATCGCTACGATCGATGGCTCGTCATTCAGCTCCTGAGCGCAGGGCTCGAGGCGTTCCGCACGCCGATCGTCGACGCGCTTCGCGAGCTGCTCGCGCCCGACGGCATTCTCGCGCGCAACGACACCGCGGTGCGCACGAAAGAGGGTCTCACGCGCGCCACGGAGCTACTCCACGGCGACGTTCCGCGCGAGATCGAGGTGACCGAGCACGGCATCCGCTACCTGGCGGCGCCGTGGGACGGTCAGAAAACCGGCGCCTTTCTCGATCAGCGCGAGAATCGCGTACTCGCCGGGAGCGTCGCGCGCGGCCGCGCCCTCGACTGCTTCGCGTACCACGGGTCGTTCGCGCTGCACCTCGCTCGCAACGCCACCAGCGTCACCGCGCTCGACTCCTCGGGCCCCGCGCTCGCGCGCGCACGCGAGAACGCCGCCCGCAACGGACTCACGAACATTCAAACCGTGCAGACCGACGCCTTCGAATTTCTTCGGGCGGAGGAGCACGCGGAGGCGCACTACGACACCATCGTGCTCGATCCGCCCGCGTTCGCGAAGACGCGCCACTCGCTCGACGCCGCGATCCGCGGCTACAAGGAGATCAACCTGCGCGCGATGCGGCTGCTCTCACCCGGGCGGGATGCTCTTCACCGCGAGCTGCAGCTTTCATCTCTCGGCCTCGCTCTTTCGCGACATGCTCCGAGACGCTGCCGCCGACAGCGGGCGCCGCATCGCGCTGCGCGAGTTTCGCGGGCAGCCGCTCGATCATCCCGAGGTGCTCACGATTCCGGAGAGCGGCTACATCAAGGGCGCGCTCCTGGAGGCGCTCGACTAGAGTCTCACGAAAAGACTTGATTCTCGCGCGCGCAATCCTCGACGCGCGGGTACTCAAGCGCTAACGATTTGATGAGACGAAAAAGAACGGATTGAACGGACAGAAAACGGACATGACCCGGATTCGCAGTTATCCGTTAGGGTCCGTTTAATCCGTGGTGTCCGCCTCACAACCTGTTAGTGCACGCCGTGCGGCGAAATTTCACCAGCACGCGCGGCGATCGAACGTCAGCTCTTCTGGTCCACCGGACAGTAGTATGTCGATCGTCCCGCCTGCACGATCCGCTTGATCGTCGCGCCGCACCGCGGGCACTTCTCGCCCTCGCGGTCGTAGACGTTCCACCGCGAACCCTCGCGCTTCGCCCAGTATCGTCCCGCGGGGGCCTCCGACAGCACCTCGCGAATCGCCACGATCAGTCGCTCCCGCCGATGCGCGCTCAACGATGCTGCCTTCGCCTTCGGACTGATCTTCGCCGCCCACAGCGCCTCGGACGCATAAATATTTCCGATTCCCGCGACCATCTTCTGATCGAGCAGCGCCGGCTTGATCTCGCCCTTTCTGCGCGCGAGCGAGACACCGAGCGTGTCGGCATTGAAGGCCGGGTCCGACGGCTCGGGGCCGAGCTCCGGATCGCCTTCGCCCTTGTCGAAGAGCTCGACCGTCGAAAGCGCGCGCATGTCCGTGAGCGACACGCGCGTGCCGTCCGAAAGCTCGAGCTGCGCGCGAGTGAAGCGCGGCTCCTCATCGCTGACGGTGCCGATCTCCCAGTCGCCGTTCATCCGGAAATGAATCGCGATCGTGCGGCCATCGTCGAGGTGCACGAGTTGATGCTTTCCGCGCCGCTCCACCCCCACAATGCGACGCCCCTTCAGCCCTCGCAGTCGCCCAGGGGTGATCCGCTTCGCGAACGCAGGATGGAGCAGCCGCAGCCTCGCGATCGTCTTTCCTTCGGCGAGCTTTCGCGAGCCGCGTCCGCGCTTCTTCGACTTCCGGTAGCTCGGGCATGAGGGAAAGCTAAAGCACCGCTGCCCGAGACGACACCGCGGCATTGCCCGCCTCGTGGCGAGCGGTTCATCCTTCTGCCGTGAGCACACCCCGCGAGCCAGCCGTCCGCAACACGCTCATCCTGATCCTGGTGCTGAACGCGCTGGTGGCGGCCGTCAAGATCATCGTTGGCGTCCGCACCAATGCGCTCTCAGTGCTTGGCGCATCGCTCGAGTCCGCGCTCGACGTGCTCAACAACATTGTCGGCATCGCGCTCGTGCGCGTCGCGTCGCAGGAGCCCGACGAAGACCATCCGTACGGGCACCAGAAGTTCGAGACGCTCGGCGCGCTCGCCATCGTCGGCTTTCTCTCGATCTCGTGCTTCGAGCTGTTCCGCGAGGGCGTTCGACACCTGATCATCAGGGAGCATCCCGACTTTCCGTCCATCGCCGACCTGTCGCTCATCGCGGCGACCATGTTCGTGAACATTGGCGTGGTCTGGTACGAGCGCCGGCGCGCGCGGCAGCTGCAGAGCGACTTTCTGATGGCGGACGCGGCACACACGCGCAGCGACATCTACGTCACGGCGGCGGCGTTCGCATCGCTGGTGCTGGCGCGCGGTGGCTATGGATGGGTCGACGCGCTCCTCGCGATCGGAGTGGCGCTCCTCATCGCCTGGAACGGCTACCAGATCGTGCGCCACACCGTGCCGTTGCTCGTCGACGAGCGCGTGGTGGATGCGGGCGTCCTTCGCCGCGTCGTCATCGGAATTCCGGACGTGGTGGACGTGCGCAAAGTTCGATCGCGCGCCATCGCCTCCGACGTGCTCTTCGCCGAGGTGACGATCGGCGTGAACGGGGCGACGACGGTGGAGGAGGCGCATCACATCGCCGACATCGTCGAGGAGAAAATCGCGAAGGAGCTCGGAGTAGCGGAGGTTCTCGTGCACGTCGAGCCTGCGTGAAGGGCTTGCAACGCATCGCGAGTCATTTAGCTTACTCGTGACCTCACCAGCTGACTCCATGGCCCATCGTCCACGCTCACTACAGCACGAGTACGAGCTGTACGTGGAGCGGGAAATCGAGAACTACAAGGAATCGGTGCCGCGACGCATCATCCTGGGCATCGGGGATGAGGCTGTCGCCTCGCTCGAAGCGCAGCAACAGCTCGCACTCACAGAGCTGCTGCTGTGCGAAGAGGTGGACCGCATCATCCGCGCGCGACTGCGCCTCGCGACGTTCGCGACGTGGCGCAAGCGGCGGGTGAAGGCGCTCGCGGAATTCAAGAAGCCGGAGCGATGGGGAATGCGCGCGGACTGCGCGATCGCGCGCACTGCCGCAGCGGCGCACGAGGGACACGTGCTCGTGGCGGGCGCGCTCGAAGAGGGACGCTCGCTCTATCTGGCGGCGAACGGGTGCAATGTGACCACGCTCGATCCCACCGAGGACGTGATCGAGCGCGTGATCAATGCTGCAGCGGGCGTCGGACTCACGAGTCGGATCCGCGGAGTGGTGAGCGACCTCGCGGCGTGGGAGCCGGACTTTCCGATCAGCGCCGTGGTGTGCGCGGCGGCCGCGCTGATGGAGCTGACGCCCGCTCAGCGCCAGAAGGCGCTGTCGATACTGCAGGCGGCAACGAAGGACGGTGGCGTGCACGTGGTGGAGACGAGCTCGGAAGGCGTGAGGCTGGTTCCGCTCGAGGAGCTGGAAGCTTCCTACTATGGATGGCAGACCACCGTGGAAGGCTCGGCGAGCAACGAGACATTTTTCGCCCGGAAGGCTGTCGCGTAGCGTTTTGACACGGCTGACCGTCCCATGGACGTGTCAATTCGATTCTCCGTGGCAAGGGCGGCCGTCGCAGGAAATATCCAAGCGATTATGCCGCAGTGTGTTACGCTGTGCGGAGCGAGCGGCATACCCAGGGCATGGACGGTGCTTTAGTAGCGGGCGGCCCCCGACCGTTACGGGGGCTTTTGTCTAGCCGTACTACTAAAAGGAACGTGCGCATGCCGAACACCCACGTTGTAGAATCGAGCGAGCCCGTCGGGATCGTGATCTCGCTTGGCAGTCGCGAAGAGCCGACACCGGCCGTGTTCGCGTACGTCTGGGGTCCGGCGCCCGAAACCAATGCGGAGCATGAACCGGTGCGCGCACCACGCGCCGCCTGATTTTCCGCGAGCGGGTCCGACCAGGATGATGACGCGCCGGCAGATCTCTGCCGGCGCGTCGTGCATCCGGAGCGACTTCTTCGCGCACTCCGCGCCGTACGAAAAAGAAAAGGCCGGCGCAACATCCGCCGGCCTCTCTTTCTACTATGCACAACGTCGAAGCACTACTTGCGCTTCTTGGCCGCCTTCTTCGTCGCCTTCTTCTTGCCGGCGGACTTGCGGCCTGACTTCTTCGCTGCGGACTTCTTTTTCTTGGTAGCCATGATTCATTCTCCATTGACCGGAGTGAAACAGCCCGCCCGATCCCCCGGTGGATCGGTGGGGCGATACGACGCCAAAGATCCGTCGTATCTCTACACGGCCTCCGAGAGGCTCGTGAAGTTGAAGTCCTTCACCTTGATGCGTCGGCATCACGATGTCGCCGCCTTGCTCCGTTCCGGCGAGTCGAACGGACGGTCCGAGCATCTCGAGGTTATTCAGCATGAACAGCGGCGAATCGTTGAAGCGAAAGTTGCTGCATTGCTTTTGTCAGACTTGCCGTTCTCGATCAGGAACGTACCATCGCGCGTGAGTCCCGTATAGAGCATCGTTCGCGGATCGACTTCTCGCAAGTACCAAAGTCGCGTCACGAACACGCCGCGTCGGTGCGACTTGATCATCTCTTCTATCGATGTCGGCCCGCCCATCGATCTTGATCGAAGCCGGCTGACCCGTCGCAATGCTTGCCCTGCTTCTTCGCCCAGAAGCGAGTGTAGAATAACTGCTTCAGCACTCCATTCTCAACCAAGACCTGCCGATTCAGCGGAGTCCATGTCCATCGAACGGCTGCGTCATCAGCTGCGGATCCTGCGGATCGGAGACGAGTCGTCACGCGCTCATCGACGATCTTCTCCCCGATCTTTGTTACCGCCGCCCTGCTTCGAGAACGGGCTGCGACCTTCGTCTGCGGAGCGCGCATCGAGCAAGAAGCCGATGCAGCTGCACGAGATCGCCGACTGCCTGCGGCTCGAGAATCACCGTGTAGCGCCCCGGCTCGATCGCCACCGGATTGCGCGACAGCTTCGCTTTGTCGATCGCGCGCTCGCTCGACGGCCTTGAAGTCGAGCTGCGACCAATCGGGATGATCGGCGCCGGCCCACCCTGATCCGGTGCCGTCTGCCGTGCGCACGGTGAGTGTGTAGTTCGCGCTGCGTCGCACGGTGGTACGCGAACATTCCTTTCGTGTTTCCGACCGCGATCGACGTCTCGCTGCCGTGATGATGAACCAGCTGCCTTGAAGATCGCCCGCGCTTCGCGCCGGCGCGAGTGCCGTGAGCGCTGCCTTCGAGCGGTCGGCCGCCGTAAGCTGCGCCGTCGATTCGAAGTAGCGAGTTCACCGTGATCGTACTTGCTGCGGCGCCGAGCGGCGGCATCGCTTCCGGATCATCCGGCGCGAGCTTCGCGAGCGCTTCCGACTCTGCGCACCGCGCGCTCGAGCGCATCGTCGGAGAAGTCGTTCGTCGACGACGACCGCGTGCTTCGCGCCGAACGAGCTCTGCACCACGAGCTGCATGTCGGTGACGCTTCCCGCCGTCGAAATGTGATTGTCGGCGAAGCGCATGTTGGCCGTGTGGCTGCCGTTCACCTGCATCTCGATCGTCATCGGCCTTCGACAGCTTGACGGCTCGCTCGAACAGGGCCTGCGCGTCGTCGCGCCGTGAGGACTCCGGATTCGGGCGCCGTTTCCGGCGACAAAAGCGCGATGGGGGCGGCTCATGCCTTTCTCCCGGTGTTGATGACGTTGATGTTGCGGAAGCGCGCGGGCACGGCGCCGTGACTGACCGAGTTGATCTGTCCGGGCTGGCCCTTTCCGTCGAAGAAGCTGCCGCCGATCATCGTAGCTCTTCTTGCCGCCGATCATGTCCATCGAATTCCAGAAGTCCGGCGTGCGCATCTGATAGGCGACATCCTTGAGCATGCCGACGATCTTGCCGCCCTTGATCTCGTAGAACACCTGGCCGCCGAACTGCGCGTTGTAGCGCTGCTGGTCGATCGAGAACGAGCCGTCGCCGATGATCGCGATGCCCTTGTCGGTGGCGGCGATGAGATCCTCGAACTACTGCTCCTTGTCGCCCGGGAAGCAGCGACACGTTCGGCATGCGCTGGAACTGCACGTTGTCCCAGTTCTGTCGGCGTATGAGCAGCCGTGCGAGCGCGTCGGCCTGTCCTTCCTTCTTGTACTACCAGTCGAGCCACGACGCCTGCTCGCGCGTGGTCTGGTAGTCGTTGAACGATACCGTTCTTGATGATGAGGAACGGCTCCGGCTTCACGCCCTCGTCGTCCCATCCGATCGGTGCGCGAGGCACCCTTCCTGATTGCGATCGCCCTGGATGTTCATGATCTCGGGGCCGTACTTGAAGCTGGCCGAGGATCTTTTCCGGCGGCGACACGAAGCTCGTGCCGGCGTAGTTCGCCTCGTAGCCCATCGCGCGATCGAGCTCCGTCGGATGCCCGATCGACTCGTGGATCGTGAGCCAGAGGTGCGAGGGATGCAGCACGAGATCGTAGCGGCCGACTTCGACGGGCTTGGCCGTGAGCTTCTGCGCCGCCTCCTCGCCCCACTGCTGCGCGTGCCCGGCGAGGTCGCGCTCGAGCACGTACTCCCAGCCGCGCCCCATTGGCGCAGCGATGTTCGTGCGATTCTGGAAATCGCTCTGGTCGGCGTTGATCGCGGTGATCTGCATCAGCGGCCACGAGCGAATGGCGGTCTGCGTCGTCACGGTGCCTTCGGTGTTGGCGTAGCTCCGCTCTTCCTTGACGAAGAACAGCCCACTGAAGATGTATTTGACGCCTTTCACCTTCATCGCCTCGGCGTTCGCCTTGAGCAGCAGCGCAGCCTTCTCCTCCACTGACACGACCAGGGATCCGTGACGTAGGCACTCTTCCACGTGCCATTCGGCGTCGGGGG
Organism: uncultured Gemmatimonadaceae bacterium; assembly: GCA_963827355.1. GTDB lineage: Bacteria > Gemmatimonadota > Gemmatimonadetes > Gemmatimonadales > Gemmatimonadaceae > FEN-1250. Next base: position 282,364 of record CAWHAS010000005.1, read on the forward strand.
ATTCGGCGTGAGCACCACGGGTCTGTCGCGCGCGCTCCGATTTGCCTTGGCGATGGAGACAGCCTCCTTCGCGGCCGCGGACACGCCGTCTTTCGTGAGGTTTCGTGTGGCGGCGAATCCCCAGGTGCCATCGACGAGGGCGCGAATGCCGCATCCCATCGAATCGGTGTCGACGACGTTCTGGATGTGATCTTCGCGCGTGAACACGAAATTCTGACGTTGGCGTCCGAGTCGAACGTCCGCGTAGCCTGCACCCGCCGCCTTGGCGGCGTTGAGCCCGGTCATCATGAGCTCGCGAATCGTTGAATCGGGGAGCTCTTCTACCGGTCGGGTCGAGACTGATGCGAACGCACTCGCCACGCCTCCGGTCGCCTTCCACGCGTTGGCGGCGGCGACTGCGGCCGCGACCTGTGCGCTCTTTTTGAGGAAATCTCTTCGGTCTGTCATCAGACGGCGTCGCTCAGGCTGGTGAAGTTGAAGTCGTGCGCCTTGATGGATGGCACCACGATGGCGAATCCCGGGCTGCCGTCTTCACTCGCGCTCACGCGCACCGACGGACCCATGGCGTCCAGATTGTTCAGCATGAACACGGGGGATTCGTTGAAGCGAAGATTCTTGACGGCCTTCGTGATCTTACCGTCTTCGATGAGGAACGTGCCATCGCGGGTGAGCCCTGTATAGAGGACAGTGCGCGGATCCACTGGTCGGATATACCAGAATCTGGTGACGAGGATCCCGCGCTGAGTCGAAGCAATCAACTCATCCATGCTGGTCGTACCGCCCGACATCTTCAGCGATCCGATCAACGGCGTCGCCGATTTCCCCTGCTTCTGCGCCCAATAGCGATCGTACGCGAGATTGCGCACGACGCCATTCTCGATCCACGTCGTTTTCTTCGCCGGCGCTCCTTCCGGAGTGAACGGCAGCGCCGCCGCATCAGGGTCGAGAGGGTCCGACGCGAGCGTCACGCGTTCATCTACGACCTTGAGTCCGATTTTGTTTCCGCCGCCCTGTTTTGTGAAAAAGCTGCGGCCCTCGTCGGCATTGCGCGCGTTCAGTGCGAAGGCTAGCAGCTGGACCAGATTCCCGACGGCCGTGGGCTCGAGCACCACGGTGTAGCGCCCCGGCTCGATCGCCACGGGATTCATCGATGCGCGCGCCTTCTCAATGGCACGCGCGCCGAGCGCCTCCGCATCGATGCGAGACCAATCGGTGTGCGAGGCCCCGGCCCATCCGCTCGAGCTGCCGTCGGGCGCGCGCACGGTGGTGGTCATCGCCGCGCCGGTCTGCCGTCCGTATGCGAACAGTCCCTTGTTCGTCGCGATTGCATTGGCTCGCGCATCCGACTCAATGTAGCCGGTGGCCGCGAGCTTCGCCGCGCGTGCGGGCTCCGTGACGGCGCGCACAGCCGCCGCGCGTCCGGCCGGATCGAGATTCGCCGTGACCGTGCTCCACCCCGGCGACTCGTCGTACGTCTGCGCGCCGAGCTCGGGCATCGCCTCCGGATCCTCGGGGGCGAGCTTCGCGAGCCGCTCCGACAGATCCACCGACGCCCGCAGCGACGTGTCGTCGAGCTTGTTCGTGGTCGTGCTCGCGCTCCGCGTTCCGAACGAGCTGCGGATCGATACCATGACGTTTGCGTTGTCGCCGCCGCTCGACACCTGGTTCACGGCGTATCGCGTATTCCCGCGCGCGCCAGCGATGATCGACACGCGCGTCTGCTCGGCCTTGGCGAACGCGAGCACGCGCTTCGCGAGCGCCTGCGCATCCTCCTTCGAGAGGAAGCCGGGCGGATCGAACAGTGACCGGGGGCTCATACCTTCCTCCCCGTGTTGATCACGTTGATCTGCTTGAAGCGACTCGGCACGCAGCCGTGACTCACCGCATTCGACTGGCTCGGCTGTCCCTTGCCATCGTTGAAGGCGCCGCCCAATTGATAGCTCTTCTTGCCGCCGATCATGTCCATCGAGTTCCAGAAGTCCGGTGTTCGCATCTGGTACGCGACGTCCTTGAGCATGCCGACGATCTTGCCGCCCTTGATTTCATAGAAGAGCTGCCCGCCGAATTGCGCGTTGTAGCGCTGCTGATCGATCGAGAAGGACCCCTCGCCTACTATGGCGATACCCTTGTCCGTGGCGGAGATCAGATCCTCGAACGACTGCTCCTTCTCCCCGGGAAGCAGCGACACGTTGGGCATGCGCTGGAACTGGATGTCCTCCCACGACTGGGCGTACGAGCACCCGTGCGAACGCGTCTGCTTTCCCTGCTTCTTGTACCACCAGTCGAGCCAGGGCGCCTGTTCGCGTGTCGTCTGATAGTCGCTGACGATCCCCTGCTTGATGATGAGGAAGGTGTCGGGAACGACGCCCTCGTCATCCCATCCGCACGCGGAGAGCGAGCCCGGCTGCGAGCGGTCGCCCTGGATATTCATGATCTCGGAACCGTAGCGCAGGCGTGCCCAGCATCTTCTGCGGCGGTGACACGAAGCTGGTGCCGGCGTAATTGGCCTCGTAGCCCATGGCGCGGTCGAGCTCCGTGGGATGCGCGATCGACTCGTGGATAGTGAGCCAGAGATGCGTGGGGTGCAGGACGAGGTCGTAGCGGCCGACGTCCACCGGCTTCGCGCCGAGCTTCTGCACCGCCTCGGTGGCCCAGCGCGTGGCGTTCTCCACGAGCTTCGCATCGCGCACGTGCTCGTAGCCGCGCCCCATTGGCTGAATGTCGTTCGACTGTCGCGACTGGAAGTCGGAGAAGTCCGGTGCGACTGCCGTGACGGTCATCTGCGGCTGCGATCGGAAAATGGTCTGCACGACGTAGGTGCCGTCGCTCGTGGCGAGCGTCTTCTCCTCGCGCAGGAAGAACATTCCCGAATTCACGAACTTGGCGCCCGCGACCTTGAGCGCGGCGGCGTTCGCATCGAGGAGCAGCGCGACCTTCTCCTCGATCGGCACATCGAACGGATCGATCTCGGCGGGGCCGCGCCAAGTGCCGTTCGCCGTCGGTGTGACGGGCGCGAGCACCACCGGCCGCTCGAGCACCGCGCGATTCGCCAGCGCCTGCGCGACGGCCTGCCGCGCCACCCGCACCATTCTCGTCGGGCGAGAGGTCGCGACTCGCGGCGAATCCCCACGAACCCTTCACGAGCACGCGCACGCCGAAGCCGAAGGTCTCGGCGTCGTTGAGCGACTGCACGCGATGCTCGCGCGTCTGAATGGCCTGATTGCGATTTTGGCTGATGCGAACGTCCGCGTACTCGGCGCCGGAGGACTTCGCGGTATCGAGCGCGCGCATTGCGAGCTCCTTGAAGGTGGGATCGCTCAGCGGTGGCGCTGAGGGACTCGCGATGCGGTACTGCGGAGGGAGGCGGTACGCCGCGAGCCCCAATGCCGCGGCAGAGGACAGCTGCAGAAACTCACGTCTGGAATGAGCCACTCATCTCCTCGGCGACGGGCGCCAGTTGTCCGGCGCGAATATAGGAATGTAAAAAAACGCACGCAATAGCGCATTCGTTGAGCGAAAATTATTTGTTCGCCGCTTTTCGGAAGACGTGAGAGACGTGTGGGCGATCTCGACGGGCGACAACGTGCGCGATGCACCCCAGCGAACGGAGGAATTCTCATGGAGGTTCGGCCTCTCCCCGCGTCGCCGGCTGCACGCGTTTCCGTTATTATGGGTGTGCAGCGCAAACGAAACCAATGGAGGCGACTGAGTGGATCTCGGCATCGACGGAAAGGTCGCACTCGTTACCGGGGCGTCCAGCGGACTGGGACGCGCCTGTGCGCGCGCGCTGGCAGCTGAGGGCGTGTCGGTAGCGCTGATCGCGCGGCGCAGGGAGGAGCTCGAGCGCGTGGCTGCGGAGATCTCGGCGGATTCGAACCGCAGGATTCTTCCGCTCGTGGCCGACGTGACCGACAGCGATGCGACGGCGGCGGCGATCGCCGAAGCGACGGCGACGCTCGGGCCGATCGATATTCTCGTGGCGAATGCTGGCGGTCCGCCATCGACGAACTTCGAGTCGACGACATTCAAGCAATACGTGACCGCGATCGAGCTCAACCTGCTCTCGTCGATTCGGCTCGCGCAGCTGGTGGTTCCGGGGATGCGCAAGCGACAGTGGGGGCGCGTGATCTTCCTGACCTCGACGGCCGCGAAGCAGCCCATCGCATCGCTGATATTATCGAACACCGCGCGCGCGGGACTCGCGGGCTTTGCCAAAACACTCGCGACGGAGTGCGCGCACGACAACGTGCTCGTGAACACGATTCTCACCGGCCACTTCGACACCGATCGCGCAATGTCGCTCGCCGCCGTCGCGTCGCAGCGTATGCACAGCACGATCGATCAGATGCTGCGAGATCGCCGCAAGCTCATCCCGCTCGGCCGCGCCGGTGATCCCGCCGAGCTGGCGGCGGTGGTTGCGTTCCTCGCGTCGCAGCGCGCGAGCTTCGTCACCGGCGTGGCGATTCCGGTAGACGGCGGCCAGATCGCGACGACGTTCTAGAATGCTGGGAGTTCGCAATCGTTTCCTGGCGGCGATCTCTCTTTCGGTGGTGCTCGTCCACGACTGCCGCTCAGGGCAAGTGCCCACAAGGTGAGAAACGAATCGAACGGACGGAACGCACTGAACGGAGGAACCTGCCAATTCGCATTCACGCTCGGCCGTTAAGGTCCGTGAGTTCCGTTCATTCGTGTTATCAATTTGTTAGTGCCTGTGTTCCCCGGTCGCGGATCAGCTTCGCGACTGTCGCGCGGGCATCGCGGGACGTTATACGACGCCAACCCGCTACCGTTCGGGCTGGTCTCATGCGACCTTTCTCGCGGCAATTCGTGACTCGCAACGCAACCGCAATCGAGGAACGTCGGTGAAAGCGCTGGTGAAGCAGGCGGCGGGACCGGGGTTTGTGCTCCGTGATGTTCAGGTGCCGACGATCCGCGACAATGAAGTATTGATCAGGGTTCGGCGCGCGGGCGTGTGCGGCACCGACGTTCACATCTACGACTGGGACGACTGGGCGCGCGGCCGCTGCGTGCCACCCTTCACCGTCGGCCACGAGTTCGCGGGCAATGTGACGCAGGTGGGCTCGATGGTGACCGACGTGAACGTCGGCGACAGGGTGACGGCCGAGGGGCACATCGTGGATGGGCGGTGCACGCTGTGTCGCACGGGGAACGCACACGCGTGCCCGTACACGAAGGTGATCGGCGTCGATCGCGACGGCTGCTTCGCGGAGTTCATCGCGATGCCGGCGACGAACGTCTGGCATCTCGACGACAACATCTCGTACGATGTGGGCGGGATCCACGATCCGATGGGGAACGCCTTTCACACCGCGCTCACCGCGGAGATTCCGGGCGCGACGGTGCTGATCACCGGTTGCGGACCGATCGGGATCTTTGCTGCGGGGATCTGCCGCGCCGCGGGCGCGTCGCGTGTAATCTGCTCGGATGTGAACGACACGCGGCTCGAGCTCGCTCGACAGATGGGCGCGACGGACGTCGTGCATCCCGACGAGGTGGAGGCGCTGGTAAAGCGCGTCACCGAGTTCGGCGTCGACGTGGTGCTCGAGATGTCCGGTGTGCCGAGTGCGATCCACCAGGCGTTCAAGCTCGTCCGGCCGGCGGGGCGCATACAGATGCTGGGCGTCCCGGCCAAGCCAATGACGTTCGACTTCGCGACGGAGCTCGTGTTCAAGGGTCTGACGGTTTATGGGGTGACGGGGCGACGGATGTATGATACCTGGCACCAGATGACGCGATTCCTTCGCTCGGGCGAATTCGATCCGACGCCGGTCATCACCCATCGCTTCCCGCTCGAGCAGGCCGACGACGCGATCTCCGCAATCAAGTCGGGCGCCGCCGGCAAAGTCATCTTCGACATCGCGTGATCCGATGAACGACAAATTCTCGAGGGAGTTGCAGTCGCAGCTGGACGACCTGAAGCGCGACAGGGTCTACAAGACGCTCAACTATCTCGACTCGCCGCAGGCGGCCCACGTGACGATGGAGGGTAAGGGCGAGGTGCTCATCCTGTCGTCGAACAACTACCTCGGGCTGTGCGCGGAGCCGAGCGTGGTGGAGGCGGGACGCAAGGGGCTCGAGAAGTACGGCGCGGGAACGGGGAGCGTGCGCTTCATCTGCGGCACCTTCACCGTGCACCGCGCGCTCGAGGAGGCGCTGGCGCGCTTCAGCGGCACGGCCTCGGCGCTGTCGTACGTGTCGGCGTGGAACGCCAACGAGGGTTTCACGGCGACCGTCGTTCAGGAGGGCGACTTCGTGATCTCCGACGCGTTGAACCATGCGTCGATCATCGACTCGGTGCGGCTCGCCAAAGCCATCACGAAGTGCACGACGGCGGTGTACAAGCACTCGGACATGGACGATCTCCGTGCCAAGCTCGAGGGAGCGAAGAGCGCGCGCCGCCGGATCATCTGGACCGACGGTATTTTCTCGATGGAAGGCGACATCGCGAAGCTGCCAGAGATTCTGGAGCTGGCGCACACGCACGATGCGATCGTGGCGATGGATGACTCGCACGCCACGGGCGTGCTCGGCAAGACCGGGCGCGGCACGGCCGAGCATTATGGTGTCCTCGGTGATGTCGACGTCATCACGTCGACGCTCGGCAAGGCGCTGGGCGGGGCCGCGGGTGGATTCACCGCGGGGCCGGCGTCGCTCACGGATTATCTGACGCAGCGCTCGCGTCCGCAGCTTTTCTCGAATGCACTCCCGCCCACCGTAGCCGCGAGCGCGCTTGCCGCCGTGGAGTTCATCGAGGCGCATCCGGAGCGCGTGAAGGCACTGCACGACAACGCGAAGTACTTCCGCGAGGCGATCACCGAGGCGGGCTTCTCGCCGCTCGCCGGCGACACTCCGATCGTGCCGATCATCGTCGGCGAAACGTCGCTGGCGCTCGAGATGAGCGAGCGGATGCTGCGCGAGGGCGTGTTCGTGACCGGATTCGGATTTCCGGTGGTGCCGCAGGGGCACGCGCGGATCCGGTGCCAGCTCTCGGCGACGCACTCGAAGGCCGATCTGGACTTCGCGGTCGCGACGTTCAAGAAGGTGGGCAAGGCGGTCGGACTGCTCAAGTAGCGCCGTCGCGCGCGAAACAAACCGAAAACTTCCAATGCGGAGATCCTCCCATGTCGCTCAGGTCGCGAGCTCGTAGCGCTCGCTCGCTCATTTCGTTTGCCGCCTCATTCACGCTCGCGTCGGGACTCGTCCCCGCGGGCGTTCTTGCGCAGGGGAGCTCGATTCCGACGCCCGAGTCCGTGCTCGGCTATCGCGTGGGAGCGGACCGGAAGCTTGCGGACTGGCCGCAGATCGTCGGCTACTTCGAGAAGCTCGCGGCGGCGACGCCGGCGGTGTCGATCGAGACGCTCGGGAAGACGACGATGGGTAAGCCACTATTTGCGGCGATCGTCTCGACGCCGGAGAACGTGAAGCGGCGCGAAGAAATCTTCGCCGCGCAGCGAAAGCTCGCCGATCCGCGGATCCTGAACTCCGAGGATGAAGCGTCGCTCTACGCGCACCAGCCGGCGGTGCTCGTGATCCAGTGCAACATCCACTCGGACGAGATCGCGTCGTCACAGATGGCGATGGAGCTCGCCTACCGGCTCACCACGAACGACACGCTGCAGGCGGAGCTGAAGAATGCGGTGGTGGTACTCATCCCGAGTGTGAATCCCGACGGGGAGGAGATGGTCGTCGAGTGGTACCGGTCGCAGCTCGGAACGAAGTGGGAGGGCGGCGAGATGCCCTGGATCTACAACAAGTACACGGGGCACGACGACAACCGCGACTGGTTCATGATGACGCAAGTGGAGACGAAGCTCGTCACGCGTGCGCTCTACAGGGAATGGCTGCCGGAGATCTTCTACGACGTGCATCAACAGGGCTCCGAAGGTTCGCGGCTATTCGTTCCGCCATTCCTCGATCCCGTCGATCCGAATATCGATCCGCTGATCGTGCGCGGGATCGGATTGATCGGCGCGGAGATGTCGAGCGCGCTCGAGTCGCGCGGAAAAACGGGGGTGGTCGATCACGCCGTGTACGACATGTGGTGGCACGGTGGCGCGCGGTCGACGCCGGCGCGGCACAACATGATCGGGCTGCTCACCGAAGCGGCAAGCGTGAAGGTCGCGACGCCGATCGTGCAGGTGGACTCGGAGCTCACGGGACACGAGCGCGGACTGCCGAGGTACGAGCGGTCGGTGAACTTTCCGAATCCCATGGAAGGCGGGGCGCTGGACGCTCCGCGACATCGTGGACTACGAGCTGATCGCGAGCGAGGCGACGGTGCATTCCGCGAGCACGGAGCGCGAGAGATATGTGCGCGACTTCGTCACGCTGGGGCGCAGGCAGATCGCAATTGGCGAGAGCGATTCAGTAAAGGCGTGGGAGATTCCCGTCGCGCAGCGAGATTCGTCCGCGGCGATGCGAATGGAAGATGCGCTCGTCATGGGCGGCGTGGAGTTGGCGATGACCGATAGCTCGATCGTCGTGCCGATGGCGCAGCCCTATCGCGCTCACGCAAAGGATCTGCTCGAGGTTCAGCACTATCCCAAGCGACTGCTCTGGCCCGGCGGTCCGCCGGAGCAGCCGTACGACGTCACCGGATGGACGCTTCCCCTGCAGATGGGCGTCCGGGTTCGCGCGCTCGCCGTGATGCCGAAAGTGATGAAACGGGTCGACATGATGAATACCATAGATGGTCAGAGAAGGGGATCGATCAACGCCGCCAACACGGGAGCTTTCGCAACCATCGCGCGGACCTTGGCGTCGAAGCATCGCGTGACCATAACCGCGGGCGCCGGCAGGAGCGGCAAGGGGAACAGCTACGCCCTCACTCGCCTCCCCCGCATCGCCATTTACCGACCCTGGACGGGCAACATGGACGAGGGCTGGTGCCGCTGGGTGCTCGAACAGTTCCACCTCCCTTACGTCTCATTGACCGATTCGGTCGCGAAAGCGGGCAAGTTGCGTGACCACTTCGATGTATTGCTCGTCCCCGACATGAGCCTGCGGGAGATGCGAGACGGGAATTCTCCTCGTGAGACACCCCCTCCTTACGCCGGTGGGCTCGGCACTGCCGGTATCGCTGCGATCCGGGAATTCGTCACGAATGGTGGTACGCTGGTGCTCCTCGACCATGCATCGGAGCTGGCGACCGAATCGCTCGGCGTTCCGGTCAAACGGATCGTCGTGCCGCGCCGCCTGACAGACGAGACACGATCGCGCGCGCCGGGCGCTGGAGAGAGTGCGGAGCCGCTGTACGCACCGGGCTCGATCCTGCGAGTGCTCGTCGATACGACCAACGCAATCAGCTACGGAATGCCCGATACGGCTGCTGTGTACTTCACGAACTCCGTGACGTTCGACGTCGGCGCCGCGTCGCAAGTACGAGTGATCGCACGATACCCCGATCGTGGGGAAGACATTCTGCTGAGTGGATATCTGCAGGGAGCATCACAGATCGCGGGCAAAGCGGCCGCGATATCCGCGCCGGTTGGCGGCGGACACGTCGTGATGTTCGGCTTTCGTCCGCAGCACCGTGGTCAGTCGTATGGCACGTTCCGCATGCTGTTCAACGCCTTGCTCACCGGTGGCGGCTCCGCCACTCGCAATTAGACCCTCCTGCCCGAACAAAGAATGAGGAGTCACACCATGCGCACGGTCCGTTGGATGTCTTCCGTGCTCGCCCTCGTGGCTCTGACGCCCATCGTCAGCGCTGCCCAGTCGAATCGCCTGTTCGAGAATGCCTGGTTCTGGGGAGCCAAGGCCGGCCTCATGAACTTCTCCACCGGCATCGAGAACAAGACCGCTCCGCTGATCGGCGCCGAATGGCTGATCACACGCAGCAAGGCGGGACTCTACCTGAGCGCCGAGCAGGCGTTCTTCACCGCGACGGGCTACGTCTTCGACGGCAATGGCCAGCAGGTCAACGTCGGGCTGAAGGATTCGCGCCGCTACACCGCCGCGCTGCTCGCCTTTCCGGTGAACTGGGGCTCCCTTCGCCCGTACGGCGGCGTCGGACTCTCGCTCAATCTCATTCAGCACGCCACGGTCGATCAGAGTCAGATCACGGATCCCGACCAGGTGGATGTCGTGTCGCAAGCGGTGCACGATGAGCGCGACCGCGCGGCCTTCATCATCATGGGCGGCGCACAGGCGCAGTACCGTCGCTTCTCGGTGTTCGGTCAGGCGACGTACATGCCGGCCCGCGCGAACTTCTTCTTCAACGGCCGGTCGACCTACATTCTCGAAGCCGGAATTCGCTACAACGTCGGCAGCTCGATCGACAAGACGCCGTAATCGCGCACAGATTTGGGGTGGAGGAGAAACGGCGGCGCTGCTCGGTAGCGTCGCCGTTTTTCATTCCACGTGGTTGAGATGCCTCGGCGTCTTCGACACGTAGGCACTGTCCGCCACGAGCCATCGCAACGGCCACTCGGCGCTCTTCGTGATTCCGATGCGCGGAGTCAACCGCACACGCGAATCGGGGATCTGCTCACCGCGCAGGATCTCGATCGCGCTCTTCCGAAGCGGCTGCCCGTTCAACACGCCGGTGATTCCGAGCGCCTCACACAGCTTTCCGGGTCCATTGGTGAGATCGCGATCGCGCACCGCGCCACGTCGCTCGCGCATCAGCTCCACGCCATCGAGTGGCTCCACAGCGCGAACGAGCACCGCGCTCGGTGAGCCCACCGCGCGAGTGACGGCGTTGAAGCACCAGTGCACACCGTAGATGAAGTACACGTACGCAGTGCCCGGTGCGCCGTAGAGCCACCTGGTGCGCGCTGTGAGCCCCGCTGCGGCATGGCACGCCAGATCGTGCTCGCCGAGGTACGCTTCGGTCTCCACGATCCTTCCACTGGCCACACCGTGCGCCGTGGTGCAGAGCAAAACGGCACCGAGCAGGTCGCGGGCGACCTGCTCGGTGTCTCGATCGTAGAACTTCGCCGGGAGAGCCGCGCTCGCCCGCGACCGCCGCGCAACAACCGCGGCGTGCGTGGGCATCGCTACGCCTCCGTCGAACCCGCGGTCTTCTTGGCGCGCGGACGCTTCGCCTTGGGCGCAGCCTTCTCGCCCGATGCCGCGGTGGACGCGCTCTTCTTTGCGCGAGCCGATTTCGCGGCGGGAGCGCGACCCGCACGCTTCTTCGGCGCGGCCTTCGCCTCAGGCTCCGGCTCGAACTCGGGGACCAGTGCCAACGTCGGCACCGCAGCAGGCGGAGTGTTCTCCACCGGGGTGTGCCCGCCGATGACGCCGAGATTCAGGAGCTCCGGCGGCATCTCGCCGCCGCGGCCTCGACCGCGCATTCCGCGACGAAGCGACGCCGCATTGGCCGCGCTCCGTGCAGACTGACTCGGCTCCGCGGCCGGTGGCGCCGCTGCCGCAAGCTGCTCGGCAACCGACGCGACTGCGGCGGCTGGTGCAACCTCGAAGTCATCGCCGCGCTTGCGGAGGTCGATGACGTCCGCGTCGTGCGCGTCGCGAAGAATGCGCAGAAAGAAGCGCTCGTCGAGCGTCTCGCTGTCGCGTCCCAGCAGCTCGCGCGCCTTTCGGCGAACGGCGCTGGCCGGAACCGGCCTGTCCACGCTCGTGGTGAGCTCGGACACCGCCTTCCTGAGTAGTGTGAGCGCCTCGTCGCGCGTGAGCCGCTCGCCGACCATCTCGGGCTCGGCCCCGCTTCTCGCCGCGGGCGTAGGTGCACGCTCGGCCGGCGGTGCGATCACCGGCTCCTCGAGCGACGGCGAGAAATGCGTCGCGCTGTCCGCCGGCGTGACCGACGTACCCGCACTCTCGGCCGCGCGCGGCTCGCGATCGCGACCGCGCCCACGACCGCCTCGACCCCGACGGCTGCGACGTGCCGCGCTCTCCTCGGCGCTCTCGCCGCCGCGCTCCAGCGTCGGACGAGGTGCAACGTCTGTCGAGGAGGAAGCCAACGTGCCCGCGATCAGCTTGCCGTCGCCCGCGACATCCACTTCCATCTGGCCGTTCTCGAGCTTCGTCACGCGAATGAGTCCGCGCTGCGCCGCTTCCTGCGCAGAACCGCGAGAACTTCGCCATGCCGAGGTCCTTCTCGTCGAACGTCGAGTCGATCTCCTGCATCACCTGCTTGAGACGGTCGGAGCGCATCACGTCGCCGTTGCGCTTCATCCGCGTCGCGGCCTCGACCACGAGCTCCCACGGATCGTGCTTGACGTTCTCTTCCTCGTTCGTCTTCACCAGGCCGGCGAGCGCGTTGTAGCTGTAGTACTCGTCGCAGTTCTGCACGAGCAGGTCGCTCGACGATTCGCGAATGCCGACGCCGATGACGTACTTGCCGTACTCCTTGAGCTTCATCACGAGGCTCGAGAAGTCGGAGTCACCGCTGAGCAGGATGTAGGTGCCGATCTCCGGGCGATTGAACACGAGCTCCATCGCGTCGATCGCCAGTCGGATGTCGGTCGCGTTCTTCTTCGACGACCCGTACGCGGGGGCCATGATCATGTCGATCGAGCTTCGGCGAGCGGCACCACGTACTGCGGATAGCGGCGCCAGTCGGCGTAGGCGCGCTGCACTGCGACCTTTCCCTTGATGATGCTGGAGCCGAGCAGGCTGCGGAGCTCGTGGCCGAGGTCGGAGCGGATGCCCATCGTGACGTTGTCGAAGTCGATGAGCAGTGCGGCGTTTGGCGCGGTGTGAAAAGGCGCCGGGGTGTACGGTGATGCCGCCACCGGAGACATCGCCTGCGGACCGCGGTGAATCGGAACGGCGGCCGGGCGGGGCGAGGAAACGGGACGGTTGTTTCTCGGGGTCATGACTTCCTATCGAGTATGCGAGCTCAAATGGCGGAGCTCATTGCGGTGTGATCGAGCGCGACCATGCGCTCGAGCTCTCGCCGCCGCACCTTTCCGCTCCCGGTCATCGGGAAGGCATCGAAAAAGCGAACGAGATCAGGGAATTTGTACTCGGCCACCGTGTCGCGGGCGAACGCCTTCAGCTCGCCGCCAGTGATGACCGCTCCTTCAACGGGAACGACGCACGCGCAGACCAGCTCTCCCAGAATGTCGTGGGGGATACCGATCACGCAGACGTCGTCCACCGCGGGATGCGCACGGAGCTGATCTTCGACTTCACGCGGATAGATTCGAAATCCTCCGCGCACGATCGTCTCCCTGCGGCGTCCCACGATTCGCACGTAGCCTTCCTCGTCGATGATCCCCAGATCACCAGTGAGGAAGAAGCCTTCCGGGGAGAACGACCGGGCGGTCTCCGTCGGCATGCGAACATAACCGTGCATTACATTCGGCCCCCGGACGGCAATCTCGCCGACCGCTTCGGGCCCGTGCAGCGCACCTGTGACGATGTCCACCACTTTGATCTCGACACCGGGGAGCGCGCGTCCCACCGTGGTGAGCCGCTTGTCCGCCGGATCGCTGAAGCGTGTCATCGTCATCGTCGGTCCGGTTTCCGTGAGCCCGTATGCGAGCTGCACGTTGCACCAGCGCCGAATGCGCCTCACCAGCTCCTCACTCACCGCTCCGCCGGCAACGACGCCGGTCGCGAAGCGATGGGAACGCTGCCGGATCGAAATCCGGCGTGCGCATGAGGAGCTGATACATCGTGGGCACACCGTGCATCACGGTGACCCGTTCCCGCTGCAACAGCGCTACTGCACCGCTGGCGTCGAACTCGTCCTGCAACACCAGGGTCGCGCCTGCCGTCAGCGCGCCGACAAGCACAGACAGTCCGAACGTCGTGAAGAACGGCACCATCGCGAAAACGCGATCCACCGGCTCCATCTCGAGGAGCTCACCGGTTTGCTGCGCCGTCTCGACGATCGCTCGATTCGAGAGGCGCACGCCTTTCGGCTTGCCCATCGTTCCCGACGTGTACATCAGGGCGAGATCCGAATCGTCGTCGGCGTTCAACGGCGGAAGGTCTCGCCCAGCCCCACTCGACAGCAGATCCTCGAACTGGAAGATGCGGTCGTCGTACCACAGCTCCTCGCCACCAACGGTGATGAGGTAAAGCATGTCAGGCAGCTCAGCGAGCATGTCCTCGAACAGCTGCAGGTAGTCGACGCCGTGATGCCGCTCGAGCGCGATGACCGCAGACACCTCGGCATGCCGAAGCTGGTACTTCAGCTCGTGGTAGCTGAGCCGTGGGTTCACGGGTACCACCGTGGCACCCAGTTTCGAGGCCGCGAAGAGTGAGATCACCCATTCGGGCCAATTCGGCATCACGATCGCAATGCGATCGCCCGCCCCGATTCCCAATTCGGCCAGCGCCGCGGCCAGAGCCGCCGCTTTCGCGTTCACCTGCGCGTACGTGAGCGCGCGACCGTCCGCCACCAACACCGTGCGCTCCGGGTGTTCTCCGGCACGTGCGGCAAGGACGCGTTCAAGCGTCCAGGCATACGACATCAGGGGCGGGCCAGAATCATACAATCTCGTAATCTACAACAAGTTGGGCACTTGAGGGAGGGCGCGCCCTACACGCCGTCGCCACGCGATGGCTACCTTCTGAGTGTCGCATGATGAAACAGTCCCCAAAACCCAGCCGTACATGACTCGGTGAAGCGGCTCAGCTTCCGGGCGCGCGTCCTCCTCTCTCGTGCTCTTCGCACTCGTCCCCGCGAGCGTACTGCTCCTGGGCGCGGCGGAGCTCGTGCGCAACGCGCTTCCGGTACTGAGCGGACGCGCGCCGTGGGAGCACGCCGCGGCTACCGGACGCAAGGCGATCGCCGCGGCGCGTGCCTCGAAGCTCACCGCCGACCAGGAAGCCGCGGTCGCCGAGCACGAACAGGTGCTCTCGAATTCGCTCGAGCAGGCATTGCGTGTGAGCTATCTGTTCTCGCGCACCGTGGCGATCGCGGCGGCGGTCGCCGCGATCGGGATCGTGCTGCTGGCGCTCATCGCGTCGCGCACCGCGGGACATTCTGAGCCGCCAGTTGAGCCGGCCGCTGAACGAGGTCGTGGAGTGGACGGAGCTCATTGCACGCGGGCGACCACTCCCCGAAGGTCCGCCGCGCCGTGGAGCGCCCGAGTTCGACACACTTCGACGACGAATGCGAAAGATGGCCGACGCGCTCGCGGCCGCCCGCGAGCGCGAGCTCGAGGCCGAGCGCCTCCAGGCGTTCCGCGAGACGGCGCGACGCGTGGCCCACGAGCTCAAGAATCCGCTCACACCCATTCGTCTCGCCGTCACGAGCCTGCGACGCGCGAGCGAGGGCGACAGCCGCATTGCGGAGATCATTGACGTGCTCGATACCGAATCGCGCCGGCTCGAGGTGATGGCGAGGAGCTTCGCGCAGTTCGGCACGCTCCCCGAGGGAACGGCGGCCGACGTGGACCTGGTGGAGCTGGCGAGCGCGGTGGCGCGATCGCTCAACTCCGCGAGGGTGCCAGTGCATGTGGAGCATGCGGACGGCCTCCCGCTCGTGCGCGGATACCACGACGCCCTGTCGCGCGCACTCACGAACATCGTGCTGAATGCGATCGACGCGTGCGGTGAAGGCTGCACGGTGACGATCGTGGTCGGGCGACGGTGGTTCGAGGGGCGCGAGATGGTCGAGCTGCGCGTGCGCGACACGGGCGCCGGAATTCCGGCGGAGCGCCTCGCTTCGATCTGGCAGCCCTACGTCACGAGCAAGCCGGGCGGCACGGGACTCGGCCTCGCGATCGTGCGGCAGACCGTTCTCGCGCATCACGGGACGGTGGAAGCAAAGAGCACGGTGGGAGAAGGGACGGAGATCGTGATGGCGCTCCCCATCGACGGGGGCGCCGTCGAAACGAGTGCAACGGAGGAGTGATGGACATTCCAGGCGAGCTGATACCGATCGTTCTCTTCATCGATGATGGGCGTGACGGCGATCGGCTGGCCGATCGCACGAGCGATCGCGCGCAGGATGGACCGAGAGGCGATACAACCGAAGATCCCGCTCGAGCTGCAGGGCCGGTTGGAGCGCATGGAGCAGGCGATCGACTCGATCGCGGTCGAAGTGGAACGGATCTCGGAGGGTCAACGCTTCACGACGAAGCTGCTGAGCGACCGGCAGCAGTCACTTCCGCCGCGGCAGCCGTAGCCGATGTCGGAGGTTCTGGTCATCGACGACGAGCCGAACATCCGACGCATGGTCGGCGCGATCCTCAGCGCCGAGGGCTTCAGCGTGCGCGCCGCGGCCGACGGCGCCGCGGGCGTGCGCGCTGCGACCGAGCGCGAGCCGGATGCCGTGCTGCTCGATCTGATGATGCCGGGCGAGCTCGATGGGATGGCAGCGCTGCGACAGCTCCGCGAACAGTTCCCCGCCCTTCCCATCGTGATGATGAGCGGGCGTGCGGAGCTCAGCGACGCGGTGCGCGCGACGAAGCTCGGCGCCTTCCACTTTCTCGAGAAGCCACTGACACACGAGGCGATGCTGCTGACCATCCGCTCGGCGCTCGAGCTGCGGAAGGCGCGTCGCGAGGCGCAGACGCTGCGCGAGGAGTTCGGACTCACGGGCGAGATGGTGGGGAGCAGCGCCGCGATGGAGCGCGTGCGCGAGCTGATCGCCCGAATTGCGCCGAGCGACGCGAGGGTGCTCGTGATGGGCGAGTCGGGCACCGGGAAGGAGCTCGTCGCCGCCGCGATTCACTACGGGAGCCCGCGCCGCGACAAGTCGTTCGTGCGCGTGAACTGCGCGGCGATTCCGCGCGACCTCGTCGAGAGCGAGATGTTCGGTCACGAGCGCGGCGCCTTCACGGGCGCGACGGACCGTCGCATCGGTCGCTTCGAGCTCGCGGACCAGGGCACGCTGTTCATGGATGAGGTGGGCGACCTCGGCGCCGAGGCGCAGGCGAAGCTGCTGCGCGCCATCGAGGCGAAGGAGATCGAGCGCGTGGGCGGCGGCAAGCCGATTCCCGTGAACGTCCGCATCGTCGCCGCGACCAACAAGGATCTCGAGAAGCACGTGGCAGACGGACTCTTTCGGGAGGATCTCTACTTCCGGCTCAACGTCATCCCGATGACGCTGCCGCCGCTGCGCGACCGCGCGGATGACGTCGAGGCGCTCGTGCGCCACTTCTCCGCGCTCGGCCGCGCGCGCGGCAGCTACCCCGCGCCGCGCTGGACGGCCGGCGCGCTCGACCTGATGCGCCGCTACCGGTGGCCGGGAAACGTGCGCGAGCTCGCGAACATCGTGGAGCGACTCGGCATCCTGCACGCGGGCGCCGAGGTGACGGCGACGGACGTGGGCGCGGTGCTGGCGATCGATCGCAGCGTGCCCGCCGGTGCGATGCCCGCGGTGGCCGACACCGACAAACCACTTGGCGACGCGCTCGACGACTTCGAGCGCGTGCTGATCTCGCAGGCGCTCGCGGCGGCGAATGGAAATGTGGCCGAGGCGGCGCGGCGGCTTCGCACCGACCGTCCGAATCTGTATCGGCGCATGCGGAGGTTGTCGATCGAATGGAACGGCACATGATGCGCGCGCGGCGAGCGGCGCTGATGATCGCGGGAGCGATGGTCGCGGCGGCCGCGCTCGCGCCGCGCGCCCGCGCGCAGGCGGTGGACACGCACGCCGCCGGGGTTGTCGTACGACGACGCCTCGGAGATCGCGTACCTGTTCAACAGCATCGCGGCGCTTCGCCACACGGGCGCGACGACGGTTGCCGCCGGCGACTCCGTGAACGGGAACGTCGCGGTGTTGTGGGGGCCGCTCACGATCGCCGGGCTGGTGCACGGAGACGTGATCGTCGTCAACGGCTCGGTGACGATCGCGCCCACCGGACACGTGGACAAGGATGTCATCGTCACCGGCGGCACGATCACGGGCGCGGACAGCGCGCACGTGGGCGGAGAGAGTCGCGCGCACAGTGACGCGCTGAAGTTCCGTCAGGCGGGCGAACTGATCATCGCCGAATCGCCAGAAGGTGCGGAGATTCCCGATGCGAGCTGGTTCAAGCACTGGCTCAGGCGCCACGTGCGCCAGCGTCACGGCTTCATCATCGAAGGCGGTCCGTACAATCGCGTCGAGGGGCTGCCGATAATCGCGGGGCCATCGATTCGCCAGAACACCGGGATTGGCGTGCTCCGCATGTCCGCGCTCGGGATCTATCGGTCAGCCGATGACTTCGCGTGGAAGGGCGATAATCGCGGCTGGAACGCGAGCAGCGAACTGACGGTTGGCGGTGTCGGCAGCCTGCGTTTCGGCATCGCGGGCTACGATGTCGTCACCCCGACGGAATCGTGGGAGCTGCGCGACGCGGAGGTGTCGCTCGCGAGCTTCTTCCTGCACCGGGACTATCGCGACTACTACAACACGAAGGGCGTGCATGCGTGGGTGAGCGCGCACGATGGGCGCAAGCTGTCGCTCGAGCTGGGCGTGCG
The DNA here is from genome assembly GCA_963827355.1 of uncultured Gemmatimonadaceae bacterium. Taxonomy (GTDB): domain Bacteria; phylum Gemmatimonadota; class Gemmatimonadetes; order Gemmatimonadales; family Gemmatimonadaceae; genus FEN-1250. The sequence goes on from CAWHAS010000005.1 coordinate 300,721, forward strand.
AAACGAACGGTGGGAGCCGCGCGCGACGCGCGACCCGTACACGTTGTTCAGGGATGGCTCGATATGGCGGCCGAATCCCGTGCTCGATGACGGGAGGGTGTGGCTCGGCGAGGCGCTCTTCCGTCTCGACACGCGCAACAACGTGGGCGATCCGTGGACGGGATGGCTGATCGACGCATCGTTCGAGACGGGCGGCACCGACCGGCTCACGCTCGGCCCCACGACGATCCTCGCGCGCGACAGCGCGGCTGGAACCACCGAGCGGGCGCGATTCACGCGAGTCCTCGCGGACTTCACGCGCTACAACCGGGTGTCGCCGCAGGCGCAGCTCAACTTCAGGCTCGTGTTGGGGGCGGGCTTCGGTGGCGATGAGCTGCCGCTCGAGCGCCGCTTCGCGCTGGGCGGCGCGGGTACGCTCCCCGGGTACGATTTCCGAAATTCGGGGCACGGTCCCGACGTGCTCTCCTGCGACGGCGGTCCGAATCCAATCGCGGGGATTCCGGCGCAATGCGACCGCATGGTGCTCGGCCAAATCGAGTTCCGCCACGACTCGCGCATCCGACTGTTCGGCCGCAAGGATGCTGACGGCGCCCAGCGCTTTCGCGTGGATCGCGATGTCGCGCTCGTCGCCTTTGCGGATGGCGGACGCGGATGGATCACGGGTCCACAGTTCGGCGAGCTGCGCTATCCGTCGACGTCGTTTCCGTCGCTGAGCACCTTCAAGTACGATGCGGGCGCCGGTGTGGACCTCCACTACATTGGCGTCTACGTCGCCAAGTCGCTCACCGACTGGAGCAACGGGGCGAATCTGGTCATTCGCCTGAGGCACCGCTTCTAGCGTGCGAAAACTTTTCCGCGCGCTCCTCGTGGCGGTAATCGCCGCTCTCCCGCTCGGGCGAGCGGCGGCGCAGGCGCCCGCGCGCATCGAGGTCGATCTCGCGCCCGCTGTTGGCGGCGTGCGCGGCGCGCCGATGGTGCGCAGCCTTCACATATTCTCCGACCGCAACATTCGGGAGATGCTGCACAGCGGATTTCCCGCTCGCCTGCATTATCGTCTCGAGCTGTGGGGCGCGGCGGGATTCTTCGATGACCTGAAGCGCCAGACCGAGTGGGACGTGATCGTACGCTACAATCCGCTCAAGCGTCGCTACACGGCGACGCGCATCGAGGGCGATCACGTCACCGCGCTCGGGAGCTTCGACGGCCTCGATCCGATCGAGGCCCTGCTGTCGCAGGCGACCCAGCCGACCTTTCCCGTGCCCGACGGGCACGACAAGTACTACTACAATCTCGTGCTCGACGTGCAGATGCTCTCCGTGAGCGATCTGGATGAAGTGGAGCGTTGGTTGAAGGGAGACCTGGGCCCCGCGGTGCACGGCGAGAAGAGTCCGGGCACCGCGCTCGGCCAGGGCGCGAAGACGCTGATCACGAAGCTGCTCGGCGGCCAGGACAAGCACTACGTGGCGCGCTCGAAGGTGTTCCGGCCGCGCTGAGCCTACTCGCGCTCGCGGTTGCCGAGGGCGTGCGGCCAATGTCCGGCGCGCTCAATGTGCTCGAGCTGATGCAGCGTCTCCTCGCCGTAGAACAGCTTGATGTAGTTCGACTGCGCCGGCGTGAGGCGACGCACCGCCCAGCTGAGATGCACGAAGTGCGGCTCGACCGGATGCGACATCGGGTGCATGCCGATTTCCTCGGGCATGCGATTTCCCTTGCGCGTGTTGCAAGGCGAGCACGCGGTAACGACGTTCGTCCACTCATTCGTTCCGCCGCGCGACATTGGGATGAGGTGATCGCGCGTGAGAGACTCGCGCGGCTTCAGCTCGACCTGGGTGCGCCCGCAATACTGGCAGCGATAGCGATCGCGCGCGAAGAGGAAAGTGTTCGTCACCTGGCGGCGGAAGCGGCGCGGCACGTGAATGAACTTCATCAGCCGGATGACCGCGGGGCGCGGCAGCGTGAGCCGCTCCGAGCGCACGAGCCGCCCCGGATCGCTCTCGACGATCTCGGCCTTGCCATCGAGCACGAGACGAAGCGCCCGACGCATGGGAACCATCGTCAGTGGCTCGAACGAAGCATTCAGTGCCAGACATCCAACGACCACAATTCCCTCCGCGGCCGATACGAAAACTCCCGCCTGATCAATCAGTGCGGGAGCATGCCATCATGCAATCGTCACTGTACTGTTGACCATAGTGAGCCATCCGAAGCGATCCTCGATCTCGCCGCTGCAGATGCCCAGGTACTGCTCCTGAATCGCGCGCGTGACTGGCCCGGGCTTCCCCGCGCCAACCTGGATCCGGTCCACAGAGCGAATTGGCGTGAGCTCCGCGGCGGTACCCGAGAAGAACACCTCATCCGCAATGTAGAGCATCTCGCGCGGGATGGACTCCTCCCGCACTTCGTAGCCGAGGTCGCGCGCGAGGACCATCACGGAGTCGCGCGTGATCCCTCTCAAAATGCTGGCGCCGAGCGAAGGGGTGTAGATCACACCGTCCCGCACGACGAACAGATTCTCGCCGCTTCCTTCCGACACGTGCCCCGCGTTGTCGAGCATGATCCCCTCGGCATACCGATCCATGCGCGCTTCCATTTTCGTGAGCTGCGAGCTCAGGTAATTCCCGCTCGCCTTCGCCAGCCCCGGGATCGTATCCGGCGCGGCGCGCCGCCAGCTCGAGACGCTGACGTCGACGCCGAGCTTGAGCGCGTCCTCGCCGAGATACCGCCCCCAGTTCCACGCGATGATGAACGTCTCCACGGGCACGTCAGCGGCGTAGACGCCCATCTGCTGGCCCGTACGTACGACGATCGGACGCAGGTAACAGTGACGCAGGTCATTTGCGGTGACCGTGTCCATTGCCGCTTGCATGAGCGTGTCGAGATCGTGCTTGAGCGGCATGCGGTAGATGCGGCACGAGTCCTGGAGCCGCCGCATGTGCTCGGCCACACGGAACACAGCCGGGCCGCCCGGAGTCTCGTAGCAGCGGATGCCCTCGAATACGCTCGACGCGTAGTGGACAGCGTGACTCATCACATGGATGGTCGCGTCATCCCACGCGACGAAGCGACCGTCGCGCCAAATTTTCGTCGTGCGTCCGATCGGAGTATCAGGCATGAATTCCCGTGAGCGTCGTGCATAGGCGTGTTACGAAAAATAACGGGAGGGACAGAAGTCGCGCCAGAGCGCACGACGTTGTGCAAGCGTAGTGATGGGCTGTCGTCGCGTCGTATACACCGCCATGCGGCGGATGCCCGAGCATTGTGCCGGAGGTCAGGTGGGGATAGGTGGGAAGATCCGTGAGGTTGGGATCGATCTTCTCCTTCTTCGTTGCATTGCCGAAGGAGCTCGATCCCTGCGACGCCTGCCGACCGCGTGCGAGCAAGATCCAGCATGGCCTCGCCCCATCGTCGCTCGGCTGTCGCTCGTGCAAATCGCCTCTTCTAGTGCGCGCCGGCGGAGGCGCTGCCTTTTTCCTGCATCCGACGGGAAAGGCGCAGAGCAACATTAGGGGAAGAGCAATCGACTGGCGCATGGGGAGGCTCGGCTTCACGACGTTTCTCCGGCGAAGCCCGCGAGCCCCTCGACTCGCGAGCGACGGCCGCCGGCGACGAAGGGACGCTACTGTTTGTCGTAGTTTTCTGCGGGAAGTTTGTTGATGGCCTGCTTGAAACTGTTCCTCGGCCGTTCGTCATAGGCGAGTATGACCATGTCGAGCTGAAACCAGCCGTAAGCATTCGGATCTTCGGCCAGCTTCGAGTATTGGCGACCGAAGTAGTGCCGGGGGTCCTCGCCGGCGGGAACGGGGTTGGGCAGTCTCGCTCGGATGGTCCGGAAGTCTTTGATGAGTTTGGCCAGATAGGCAGGCGTCGTGTTCCCGCCACCACGCGATGCTGATCCGATTCGCAATGGTTTCATATTCCCACCGAGCGGTAACGGCGTTCCGTCGGGCAGCCGCTGCCATTTGGTCCCGCCTTTGCGCTATGACCTGATCCTCCATCCAATGCCCCAGTTCGTGCACGAGGAAGAATCGATGGAACATCTCTCGGAATAGCTGCTGACCGCTCGGTTGGTCGCCTGCGTACCCGGCCCACTGGTTGAAAGTGGCTTGAATGGCCGCCGGTACATTCTCCCAGCGCTCCTCGTGGACAACATTCCCGGTTCCCATGTCGTAGAACGACAGGCCCGGGCCGGCATCAATGCGAACTCCGGCGCCTTATTTTTCAGATCAAAGTCGTTGATATGAGTGCGGGCTTCGACATTGGCGGCGAGGGCCTGCTCCTCATCAAGAACCGGATCTCGCCCAGAGGCGCGGAGACTGAGAGTGCCCCTCGGTAGCGGCCATACCGAGAACAAGCAGAAATAGATTTTCTTCTCATGGAATCACATTCCTCATTTCTGCCGAGTCATTCGGTGGCGCGCTGGCGTGCGCGGTCCCGCACTGACTCCCACCGTCTTGGTGAGCTACTGATGCGCGTCCTGGCCGAGCGCGATGCTCGTGCCCGGATACTTGGGATTCGCGTTGATCATGACCTGTTCGTTCCACTTGGTCAAATGGAACTCGATTTCCCTGTTGCCCTGCGTGGAGTCGTAGTATCCGGAGTGCTCTTCCCTCGCGCCGGTAAGCCGGGCGCGATACCACGCGACAACTTTGTCGTACGAATCGTTCGTCGTCGCGTTGTAGACCGCTCCCTGAGTGGGCGGATGGCCCAGCATCGAGCCCGAGGTCAGGTTCGGATACGTGGGCAAGTCCGTCAGGTTGGGCTCGATCTTCGACTGGCTCTTTGATCGGGCCTGGGTGCTCGCTTCCTGGGATGCGGATTTCGAGCAGCCGATCGCGACCACGAGGAAGGCCATGGCGGTTGCCGCCCTGACGCAATGCGATGCGCACATGAGACCAATGCTCCTGCCCTGCCGAGGGCGAAAGGGAACGCGGCGCCAAATTCGGAACTGTTGGCCGCGAAGGAGCAATTATCGAGGTCTACTGTCGCTTGATCGTCACTCGGCCGTCGCTTGCACGTCGCGCGCGCGACTTTTTTTCGCGTCAGTGACTCTGATGTGCTGAAACCCAGCTTCCGAGGGCGGCGGAGGTTTCCCGCACGCGCCCGTGCAACGCCGGATCATCGTTGAGCAGCTCCCAATTCCACACCTTGGGAACGCCGGCCACGGCGACGAACTTCGCCGGCTCGGCGCCGAGCGCGAAGACGAGGGCGGCGGCAGGATCCGCATCCGCGCTGCCCCGAGCGCGGAGAGGTCGAAGGCCGCGAGGTCGGCCTCCTTGCCGACTTCGAGCGAGCCGACGCGGTCCGAGAGCGCGAGTGCGCGCGCCCCGCCGAGCGTTGCAAGCTCGAGCGCGCGCGATGCCGGAAGCGCGTCCGGGGTTCCGACACGCACGCGCTGCGCGAGCACCGCGGCGCGCGCCTCCTCGAGCAAATGCATCCGGTTGTTCGCGGCCATCGAGTCGGAGCCGAGTCCGACGGCGACGCCGGCGTCGAGCATCTCGAGCACCGGTGCGATTCCGTGTCCGAGCTTCGCGTTGGAGATGGGACAGTGAGCGACCGTGCTGCCGCTCGCGGCGATGGCGGCAATGTCGGAGTCGCTCACGCGCACGCAGTGAATGAGCAGCGGGTGCGCGTCGAGTACGCCGAGCTTCTCGAGCAGCGCGATCGGCGACGTCGCGCGCGGCGCGACCGGAAATCCGCGCGCGCGATGCGCGTCGGCGAACGGCCCCTCGCCCTCGCACACGAAGCGCTGCTCCGCGTCGCTCTCGGCAATGTGCACCGCGATGCGGCGTCCGGAGCGGGCGACGAGCGCGAAGAGCGGATCGGAAACCGTGTAGGGCGCGTGCGGGGAGACGCCGACGTGCTGCAGCTCCGACTCGAACGCATCGTGGCGCGCGAGCTGCGCCGCGAGACGCGAGGCGGCCTCGCGCACCGCGTCCGGGTTCGCGGAAGGCGAGAAGACCTCCTGGTACATGATGCCGCGCACGCCTCGCTCGCGCATCGCCTCGAGCACGACGCCCGAGTCGCAGGTGTCCGCGAACGTCGTGATGCCCGCGCGAACACCCTCGGCGATTCCCCACCGTGCGGAATCGAGGAATCGCTCCGGCGTCATGGCCGCGACTTTCGCCGCCTGCAGTCGTGCGATCCAGTCGCGGAACGAAAGATCCTCGAGCAGCCCTCGAAACACGGTGAGCTCGAGATGCGTGTGCGTGTTGACGAGCCCGGGCATGAGCGCGCATTCGCCGAGGTCGTGATCGGTGCCGTCGGGCGCATCGGCGCGCGGACCGACGTAGACGATGCGTCCCTCACGCTCCACTACCGTCCCGTCGCGAATCGGCGGCGACGAGATCGGAAGCACCCATCGCGCGTGGTAGCGGATCACCGGGTCGCGCGCGTCCCGTGCACGAACGGATCGAAGAGCGCGCTCTCTTCGGCGCCGGCGAGCTTCGCCATCTCGAGCGGGAACGCGAGATCGCCGACCTGCGCGCGCGTGTGTCCGTCGGAGCCGAGCGAGAGCTGCACCCCGCGGTCGTGCGCGCGCTTCACCAGCCGCTCGTGCGGCCGGTAGCGGTTGGAGATTTCGAAGGCGATGCCGGCGGCGAACAACGCGTCGACGAGGCGCTCCTCGCGCGCATCGGTCCAGAGCTCATCCACCGGAAGGTTGCGGATCGGTATCGGGACAAGCGTCGGGTGCGCCAGGATGTCCACCGGCATTCCGGCGGCGAGGCGCTCGAGGTCGTCTAGGTGGTAATCCATGTACGCATTGACGGTGAGCTCGGCCGGAAGCGAGCGATGAAACATGCTCAGCGGCCGGTCGGCGCCGGGGATTTGCACCGCGTGCAGCGAGCCGATGCGGTGGGTGAAGCGCGCGACCAGGTCGTCGGAAAGCTCGCGCCATAGCGGATCGTGCCAGCAGAATTCTCCAGCGCGCGCGACATCATCGTAGAGCGCGAGCTCGTCGAGATACCCGCGGACGCCGTCGACGGATTTTATCGCGCTCGCGACGTCGGTGGAGAGATGATCGGCGACGCTCGGCCGAACGCCGCGTGCGCGGACTGCCTCGATCAGCTCTGGGACGGTGAGCTCGCCGTCCGACATCGTGGTGTGTGCGTGACAGTCGATCGGCGTCCAAGCGGTCACGGCTTGGTCGGGTGGAACGGATCGATCGGGCCGCGAACCGTGTCGTGCGTGGCCGGGCGCGTGGGTGGGCGCGCAGGCGCGGGCGCGGGCACCGGCGCGGCGTGCGGACGAATGGCGTTCGGATCGAAGGGCTGCTGTTGTTGGCCGAATGGCGCGGGCTGCGCCGCGCGCGTGCTGTCTTCGCCGAAGACGCCGCTGCACTGTGATACAGGTTCGGTACCCTCGATGTAGTACTCGCTAACCACCAGCGAGTCGGGGCAGAAGGGGCTGCGCAGCATGCCGTTCGTGCGATCGACTTCGCGCACAATGAGCCCCTCGGGACGCGGCCAGTCCGGCGGCGTCGGACGACGCTGATAGATCTCGGACATGTACGAGGTCCACGCGGGCGCGACGAGTCGGCCGCCCTGCGCGTTCGCCTGGATCTTCTGCGGCCGGTCGAATCCCATCCAGATGCCCGTCACGAGATCGGGCGTGTAGCCGATGAACCAGACGTCGGTGCCGTCGTTCGTCGTTCCGGTTTTCCCCGCCGCTGGCACGTGAAAGCCCGATGCCCACACGCTCGCCGCGCTGCCGCGGCGCACCACGTCCTTCATCATGTCGACCATCAGCCAGGCCTCTTCGCGCGACAGCGTCTCGAAGCGCGCGGGATTCGACTCCCAGATGGTCTCTCCCTTCGCGTTCTCGACCTTGAGCACGGCGTTGGGAGTCGCGCGCACGCCCAGCGTCGCGAAGGCCGAATACGCGGCGACCATCTCGATCGGGTAGACGTCCGCCGATCCGATGTGAATCGACGGGTACGGCGGGATCGGCGTGGTGATCCCGAACTTTCTCGCCATGTCGATGACGCTGCTCTCGCCGAGCTCCATACCGAGCCGGATGGCGGCGAGATTGCGCGAGAGGTAGAGCGCCTCGCGCAACGGGATGTTGCCCATGAACTTCAGATCGTAGTTCTGCGGCGTCCAATCCTGTCCGTTGACCTGCGGCACCGTGAGCGCGGAGTCGTTGAGCATGTACGACGCCGAGCGCCCATTGTGAATCGCATCCGCGTACACGATTGGCTTGAACGTCGAGCCGGGCTGGCGCAAGCGCCTGCGTCGCCCGGTCGAACTTCGAATCGTCGTAGTCGCGGCCGCCGATCAAGGCGCGGATGGCGCCGTTGCGCGGATCCATCGAGATCACGGCGCCCTGCAGGTACGGCGAGTTCGGAACCGCGTTCGCCTCGTTCTCGCCATTCGCATTGCGCGCGACGTATTCCTCGAACGTCGTGTGCTTGAACGTTCCGTACTTTCCGCCCTCGATCGCCTTGATCTGGCGCTCGAGATTTCGCTCGGCGGCCTGCTGCATCTCGATGTCGAGCGTCGTGTAGATCTTGAGACCGTCGGTGTAGATCTTGTCGCCGAACTGCTGCTCGAGTTGGCGGCGGACAAACTCCACGAAGTACGGCGCGAGCTCACCCGACTCCGCCTTGCGCGCGAGCTGAAGCGGATACGCCTGTGCGAGTCGCGCATCGGCATCGGAGACGACGCCTTCCTTGCGCATCAGGCCGATGATCGTGTTGCGTCGCTGGATGGCGCGATCGGGATACTTGCGCGGGTTGTAGCGCTCGGGCCCCTTCGGGAGCGCGGCGAGCGTCGCCGCCTCGGCCAGATTGAGGTCGCGAACCGATTTGCCGAAGTAGTGCTGGGCCGCGGTCTCGACGCCGTACGCGCCATTGCCGAGATAGATCTGATTGAGGTAGAGCTCGAGGATCTTCTCCTTCGGATATCGCGCCTCGATCTGCCGCGCGACCTTGGCTTCCTTGAGCTTTCGCGTGAGCGTCTTTTCGCGCGAGATCTGCTCCGAGAAAGATGTTTCGCGCGAGCTGCATCGTGAGCGTGGAGAAGCCCTGGGCGAAATTGCGGTGGACGAAATCGGCCGCGAAGGCGCCGACGACGCGCGTCCAGTCGATGCCGGCGTGGTCGTAGAAGCGCTTGTCCTCGGTGATGATGAAGGCCTGCTGCACCGGCTTCGGAATGTCGGCGAGCTTGATCGAGCGTGCGGCGCTCGAGCCCGAGCTCGGCGAGGAAGCGGCCGTCGGCTGCGAACAGCTTGCTCGTCTGGCGGGGCTGGAAGGCGTCGAGCCTGGTGGGATCGGGACACGCGCCTTCGCGACAGACCAGGCTCCAGGCGGACCAGGCTATGCCGATGGCGAACGATGCGAGGAAGAGGCCTGAGAGCAGCGCTGCGCGGGAGAGTTTGGGGCGCGCGCGCCAGAACTGCGGGCCGAACGGGAAGGCAGCCATATCAGTGTGAAATGTTAGCCGCTGGCAGAGAGTGCGGCAACGCGGTGTTCGTGACACAACCGCGTGTGTCATTTATGTTTGTGCGATGTCCAACATGAACTCTCTGCTGGCCGAGCTGACGTGGCGCGGGCTGCTGTATCAACACACCGAGCCGTTGGTCGCGGCGTTGAGTGCGGGCGTCGTGACCGGGTACTGCGGCTTCGACCCGACCGCGCCGAGCCTTCACGTCGGCAATCTCGTGCCCGTGATGGGGCTCGCGCATCTGCAGCGCGCGGGACACCGCCCGATCGTGCTGATCGGCGGCGGTACGGGAATGATCGGCGACCCGAGTGGCAAGACGAGCGAGCGGCAGCTGAACACTCCGGAGATCGTTGCCGCGAACTCGCGCGCGATTCAATCGCAGCTCGAGAAGTTTCTCGAGTTTGGCGAGCCGCACGGCGCGATCATGCGCGACAACGCGGAGTGGCTGCTGGAGATGGGCGCCGTGGAGTTCATGCGTGATGTCGGGAAGCACTTCACGGTGAGCTACATGATGCAGAAGGAATCCGTGCGCACCCGCATGGAGGAGGGCATATCGTACACCGAATTCAGCTACATGCTCCTGCAGGCGAAGGATTTTCTGGAGCTGTACCGGCGCGCCGGGTGCACGCTGCAGATCGGCGGGAGCGATCAGTGGGGGAACATCACGGCGGGCATCGAGCTCGTGCGCCGCGTGGAAGGCGTGGAGGCACACGCGCTGACGATGCCGCTGGTGACGACGGCAGCAGGGACGAAGTTCGGAAAGACGGAGGCGGGCGCGGTGTGGCTCGATCCGAAGCTGACGTCGCCGTACAGGTTCTATCAGTTCTGGGTGAACGTGGACGATCGCGATGCGTCGCGGTTCCTGCGATTCTTCACGTTGATGTCGAGGGAGGAGATCGAGGCACTCGAGTTGGAGCTCGCGGCGCATCCGGAGCGGCGAGTGGCGCAGCAGGCGTTGGCGCGCGATGTGACGACGCGGGTGCACGGTGAGCAAGCGGCAAAGGCGGCGGCGGATGTGTCGGCGCTGTTGTTCGGGAAGGGGGATGCGGCCGCATTGTCCACCGACGCGCTTGAAGCGCTCAGAGAGGAAGTGCCGTTCTTCGAGCTGCCGCCGACAGAAGCCGAGGAATCGACACGATTGAACTCTTCGCCTTTGCGAAGCTCGCACCATCAAAGGGTGCTGCAAAGCGCCTCCTCGAACAGGGCGGGCTTTCGTATCAATGGAAAACGATTGGGCCTAAATGATTTCCATTGGAGCCGCTTCGACAGACTCAGCGGAGACTACCTTTTGCTGCGAAAGGGCGCGCGCGAGTATGCCCTTGTGCGTGTGCGGTTGTAAGGAGGTCGGTCGGTCTACCGCTGCGGCGAGAGATGTCACGGCACATACCAAAAACGTTAAACAGCCGTAGCCACGGTTGGGCACGCACGGCGGCGTTCCCCGAAACTCCAAGTCGACCCACTCGTACGAGCCAGTGAGAGGCACGCTGGTGATCCCTCGTCAACCGGAGAAAGCCAATGTCGGAAGCCGTGTTTATCACCGCCATCTCGATGGTGTTGGGCACGATCGTGATTCTCGCGTCGCTCTGGTTCCTTCGCCGCGTACTCGAGCTCAAGCACGAACGGCGCATTCCCATCGCCTTCGATGGGTTGCAGCAGCGGCTCGACCGAATCGAGCAAACGGTCGACGCGACCGCGATTGAGGTGGAGCGTATATCGGAAGCGAATCGCTTCATGTCCAAGCTGCTCGCCGATCGGGACGCACCAATGAGTCTGGCAAGCAAGCAGGAGCGCGTGATCACACCGCACTAGTCGCCGTCGTCGCCGCGCACGCTGCACTGAATGTGCGACGATATACAGTACCGACGACATACCGGGAATTGACAGCGAACCGAGCCGACGGCATCGAGTATGCGTCGCGAAACGCCGTCTTTGCGAGGACTCGTTGTTGAGTCGGCTCGCGCCTTTCGTCGCGCCAATGCGCACTCATGCGCGCGCACTCCGTGCGAGTAGCGCGTGGCCATTGCGGAGCGCGGGACTCCGCCACATTGTCACACCGTCATCGGCCGCGCGAGCGTCGCTTTGTCGCAGGAGTCGCCTCGTCCGCGGGACCTCAGTCGAACATTCCTAAACAGAACAGAGGATGTCGCCCATGATGTCATCGTCGTGTTTGGCTCGGCGAAGTCTGCGGAGCCGCCCCCTTGCTCCAATTCTCGCGCTATTCGCGCTCCTCACATTCGCGGCCTCGCCCGTTTTCGCGCAGGCGGGCGACCAGACTGGCACGATCGTCGGCAAGGTGATCGATGAGCGCGGTGCACCGGTCGCCAGTGCGCAGGTCTTCGTCGATCGCACGACGCTTGGCACACTCTCCCGCGGCGATGGGTCGTACACGATAGGAGCGGTGCCCCAGGGAACTCATCTTCTCCGGACGCGGCTCATCGGATTTCGTCCCGAATCGGCAAGCGTCGCGGTGACGGCTGGACAGCGAGCCACTCAGGACTTCACGCTTCGCCAGGATCCACTACAACTGCAAGCCGTCGTCGTGACCGGAACGGCCACTCCAACGGTGAATTTGAAGTCCAGCGTCGCGGTTACCACGCTCGCTCCCGCGGAGATCGAACAATCGGCGCCGCGAAGCACCACTGAGATGCTCCGCTACGTGCCTGGCTTCACGCGCGTAGAAAGCTCCGGCGGCGAAGTCAATGAGAACATCAGCATGCGAGGCATTCTCGGCGTCGAGTACGTGATGTTCATGGAGGACGGTCTGCCGGTGTTTCCCACCATGCACACGTTCTTCATGAACGCCGACAATCTCTTTCGGTACGATGAGAACATCGATCGCATGGAAGTCGTGCGCGGCGGCAGTTCGGCGCTGTTCGGGTCGAACACGCCGGGAGCGATCATCAACTTCCTCAACAAGACCGGCGGCGACCAGTTCCAGGGAACGATGGTCGCGACGGGAGGCACCGAAGGCCTCGCGCGCTACGACCTGGACATGAACGGTCCGATCGGCGACGACTGGCGGTTCAACGTCGGTGGCTTCTATCGCTACGACAATGGCGTGCGCGATCCCGGATTCGCTGGCATCCGAGGCGGACAATTCAAGGGGAACGTGACGAGAGAGCTGAGCAACGGCTACGTCAGGTTCTCGGCGAAGATCATCAACGATCGCAACCAGTTCATTCTCGACCTTCCCTTCGAAAACTCGGCCTCGCCGCAGTTCGTCCCCGGCTTTGGGAACTACGGTTCATTCAACACCAACGAAGCCCTCGGTCTTCGCGTCCCCACTCCAATCGGCGATCAGCAGCTGCCGCTCGACAACGGTTTGCGCACGGTGGCGTCGTGGTATACTGCCGATGCCGCGTTCGACCTCTCGCCCAGTGTTCACTTGCGGAACAGTGCGCAGGTGATGCACGACAATCAGGAGTGGAACGCGCTCGTGCCGTCGAATGCCATGACGGTGAGCGACTTCGTCACCGGCTCGAAGGGTCAGGCCGCCCTGGGTCTGCCGGTTGGCACCACCATTCAGCTCTTCACCACGAACCACTTCGACAACGAGGGCAATCCGCTCCCTTTCAGCACGCCCAACGACCTCGTGGCGCCGGGACAGCTCATTCACGTCGCCAAGCCGATCACGGCGGTGCAGGACCAGCTGTCGCTGAGCAAGGCATTCGGGAAGAGTTCCGTTTCCGCGGGTGCGTACTTCGCGAACTATTCGCAGGAGAATCACTGGTTCTTCACTCAGGTGCTCACCGATGTTCGCGACAATCCTCAGTTCCTCGACGCCATCGTCACGACGCCGGGCGGCACTCCCACCCCGATCACCAAAAATGGGTTCCTGAACGAGATGTCCGGATACGCCAACGGATCCGGCCAGACCTCGGTGTTCTCGGGCGTAATCGGGGCGAACATCCAACTGACCGACCAGCTCAAGGCCGATATCGGCGGGCGCATCGAGCACGACAATTTCGTGCAGAGCTCCGAGAACACGTCCTCGTTCGATCTGGACGGGAACCCGAACACGCCGTGGGACAACGAAACGTTCGGCAACGGAAGCTTTCGGCACTTCCAGAAGGGCATGACCGACTGGGCCGGTTCGGTCGGACTCAACTACGCTCTCAAGGACAACCTGTCGATCTACGGATCCGCTTCGCGCGGCTACAAGATGCCCGCGCTGGACGAATTTCTTCAGGCGAATGCGCAGCAGCAGGTAGATCTCTTCAAGTCTCGCCAGGTGCAGTCGTACGAAGCCGGCGTGAAGGGAGTCGTCGGCCCGCTCGGGTTCACGGTCAATGGCTTCTACACGAAGCTGACGAACATCGTCAGCCAGGGACTTGTCATCGACTCTGTCACGGGACAATCCCAGTGGATCATTGTCAGCTCACCGCAGAATCGATCGTACGGCGCGGAGCTGGAACTGCTCGCGACGCCGATTGAAGGATTGCAGCTCCTAGGCAGCGGCACGTTCCTCAGGGCCGAGCTGGGCTCGGGTGCCGGCGCAGACATCGGAAGCCGACTCAATGGCGTGCCGGCTTCGATCGGCAATCTCTCGGCGGCGTACTCGTTCGGCAGAGCGCGGGCCACCGCCGATTGGCACTGGGTGGGATCGCGCTTCGTGGACGTCACCGTCGGCACCGCACTCCCCGCGTACAGCTACTTCAACTACGGGCTCGCCTACTCGTTGCCGGGTCAGGGGATCACGATCAATGCCAACCTGCTGAACGCGTTCATGGACAAGGGGCTGGAAGAGGGGAACCCGCGCCTGCAGAGCAGCGGAGGCACGGGCATCTTCCTCGCGCGGCCGATTCTCCCGCGCCGCTTCACTCTGTCGTTGCGGTACGACTTCGGCTCGCAGGGGCAACCGGTGTCGCAGCCCTGACGCGCTATGTTCGGTGTGAATGAATGGCGGGCCGTGGCTGGCCCGCCATCTCACCGGCGCGCATCGTTCGGCGCCGGCGTGGCAGTGAAGATCGCTGTGGCGACGTGTGCTTCGATTTCTCTCACCGTCGCCGTTCCCGCGCAGCAACCGTCGCAGCGCGCGACTCGCGATTCCACCTTTCTTCTGGCAACCACCGATCCGTCGCGCGCGCCCTCACCCTTCATCGGGAACGGGCGCTTCGGCGTTGTGATCCCGCCGCTCGGCATGGGAGCAACACCCTCGATCGTGGCCGGGGCCTTCGAGCACGGAGCGGGCGACGTTCCGCGCATCGCCGCCGCGCCGGCGTGGAATGCCATCGATGTCTTCGACGGAGAACGATGGCTCACGTCGACTCGGCCATCGATCGGCGCGCTCAAGTCGTACGACCAGGTGATCGACATGCGCACGGGGACGGCGCTCACCACGTACGACTGGCTCGATGGAACCAGACGCACATCGGTGCGAGTGCAGACGTTCATCTCGCGCGCCAATCCGTATCTCGCGGCGATTCAGCTCGTGCTCGTTCCGCACTCGGCGGGTCGCGTGCGCGTGCGATTCGCACTCGCCGGCTGGCCGCCGCCGCACCGACTCCCACTCGATACCTTGAAAAAAACCGACCCGGGCTGGGGGCCGGCCGAGCTCTGGTATCCGGGACACATGAACGTCCGCTCCCGAACGGCGGCTCGCACGCCGAGCGGTGCGCGCCTCACGATCACGGCGACCCCCGACGGACGCTCGTCGTTGCTCGCGGAGGCCGCCACGATCTCGTGGGGCCGCGAGCTTCCGGGTGCGACCGTGCGAACCGTGGCGTCTGGCGACACCGCCATGGTGGAGCTGTCGTTCGACGCGTCGCCTGGCGCGACGTACACGTTCTCCGACGCGGTAAGCATCGTGTCGGACGCGGAGTCATCGCAGCCGCTCGCGCGAGCGACGCGCAGCTCCTCCACGGCGCAGGTGCTCGGCTACGGCGGGATTGCCGCCGAGAATGCGGCGGCATGGCGCCGCCGATGGGAGACCGACATCGAGATCGACGGCGATCCCGAGCTCCAGCGAGTTGTTCGCTCGATGTTGTTCTATCTGCTGTGCAGCGCCGATTCTGGCACCGCGCTCGCCATCCCTCCCATGGGACTCTCCGGTGCCGGCTACTACGGGCACGTCTTCTGGGACTCCGACACGTGGATGTTTCCGGCGTTGGTGCTCACGCACCCGGACGTCGCGCATTCGCTGGTGGCATTTCGCGCGCACACAATGGGCGCGGCAGAAGCCAACGCGAAGATGAACGGTTATCGCGGCGCCCAGTATCCATGGGAAGCGGACGAGCTCGGCCACGAGACCACGCCGCACTTCGCCGCGCAGAACGCGCATTCCGAGATTCACGTGAACGGCGACGTCGCCCTCGCGCAGTGGCAGTATTTTCAGGCGAGCGGCGATTCCGCGTGGCTGCTCCGGGAAGGATTTCCCGTGATTCGCGAGACGGCAAATTTCTGGGTGAGCCGCGCCTCGTTCGACTCGACGCTTGGGCGCTACCACATCAGGAATGTCGTGTCGGTGGCCGAGGGGCTGGTGGGTGTGGACGACGACGCGTACACGAATGCCGTCGCGCGCCGAAATCTCGAGATCGCCACGGCCGCGAGCCGGCGCCTCGGCCAGCGCGCCGATCCGCGTTGGGCGGACGTTGCCGCGAAGCTGCACATGCCCCTCGACTCCGCGACGCAGTCCTTTCGCACGTACGAGGGCGCGCCCGACTCGACGCTCGGTGACATTACGCCGCTGCTCAGCTACCCACTTGGCGTACCGATGAGCGAGCGCGCGAAACGCATGCACCTCGACCAGGCCCTCACGCACATTGAGGATGACGCGGCGCACGGTGCGATGATGGGAGTGACGTTGCTGTCGGTAAATGCGGCAGAGCTGGGAGATCACGCGCTCGTCGATTCACTCCTGCCGTACAGCTATCGCGCGCATCTGAAGGGACCGTTTCTCATGCTGTCGGAAACGCCCACAAACGACGCGGTGAATTTTCTCACCGGCGCGGGGGGATTTCTACAGCAGGTGATCTTTGGCTACACGGGACTCCGTCTCGGCGACGGCGGGCTGGAGCAGAAGTTCGCGCCGGTGCTGCCGACGCACATCAATCGGCTCGTGCTGCGCGGAATCAAAGTGAGGGGCAAGGTATACGACGTGATCGTCGACTCCGCTGGTCGTCGCATCCTGCCCCACGGAGCCCCCGCGCATTGATGAGACGAGCTCTCTTCGCGCTGGCGATTCTCGCGCAGGCGGCGCCGCTCGTCGCACAGCAGGCCCCGTTGGCGAACGGTTCGCCGACGGCGCGTGGGGTCGGTGCTCGTCTTTCCGCAAGCGGGACTCGACGACACGGCAGCCTATCAAGGGTACGAGACGCGCTTCTATCGCGACTCGAAGAACAACACCGTGCAGATCTATCGCGGCCCGCACGATGGACGTGTGGTGCTGCTGTGGGCCGATGCGCTCGACGAAAGCGCCGGCTTCACGGCGCGCGATGCGCGTGGGCGCCCTGCGAGCATCGACTGGGACGGCGACTCGGCAACCGTTACCGACAGGGCGAGCGCGCGGTCGATCGCCTTTCGCCTGCGTGCCGACGGCGCCGAGCGTAGTGCTGGGCTGGTTTCTTCTCGGAACAATGCGAGTGGAGCGCGACTTTCAGTACGAGCGCGCGCACCTGCGACCGTACACGGCACCTCCGTTCAGCGTACCCCCGGAATCGACGCTGGTGGCGAACGTCGCTCGCCTTCCGGCTGCGGAGCGGCGGCGCCAGCTTCGGCTTCTCCACGCCGGCAGCGTGGCCGAGCTTCGCGCGCGGCTCGCGCCCGCGATCACTACCCGCCGATCGGGCACCGCGTGGCGCGTCCGCATCGCGCGACCCGCTCTCGACGGAAAAAGCCATCTCTCGATCGAGCTGATCGGCGACTCGCGCCAAAGTGACGTACGGGTGATCGGTCGCACCGTGTCGATCCGCTCGCGCGCTGGCAGCTCTGTGAGCTTTACCGTCCGCGTCACCACCGATGGCGCCGCCCTCACGGCAATCGCGCGCAACGAAATCTTCAGCGCTGCCTTTCTCGACTTTCTCTCCGCAGCGCGCGCCGCGGGCGACACGGCCGTGCGCTACCAACGGCTGGAGCGCGAGGTGCGGAGCGTCGAGCTCCTCAGCTCCAACGAAAAGCTCATGGCGGGGCTCCCGAATTACGCGACGTATTTCGGGCGCGATGGACTCATGACCGCCCTCATGATGCGATCGATCTGGACGCCGGCCATGTCCGAACGGGTGATCGCGAGCGTGCTCGAAAAGCTCGGACCCGCGGGCGACGTCTCGCACGAGGAGGCGCTGGGCGAGCAGGCGATCCGCGAGAGTGCGGACGAATACAACAAGTCGACGGCGGACTACTTTCGCTTCGCGCGAAAGGGAGATCGCGCACGGGCGGATTCCTGTCTCGCGGCCTCGCGCGACGTGCTGCTTCGGCTACGTCGCACTCGCGAGAACTACCACATGATGGATGATGAGTTTCAGCTCCCAGTGCTCGAGGCTCTGTATCTCGCCGACAGCGCCGTTTCGGCGGAGCGGAAGCGCGCGTTCCTGCTGGGTCGATCGAGCGGGGGTGCGTCGCGCCTCGCGCTCATGTTGCGCGAGATGGCGCTCGTCGGCACGGAGACCCGGGCGTTCGCGCGCGATCCGGTCGCCACGAATCTCGTGAGCTTCGAGAAGCGGGATTCGACACACTGGCGATCCGCGAGCTGGCGCGACAGCGATGTCGGATACGCGAACGGGCGATTCGCGATGGACATCAACGCGATCTGGGCGCCCCACGCGCTGCGATCGATCGCCAGTGCGCTGTCGGCGCTTCATGCGCTCGGCTTCACCAAGTCCGCGCTCGACTCGATCGCTCCGGAAATAGCTCGATCGCCGCTCGGCGAGTGGCTCGCCGACTCAACCACACTGAATCGAGCGATCGACAGCTGGCGACGAGCACGCAGCCTGTTCACGGTCGCGCTGGGACCGCGCGAGATCGCGCAGCACGTGCACGAGAGGCTGGCCGCGCTTCCGCCGGAGGAGCGCGCCTACTGGGAGAAGCTGATGAGCGAGGAACGCACGTCTGGCGACTCGCTTGTCTTCCTCGCGCTTGCGCTCGACGAACGGGGAGCACCGATTGGCGTCGTAAACACAGATCCGTCGACGGACCTCTTTCTGAACACGTTGGCTTCGCGCGCCATGAACCGCTCGATGACGGCGAGCGAGGTCACGCTGGAGGTAGCGCCGTTCATGCGCGACTACCCGGTGGGCCTGTTCGTGGACCGGCTCGGTCCCGTCGTGGCCAACGATGCGTTCGCCCCGCCCCAGGTGTGGGACGAGTTTCGGCGCGAGCCCTACCACTCTCCGCGCGTGGTGTGGGGTCGTGAGGTGAATCTGTTTCTTCTCGGCGTAGTTGGGAGCATCTCGGCTGCAGCCAATGACTCGCGACGACCGGCCGACCCGGCGCTCGACTCCCAGGTGCGATTTCTGCGGGTCTCGCTCGAGCGCGTGCTGTCCGCCGTAGCCGCATCCGGCGTTCAGCACAACGAGCTCTGGAGCTACCGCATCGAAGGTGGGCGGTTGCTGCCGACGCGTTACGGCACGAGCTCGGACGTGCAGCTCTGGAGTACTACCGATCTAGCCGTGCAGTTCGCGCTTTCTCGGCTCCCGCGTGATTGAGGGCGAACACCGTTATCCATGTCTCGCCGGCTGACTACGCGGCGCAACAGTGAGGTTCAATGTCCAGGCTCAGATTCCGAATCGCAATGTCCCTCGATGGCTTCACTGCCGGACCGCGCCAGAGCGTTGAAGATCCACTCGGCGTTGGTGGAATGCGGCTGCACGAGTGGGTATTCCCGCTCGCCGCATTTCGTCAGGAGCATGGCATGGAAGGCGGCATCGTCGATCCGAGCACGCCGGTAATCGAGGAGTCGCGCGTGAACATCGGCGCCACGATCATGGGTCGCAACATGTTCGGCGGACATCCGGGCCCATGGCGAGCCGCGAATCCGTGGAACGGATGGTGGGGCAAGAATCCGCCATACCACCACCCGGTGTTCGTGCTCACGCATCACGCGCGCGAGCCTCTGGTGCTCGAAGGTGGGACGACGTTCACGTTCGTCACCGACGGCATCGGCGCGGCGCTGGAGCGGGCGGTTGGCGCCGCCAAAGGGAAGGACGTGACGCTCGCGGGTGGAGCGAACGTCGCGCGCCAGTATCTCGAGGCGCGTCTCGTGGACGAGATGGTGCTGCATCTCGCCCCCACGCTCCTCGTCGAGGGAGAGCGGTTGCTGGGGGGCATCGCGGATCTGGGCGGAATGGAGCTCGTCAGCACCGTCGCCGCGCCCAACGTCACGCATCTCAAGTTCGCGAGGGGCTGACGCGGCCGAGTGCGTGCCGCTGATCCACCCGCGACTCAGACGGTGCTGGACACTTCCTCGAGTACCTCCAACGCCCTCCGCATCTCCCCACTCGTGTTGAAGCAGTGTGGGGACAATCTGATCGCCCCCTCGCGCAACGAGTGAAAGACCTTCGCCTCGCTCAGCGCGTTCGACGCCGCCACCGGATCGCGCGGCGCGATCGCCAACACACCCGCACGCTTCCTCGGATCGGCCGGCGTCACGAGACGTACGGTGTCGCCGTTTGCCTGCGCCCACTGCACTGCTTCCGACACGATCCCCTCAATGTGTTTCTCCACCGCTGCCGGTCCCAACTCCAGAAACATCTCGATGCTCTCGTTGAACGCGGCGAAATCCTGCGCCGGTAACGTGTTGATCTGAAATCGCCGCGCGTCGTCGTAGAACTTCAGCTCGTAGTCGACCATGCGCGTGAAGTCCTCGCTCGACTCCATCGCGAGCCACCCGACGACTGCCGGCTCCAGCTTGCGCGCCAATTCTTCGCGCACGTACACGAATCCCGTTCCCCACGGGGACAGCAGCCACTTCTGACCGCCGCACGCGAGAACATTGACGTCGAGCTTCGAGACATCGAGCGTCATCGCGCCGACGCCCTGAATCGCATCGACCACGAAATAAATCCCGCGCTCCCTGCACGCGCGGCCGATCGTCGCCAGGTCCGCTCGATAGCCCGTCGAGAACGACACCCAGCTCATCGTGACGACCTTGATCTCCGGGCGCTTCAGCTCCTCGAGCAGTCGTGCCTCATCCTGCAGCCCGTCGCGCTTCGGAATCATCTCGAGCTTCACGCCCTTCCTCGCGAGTGACATCCACGGATAGATATCCGCGGGGTATTCGCCCTCGTACGTCAGCACGACGTCGCCAGGCCCCAGCGGCAGGCACAACGACGCTACGTTGATGCCGTGCGACGTGTTCGCCGTGCAGGCGATGTCTCCGATCTTCGCACCAATCAGCGTCGCCACGAGCTCGCGGCTTTTCCGAAAAACCTCGAGGTCCTGATACGTCGACAGTCGATACGGCTCCGCACGAAGCTCGTTCCACGTCGCAAGCGCCTTTACACCGCGCGCCGGCAATGCTCCCGTTTTCGCATTGTCGAGGAACGTGATGTCCTCCCGCTGCGTCCACGGAAACTCGCGCTTGCGGAGTTCTTCCATACTGAAACTCATGTACGTCCCTCGAGTGCGCGCGGGTCGAGCGCATCGCGCAGCGCGTCCCCGAGCAGATTGAAGCCGAGCACCGTGGCCCCGATCGCGAGGCCGGGGCTGAGCGACGTCCACGGCGCGTGTCGCAGCTGTTCGAGATCGCGGCCATCCGCGATCATCGAACCCCAGCTCGGCGTCGGCGGCTGCACGCCGAGTCCCAGGAAAGATAGCGCCGCTTCGGCCATGATCGCGCCGGCGACACCCAGCGTCGCCGCGATGACGACGGGCGCGATGACGTTCGGCAGCAGGTGGCGCGTGATGATCCGGTAGTCGCGCTCGCCGAGCGCCCGCGCGGCCTGCACGTACTCGAGCTGTCGCACCACGAGCACCTGTCCACGAACAATGCGCGCCATTCCGGCCCATCCGACCACACCGATCGTCACGAGCACGGTGGTAAGCGATGGCTCGAACGCGGCCGCGAGCGCAATGAGCAGCAGCAGCGACGGAAACGCGAGCGTGACGTCGGCGAGTCGCATCACCGCCTCGTCCACCCACTTGCCGTAGTATCCGGAGATGAGTCCCAGCGAGAGGCCGATCGAAAGCGAGATCCCCTGCGAGAGAAAGCCGACCGAGAGCGATATCCGCGCGCCATAGACGAGGCGCGCCCACACATCGCGGCCCTGCAGGTCCGTTCCCAGCCAGTGCGCGGATGACGGCGGCTGCAACTGATTCGCGAGGGCGATTCCGGTCGGGTCCCATCGCGACACAAGGGGAGCGAGAATCGCCAGCAGCACCATCAACCCGATGGCGCCAAGTCCCAGCACCGCGCGCCGATCCGCCCGCAGCTTTCCCCACAACAGTGCGTTCATACCGGGTCGCGGAGCTCGGGTGGCGTGTTCGCGGGCTGGCGTTTCCAGCGGCGATGCTGCCAGAAATATTGCTCCGGCGCCTGCCGCACGAACTGCTCGAGCAGGCGCGAGTACTCGTTCAGAATGGCGTCGACATCACGATCGGTGTCGCCCGTTCGCTCGGCCACGACCTCGCGAATGTGGAGGTGATACCGGCCGTCGGGCAACCGCAGGCAAACTCCGAAGAATACCGGCACCGCGAGCCGCAGCGCGAGCACCGCGGGCCCGCGCGGAGTCTTGGCCGGCCTGCCGAAGAATGGGACGAAGCTCGATGCGATGTGCAGCCCCGATTGATCGAGTAGAAAGGCCATCACGCGTCCGTCGCGCAGCGCGCGCGCCGTGTGGCGCACGGCATCGCGGTCCCGCACGACCGTCATGCCGAGTCGGTGCCGCATGCTCGTGAGAAAACCATCGAACATTGGATTTCCCATCAGTCGCACGACGACATCGATCGGAACGCCGCTCGCCGCAATGGCGGCGCCGCCGAGCTCCCAGTTACCGACGTGCCCGGTGAGCACGATCGCGCCGCGACCCGCGGCTCGCTGCTGCGCGAACAGCTCGAGGCCATCGATGCCTTCCATGTGCGCGAGAATGCCGGCGCCATCGAGTCGCGAGAAGAGCGTGGTCTCCGCCGCCACGTGCCCGAGGTGCCGGTAGCTCTCACGCGCCACGCGCTGAACCTCGCGCGACGAATACTCCGGGAACGCCGCCGCGATCTGCTTTTCCGCGACGCGCCTCCGAATGCCCAGCGGCGAGTAGAACAGCGTCCCGATGCTCCCGCCGAGATTCGTCGCCGCACGCCACGAGAGGAGGCCGAGCAGCCACGCGAATGCGCGTAGCAGGGCGTACTGCGCGCGATGCGCGACCGTCGGGCCGCGGCGCTCGCTCACCAGCGTGTGCGATCGCTGGCGATCGTCGCGGCGGCTTCGAACGCATTCGATCATCTTCGTCTCGGAGTAGTCGCGCGACACGCGCGCACGACCCGCGCCGCCCATCGCCGCGCGCCGGTCGTCGTGGCCGAGCAAGAGCGCGACCGCCGCCGCAATGTCGGGCGCCTCGCCGCGCGGCAGCACGATCCCCGCGATCCCATCCGGCACGTACTGCTCCGCCACCGTCCCGCGCTCGGCCAGCACCGGCACACGCGATGCGAGCAGATCGAGCAGCGCGTACACGGCGTTGTCGCCGTCCGCGACGACCCAGCCAAGATCGGCGACGCTCAGCACGGAGAGATAGTCGTCGCGCTCGCCGAGGAAGCTGACGGCGCCGGTGATGCGCAGCGCGGCGGCGTGCATGCGCAGATCCTCGTCATCGGATCCCGCGCCAACGAGCGCGAGCCGCAGCTCGGGATGTCGCGGCGCGAGGAGCGCGATGACGCGCAGTACGGTCGCGGCGCGTGCGCGACCGGTGCGGTCGTAGACGCACACGAGCAGGCGCGCGGCGCCCGGGGCGCCAATGCTCGCGCGCGACGCGGGACGAATCGCGTCGTACGCTTGCGCGTTGACGCCGAGCGGAACCACCGCGGCGGGAAAGCGCGTAAGCTCTGCGGGCGGCTGCGGTGCGCTTGTCCTCCTCGGATGCGAAGAGCAGCCCCGTGGGCGCGAAGCGGAATGTGAGTCGCGCGCCCATTGAGATCGGGAGCGAGTGCCCGATCGCGACGCGCCGAAGCACCGCCGCCCGCTCGGCGAGCCTCGTCGCGAGCGCCGCGACGAGCTGTTCGCGGTCGTCGTTCACCACAACCACCTGGATGAACCGGTCGTGGAGCAGTCGGCGAAGACGCAGCGCAGCGACGGGCCACGGCAGTAACGTCGAGAGCGACACCACCTCGTACGCGCCGAACTCGAGATGCTGTTCGAGCGGGCTCTCCGGCGGGCACACGACGGTCACGTTGTGCCCTCGCTCGCTCATCCCGCGCGCCGAGGCCGCGAGCGCGCGCGCACTGCCGTTCCACTCCGGGTTCCGGCTATAGAACAGGATGCGCATGTTCTTCTACCGGTTGCGAATCCCTGTCTCCGAACTGGAGAGTGTGCAGCCGGTAGTACGCGCCCTGTTGCTCGAGCAGGGCGTCGTGCGTGCCGCGCTCGATGATGCGCCCGCGGTCGAGCACGAGAATCTCCGTCGCGTTCACGATCGTCGACAGGCGGTGCGCGATCACGATCACGGTGCGCCCCGCGAGCAGGCGGTCGATCGCCTCCTGTACGAGACGCTCCGATTCGGTGTCGAGCGCCGACGTCGCCTCGTCGAGAATGAGGATCGGCGGATCGAGGAGCAGCGCGCGCGCGATCGCGATGCGCTGGCGCTGCCCGCCCGAGAGCCGCGCGCCGCGCTCGCCGAGCAGCGTGGCGTAGCCCTCCGGGAGCTCGCTGATGAAGCCGTGCGCGTTCGCCGCTCGCGCCGCCACCTCGATCTGCGCATCGGAGTAGTGCGCGCCGCGTCCGTAGGCAATGTTCGCGCGCACGGAGTCGTTGAAGATCACCGTCTCCTGACTCACGATCCCCGTGAGCGAGCGCAGCGATGTCAGCACGATGTCGCGCGTGTTGACGCCGTCGAGCAGAATGCGCCCGGACGTTGGCTCGTAGAAACGCGGAATCAGATCCGCGAGCGTGCTCTTCCCCGCCCCGCTCGCCCCGACCAGCGCGACCACGTCGCCCTTGTGCGCGGTGAACGTGATGTCCTCGAGCACGTCGGTGCCCTCGTCGTACGCGAACGAGACGTGGTCGAACGCGAGCGAGCGGTCGAAGCTCGTCGCGACCTTCGTCCCGCGGTCGAGCGACTTTTCCGTCGGCATGTCGAGCACCTCGAACAGCCGGTCTGCGCTCGCGAAGGAATTTTGCGCGATCGCTGGAATCTGCGAGAGCTGCTTGAGCGGCTGCAACATGCGCATCACGAACGTGAGGAAGACGAGGAACTGCGACGCCTGCAGCGTGTGATCCACGAGCACCCACTTCGCCCCAGTCCACAGCAACAGCACCACGATCAGCGTGCCGAGCGTCTCCGTGATCGGTTGTCCGATGAGGGCGAACTTCGCCATCCGCACCAGGCCGCGCGAGTATGTGTGGCTCGCGCTGATGAATCGCGACTCCTCGTAGGCCTCCGCCGCGAAGGATTTCACGAGGCGGATCCCGCTCACGCTCTCCTGCAGCACGCTCATCATCTCGCCGTGATCGTTGCGCAGCCGGCGGTATCCGCGGCGCAGCTTTCGGAGCAGCGGCTGGAGCGCGAAGGTGAGCGCGGGCGCAACGACCAGCGCGAGCAGCGTGAGGCGCCACGAGATGCCGAACAGGTACGCGACGTAGATCGTCACCATCGCGGCCGCCGAGATCGCCTGCGTGACGAGCTGCGTCACGAGCGTCTTCGTCTGTTCCGTGTCCGAGAGCACGCGCGACAAGATCTGCCCCACCTTCGTGCGCGTGAACCACCCGATCGGCAGCGATTGCAGATGCCGATAGACCGCATCGCGCAGATCGCGCGTGATGTATTCCTGCAGCTGCGCGCCCAGCGTTCCGGCGGCCCACACGCACACGTTCTTCACCGCGACCGTGCCGAGCAGAATCAGGATGACATTGCGCAGCGACCCCATCGGATTCGCGGGATCGAGCAGCCAGCCAATCGTCCACTGCAGGAACGCGGTGACCCATCCGCTCTTGATCGGAAGCGCCGGGAGCCCGAACAGCGCATTGAGAAACGGGATCAACAGCGCGAACGCGTATCCGTCGAGCGCGGCGCCGATGAGATTGAAGAAGATGTTCCCCGCCATGCGCCACGCGTGCGGCCGCAGGAACGGGGTGATGCGCCGGTACGAGCGGACGTTCACTAGCGGCGCGGTGTGAGGAGCGCCACCGGTAGAATGCACTCCTCGGGCGTCACTCCTCCGTGCAGGAACGATCCGCGATAGCGCGTCTGGTACTCGCGCAGCTTGGTGGGATACACGAAGAACGTATCCCCCACGGCGAGCAGCGTGTTGGCGCCCGCGCCCTCGCCGCGGAAGCTTGAGGTCATCCGCGTTCCCGAATCTCAGCGCGTACTCCGAGCGCTCCGCCCGCAGATCCTCGCCGAACTTGTAGCGCAGATTCGCGGTCGCATCGCGCTTCGCGAACACCGTCGCCGGCGTGAGGCAGTGGATCGAACCGTGATCGCTCGTGATCAGCACGGGGATGTTCTTGCGCGCGGCATCCTTGAGCAGCGTGAACAGCACCGACCGCTCGAACCACTGCTTCGTGATCTGCCGCAGCGCGATCTCATCCTTCGCGACCTCGTACAGGATCGCGGACTCGCTGCGCCCATGCGTGAGAAGATCGACGAAGTTGAACACGAACGCGCTCACGCCCTCGCGCGCGATCGCGCTGCGACACGCGGCGCTCGAGCTCCGCGCTGTCCGAGGTGCTCGAGATCTTCTCGTAGCGCACGGGGATCTGGCGCTTGAGCTCCGCGAACTGCGCCTCGAGCAGCCCGCGCTCGTGCGCATTCAGCGACTCATCTTCGCGCTCGCCCCACCAGTCGGGGAATCGCGCGGCGATCTCGCGACGGGAACAGTCCGCTGAACAGCGAGTTGCGCGAGTACGGCGTGGCCGTTGGCAGAATCGAGAAGTGGTGCGTCGTCTCGATCTCGAAGAACGGCGCGAGCAGCGGGCTCAGAACCGCCCACTGGTCCAGACGCAGACAGTCGATCACGACGAACACCGCCGCGCGATTGCGCTCGAGAATCGGGAGGAGGAACTCGCTCACGATATCGATCGACAGGGGCGGACGATCGCCCTCGAGATTCGCGAGCCACCCCGGATACGCATCGCGCATGAAGCTCGCGAACTCTCGGCGCATGTCCGGATACAGCGACTGCAGCGAATCGTAGAGACTCTGCTCGCGCGCCTCCGCCAGGCTCACGTCCCACTCAACGAGCTCGCTGTAGCGCGACAACCCAGCCGCGCCAATCGAGCGGCGCCTGGCGATCCAGCTCGATCGCGCGGAAGCGCTCGACGAACGAGCGCGCGATCGCCTGCTGCCGGATGCGCGGCCCGTCGAGCACGCGCGTGATGACCGCGAGCACCTGCCGCGGATTGATCGGCTTGACGAGATAGTCCGCGCACGTCGACGCCGATCGCTTCCTTCAGGGTCGCGTCTTCCTCGCTCTTCGTGACCATGATGATCGGCAGAAGAGGATCGAGCTCGCGGATCTCGCGATAGCGCTTCGAGACCGCGCTTCCCGGGCATTTGTTCGTCGAGCAGCACGATGCCGTACGCGCGGCGCCGGAGCATCTCGACGGCGTCGTCCGCGTTGGTCGCGGATTCTACCTCGAAACCCTTCTCCCGCAAGAAGATACGGTGCGATTCGAGAAGATCAGCCTCATCGTCGATCCAAAGAACCGATTTCGGGTGCTGTGCCATGTGGACGCAATGTAGTTTGACGGAAAAGAGGCGGCCAGCGCACTGAACCGCGCGCGATCGATCTTGCGACACGCCTCGGCTTCATCTACGCTCTCCGCACGGGCACGTTCCCTTCCCAAATTCCGATACTTTCGTCGATGCGCGCTTCGGCCACTCCGTACGCCGTGGAACCGATCGTTTTCCCCTTTCGCGCGCTCGCGACCTTCGCCGGCCGCGCGCCGCTGGGGCGCGGCGCGCGAGGTGGCTCTCGCATGCCTGATGGCGGCCCGCCTCTCCGCGCCTGCCGCCGGCGCGCCGCTCGCGGCGCCGATCCGCGCCGCGCGCGCGGCGGGGGCGAGCCGGTGGTTCGCCTCGCTCAAGATCCCGAGCCCGCTGCGCGCGCCACTCACCCGCGTCGCCGCCGCGAGCGCGGGCGACAGCGCTCCCGAGCTCGCCGATGCACTGAGCGCCGTCATTGCCGCCGCGCGCAGACATCTCGACGCGGCGAGCCTCGCGGAGCTCGACGGCGTCGTCCGGCGTCTCACGAGCGCGGCCGCCTGAGCGGCGCGCAGTCGCCGGTCTGTTGCCGCACTCGGCCTTTGCGTAACTTGGCAACCATGACGCGACACGACGACGAGCCGCGGCTCGCCGACCTGCTCAAGCGCACCGACGCCATCGCCGACGGCGCGCCCGCAGTCGACACTGTCCCCACCGGCTTCCCCACCCTCGATCGCCTCCTGGGCGGGGGACTCCGGCGCGGCGATCTCGTCGTCCTCGGCGGCGACGTCGGCACGGGGAAGTCCGCGCTCGCGCTCGCAATCGCGCTGCGCGCGGCCGAAGAGGGACACGCGGTGACATATCTCAGTGGTGAGATGTCGCCCAATCGCGTCGCCGAGCGGCTGCTCGCGATCGAGGGTCGGCGCGTCGATCGACTCGCTGCGCGCGGGGACGATGGACGATGAGACGCGCGCATTGCTCGGCGCCGTCGCCGTCCGCGCATTGCACATGCTTCCGGTCGTGCGGAGCATGCCGCACGAGGGAAGCGACGCGCTCGATGCGGAGGCGAAGCGCGAGCCGAAGCCCGCGCTGCTCGTGGTCGACTCGCTGCAGCACGTCCACGGCGCCGGCGCGCCGGCCGAGAACAACGCGCAGGCGCGTGCTCGCGCTCAAGGAGCTCGCGATGCGAAATCACGTCGCCGTGCTCGTGACTGCGCACCTGCCGGAGCTCCCGCCCAACCGCGACAATCTGCGCCCCCAGCTCCACGACTTCGGCGCGGTCGGCGCGATCAAGCAGCTCGCGGATGTGGTGCTCGGTCTCTTCCGCGAGGAGATTTATCACCCGGTGCCAGGATCCGAGGGCGCGGCCGAGCTCGCGATCCTCAAGAACCGGCATGGGCCGACCACCTACATCGATCTGTACTTTTACAAGCAGTGGCTCAGATTCGAGGACATGGTCGACCCGGATCGTTGAGCGCCCGTATATTCCTCTCAACCAGGCGCGGAAAACGGAGATGGCTGGTCACAGTAAGTGGAAGCAGATCAAGCACTACAAGGCCGCGACAGACGCAAAGCGCGGCGCGCATTTCACGAAGCTCATCCGCGAGATCACGGTTTCCGCGAAGGCGGGCGGCGGCGATCCTGCCGGTAATCCGCGCCTGCGCACCGCGATCGAGATCGCCAAGGCCGCCTCGATGCCGAAGGAGAACATCGAGCGCGCCGTAAAGAAGGGCACCGGTGAGCTCGAGGGCGTCAACTACACCGAGGTGACGTACGAGGGGTACGGGCCCGGCGGCGTCGCGCTGCTCATCCACGCGGTCACCGACAACCCCACACGCACGGTCGCCGAGGTGCGCTTCAAGCTCTCGCGCGGCAACGGGAATCTCGGCGCGACCAATTCGGTGGCCTGGATGTTCGAGCGGAAGGGACAGCTCTTCGTCGATGCGACGAAGTTCGCGGAGGACGCCACGATGGAGGCGGCGCTCGAGGGCGGCGCGACGGACTTCGCGCAGGAGGGAGATCAGTTCATCGTGAGCACGGAACCCACGCAGCTGCATGCGGTAAAGGATGCGCTCGAGGCAAAGGGGATCGCCGTGCACGATCCCGAGATCTCGATGATCCCCAGGCAGACGGTGCACGTGGCGGGGAGAACGGCCGAGTCGCTGCTCAAGCTCATGGAAGAGCTGGACTCGCTGGACGACGTGCAAAAGGTCGAGGCCAACTTCGACATCGATCTGGCCGAGCTCACGAAGGCGTGAGCCGCCAGCCGTGATCGTCCTCGGGATCGATCCCGGCACCGCCGCAACGGGCTACGGCGTCGTGCAGGGCGAGCCGTTCGGTACGTCATCACGCTTGTGGAGTGCGGCGTGATCCGTACGCACGCGCGCGATCCCCTGCCCTCGCGGCTTCGCGAGATCTTCGACGACGTCGTGCTCCTGATCGAGCGCCATCGGCCCGATGCGATGTCGATCGAGGACGTGTTCTACGCCAAGAACGTTCGCACGACTGTCGTACTGGGCCACGCCCGCGGCGTGATCCTGCTCGCGGCGCAGCAGGCCGAGCTCGCGATCCACGAATACCCGCCGGCCGAGATCAAGAAGGCGGTCGTGGGCACAGGCGCCGCGACGAAGGAGCAGGTGCAGTTCATGGTGACCAAGCTGCTGCGACTCAAGACCTCGCCGCAGCCCACCGATGCCGCGGATGGCACGGCCGCGGCGCTCGCGCACATCATGGGCGGCCGGATGGCGGGGGTGAAGCGATGACGCACCAGCTGGCGCCGCGCCGGGGGAACGCGGGTCTCACCTTCGCGAGCGGGCAACCTTGATCGCTCGAATTCAAGGCAAATTGGTCGCGAAAGAGCTCGACCGCGTCGAGATCGTCACGAGCGGTGGCGTCGCCTACGAGCTCGCGATCCCGCTCGGAGTCTACGAGACGCTCCCGCGCACCGGCGAGGAGACGATGCTCCACACGCATCTCGTCGTGCGCGACGATGCGTGGCTGCTCTTCGGTTTCGCGACCGTCAACGAGAAGCGTGTTTTTCAGCGGCTGCTCACGGCGAATGGCGTCGGTCCGTCGCTCGCGCTCGGGCTGCTGTCCACGTTGTCGGCCGACCGGGTCGTTCGCGCGATTCGCGAAAAGGACATCGCGACGCTGCAGGGCGTGCCGCGCGTCGGAAAGAAGAAGGCCGAGCGCCTCGTCCTCGATCTCTCGGACAAGCTCGACGACGTGGCGGGCGCTCCGGTGGTGTCGGGTGTGCGCGCCGAGGGAGCGCATGCGGAGGACGCGATCCGCGCGCTGGTGTCGCTCGGCTACGCCACCGTGGACGCGGAAAAGGCAGTGCGCTCGGTGATCGACACGGGACCCGTCAAGCTCTCGGCGCCGGAGCTCATTCGCGCGGCGCTGGCAAAGATCGGCGGCCGCTGAGCGGAATTTTCGCGAGCGGCCGCGTGCGGTTGCGTTGATCGCGCTGCGCGAGCAACTTCGAGCATGCCCACAGCCCGCCGCACCAACACGTTCACCGAATCGGTGATCCGTGAGATGACGCGCATTGCCAACGAGCACGGCGCGCTCAACCTCGCCCAGGGAATGCCCGACTTTCCGATGCCGCAGCCGCTCAAGGACGCGGCGTGCACGGCGATTCAGGCGGACATCAACCAATACGCAATCACGTGGGGCACGCCCTCGCTGCGAACCGCGATCGCCGCGAAGTATCGCCGCTGGTACGGAATGGATGTCGATTCGGAGCGCAACGTCACGGTTACATGCGGCGCGACGGAGGCGATGGCGGCGGTCTTTCTCGCCCTCATAAACCCGGGCGACGAGGTGATCGTCTTCGAGCCGTATTACGAGAACTATGGCCCGGATGCGATCCTCGCCGAGGCCACGCCGGTATTCGTGCCGCTCACGCAGCCAGGGTGGACGATCGACCCGGACAAACTGCGCGCGGCATTCACGAGCAAGACCAGGGCGATCATCGTCAACACGCCGCACAATCCGACGGGACGCGTGTTCACGCGCGACGAGATCTCGCTCATCGCCGAGCTGTGCGTGAAGCACGATGTCTACGCCTTCACCGACGAGATCTACGAGCACATCCGCTACGCCGGCGACCACCATTCGCTCGCGAAATGGCCCGGGATGGCCGAGCGGACGATCACGATCTCCGGTCTCTCGAAGACGTTCAGCTGCACCGGCTGGCGGCTCGGCTACGCGATCGCACCGGAAAAGGAATCGGTGGCGATTCGGAAGGTGCACGACTTTCTCACTGTCGGCGCCCCGGCTCCGCTGCAGGAGGCCGGCGCGATCGGCATGGCCTTCGATGCCGACTACTACAACCACCTCTCGCTCGAGTACCGTGCACGCCGCGACATTCTGTGCGATGCGCTGCGCGAAGGCGGATTCTCGTTCACCGTTCCGCAGGGCGCGTACTACATTCTCGCCGACTTCTCGCAGCTGAGCGACCTCGGCGACGTGCAGTTCTCGCAGTGGCTCACGCGCGATGTCGGTGTAGCGCCGGTACCCGGCTCGAGCTTCTTCCGCGCGGGCGACGGCGGCCGCAAACTGGTGCGTTTCGCCTTCTGCAAGAAGCACGAAACGCTCATCGCCGCGGGCGAGCGGCTCGCGAACCTCCAGGCACGAGTGTGATTCAATCCATGTCCCGCGCCGAGATCACGACCCCGGAGGTCATCGCCGACGAATCGGTGGTCGAGCTGTCGCTGCGCCCGCAGCGGCTCGCCGAATTCATCGGTCAGCAGAAGGTGAAGGACAGCCTCGCGATCTACATCGAGGCCGCGCGCGCACGCAACGAGCCCCTCGATCACACGCTCTTCTACGGGCCACCGGGGCTCGGCAAGACGACGCTCGCGGAGCTCATCGGGCGCGAGCTCGGCGTCAACATCCACACGACGTCTGGGCCCGCGCTCGAGAAGGCCGGCGATCTGGTAGGCACGCTCACCAATCTGCGCGCGCGGGACATTCTCTTCATCGATGAGATACATCGCCTGCGCCCGATCATCGAGGAGTTTCTCTACCCGGCGATGGAGGACTACCGGATCGAGATCCGTCTGAGCGACGGTCCCAAGGCGCAGACGATCACGATGAACATCGAGCCCTTTACCCTCATCGGCGCGACGACGAGATTCGGGATGCTGACGTCGCCCATGCGCGCGCGCTTCGGCATTCCGCTGCGGCTCAACTTCTATCCGATGGAGGATCTCGAGCAAATCGTGCTGCGGTCAGCTGAGGTGCTCAAGGTCGAGATCGATGAGGGCGGGGCGATGGAGCTGGCGCGCCGCTCGCGCGGGACGCCGCGCGTCGCGAATCGCCTGCTCCGCCGCGTGCGCGACTACGCCCAGGTCAAGGGAAATGGCCGGATCACCCGCGACCTCGCCGACGCCGCGCTGGCGATGCTCGACGTCGACCAGTTCGGTCTCGACGACATGGACGCGCGGATCATCAAGACGATCATCGAGAAGTTCGACGGCGGCCCGGTTGGCGTGAAGACCATAGCCGCCGCGATAGGCGAGGATGAGCTCACCATCGAGGAGGTGTACGAGCCATTTCTCGTGCAGAATGGCTTCCTCCAGCGGACGCCTCGGGGGCGGATGGCCACCTCGCAGGCCTACCGGCATTTCGGATTTTCGCCCCCCTCAGCGCATTCGGGCCAACCGACGCTCTTTTGAATCGTCCATATATCGCGGTTCGATGCACCACTCGTGTGAGCTGATGAGCTCACTAGCTAGCCGTCTTGGGGAGCTGTATGGCCGTTTCCACGGAAGAACGCTGGAAAGCGCACAACGAAACGGGCCGCCGTCACTTCGAGCGGGCCGAGTTTGCCGAGGCTGAGCAGGAGTACATAGCCGCCCTCCGGCAAGCGACTTTACTGGGAGCGGTCACACTGACCGAACTTGGACAGGTCGCGTTTTCCCTGCGCGATTTCACGCAGTCCGAGAGCTATTTTCGACGCGCACTCACGATTCGCGAGCAGGCGCTCGGCATGGAGTCGGTGGATCTCATGCAGGCGCTGAACGATCTCGCGGCGCCGTATCTGTCGCGCGGAGAGCTCGAGCAGGCGGAACGGCTCTACCGGCGCGCTCTCGCGATAGGGGACGCCCAGCTCGGGGAGCTTCACGTCGACATGACCGTCACGCTGAGCAACCTCGCGCGACTCCACAACCGAAAGAACGAGTGGCGTGCCGCGGCGCCCCTGTTGGGTCGGCTGCTTGCCATCAAGCAGAAGGCGCTTGGTGAGTCGCACCCGCATTCGATCTCGCTGATGCTCGCCGTGGCGAGCGCGCGGAGCTCGTTGGGCGAGCACGAAGTGGCGGAGGAGATGGTGCGCCGGGCGCTCGTGCTGCAGGAGCGCGCGCAGGCCGGCGACGTGGAAATGGTTCGTACGCTCACCGCGCTCGCAAAGATTTACACCGCTGCCGGGAAGACGCAGCTGGGCAACGAGACCGCCGACAAGGCCGCTCAGCGACAGAAGCGGGTGGGGATGATTCCTCGCGCCAGGAACACGCGCGCACGGTTGGACCGCGACACGCCCGATTTCTCGATCAACAATTTGCCGGAAGCCAAGCCGCCTCGCGGGGCCGCGCCGGCACTGGCGCGCACATCACCCGTTCCAGCGCAGAAGACGTCGCCTGCTGCGGGAGCGAAGGCATCCACT
The DNA here is from genome assembly GCA_963827355.1 of uncultured Gemmatimonadaceae bacterium. Lineage (GTDB taxonomy): Bacteria > Gemmatimonadota > Gemmatimonadetes > Gemmatimonadales > Gemmatimonadaceae > FEN-1250. The sequence continues at coordinate 334,608 of CAWHAS010000005.1, forward strand.
CCGGGCGCCGCCTCCACTCCGCGAACGCCGAATACCCCGACGGCACCCGGGCTGATCAAGGCGTATGCACAGATGATCGAGTCCGCGGAGGACGCGAAGCGCGCAAAACGTCAGCCATGGTGGTCGAAGATCTTCGGCCGATAACAGCGTGGTTGATGGTATTGGCGTCCGAAAACCGTGAGCTCACAAGCGGTCTCTTGACAGCTTCGCGCACGCGACGGAACTATCCAGTATGCGGTGCGCCTTGCTGTTCCTTCTGCTTGCGGCCAGCTCGCTCCGCGCGCAGACGGCCACACAGGAAAAGCTGTTCGCGAGCGCCGACTCGCTGGCGTCGGAGGGAGACTCCGCCGGTGCGCTTCGGCTGCTCGACGCCGCCGTGCGCGCGAATGCGAGCGACGGCGAAGCTTGGCATCGCCGCGGAGTTCTCGCCTGGCGCATGTCGGGAGCGGAGAAGCGCACTGGCTTCATGAAGCGCAACGCCAACGAGGCGCTGCTCACTCTCGCGGACTCATCGCTCCGACTCGCCACCCGCTACGCGCCGGGCTCACCGGGCTATCTGGTTGATCTCGGGCGATTCGATCTCACGTCCAACTCCGCCGCCGTGCGCGGCCGCGCCAAGCCGCTGTTCGAGGAGGCGCTGAAGGCCGCCCGGAAGGGCAGCGATGCGAAGGTGCTGTCTCGCGCAGCCGACGAGATGGGGATGACGTGGTGGCGGAAGTACGAGGACATCGCCGACCGCAACATCTACAGCGCCATCATCAGCAACGTGAAGGATCGCACCTTCACGAAGGACCCGCGATCGATTGCGTACTTCGTCGATCGTCAGGCGATTCGTGCCGCGGCGCAGGATTGGTCGGGCGGTCTCGAATATCTGAAGGCCTTCGAGTTTTTTTCCGAGGCGCTGAAGGCGCAGCCGGGGAACGAGTCCGCGCTTCAGCACGTCTATCGCGCATTGGTCGATCGGCAACGCTGGGTCGAGCTCCAGCATCTCGCCCGCGTGCGCCTTCTCGACGATCACACCGATGCCTGGGCATGGCTCAGCCTCGGACTCGGCACGCATCGACTCGGCGACGAGCACCAATCGAGCATGGCCTTCGACAGCGCGATGGTCTTCCTGCCCGCCGGCGAGCGCGCGCGGATCACGAATCTGTCGCGCATCGTCACGCCGAAGGACAGCCTGAGCCGGAACCGGCTACCCACGTCCGAGCTCGAGAACGACGAGCGGATGTATTGGCTGATGGCCGACCCGCTCTGGGCGACGGCCGAGAACGAGGGGCGGAACGAGTTTCTGAGCCGCGCGGTGTTTGCCGAGCTGCGTTTTTCGGTGGAGGAGTTCGGAATTCACGGCATCGACACGGACCGCGGCGATGTGTACGTGCGCTACGGGCCGCCGCCGGCCGTGATCTCGTTTCCGCCGGATGCGATCCGTCAGGGCGAGCATCGCATTCGCATTCTGTGGTGGTACAGCACGGAGGAGACGTTTCTCTTCCGACAGCTTCCAACGTACGGAGTCGCCACGCTCGATCCGGACGACGCGCGCGAGACCGCGCGCCTTCGCGATACGGTGCCCGTTGCATGGACGAATGCGGGAGTGAAGCCGCTCGCGGACACGATCAACGTCGCCCTCACGCGCTTCCGGGCCCGCGATGACTCGTCCGACGTCTACTTCGCGGCAGAGCTTCCCGTGAAGCATATGGTGGAGGATGTCGACCTCGCGAAGGGCGCGCTCGACGTGGAGCTGGAGGCGTTCACCTGGCGCGCCAAGCCCGTATTCGCGTCCACGACGCACGAGTCGATCGACTTCGCGCACCCCGAGGAGAAGATGATGCAGTCGTGGCGACTGCGACTCCAGGCGGGGACGTTCCTCTACCGCGTCGAGGCGCTGCAGCCGGACGCGGGCCGCGGCGCGCGCTCCGCCAGCCGCGTCGAGCTGCTGCCGGCGAGCGGATTCGGCCTGAGCGACATTCTCGTCGCCGATTCGCTATCGCCCACGAACGCTGTGCCTGAGCGGTGGTCGGACTTCCAGATCTCGCCGAGCATTGGCCGGGTGCATCGCGGAAAATCGTTCGCGATGCTCTGGGAGACGTACGATCTGCAGAAGCAGGACAATGGCAACGCCGCCTACGACGTCACGATCACGCTGCGACGCGAGAAGGGCGGCGGGCTCGGCGCGTTCGCGGCGAAAATCATCGGTGGCGTGAAGAGCGCCATCGGCATTTCCGGAAGCGGCAGCGATCACATCTCCCTGTCCTTCCCGAGACAGGCTCCAGCCCGCCCGATCGCTTTGGATTACGTCACGCTCGATCTGGGAGCCGCGTCGCCCGGCAACTACGTGATCGACGTCGAAGTCACCGATCGTGCGAACCATCGCCACGTGTCACGCGAGCGACCGCTGACGATCGTGGAGTGAGCGCGCCCGACGCGCGCACGCGCGGGACGCGCACGTCCGACTACGATTTCGAGCTTCCAGCCGCGCAGATCGCCCAGCTTCCGCTCGAGCGGCGCGACGCGAGCAGGCTGCTCACCGTGAGTCGCGCGACGGGCGAGATCGCACACCGCGCGTTCTCCGAGCTCCCGACGATCATCGCGCCGGGCGATGCGCTCGTGCTCAACACCACGAAGGTGATGCGCGCACGGCTGCTCGGCACGCGCGACTCCGGCGCTCCAGCGGAGATTCTGCTCCTGCGTCCGCTGGCCGATGGCACATGGGAAGCGATGGTGAGTCCGGGTGGAAAGCTGCATCCCGGCCGCCACGTGCACATCGCAAGTGGATTCGACGCCGAGATCGTGGCGCTCACCGACCGCCGCACTCGCATCGTGCGGTTGAGCGCGGAAGGCGACATCGGCGCGGCGATCGAGCGCCACGGACACATTCCGCTTCCGCCGTACATTGCGCGTGCCGATACGACCGCCGACGCGGAGCGATATCAAACCGTGTACGCGCGCGAAAACGGATCGGTGGCGGCGCCGACCGCGGGGCTGCACATGACCGACGCGCTGCTCGCGGAGCTCGCCGCACGCGGAGTGCGGCGCGTGGATCTGGTGCTCCACGTTGGCGCCGGCACCTTCAAGCCGGTGGAGGTGGAGGATCCGGCGCTCCACCCGATGCACGAGGAGAGCTTCGAGCTGTCCGCCGAAAGCGCGGCGGCGCTCAACGAGACGCGCGCGCACGGCGGAAAGATCTGGGCGCTGGGCACCACGAGCGCACGGGCGCTCGAGAGCGCCGTTCGCGAAAACGGGAGCTTCGCGCCGGCGCGGGGCGAGACGCGTCTTTTCGTTCGCCCTCCCTATACTTTTCGCGGCGTAGACAAACTCATCACGAATTTTCATCTTCCGCGCTCGACGCTCCTCATGCTCGTCGCCGCGCTTGCCGGCTACGATCTCACGATGCGCGCGTACGGAGAGGCGGTTGATGCGGGGTACCGGTTCTATTCCTACGGCGACGCAATGGCAGTCATCTGACGTGCGCGGCGTGACGAGGAGCCGAGGTGAGTATGAGTAGCTCGCCGTTCGGCTTCAGCGTCCACGCGCGCGATGGGCGCGCGCGCACCGGGGTCTTCCATACGCCGCACGGGGACGTCGACACGCCCGCCTTCATGGCTGTAGGCACCGGCGCGAGCGTCAAGGCGCTCGACCCCAACGATTTGCGCGCGATGGGGGCGCAGATGATCCTCGCCAACGCGTACCACCTCCACCTGCGTCCGGGCGAGGACGTCGTTCGCGAGATGGGAGGAATCCAGCGCTTCATGGCGTGGGACGGCCCGATGCTCACCGACTCCGGTGGCTTCCAGGTGTTCTCGCTCGAGGGGATGCGCACGGTGAGCGAGGACGGTGTCGCGTTTCAGTCGCACATCGATGGCTCGTAACGGCACTTCACGCCGGAGAGCGTGATCGCGCTCGAGCACGCGCTCGGCGCCGATGTGATCATGCAATTCGATCACGTGATCCCCGGCGAATCGGAGTACGCGGACGCGCTCGACGCGAGCGACCGCTCGCTTCGCTGGCTCGAGCGCGGGCTGCGCGAGCACAAACGCCTCCAGGGAATCGAGGGCGGCGTCGGTTTTCCGCAGACGCTCTTTCCCATCGTGCAGGGCGGCGCGCACGCCGAGCTGCGGCGGGCAGCCGCGAGCGCGATTCGGTCGATGGCCGACTGGGATGGAATCGCCATCGGCGGCCTCTCGGTTGGAGAAGCGAAGCCGGCAATGTACGAAATGCTCGACGTTATGAACGACGCACTTCCGGTAGACCGCCCGCGCTATCTGATGGGGGTCGGGTTCCCTGAGGATCTCATCGAGGGCGCGCGGCGCGGAGTGGACATGTTCGACTGCGTCGCGCCAACCCGCATGGGGCGCACGGGCACCGCCTTCACGAGCGAGGGCAGGCTCAACGTGCGCAACGTAAAGTTCCGGACCGACTCGCGTCCGCTCGACAGCCGGTGCGACTGCTCGACTTGCGCGCGATTCACTCGCGCCTACATCCGCCACCTCTTCGTATCGGAAGAAGCGCTCGGCATGCATCTTCTTTCCCTGCACAATGTACATTTCCTGCTTGCGCTGATGCGCGATGTGCGGAGCGCCATCGCCGAAGGCTCGCTCGACGCCTGGAGCGAGCGGTGGCTCGACCGCTATCATCTTCGACCCCTGCCCACTCCATGACCGTACTGCACGCTTTCCTATTCATGCAGCCGAGCCCCGGCTCGAATCCAATGTATGGATTCGCCTTTCAGATGGTGCTCATTCTTGCCATTTTCTATTTCATCCTCTTCCGCCCACAGCAGAAGCAGCGCAAGCAGCAGGAGCTCAGCCTGCGAGAGATCAAAAAGGGAGACGAGGTGGTGACCGCTGGCGGAATCATCGGCGACGTGATCTTCATCAAGCAGACCACGAAGGACGGCGAGGCCGTCGTCACGATGGAGGATCGCATCACCATCAAGAGCGCGGAGTCGCGCCTCGTCGTCGAGCGCGGACGAATAGCGAAGGTGCTCTCGAAGACCGGTGAAGGAGCCGCCGGCGCGTGACTCCGCTGGATATCTATGTCCTCGACGCGCCGATCCTCCGCCAGGAGACGACCGTGTTGAGCGAGGTGACGGATGCGCATCGTCGCCTGATCGATGACATGTTCGAGACGATGCACATCGCCCGCGGCATCGGGCTCGCGGCGACGCAGGTGGGACGCCTCGAGCGCATCTGCGTCATCGATGTCGACAAGGCGCAATACGCGCTGGTGAATCCCGAGATCGTCGAGAGCGACGGCGAGCAGACGGGCGAGGAGGGGTGCCTCTCGATCCCCGAGATCTACGGCGACGTCACGCGCGCGAAGCACGTGGTCGTTCGCGCGCTCGACCGCGACGGCAAGCCAATCGAGATCGACGCGTCCGATCTCCTTGCACGCTGCCTCCAGCACGAGATCGATCATCTGCACGGCCGGCTGTTCATCGATTATCTGAGTCTGCTCAAGCGACAGGCCGCGATGAAAAAGTGGCGAAAGTTGCGCGGCAAGGACAAGTCGCTCACGCGCACGATGCCGCCGCGCGAAACGGCAGGCCACCACGATCGCGACGAGGAGCTCTAGTGCGCCTGGTCTTCTGGGGCACCTCGAGCTTCGCCGTGCCGGCGCTGCGTGCGCTCCTGGGCGAGGGATTCGATGTGGTCGGTGTGGTGACGCAGCCGGATCGCGCGGTGGGACGCTCGCGCTCCACGCTGGTGCCCTCGGCGGTGAAGGGAGTGGCGCTCGCCGAGAAGCTTCCGCTGTTTCAGCCCGAAACACCGAAGGACGAGCAGTTCCTCGAGCAGTTTCGCGCGCTCGTGCCCGATCTCAGCATTGTCGTCTCGTACGGCCACATTCTGCGTGAGTCGCTGATCACATTACCGACGCGCGGCACGATCAACCTGCACGCGTCACTCTTGCCGGCGCTGCGCGGGGCGGCGCCGATTCAGGGCGCGGTGCGCGCGGGACTCGCGGAAACGGGCGTCACCGTAATGCGAATGGTGAAGGAGCTCGACGCCGGACCGATCCTGCTCCAGGCGCGCACGCCCGTCGCGCGCGACGAGACCGCTGGCGAGCTCGAGGCGCGCCTGTCCGAGCTGGGCGCGCTGGCGCTCGTCGAGGCGCTCACCCTGATGTCGCTCGACCAACTCCCCGAAACGCCGCAGGACGATTCGAAGGCGACGTTCGCGCCCAAGATTCTTCGCGAGATGGCGCGCATGAACTGGAACGAGAGCGCCGACGCGATTGCCCGTCACGTGCGCGCGTACGACCCGAGGCCGGGCGCATTCACGACTCATCGCGGCGGCGAGGTCAAGTTGTTCGGCGCCGTGGCCACTAACGCGCCGTCTGCGGACGCTCACACGCCCGGCACGATCGTCTCGATCGACGGTCGCGGGATGGTCGTCACCTGCGGAACCGGCGCCGTGATGATCGTCTGCGCGCAGCCGGCCGGACGTACTCGTGTCACTCCGGAGGAGTGGATGCACGGGCGCGGCATCAATGTCGGAGAGCGGCTCGGCGCGTAAATGCTCGCCGTCCCCCGCATCCACGCCGTCACCGATGACCTGATCCTCGCGCACCCCGAGTTTACGACCCGCGCGCGTGGCGTCATGCACGCACTCGGCCCGCGCGGAGCGGTGCATCTCCGCGCACGCTACCTCACCGCCGCGCAGATCTACGCGATCGCACTCGCGCTGGGAGATGCGCAGGAGAGCACCGGATGCTGGCTCGTCGTGAACGAGCGCCTCGACGTCGCGCTCGCGGCGCGCACGCACGCCGCGCAGCTCACCACGCGCTCTCTCACCGTCGCCGACGCGCGGCTCGTCGCGGCTGAGCTCCCGCTCGGCGCCAGCGTCCACAGCGCTATCGAGGCATTGGCGGCGCAACGCGACGGCGCGGACTGGGTGGTCGCCGGCCACGTGTTCCCAACCGCATCGCACTCCGGGATGCCCGGTCGAGGCGCAGAGCTCGTGGCCGCGGTGTCGGAGACGATTACGCTGCCGTGCATCGCCATCGGCGGCGTGCGTCCCGCGCACGTCGGAGCACTCCGTGACGCCGGGGCGTACGGGGTCGCGGCGATCACCGGCATCTGGGGCGCGGCGTCTGCGGAAGCCGCGGCGTCCGACTATCTTTCACACTATGATGGAGCGCGCGGTCAGTCCTGATGGAGTGATCCCCGTCGTCAATGGCGAGGAGCGCACGGTCGCGGCCGGCAGCACTCTAGGCGACCTGTTGCGCGAGCTTTCCGTCAGCGCAGACGCGGTAGTGGTGGAGCACAACCGCGAGATCGTGCGCGATCGCTCCCGTCTCGACTCAATGGTGCTCGCCACCGGCGACTCCGTGGAGATCGTCCACTTCGTAGGCGGCGGATGACGGCGTCCACGCTCGTTGCCGGCGGCACCGACACGCCCTTCGTGATCGCGGGACGCGCGCTTCGTTCGCGCCTCATGGTGGGCACTGGAAAGTACAAGTCGCCGGAGGAGATGGTTCGCGCAATCGACGCGTCGGGCGCCGAGGTGGTGACGGTGGCCGTGCGTCGCGTCGATCTGAATCGCAGCCGGGATGACGGCGTGCTCCCGCATCTCGACCCAACGCGGTACTTCCTTCTCTCGAACACCGCGGGCTGCTACACCGCTGCGGACGCCATGCGCTACGCGCGGCTCGCGCGCGCCGCGGGATTCAACGAGTGGGTGAAGCTCGAGGTCATCGGCGACCAGGACACGCTCCTCCCCGACACGGCGGCGCTGCTCGAGGCGACGCGCACGCTCGCGGCCGAGGGCTTCGTGGTGCTCGCGTACACGAACGACGACCTCATCACGGCGCTGCGCCTCGAGGATGCCGGCGCCGCCGCGGTGATGCCGCTCGCCTCGCCGATCGGTTCGGGACTCGGGCTGCTCAATCCGTACTCCATTCGCACGATCAAGCATCGACTCTCGGTCCCGGTAATCGTCGACGCCGGCGTGGGCACCGCGAGCGACGCCTGCATCACGATGGAGCAGGGAGTCGATGGCATCCTGATGAACACCGCTCTGGCGGCGGCCGAGGATCCCGTGCGCATGGCGCACGCGATGCGGCTTGCCGTGGACGCCGGTCGCCAGGCGCATCTCGCGGGGCGCATGCCGCGCCGCGAAGTGGCGGTGCCATCGTCGCCATCGGTGGGGATGCTCGAATGACGGAGCGGCCGCCTACGCTCGTTCGTCCGGTTGCCGGCGTCACCGAATCGCGACGCATCGCGGCGGATCTGTGCGCGGATCTTCGCCGCGGACAGCTGCTCGACGTCGCGTTCGACGCGCGCGTCGGACCGCTCGATGCGCGCGACCGTCGCTGGACGCAGGAGCTTCTCTACGGAATGCTCCGCCGCCGCAGCATCCTCAATGCGTATCTGAGCGAGCGCGTGAAGGGCGGCCTCGCGCGCCTCGATCCCGATCTCGGCGATCTGCTTCGGCTTGGCGCCTATCAGCTGCTCTCAATGCGCAGTGTTCCGGCGTACGCGGCGATCGCGCAGACGGTGGAGCTCGCGAAGCAGCGCCACGGCATCGGCGCGAGCAAGCTGGCGAACGCGGTGCTGCGCCGCGTGGATCGCGAGCGCGATGCCCTCGCGCTTCCCAGGCTCACGGACCCCGTGGACGCGCTGGCGCTGAACTACTCGCATCCACGCTGGCTCGTGGCGCGCTGGGTCGCGCGGTGGGGCGCCGCGGAGACCGAGCAGTTGCTCATCGCGAACAACACCGAGCCTTCCACGGTGCTGCGCCCGTACGGTATCGTGCGCGAGCAGCTCGAGACGATGCTCGAAGACGCCGGCGTCGATGTATCGGAGAGCCCGCTGCTCCGCGACAGCATCCAGCTCCCGCACGGCGTGTCGCTCACGGAGCTCGGCGCGTTTCGCAAAGGGCTGTTCTTCGTCCAGGACCCTGCGTCGACGCTCGTCACGCAGTACGCGGACGTGCCGCCGGATGCGCGCGTCGCGGATCTCTGCGCAGCACCGGGCGGAAAGACGCTCGAGCTCTCGCGCACGGCCTCGCTCGTCGTCGCCGGAGACCGCAATCTGCATCGCACGCAGCGGCTGCTCGAGAATCTGCGGCGTGTCGAAGCCCGCAACATCTCATCGGTCGTGATCGATGCACGTCACCCCGCCGTGCGCGAGATGGACGCGGTGCTCATCGACGTTCCCTGCACCGGAACGGGCACGCTGCGCCGTCATCCCAATGCGCGGTGGCGTCTGCGCATCTCGGACCTCGCGGTGATGGCGGCGCTGCAGCGCAGCATCCTGCGCGCGACGGCGGCGGCCGTGCGGCCGGGCGGCCTGCTCATCTACAGCACGTGCTCTCTCGAGCCCGAGGAGAACGACGCGCAGATCGAGAGCTTCCTCGCCGAGCGGAGCGACTGGCAGCTGGAGCCGCCGGCCGAGGGAGTCGTGCCGGCGAGCGTGCTCGACGCCGGCCGCCTGCGCGTGCTTCCGCAGCGGAGCAGCGTGGACGGCGCGTTCGCAGCGCGGCTCCGGAGGGTGAGCGGGTGACGCTGCGCGGCTCCGCCCGCCGCTCGATTCCCTACCTCGTCGCCGTCATGAGCGGATTTCTCTTCGCTTATTTGATCGTCGCCTTCTTCATCTTCCCGACGCATCTGGTCACGAGCGATTACAAGGTGCCGAACGTCGTCGGACAGACCTACGACGCGGCGGCGGCGCAGCTGCAGAAGCTCGGCTTCGTGGCGCAACGCGGCGAGCAGCGCTTCACGGCCGGCGCCGCATCCGGCCAGGTGCTCGGCCAGAATCCTCTACCCAATGCGGTCATGCCAGCGGGAACGAAGATCGTGCTCGACGTGAGCCAGGGGCAGCGCACCACGCAGGTGCCGCAACTCGTCGGACTGACGCGGCAGCAGGCGGAGCTCGCGCTGCAGAACGCCGGCCTCGACGCTGGCGACGTCACCTCGCGAGAGAGTCCGTCGCCGCGCGGGCAGGTGCTGTCGTCGTCTCCCAACGGCGGCGAGAAGACGCCGGTGCAATCCGAGGTGTCGTTCGTGGTGAGTGGCGGCCCGTCGCACCTCGCCGTTCCGGATGTCACGGGGCAATCGTATGCCTCGGCCGCGCAGCTCCTGATGCAGGTGGGATTTCGCGTGGCGCCCGCGATCGCGGATACCACGACGTCCGGCGCGCCGGAGGGAACGGTGACCAGCCAGGATCCCGCCGGCAACGAGCCTGCGCCGCCGGGCGTGACCGTGCGTCTCCGGGTCGCCACACCGCGGAGGGAGCCATGACCTGCCGCATCGCGCCCTCGATTCTCAGTGCCGACTTCGGGCATCTCGCGGACGACGTCGCGCGCCTCGACGCCGGCGGAGCCGACTGGATTCACATCGACGTCATGGACGGTCGCTTCGTTCCGAATCTCACCTTTGGCGCCAAGGTGATCGAGACTGTGAGGAAGCTGACGAAGCTCCCGCTCGATGTGCACCTGATGGTGGTCGAGCCCGAGAACTACTTCGATTCGTTCGCGCATGCCGGCGCGAACTCGATGACGATTCACGCCGAGGCGGCGCCGCATCTGCACCGGCAGCTCGAGCGCATTCGGGAGCTGGGATGCCGAGCGGGGGTCGCGATCAATCCATCGACGTCGATCGAGGCGGTTCGCGAGGTCGCATCCGGGCTCGACGTGCTGCTGATCATGAGCGTGAATCCCGGATTCGGCGGACAGTCGTTCATCGCGAGCTCGCCCGACAAGGTGCGCCGGGCGCGCGCGCTGCTCAACGAGACGAGGAGTCGGGCCGCGCTCGAGGTGGACGGCGGCATCAATCGCCAGACGATCGCGCAGGTGTGGCGCGCGGGAGCGGACACCTTCGTGGCCGGCAACGCCGTGTTCACAGCGGCGGATCCGAGCGCGGAGATTGCGGCGCTGCGATCGTTCTGCACGGAGCGGGCATGACGGCGCGGCAGCAGTGGTCCATCGTCGCGATGATCGTTCTCGTGCTCGGCGGCGGGTTGTTCGTCGCCTCGCGCGTGTTCGGCGACGAGCTGTATCCCGTCTCGGTGGGGTCCAAGGCCCCGCAATTTCGCGCCGCGACGGTCGACTCCGTGCCGACGACGAAGACGCTGGCCGACTACAAGGGACAGGTCGTGCTCCTCAACATCTGGGGCACCTTCTGCCTGCCCTGTCGCAATGAGATGCCGGCGATCGAGAAGCTGCACCAGGCGATGGCCGCGCAGGGGCTCAAGGTCGTCGCGATCAGCATGGACGATCCGGGATTCGAAACGCAGATTCGCGCCTTCGTGAAGGAGTTCGGGCTGACCTTTCAGATTCTCTACGATCCGTCGGGCAAGATCGTGAACGACTACCAGACCACCGGTGTACCAGAGACGTTCGTGATCGCGCGGGACGGCGTCATCCGGAAGAAGGTCATCGGTGCGTCGGACTGGAACAGCGCGACGAATCGCGCGCTGATCGCGCAACTGCTCGCCGAGCCGGGGAAGTAGCGTGGCAATTGCCCCATCCTCCCGAATGACTTCTCTGAAGCGCCAGCTCACGTCGGCGGTCACGGAGCATCTGCCCGTGAAGTTTTCGGCGCTCTTCCTCGCCGTCGTGGTGTGGGTCGTCGTGCGCTCCGAGGAACCGTCGGAGGCGTGGATCGACGTGCATCTCGCGCTCACCATGGACTCCACCGTCACAATGGCGTCGCAGCCGCCGGCGGTGCAGGCGCTCGTGTCGGGGCGCGGCCGCGAGCTGCTCAAGCTCTACAGCGCGTGGCCGGAGATTCGGCGCTCGGTAGGCGTGGACGACACGGTGTTCGCGGTGCATCCCGCGGATGTGTTCACGTCGAACGAGGCGGATGTGAAGGTGCTCGACGTTCGCCCGCATCTCGTACGCCTTCCGCTCGCGCGCGTGGCGCCGGTCGTCGTGCGTCCGACGCGCGGAAACAAGGTCGCGCCATGACGCGCGTGCTGGGAATCGAGACGTCGTGCGACGAGACGTCGGCCGCCGTGTTGGAGGGGAGCGGCAATGACGTGCAGCAGCGCTCCCTCGTGATCCTGTCGCAGGACATCCATCGTGTGTTCGGCGGGGTCGTTCCGGAGATCGCATCGCGCGCGCACCTCACGAGCATCGTGCCGGTGGTCGAGCGCGCCGTCGCGGATGCCGGATGCGCCCTCGCGGACATCGACGTCGTGGCGGTGACCGAGGGACCCGGGCTCGTCGGCGCGCTGCTGGTGGGCGTGGCGTACGGCAAGGCGCTCGCCTACGCGCGCGGGATTCCCGTGGTGGGCGTGCACCACATGGAGGGACATCTGTTCGCCACGTCGCTCGAGCATCCGGACGCCGTACCGCCGTTCATCGCGCTGCTCATTTCCGGCGGGCACACGCTGCTGCTCAATGCCGAGGCGTGGGGAAGCTATCGCGTGCTCGGCACGACGCGCGACAATGCCGCCGGCGAGGCGTTCGACAAGATCGCCAAGCTGCTGGGCATGCCCTATCCTGGCGGCCCGCACATCGAGCGCGCCGCGGCCACTGGCGATCCGAACCGCTTTCGCTTCAGCAGGCCAATGGTGCGCACCAACTCGCGTCCGGGCGACGGCGACTACTACGATCTCTCGTTCAGCGGGCTCAAGACCGCTGTTCGCCTCGCCACGCAGAAGGTTGATGTGGAGCTCGAGCGCGCGAATCTCGCGCGCGGCTTTCAGGATGCGCTCATCGACACGCTCGTGGAGAAGACGCTTCGCGCCGCGAGGGAGAACGGCCGCACGCGCGTCGTGCTCGGCGGCGGGGTGGCGTGCAATCGCACGCTCGTTGCCCGAATGCGCGAGCGGCTGGCGGAGGTTGGCGCAACCGTCTATGCTCCATCGGCTCGGCTGGCCACCGACAACGCCGCGATGATCGCGCGTGCTGGACTCTTTCGCTTCGAGGCTGGCGAGCGCGCATCCTCTGCGCTCTCCGCCGTCGCCTCACTCCCCATTCCCGGTTCTCGTCCCGCATGACCGTTCATCATCCATTTTCCTATAAACTGGGGATCTTCACCTTCACCGGCTTCGGGATCGCGGTGCTGCTTGCATTCGCGATCGCGCAGATCATCTCGCAACGCGAGCTGCAGCGGCGCGGGTACGATCCCGAGCCGATCGGTGATCTCGTGTTCGCCGCCGTCATCGGCGGACTGCTCGGCGCGAAGATCTACTACGTGATTCTCACGCACGACATCACGACGCTGTGGAGTCGCGGCGGCTTCGTATTCTGGGGCGGCCTGATCGGTGGAATCATCACGGTGTTCTTCGTCATCCATCGTAAGCAGCTGAATCCGTGGCGCATCTCGGATGTGGCGGGGATCGGCATCGCGGCCGCGTACTCCATCGGGCGCACAGGTTGCTGGGCCGTTGGCGACGACTACGGCAGGCCCTGGGCGTCGAGATTCGCGGTGAGCTTCCCCGACGGGGCGCCGCCATCCACCGCGGGAAATCTCGCGGCGTTTCACTCCTCGATTCCGCCGGGCGTGTCGCCGCAGACGGTGCTCTCGGTGTACCCGACGCAGCTGCTCGAGGTCGCGCTCGGATTCGGGATGTTTCTGATCCTGTGGCGGCTACGAGATCACAAGCACGCGGAGGGATGGCTGCTGGGCGTCTACATGGTTCTCGCGGGAGTCGAGCGGTTCGCGGTGGAGTTCCTCCGCGCCAAGGACGATCACATCTTCGGCCCGCTCACGATGGCGCAGTACTTGTCGATCCTCTTCATCCTTGCGGGCCTCTTCGTAATGCGCCTGCGCAACGACGTGCGTGGCTCGGCCCGCGGCATTTACGCGGTCGCGTGAGCGTCGCGGAATCGTTGGCGGCGGCTGTCATCATCGCCGCACTGCCGGCTCACCACTCCGCCAGGGACGCGCGTGACTGCCTGCTGCCTGCGTCCTCGCTCGCGACCGCGCGCGACACGGCGGCATTTTGCGCGGAGCAGTTCGTGGAGCGAAATGGCTACACCGAGCTTCCGGCCACATCGGATCGCGACATGATCGCCGTGGAGGCGCGCGACCGCGGGCGCACGCTTACGGACGCGGTAGAGGCCCGGCGGCGCACCCTCGCGCGCGGCGCCGTGATCGTCTGCGAAGGCGCCAATGGATTCAGCGTCGTCTTCCACGTCTACGATCCGTGCGATTCGAAGTCGGGACACGTAGTAGTGATGGGCCCACAATACGACGGCATGCGACTGCTCGCCGGCTTCACGCGCACCAATGTGCTGGAAGCGGGATGCGTGCGTCGCTAACCTCAACCCCTGCCAACCCATGATGGATCGACGTGGATTTCTCGCCGCCGCACTCGCCGGTGCGGGCTCGCTGATCGCGCGGCGCGCCGCGGCCGCCGTGCCGGTGCGCGCTCTCCTCGCGCGGCCGCCACTCACCGTGTACAAGGATCCGTCGTGCGGCTGCTGCAAGAAGTGGGTCGAGCACATGCAGTCGAGCGGCTTCACCGTTACGGCGCACGATGACTCCGACATGGACGCGCTGAAAGATCACTACGGAGTGCCGAGCGGCGTGCGGTCGTGTCATACGGCGCTGGTGGGCAGCTACGTGATCGAGGGGCATGTGCCGGCGAGTGACGTTGACCGCCTGCTCAAGGAGCAGCCGAAGGTGGCTGGACTCGCGGTGCCGGGGATGGTAGCGGGAAGCCCCGGAATGGAGGGCGGGATGGCCAAGCCGTACACCGTCGTCGCGTTTCAGAAAACCGGCACCACGACCACCTTCGCCTCGCACAGCTGACCCGTGGCGCGCTACTGCATCATCGGCGCGGGCCCGTCCGGGCTCGCCGCCGCGCGCGCACTCTCGCAAGCGGGGCTCGAGTTCAATGTGTTCGAGCGCCACGGCGACGTCGGCGGAATCTGGGACGCGGCGAATGCGAACACGCCGATCTACGAGAGCGCGCACTTCATCTCGTCGCGCACACAGTCGGCATTCGACGGCTTCCCCATGCCGGCCGACTATCCGGATTATCCGTCGTGGAAGCAGATCTTCGACTACATCCGCTCGTTCGCCGACGCGTTCGATCTTCGCAAACACATCCGCTTCCGTACCTCGGTGGAGAAAGCTCAACCGAACGGCACCGCGTGGGACGTCCAACTCGGCACCGGCGAGACGCTCCACTACGACGGGGTGATCGCCGCGGTTGGACACAACTGGGATCCGGTGATCCCCGAGTACCCCGGCGAGTTCGACGGTGAAGCGTACCACACGCTCGGCTATCACTCGGGCGCGCAGCTCGAAGGAAAGAAAGTGCTGGTTGTGGGCGGCGGAAACTCGGGGTGCGATATCGCGTGCGACGCGGCAACGCAGGCGAGCCAGGCGTGGATCAGCATGCGCCGCGGCTACCATTTTCTGCCCAAGCACGTGTTCGGCCAGCCGACCGACGCGTTCTTCCACCACGGTCCGCAGATCCCGAACTGGATGGCGCCGTCGCTGCTCGCGGTGCTGCTCCGAATACTCGTCGGTGATCTGCGTCGTTTCGGGTTGCCGAAGCCGGATCATCCGCCGCTCTCGACGCACCCGATCATGAACACGCAGCTGCTCCATCATCTCGCGCATGGCGACCTCGCGGCAAAGCCGGACATCGCCGAGCTGCGCGGCCGCGTTGTGCGCTTCACGGACGGAAGCGAGATCGAGCCCGACCTCATCCTCTGGGCCACCGGCTACAGGCCGCGCATTCCATGTCTCGAGGCGGGCGGAGTGCATCTCACCGAGAGCGGCGAGGATCTCTACCTCAATATCTTCGCGCGCGCGTGTCCTGGGCTCTACGTCATCGGATTCTTCGAGACCGCGGGCGCGGCGTATCCGATCGTGAGCAGGCAGAGCGCGCTGTTGGCAGCCGTTCTGAAGGCGCGCGAGAAGGGCGACGGGGGTTTGCGCGCCTTCGACCAGCTGCGCGCGAAGCCACGCGCGCTCACCGGCGGGATGCGCTACGCGAGCTCACCCCGTCACGCGTTCTACGTGCAGTTCGAGGACTACCTGAAGGAGCTCGACCGCGTGCGCATGCGCGTCGAGCGCGCTGCGCGATAACGTCTACGGCGCGGTCGCTGGCTCCGGCTCAGGCACTGGCGCGTCATCCGGGGTGATCAGCGTCCGGAACATGTCGCGCCTCGCAATGAAATACGATCCGAGCACGATCACCGCCGCGAGCGATTGGGCCGCGAGCGTCTCCACGGTCGGGAACACAGAGAGCCATAGTCCCAACCACGTCGGCAGGTGCTCGAGCCAGGCGATGGTCGTGGTCGGAATCCAGTGCGCGATCTGCATCTCCTGCGCCTGCTCGCCCACCATCACCAGCAGCACGACGCCGAGCATGAAGCCGGTGAACACGAGCATCTTCCGATACGGCAGCTTGCGGTGCGCGATGAACGTGAGCACCGCGACGATCGCGGTGAGCACGAGCCCCATCGCGACGCCGGCGAGGACGACACTTCCGCCCATCTTCAGCCGATAGCTCTGCAGAAAAAGCACGACCTCGAAGCCTTCGCGATAGAGCGACGTGAAGCCGAGCACCCCGAGCCCGAACACCACGCGGCGCGCCTTCTGCTCGGCCGTGCCCGCATCGCTCATCAGCGTGCGCTTGCGGCGATTGTGCATGCTGATCCAACCGGTCCAGTAGACCTTGTGGAAGAACCAGTTCATGACCACCAGCAACACGACCACCGCGAGAAGTCCGGTGCCGGCCTGCACGTCGAGCGCGGGAAGGCGGTTGGAGAGCGCGTCGACCGTGCCCACCGCGCCGAACCACGTGATCACCGTCGCCGCGAATGCGAGGGCCGCGCCGGCGGCAACCGGCCGCTGATACGACTCCGTCGATCCGCTCATGCTCGCGGTGATGGCGGCAAGCACGAGAATGCACTCGAGCCCCTCGCGGAAAACAAGTACCGCGATGTCGAGCGCCTTGACCGTGGACGGACTGCCGAGCGAGGTGGGATCCGGCGAGCCACCCGACACGATGGCCGTCCAGATGAGCACCGCGAGCACGATGAAAGCGCCCGTCCAGACGGCGACGCGTCCGCCAACTCGCGCCGCACGGCTGCCCGCGATTGTCGGACGGCTGGCGGTGGTCACAGCAGACACCGGATGCAGGCGCGGTCTCGGGGAGTCATTCCGACTGAAATTATCGGCTTTCACTTTGTAGCGCCAGCGGAGCTGAAGTCATGGAGTTCTGGCGGCTCTCCGGGGCCTTCGAGCACCGCCACCGCCGCGGCTGAGTCCGCCGAGTGCGTCAGCGAGAGATGAACTCGAGTGACACCCAATTCGATGGCGCGCCGCGCGGCCCCTCCGTGCAGCAGGAGCGACGGCGACCCGTCTTCCGCGAGCATCACCTCGAGCTCTCGCCAGCCGATCGCCCGCGCCTGGTGCGTTCCGCGGAGCGCCTTGTAGGCCGCCTCCTTTGCCGCCACGCGCGCAGCGAAATGAAGCGCCGGACGCGGGCGGCTCAGGGCGTACATGCGCTCGGCATTGGTGAAGAGCTTCCTCAGCGCGTGCTCGCCCTTGGAAGCAAGCAGTCGCTCCACCCGAGCGATCTCGACCATGTCAATGCCGACCGCGACGATCACGGCTTGCTCGCAGCCGGCTTCCGGCGCCGCGAGGACTTCCTCGGCTTCGCGGATTTTTTCCGTCCGAACATCCGGCGCCAGAACGACGGTGCCGATCGTCGATCGTCGCTGAGTACCGCGTGGATCGCGATCCAGCTGTCATCGGCGCTCCGAAACACGTTTCGCAGCACCGCCTGCCACGCGCGCCACAGCGCGAATCGCTCGCCGTCATCGCACGCGCCGAGCGCGGCCTCCGCGCTCTCCAACTCGGCCAGGCGAGCGAAGAGCGCGTGCGCGGCGTCGTCGAGCTCCGCGCGGAGAGCGCGTCGCTCCCCTGCCGCCTTCGGATATCGCTCGAGCGCAATCTCCTCCAACACGTGCTCGATCGATGCTCGAAGCGCCGCCGCATCGAACGCCGCGCGCAGCGCCACCAGATTCGGCGCGCGCTCGGCAAGCAGTCTCGCGTCAAGCAGCGGACCGAAGAAACGGTCGTGCTCTTCACCCGCGGCGAGCGAGCCGGCGCCGAGGGCGCGCAGCGATCGCGTCATCTCCGGGATGGCGCACGCGCTGCTCGCAATCTCCGTGGCCAGGGAGTTGAGATCAGGCGCCTGCGCCAGCTGGATCACATCGCCCGTAGCGAGATAGAGCTCGAGCACATCGCCCGGCACTCGAATCCCATCGAGCTGCGCGAGCGCGAGCGAGATCCGCCCGCGCGCGGTGTCCAGCGATATCGATTCGGCGTCGAGCGTGAGCATCGCGTCGCCTTCGAGCTCGCGGCCCCGAAGCAGTCCGCCAAGCGTCACGCGGCGCGGCGAGGCGGCAGCCACCTAGCGCTCGCGCGCCGCAGGCGCGTTGCCGGAGAGCTCGGCGTCCGAGAGCGCGGCGCGCACGCCGGTGCGCTCCTCGTAACGCATCGCGAAATCTGGAAGTCGGTCGGCGTTGTACGCCGCGCGCGGCATCTCGAGCGCCGCGATCGCGTGCTCGAGCGCCTCGGGCTCGCCCTCGACCTCCACGAGATCGTCCATGCGGGGATACCGCTCGAAGCGCACCATGGCCTCGCCGAGCGCGAACTGTTCGATCTCCCGATCGATCTCGCGCGTCACGACGTAGCCGAGTCCCGAGAGAATGTGAACAATGGCGTCGGGATCCAGCACGGTGCTTCCGATCTCCTCGCGCACCTTGTAGCCGCGCTCGTAGGCGGTCGGCCCCTTGAATTCGAGCTCCGCGCGCGAGCCCTTCGCGTCGCGGTAAATGCGCAGCCGCAGAACAATGTCGCGAGAGGTGAGCAGGTGGTTGCTCGTGTCGTAGCGGCGGTCTTCGAGGCGGCCCGCGAACGCCAGCGTCGCGCCCGCGCGCAGCAGCCGCTCGCGGCGGTCGTCCCACGAGTCGAGCACCGCCTTGAGCTCGACCTCACGCATCGACGATCACTCGCATCACGGCCTGCGTGTCCGCGAGCGACGGGAACAGCGCATACGGATGGTGCCTTGCCAGCTCCTCGGGGGGATAGCGGCCGGTCGCCACCGCGATTGCCCTCGCGCGGATCGCGCGGCCACACGTGATGTCCGCGGGCGTGTCGCCGACGACGTCAATGCGATCGCCCGGAATGTCGAGTCCGAGATCCTCCTTTGCGCGCCGCTGCGCGAGTCCCGGCAGCTCTCCGCGCGCGTGGTGATCGGATCCGAAGGCGCACACCTTGAAGCGATCGAGGTCAATGCCGGCCGCGCGCAGCTTGATCGCGGCGCCCTCGCGCAGATTGCCGGTGAGCAGGCCGAGAACAATGTCGTTCCGCGCCTCGAGTGCATCCAACAGCTCGCGCACTCCGTCGAACACGTGCGCGCGCGTTCCACCGGCGAGCTCGCGCTCGAGGCCGCCCAGGTAATGCTCCATGAGCGGATCGATGCGCTCGTCAATGGTTTGATCGGTGTGCCCGCTCGCTCGCATGAGATCGCGGACGATCTGCGGATCGGTCTTCCCGTCGTAGTGATAGTCCTTGGGACCCGCGCCGCCGAATACGTTGGTGAGCGCCTCCGTCATTGCGCGGCGGCCGGCGCCATCGCTCCAGAGGATGGTTCCATCGATATCGAACAATACGAGCTTCATTTTCGGCGCGTTCGTCATGTGTGCGTCAGGGTGACACCCGCGAGAATCGTCACTGCGCCCACTCCCTGCAGTGGCGTTGGATGTCGTGCATCCAGATCCACGCGGCGATCAGCGCGAACACCGGCTCGAAATGCAGATCAATGCCCGTGCGCGTTGCGCCCAAAATGCGAACGCCGCGATACCAGAACACGGACGCGAGCGCGAGCGAGATGACGCCGCCGTAGAGAATCGACATCCACACGTCGAGCGGCAGCGCCGACCAGTTCGTCGCGAGCATCGATGGAAAACCGAAGATCAGCAACGGCAGCGAGCCTCCGGCGAGCGTGAGCGCCGCCACTGTGGTATCGTCGACGTCGCTGACGTAGCGCGCCTGCAGCACCACGTACACCGCCCAGATCACAGCGGCGAGCACGGCGAGCAGATTTCCCTCGAGCGAGGACGTGCCGTCGAGCGCGATGCGCGATGTCAGCGCAATGAGGGCGACGCCTGCCAGCGAGAGCGCGATACCGAGCGCGCAGCGAACCGAGATCTCGCCGAGCCCCGCGGCGCGGCTCAGCAGCGCAATGAATGCCGGGCTCGACGCCAGCAACAGCGCCGCGACGCCGACGTCGGTGTTCACCACGCTGCCGACGAACACCATCTGATAAATGCCGTTGCCGAGCACGCCGAGCCCGAGCAGCATGAGCACTTGCCGCCGCGTCGGACGTGGACGCGCCGTCGCGCCCACGATGATCAGCAGCAGGAGCGCTGCGAACGAGATGCGGACGGCGTTGAATGCGAGCGGTGCCATGTGGCGCGTAGCGTACTTCACGACCGGGAAGTTGAATCCCCAATGGCGACCATCAGCACCATCAGGAAGTCGGTCGGGACGAACATCGGCGTCGGGCGAGATAGTGCGTCGGCGCGAGGCCGGGCGTCGATGAGCGTCATGCATAAAGCTAGGCGGTGGCGACGCGGGGTGACAGCGGGTGGCCGCTGCTCCGGACGCTCCCTAACTTGCGGGATGCATCTCTCCTTCGCTCTCTTCGCCGACGCCGCGAATATCTCTCAGGAAGGGAAGCTCAACATCCTCGGCGTGTTCGACGCGGTGCAGTGCGGCACGCTGCCCACGGTTCACCCGCGCGCGCACCTCGTCGTGCGGCTGAAGGGCGGAGTCGAGGACGTCGGTACGCATACCGTGTCGCTCCACTGGCTCAATCCGCAAGGGCAGGAGCTGTGGTCGTCGAATGGAGAGCTGAACATCGGCCCGCCGCCGGCGGGCGTCAGCGAGATGGACATGCCGCTCATCGCCGCGATCGATCTGCCGCTCGACGCATCGGGAGCGTACTCGATGCGCATCGCCCTCGACGGCGAGGCGCACGGCGAGGTAGGGCTGGTGGTGCGGAGCGACATGGCGCCAATGGGCGCCACCCTTCCCCGAACCGATTGGTGAGTTGATGCGTTTTCGTGTGCTGGCGCTCGTAGCCATCGACTGATTCGAAACTCTAGAGCACCCGGCGCGCGCTCCTCAATCTCCCCATCAGCGCCACCGTGTACGGATCCGTCGCGCCTTCGAGGTGCTCCACCGCGAACCCTCCTCGCCCGATCGCGACGTGCATCAGCGTGTCCCGCTGCGCCACGATCGCGACGTGCGTGATCCGTCCGTCCGCGCGATCGGAGAAGAACAGTAAATCTCCGGGGGTCCACGCATCGGGCGCGAGCGCGATGGCAGTGCCGAGCTCCGCCTGTTGGCGCGCATCACGCGGGAACGCCACGCCATGCAGGCCGAACACCGCCTGCACCATCCCCGAGCAGTCCGCGCCCCACGGGGTAATCCCGCCCCACTGATACGACGTGCTCCAGAAATATCGCCCGGCCGACGCGCAGACCTCGATGCCAACCGGCGGATAGCGGCGGCGAATCTCGGCTTCGTCGAGCACGCCGCCGGCGACGATTTTCGCGTCCTTCGGCACGCGGGCGCCGAGCGGAAGCGTGCGCTCCATGTCGGCGCGGGCATCGTGAATCGTGCAGCCGAGTGAATGTCGCGCGGTGGCCAGCCACTCGCGCGCGGCATTCGCGCCCAGCGCGCGCGCGTCGAGATACCCCTCGTGCATCCATCCTTCGTAACCGTCCCGCAGCCGTACGCGCCGCCAACCCTCGCGCCTCTCGAGCACCACCGCGAGGTGACCCGCAAGCGACTGGCTCACCTGCTCGCTCGACGCCTTCGGCTCCGCGTGCAGCGGCGCCACCGCGGCCGACACGAGCACGCTCGTCTCCGTATCAACGCCGGATGACGGCAGGCCAAAATCAGGATGAACGACGCGCACCGGGAATTGGAATGGAGTTGAAGGCCTTGGTGAGCTCGCGGTCCGTTGCGGCGCCGAGCTGGCGCACGAGGTCGTCGCGCTTCCGTGCGCGTTTCACCGCACTCGACGCCACGGGAGAGGCCAGCGACCTGTCGAGCGGCACGTACAGGTATCGCCCCTTCCACTCGTCGCTCGCGGCATCGTACCACGGCTCGGCGAGCACGGTGAAGGTTCTGTCGCCGAGAGCGAGCCGTTCCCGAAGCACGACACTGTCGCTCATTACTTCGGAGCCGCGTCCTTCTGTTTCGCCTCACACATCGAGCAGAGCGTGACGCCTCTGAATGTGCAGAGGAGGCAGAGAAACGTGCCGCAGTCCGCGCACGGATAGCCCTCGCTCGCGCGCTCCTCGTTTCCGCACGCGCGGCAGATCATCCGATCCTGCTCCAAGTTTTCCTCGAGCATCCTGCTCCTGGGTTCGGGAGGCCCGCGCGGGCAGCGCGGCTCCGGATATGAACGATCGACGACCCCGTAACGTCTCAGGCGTCCGGCGCGGCGTACGATAGAGCCTGTGGATCGAGCTGGTACTCCTTGATCTTGTTGATCAGCGTCGCTCGCGAGATCCCGAGCTCGCGCGCCGCGCGCGTTCGATTTTCGTGGTGCGCGCGCAGCGTGCGCTCAATGTGTGCCCGCTCGACATCGTGCACCGTCCGCGGCACGTGGCGCGCCTGCGATACCCCGCCGCTGCGGCGCACATCCGGCGGCAGGTGCTCCGCCGTGATCTGACGCGAGCCGCGGCCGACGATCATCGCCCGCTCGAGCACGTTGCGAACCTCGCGAATGTTTCCAGGCCAGGAATGTCGCAGAAGCTGCTCGAGCGCGGACTCCGAGATCTCGGCCGGCGCAAGCGGCAGTTGGCGACGCAGCTCGCCCGCGATGCGATCAATGAGCGCGATCAGATCCTCGCGCGCCCGGGCGCGCAGCGGCGGCAGCACGACGGGCAGTACGCTCAATCGATAATAGAGATCCTCCCGAAAGCGCCCGGCGTGCACCTCCTCGACGAGATCCTTGCTCGAGGTAACGATCGTTCGGACGTCCACCGTGAGGTCCTGAACGCCTCCCGAGCGTCGAAACTTCTGCGACTCCAGCAACCGCAGGAGTTTTCCCTGCACCGGCAGCTCGAGCGCTGAAATCTCATCGAGCAGCAGCACTCCGTGATCCGCCACCTCGGCTAGTCCGAGCCGTCGTACCGAGGACTCGCGCGTGCCGCCGTACTCGTCGCCGAACAACTCGGCATCCAGCGTGCCTTCTCCCGCGCCGGCGCACGCGACCTCGACGAATGGCTTGTCTGCGCGGTCGCTCATCGCGTGCATGGCGTACGCCATCTGTCCCTTCGCCGTTCCCTGTTCGCCGAGCAGAAGCACCGTCGTGCGATCGCTGGACGTCAGCAATTCGATCTGGTGTGCGAGCTCGCGCATTGCCGGCGACGTACCGAGGAGCGCGCCGACGCCCTTGATGCCGCGTCGCTCGCGCATGTAGCGGGCAAGCTGCCGAAGTCTCGCCTTCTCCAGCCCGCGCTCCAATGCCACGCGCAAATGATCGAGGTCCACCGGCTTGGTCAGAAAATTCTCGGCGCCTCGCTGCAGCGCCTGCACCGCCAGCGGGATGTCGCCGTGCCCCGTGATCATGATGACCACCGGCTCATCGACACGAATGCGCTCGAGCACGTCGAACCCGCTCATGTCGGGGAGCTGCAGGTCGAGGAGCACGAGGTCGGGGCGCGTGCGGCG
Organism: uncultured Gemmatimonadaceae bacterium; assembly: GCA_963827355.1. Taxonomy (GTDB): domain Bacteria; phylum Gemmatimonadota; class Gemmatimonadetes; order Gemmatimonadales; family Gemmatimonadaceae; genus FEN-1250. Next base: position 358,284 of record CAWHAS010000005.1, read on the forward strand.
ATACGCATCGATCCCCTCCTCGCCGCTGTGGACGCGCACGACCTGATGGCCCGAGCGCTCGAAGAACGCGCCGAGCATGGTGGTGACCTGGGGCGTGTCGTCGATGACGAGAATCGTCGCCATCAGCGCGACGCTGCCTGCGTCAGTAACGCCGCTACGGTTGACAGCGCGAACGGCTTACCGACGAACGGACGTCCGGCGCCCTGCAGAAACTCGCGCGCCGGCGGGCTTTCGAGATCGCCGGTCGCGAAGATCACGCGGCCGGCATGGTCCGGATCACGCTCGACGAGGTGTGCGAACAACGACTCTCCGCTCGGCTCGGCCAGGTGCAGATCCAGAAAGATGGCGCCGTACGTGCGCGTGGCGAGTAACGCGAGCGCGGACGGGGCGTCGCTCACGGCGTCCGCGAAGCAGCCCGAGCGGCGCAGGTGCAACTGCAACGCCTGCCGCATCGCGGGCTCGTTGTCGACAATGAGGAAGCGGCGCTGACGAGGAATGCCCGCCATCTCCCCCGCCACGGCGAAGCGCGACTCGTTTCCCGACTCGTTGAGAATGGGGAGATCCATTTCGAACGAGGCTCCCTCGCCCGGAGTGGAACGCGCGCGCAGTTCACCGCCATGTTGGCGCACGAATGCCGTGCGAGATCGCGAGACCGAGCCCCGAGCCCTCGCCAATGGGTTTCGTCGTGAAGAATGGCTCGAAGATTCGACTCAGTGTCTCGTCGGAGATTCCGGGACCGTTGTCGATCACGCTCGCCACGATGCGTTTCCCCCGGCGCCGGGTGCGCAGAACGAGCCTCCGCTTCCCTTGCCGGCCACGCAGCGCATGCTCGGCGTTGACGAGAAGGTTCAGCACCACCTGCTGCAGCTGAAATGGATCCGCCCAGGTGTGAGGAAGCTCCGGCTCGAGCTCCGTTATCACTTCGATGTGCTCCGTGGAGAGGACGAATCGCCGCAGCGCCAGCGTGTCGCCGAGCACGCGATTGAGGTCGACGTTCGATCGCTCGGGCTGTCGCTGCCGGCTGAACAGCAGCAGGCTCGACACGATCTTCGCGGCGCGCTTCGCCTCCATCTGGATTGTCTCCACGGCGTCTCGCTGCTCCGCGTTGAGCGGGCCCGCGCCGTCGAGCAGCTGCGCAAATGCGCTAATGCCAGCCAGCGGATTGTTCAGCTCGTGCGCGACACCGCTCACGAGCTGGCCAACCGCCGCGAGCTTTTCGCGTTGCCGAAGCTCATCGGCGAACCGGCGCTCCTCCGTGATGTCGCGAACAATGCAGAGAGCGCCCGTGACGCGACCGTCGTGCTCCACAATCGGTGTTGCCGTGATCGAGCCGATACGACCGCGCCCGGCGACATCGCGAAAGGCGACCTCCGACCGCTGACGCTTGCCGTCCAGAGTGCCCTGGAGAAGGCGATTCGCCACCGCTTGCTGGGGAGAATCGAGAAGCGAGCAGCAATGCGTGCCAATGAGGTCGCCGCGGCGGTGCCCCATCGCGCGTTCCATGATGAGATTGACGGATGTGAAGTGGCCCGTCTCGTCGACGGTGAATATCGCATCCGCCGCGTGCTCCAGGAGGCGTCCGTACCGCTCGCTCATCGCCTCACCGCATCGGTCGAAGGTGCAACAGCCTCTCTACGAATGTACCGCCCGTCCGGGTCCGGTCAATCGCGCCTGGCGACCAGCAGGCGGGCGGCAAGAGGCTTCACCCGCACCGAATACGGCGTCGTTCCCAGCAGCTCGCCATCCGCCTGATACAGCTGGGGCGGATCGCAGGCGATGCGGAACTCGCGTCCGCTCCGAAAGAGCATGGCGTCGTCGCTTTGGAAGTTCCGCCGGAACAGCCGCCAGGCAATGCGAAGCACGTCGGCCGAGTGCGCGGGAGAAAAGATGCTGAGGTCGAGCAGCCCGTCGTCCTGCCTGATGCCGGGACCGAGCATGATCAGCCGGTCGAGCACGGTGCCGAAGTTGGACACCATGAGCGAGGTCGCCTCGCGCTCGATCTCGACGCCGTCGACTTCGACGCGAACGTGAAATGCGTGCCTGCCAAGACCGACTTTGAGACCGGTGTGGACATACGCGCCGATGCCGTAGCGACGCTTCGTCTCGGGATGCGTCTCGTCGATCATGCGCGCGTCCACTCCCACGCCGGAACTGAACGCGAAATAGCGGTTGCACTCGGGAATGAAGCCGAGGTCCACGGATGCAAGCTCGCCGTTGAGCAGTGCCGGAACCGCGCGCTCGATCCGTCGCGGCGTCCGCAGCGCGCGCGCCACGAGATTACCAGTTCCGCCGGGCAGGACTCCAACCGGTACCGTCGTGTGCGCGAGTGCTCCGACGACTTCCATCGCCGTCCCATCACCACCCAGGGTAAAGACCGCAGCGAAGTCCTTCGCGCGCTCCGTGGCAACGAGCGCCGCGTGTCCCTGATGCGTCGTGACGACCACATCGTACTCTGCGCCAGCCGCGAGCAGCGCCGCGCGCGCGCGTCGCTCGAGAAGCCCTCCGCGCCGCGCCGCCGGATTGGTGATGAGCAGGATCGGGCCGATCAGAAACTCCACTCGCGAAAGAGATCGAAACCGAATTGGCGCGGGCGGTTGCCGATCGTCGTGATCCCCGGACGACACAGCAGCGAGAGCGTCGATGGCTCGGAGCTCGCCTGCAGAGAGAAGTGCTGCGCCAGCCGGTACTCGAGCGTGATTCCGATCGTCAATGAGAAGCTGCTCGACGAGGAGCTCGAGAGCCCGCACAACCCGGCGTTCGCGGTGAGGAACGCGCGCTGCCCGAGCTGCTTGCCCACGCCGATTCGCGATCCGGATAGAAAATTCAATGCGCTCTGATCGATCGACGCCTGATTCGTGGAGCCAGTCTGCACCTGCACCACGTCGAAAAATCCGATCTGTGAGTTGATCGCCCGCTCGATCAGCGCCCCCGCACTCGGCAGGAGCGCCTGAGCGACCGGCCGAAGTGCGCTGTTGTTCGCCTCGCCGGAGCCCAGGAGCGATGGCTGGCCGAACACGAGATAGCTCAGAATCTCGGTGTACGAGAGCGCGATGCGCTCGTCGCTCGAGAGATCGAGCTTCGGATCGAGCAGCGTGCCGCCAATGTGCGCTATGATCCGCACGTCCTGCGCAAGTTGATTCGCCTGCCGCACCGTGTACGTCGCCCAGATGTTCAGCGTGCCGGCCTGCTGCGGATCGTTGTAGAAGGTGACCGTTCCGCTGTCGACCTGAAACGTCCGCTGCACGAGACCCAGATCGAGTCGATACGTTCCGCGCTCCACGTTGATCGAGCCATCGAAGCGCTGGTTCACCGCATCCTTCCTCAGCGCGACTTGCCCGCCGAGCTTGATGTTCGCTTCCTGCGATCGCAGCCAGACGTCGTTGCCGATCTGCACCTGCAGGCTCGGCACCTGCAGAAAGCGGATCGCCTGCTGGACGTCGCGGCGCTGTTGGCCGAGAAAGGTGCGACGGATCTCCACGAGATTCGTGTCGACGAGCGTGCCGACATCGGGATCGATCGTCGGATCGAGACTGAGCGCCGTCTTCTGCGCGAGATCGGGCAGATAGAACGTCGCGCGCTCAATGTCGACATTGCCGGTGAGCACCATGTGGCTGAACGGTCCGGTGAGGCGCACGTCGTCGCTGAGCTCGAGTCGCGCGAGCGCTCGCTTGTCGACCACGAGAAAGCTGCGCGCGGACATCGCAAGGTCGACCTGCACGTTGCTGAGATCCTCCGAGAGATCGAGCATGTTCCCGAGCACGAGCGAGCCTCGCAGCGAGAGATTGCTCCCCGCTTCCGTGCCGCTGGCCATCGAGAGCGTGTCGATGCGCATGCTGTCACCGCGGAATCCGACGTCGGCCTCGACGCGCCGCAGGCGCGTGCCGAGCGCAGGCAACCCCATCTCGCCGTTCCGCACTTTCATGCGCCCGCTGAGCAGCGGATGCGTCCACGTGCCCGACAGGTCGAGCGACACGCTCGCCGTGCCGGAGGGACGCGAGAACGAGGGCGAGAAGGTCTCGAGCACGGCAAGATCGAGACTGTCACCCGCAAGGTGCCCCTTGAGCGGCGTGTCGAGCATCCGTCGCTGCACGGGAACGAGCGCGAGGTTCAGCGGCCACGACCCCGAGAACGACATGACCGCTGTGTCGTGCCGGAACACGATCATCTTCGTATCGAGCAGCTGCTTGGCGTACGCGCCGTTCAGCGTGAAGTAGGGAAACGCAACGGTGCCGAACGACACATCCTGGAACCGCGCTCCCAGCGCGATTACCGGATTCGCGCGCGGGCCGGAAATGTCAATGGTTCCGGTGGTGGTGCCGCTGATCGGCGTCGCGAGCTGCGCGACGACGCCGAGGTCCGCGAGGGACACACTGTCGGCGCGCAGCGACACGATTACGGGTCGCGTGTTCGGCAGGTCCGCATGCAGCGCCACCCTGCCCCCCTCGCCGCTGCGTGCGGCGAGTGAATCGAGCCGTGTTCCTCCGCTGTCGAAGACGACGGTTGCCGGCGATATGAGACTCCACTGATGCGTGTCTACCAATCCGCCAAGGCTGTCGACCACGATCCGCAACGAGTCCAGCGAGCGATCGAAGGCGAGGTGGCTCCCCACGACGAAGCTTCCGGTGCGGCGGTTGCTCGCCGCCGCGAAGGTCAGGTCGCCGCGCGACTTGTTCGCCAGCGTGAGGTCGCCCTGCATGCTGTCGATGCCCACAGTCGCGATCAGCAGCGAGTCCGCGCGCGCGTGGATCGCGCCGCGCGAGTCCGCCGGCAGTCCCGCGACGGCGTAGCTCCCGCTCGCGTGCGCCACACGATTGCCCGCGACGAACAGCGAGTCACCGGCGAGGACCCCTCGCGCCAGGAGCGTGTCGATCGACCCCACGAGCTTCCCTTCGGTGTGCGCCGTTCCGAAGAGCGAATCGCGAATCTGCCGCTGCTCGAGATCGTGCTCCGTCATTCGGACCGAGTCACGTCGCACCGAATCGGAGGCCGCGCGCGGCAGAATCCACGGCCGCACGCCACCGAGCGAATCAATGATGACCGAATAGCTGAGCGAGTCTATGATGTTCGGCGCGAGCCCGAGCGTCCCGTTCGCGGAGATGCGGGCCGCGCTGCTCGTAATGCCGAGCGTGTCGACGTGCATGCGCCCGTCGCCGAACGACAGCGAGGCCGTGGCGGTGCTCACATCCACGGGCTCCACGCGCGACTGGTCGAGCTCGACGTGCAGCGAGCCGACCAGATTCGGGATCGAATCGCCGTGAATGTCGAACGCCGCCCGCCCTCCCAGACTCGTCGACGGCAGAGTCTTCGATTCCATCAGCGCCTGCACATCGAGATCCGCGACGCTCGCCGTGCCCCGTCCCGCAAGGCCGCTCAACGAGTCGAGATCGAAATTTCCGTTCACGGCCATCGACCCCGCGTCTCCCGACAGCGAGGCCGTGACATCGAGATCGTCCAACGTCCCGCGAATGCGAAGTGGGCCGGAAAAATTGCCGCGGAACGGCAGCCGCGGATACGACAGCGCAAACGTGGTGAGCGACACAGGCTGCGCCTGAAGCGCCACGTCGAACGCGGTGAACTTCGGGTTCTGCGTCACGCGCCCGTCGCCTGTGAAGTGCGACGTCGGATTATCGCCATCGTGGTGCACGAGATTCGCATCGTGAAAGCGCGTGTCGAGCCACGACGAGTCCAACCTGCCGTGCCTGATACCGTTCCGTGCAGCCGTGGAAAGCTCGGGAAGAGATATTGAATCGTTCGGAGGTCGAGCGTCGCAAGGTCGACATTGAGCGCGTGAAACTTCGCGTTCGAGGGCACGAGGATGTCGAGCGCGCCGTGCACCAATGCCTTCGACACCGCGCCAGGCACGTGTGCGTCGCGGAACGTCAGCTCACCATCGTCCACGTGCCAGTCCGTGAGCAGCCCGCCCGGCCCGCGCACGGAGCCGGTGAACGTGCCCTGCCAATCGACCGGAAACGGACCGCCGGCGAACGTGCGCAGCAGATCGAAATTCATCGGCGACAGTTGCGCATCGACGTTGGTCACGGCGAGCACCGGAAAACCCACGACGAAGGTCATCGCACCCGTGGAGATGCGACTTCGTGGAGCGCATGTCCATTCTGCTCAGCCCGTACTCGAGCACGTGCGCGTCGCGCACGTTGTTCTTGATGGTGAGCTCCAGCTTCCCGCTTCCGGTTCGCGGCAGCGTCGGATACACCCACGCTACGTCGTTCATCGAGAGGGAGTCCGCCCACACATGCACATCGTAGTGCGTCGGCGACGGACCGCCCCAGGAGACGCGTCCCTCGGCGTGCCCCGTCGATCCCGGAAGATCGAAGTGGTGCAGCACGAAGAACACGGTGTCCCCGAGAATCTTCACGGGGCCGTTCGCGTTGCTGAGATCGAAGGGAGGATCGTTTTCCTTGACGCGCATGTCGCCCATCGAGATCAGCTTGCCGGCGCTGTCCGGATCCGCAAGGCGAACGTACGGCGATCGCAGCTCCCCCTTCGTCCATCGACGCGTCTGCTTGATCCCCTCGCGCGTGCGACGCCATTCGTGGTTCTTGTCGTTGAGCGCCACCCGGATCGCGCTGTCTCGCCGCGCGCCCTTGAGGGAGTCAGGCGGCGACCAGAGGTCGGTGACCGTGAACTTCGCGTCGTGGAGCACAGCGCTATCGATGACGATGTAGTCGCCCAGCGCACGGCTCCCCGCGAGCCGCTGCTTCTTCTGGCCGTCGGGAAAAACGTGACGGAAGCTCCACTGGTGATCGGCGCGCCGACGCAGATACACATTCGGCCGGTTCACCTCGAGGTACGACAGCAGCAGCCGCTTGTCGAGTATGTCGCGCGGATCGTAACGAACAATGATCGGCCCGGTCGCGACGACGAGCGAGTCCTCCTCGTCGCGAATCGAGATCGAGTCGAGCTCGACACCCGTGAACAGGCTGCCCGTTATCCGCCCGATGTAAATGGTGCCGCGATTGCCCATCGCGCTCGTCACCTGCGCGTTGATCAGGGAGCGCAGGCGCGCGCGGCCGAGATCCGTCTGCGTGGTCGCGAGAATCGCCCCGATCACGCTCATGCCCAGAAGCAGCAGGATTCCGGCGCTGATGAGCGCGACGAGGCGACGGCGCGACATCCGCTAGAACGCCTGCCCGATGCTGAAGTTGAAAGTCAGCTTGCTCAACACAGTGGAACCAGCCGGGGGCCTGTAGGTCGGCTCGCACGTCTCACCCGACGTCACGATGCCCGACGCGAGCGTGTTGTCCGGGCTCACGCATCGGAGCACGTTATCGCTGCCCACGAAGTACGCGGATCCCGTGGTCGAGGCATATCCGTTGTACGCCACATCCACGCGCAGCGGCCCGATCGGAGACCGCACGCGAACGCCCACTCCTGGCGTGACGCGAAGGTCGGAGATCGAGAAGGCCTGTTGTGGGCGATTCCACACCTGCCCCGCGTCGACGAACGTCGCGAGCTGCACCCGCCCACCGAGCGACGGCAGGCGAAGGCGCCATTCGGCGCTGGCGACGATCAAGGTGTTTCCACCGGTGGGCGAGTACTGGCGCACGCGTGATGTGTCGGACGCGCGAAAGAGCTGGGCCGGGTTGCCGCCGATCGTCGTATCGCTCGTCACGTACGAATCCACAATGTACACGACGGGGCCCAGCAGGTTCTGGTTGTAGCCGCGCACGGAGTTCGGGCCGCCGGCATAGAGACGCTCCTCCGGCGGCACGTACGCCGTTGCGCCGTGCGCCGTGAGGCCGTCGAGCACCGCGGCCAGCTGCAGTCGCGCGGCGAACGTCGACGACCCCACCGTCTTGTACACCGATCCCTCGGCCAGCACTCTGCTGAATCGCGTGCCGTTCGCCGTATCGAGAGACGTCGTGCCGCTGCGCAGCTCGAGGTGGAGCTGATTGCCGTTCGAGGGGTCGAGAAGCAGATCGGTGCGGTCGCGCAGGAGCGACGCGCCGAACACGTGCAGGCTCCCATTCTGCTGAAGACGCTCGAATGTCGGCGAGCGCGCAGCGGTTGAACAGCTGGCAGAACACCGCGGGCGAGGCGGTCGTTCGGCCGTACTCGACGCGGTACGAGAGCGTGAGCGGCAGTCCGGGGCGCAGGTCGCGCGGCTGGAGATCGCGCGACACCTCCGCCGCGCCACCAATGATCGTCTCGCGCACGTACGCGCGGTACTCGGAGGTGCGCTCGCTGAAGATCGTGACCGACGGTAGGGTGCGCGGGCCGATGAGTCCGCGCAGACGGATCGTTCCCGACGCGTAGTAGTTGAGTCGGTTGCTGATCGAGTCGTCGCGCACGTTCTGCGGGCAGAGCGCGAGGTGCGAGAGCCGCCCATTGAGCTCGAGGCGTCGTGCGCCACCGAGGAAGTCGCGGTTGGTGAGACGCGCCTGGGTGCGAATGCAGTCGAGCGTCGCCCATCCAGCGCCGACGCCGAGCGACGTCATCTTGGTCTCGTTGAGCCGAACGAGCACGGTGAGGAGGCTGTCGTTCGGCTGCACGCTGTCGGGCGCCAGGGCGACATCCACGTGGCTGTACGTCTCGAGCTGGTAGAGATCGCGCTCGCTGCGCACGAGATCCTTCGATCGGAACACGTCGCCAACCTTGAACGACAGCAGTCGCCGAACCGTGCTCGTGTCGATCTTCGCCGAATCGCCGCCCGGCGCGACCTCGAACTCGACGCGCCCGATGTGCGCGATCCGCTTGGAGATTGGCAACGGCTGTCCGCGAAACTGCTCGAAGAACTGATACCCGAGCTGAGCGCGGTCGGTGGCGGGATCGACCTCGCTCGATGCGAGCGGTGCCGCCGCGTACGGGTAGCCGCTGTCGTGCAGCTCCTCGCGCACCGTGTCGAGCACGGCCTGCAGCTCGATCTTGGTGAAAACGTGATTGTGCCTGAAGTGATCGAGCTCGTGCAGCAGCCGGTCGCGGTCGGTCACGGAGTCGAGGCCGGTGACGGCGAGCGAGTCGATGATCACCGGCGGCCCTTCCGTGATGCCGAATGCCACCTCGACTGCGCCCGTTCCGGACGGCTGCACCGCGGTCTGGACCGCCGTCTTGTAGTAGCCGCGCAGGCGGTAAAACAGCCGAACCCGCACGGCGTCGCGCGAGAGCTCGAGCGTGTCGAGGCATCGTCGCGCGCCGATCGGCAGGTGCAGATGACGGCGCGCAAAGCTCGATGCCGATGTCACGATGACGCTCGCGAGCTCGGCGCTCTCGAAGTGCTGGTTGCCATTGAAGGTGACGGCGCGGACTTCGAGGTCGCCGGGGTCGCAGGCTATGTCCTGCGCCAGCAGAACGCCGGGAGACGCGACCGGAAGAAGAAGCAGCAGCGCGGCGAGAAAAACCCGTCGCATCACCCGCGTGTTCGCGCGGGCAACGCGGCGCTGTGCGAAGCCTGGTCGGGCGGGTCGATCTCGAGCGGGGCGCGCTCGGCGAAGATGCGCGCGATGTAGAAGACGACGAGCCCGGCCCCCACCCCCATGGCGATGGCGGGAAGAAGCGCGCGGCCGCGCACCGGCAGCCGATCATCGTAGCGGACGACCGACTCGTCGCGCGTCCCGTTCGTTTCCGTCATTGGCACCCTTAGGTGTACGCCGCGAGCCTGCGTGGTGAACGACAGGCGCTGACCTCTGCTACACTGTTTGCACGAGGATGGTACCAGGCCCTCGCTGCTTCGCGCGCCGCTTCACCTCCGCCGCCAGCGATCCAATGTGCCCCGTTGAGATCCATCTGTCCGGCCCGATCTGCAGCACCGCCGCAGAGAGGCGCGCGATCGGAAAATCTCGCGCGCGCCCTTCCCGGTCGACGCCGGTGAAGTGCCCCCGCCGCACCGCCTCCTCCCCCACCGCGCGCGTCGCCACGTCGACGAATCGCAGCGCGCACTCCCGCGCCACCGACAGCGCGCGCTGCACCGACGTCACCGCAATGAAATCGTCGCCGCCGATGTGCCCGACGAAGTCGGTCGGCGATCCCGTCGTCTCGATCGCTCCCCTGATCGCCTGGCCCATGTCCCTGATCACCATATCGGCAATCGAGAAGCCGAACGTATCCGCGAACGGCTTGAAGTTGTCGAGATCAATGTAGCAAATCGCGAACGACTCTCCCTTCTCAGCGCGCCGCTCGATCTCTTCCTCGATCGCCTTCCCGCCTGGCAGCCCGCTGGTCGGATTTCGGTCGCCCTCGCGCCGCACGATTCTGAGTAACGCGACAATGCGCGCCCTGAGCTCACGCGGGTCGAACGGCTTTGGGAGATAGTCGTCCGCTCCAGCATCGAATGCAGCAACCTTTGCCGCAATGTCACCCTGCGCCGTGAGCATCAGGATCGGGATGCGCGCGGTGAACGGGTTCAACTTCACGGCGCGACAGACGTCCAGCCCGCTCATGCCGGGCATGACGACATCGAGCACGAGGAGATCCGGCTCGCGCTCCTGGATCGACGCAAGCGCGGACAATCCGTCGGCCGCCAGATCGGTCTCGTGCCCCGCCGATTGGAGAACCTCACGCACCATCAGGCGCATGTCCTCGTTATCATCGACGCACAGGACGTAACTCACGATTGACGCTTCACTTGGGGCCCGATAAGTTCACCAGAATAATACTGCTGTGTCAACGTCGTAGCCACGTGAAGGCGACGCGCGGGCGCGCTCCAGCACGGGTCCGCAATGCCACCCTCTCGCTCTCGCTTCATACTCGTTGCGCTGCTGCTGCTCGCCGCCTGTCGCGGTGGCAATGCCACCCACCACCGCCGCACGCTGGTCAATGCGCGCGACCGCTACGATCCCAAATCCCTCGATCCTGCGCTCTCGACTGATGTTCCCACCGGGCGCGCTGTGTCGTACCTGTTCGACGGCCTCACCCGCTTCAGTCCCAATGCGAAGGTCGGGCCAGCCCTCGCCTCGCGCTGGGAGGTATCTCCCGACGGTCGCACCTATCTCTTTCATCTCCGCATCGGCGTTCGCTTCCACGACGGCTCTCTGCTGCACGCGAGCAATGTCGTACACAGCTTCACTCGCGTCCTCGATCCATCGAACAAATCCGGCCGGCCCTGGCCGCTCTATCCGATCGCAGGCGCGCGCACGTTCGCAGCAGGCAAGGCCACAGCGGTCTCCGGCGTCACGGCGGTAGACGACAGCACCGTCCGCATCGCACTCGACACCGCGCTCGCGATCTTCCCAAAGTTACTCGCAATGCCGGTCGCGTCGGTGGTGCCCGCGAAGATTTCTCCCGATTTCGGCGAGCACCCCGTCGGTACGGGCGCCTGGACGCTCGTCTCGTGGCAGCACGACGACTACGTGCTTCTCGCGCGAAACTCCGAGTACTTCGGCGGCGCGCCCAAGCTCGACTCGCTGATGATACGAATCATTCCAGAGCCATCGACGGCGGTGGCCGAATTCGAGAGCGGAAACGTGGATCTCCTCTACGTTCCGGAGGCGGACGCGCAGCAATGGGAGCAGGCGGATGAGAAAAAGGCGCTCCTCACCTCCGCGCCGGCGTTGAGGCTCTGGTACGTGGCGCTCAATACCACGCGCGGACCGTTAAAGGACGCGCGCGTGCGACAGGCGCTCAATCACGCCGTCAATGTCAGAACGATCCTCGACAAGCTCCTCGGCGGGCGCGGGCGCCTCGCGGCAGGCGTGATTCCGCCGACGCTCGAAGGCGCGGACGACGCGCGCGCTCCATACGCCTACGATACCGTCGCTGCGAGGAAGCTCCTCACCGCGGCCGGCTACGCGAAGGGATTCGACATCGAGCTCTGGATGCCGCAGGATCCGGCCTTCGCGCGCGTGGCCGAATCGATTCAATCGTACCTGGCAGCGGTCGGCGTTCGCGTGAAGCTCGTGCAACGCGAGAGTGCCGCGGCCCGCGAGGCCGCGCGCAACGGACAGACCGACATGTTCGTGAAGGATTGGTACGCGGACTATCCGGACGCCGAGAACTTTCTGTATCCGCTGTTGCACGGCGCGAATCGCGGCGTGGGCGGAAACGTATCGTTCTACGAGAACAAGGAGTTCGATCGCATCGTCTCGCAGTCGCGCACCGAACAGGACTCCGCCAAGCGCGCAACACTGTACCGCAAGGCCGATTCGCTCGCGTTCGCGGACGCGCCAATGATCTATCTCTTTTTCTACAACGAGCTCTACGCCGTGCAGCCGTGGGTGAAGGGCTTCGTAGCGCCGACGATCTTCAACGGCCAGAGATTCACGGACGTGACAGTCACGGCGCACTGAGCATGGGCGCGTTGCTGGCTCGCCGCGCCCTCCTCGCCGTCCCGACGCTCGCCGGCGTCGTCGTCGTCGCCTTCCTGCTGCTCTACGTTGCGCCAGGCGACCCCGTGCTCGAGATGGTCGGCGAGCGCGCGGACTCCGCAACGATCGCGCGCCTGCGCTCGGAGCTGCATCTCGACGAATCGCTCCCGCGCCAGTTCGCGCACTACACGGGCGGCGTGCTGCGCGGTGATCTCGGACGCTCGTTCATCACCGGACGCCCGATCGCGCGAGACATCGCCGAGCGCTTTCCGAAGACGCTCGAGCTCGCAGGCGCGGCAATGCTGCTCGCGATCGTGGTTGGAGTGTCGCTGGGCGTGCTGAGCGCGCGGCATCCCGGAGGATGGATCGATCGAGGCGCGCTCGCCATCGCCTACCTCGGCGTGTCGTTCCCCGTGTACTGGGTTGGGCTCCTTCTCATCTTGCTGTTCGCGGTGGTACTGCACTGGCTGCCGCCGTCGGGCTATGGGCGCCCGGAGTTTCTCATTCTTCCCGCGCTGGCCCTCGGCTCGCGCTCGATCGCCTTTCTCGCGCGCATGACGCGGTCCGCGATGCTCGAGGTGCTGTCCAGCGACTACGTGCGCACCGCGCGCGCGAAGGGCGTGCGCGAGAAGCTGGTGCTCGTGCACCACGCGCTCAGAAATGCGCTCGTCCCGGTGATCAGCGTGCTCGGCCTTGACTTCGGCTCATATCTCACGGGCAGCATCCTGACGGAGACGGTGTTCGGCTGGCCCGGGATTGGCCGTTACGTTGTGAACGCAATTGGCCGCCGAGACCTTCCGGCGATCCAGGGAACCGTGTTGTTTTTGAGTGTGGTTTTCGTCGTTGTAAACGTGATCACGGATCTGGCATACGCTGCTGCGGATCCTCGAATCGCGTACGACTGACACCGCGCCAGCGCCCGGCGAAACCGGGGGCGGCGCAGACACGTTGGGAATTACATGACTACGCCGTACCAGCCTCCACGCGACGATCGCGCGCCCGGCGCGCGGGTAGCGCCGCAGGAGTTCCCGCTAATCGTTCCGGCCGACATGGTGCCGCCGGTGCGCGGTGTAACGGCCTTTCTCTCCGCCCAGGTTCGCGCGGGTGACTGGATCCTTCCGCGCCTCTTTCGCGCTGTGTCCTTCTGGGGCGATGTGAAGATCGACCTCACCAGCGCGCGCCTTGGCGAAGGAATGTCGCGCATCGAGCTCATGGTCATCATGGGAAACGTCACGATTCTCGTCCCACCCGACGTCCGGGTCCAGTGCGATGGCGACGCGATCATTGGCTCGTTCGAGATGCAGGGGCAGAAGTGGAGCACGCCCGGGCCCGACGCGCCGACGGTTCTCGTCGGAGGCACGGCATTCCTCGGCTCGGTCGAAATAAAGGTCGTGAATCCGAATGCGCCGTCGTGGATAAAGCAGTTGAAGGCTCGCTGGGCGCAGCTGAACGCTGGCGCGTAAGGCGCGGGGAGCTCAGTCGAGCGTGCACGGAGTACCCCCGGTCAGCGGCCTCGCAGGGTTCGCGCGAGCTCCGTGATCGTGGCCAGATGATGATCGTCGTGCTCCGCGACGAAGAACATCGTGTCGACGAGTCGCATCGGGACGCCCAGACGCGGATGCACGCCGGTGCGCGCGAAGACATCCTCGTCGAGATCCTCGAGCTCCGCCACGAGAACAGCGCGCGCGTGACGCGCGATCGCGAGAATCTCGTGCATCGAGCGCGCATTGTGATTTGCGGCGTTCGTCGCCGCGTTCGTGAGGTCGGCCGGCGGCAACGTCGTCTCTCCGTTCCGATACGCCTGCACGCGCGAGAGAAATACTCCCGCATCGAGATCGGCAATGTGCCCGACGTGCTCCCGAATCGACCATCCCTGGTCGGGGCGACGCGTCTGCACCGCCTCCGAAATTCCCGACATTCGCTCGGCCAGCCTGCCCGGGGTGCCTCGAAGTCTCTCGAGGATCTCTGGGTGGAGCTCCGCGGGAAAGGTGAAATCGAATTTCCGGTCGAACCATCGGAGCCGCGTCATCGCTACACCGTGATCCGATCGGCCTCGGCGGGGACGCCGCGGCGCAAGGCGATCGCCCGTGCGATGCGCTCCGCGTCTCTTCCCACGCCGTGAATCATCGTCGACGACACCGAGTATTGGAAATGCTGGCCGACAAAAAAGATCCCCGGCTCGTCCGCCACGATCCCTCGCTCGTGTCTCGGCTCGCCGCTCGGATCGAAGATCGGTAGATCGATCCACGACAATCCGAGATTGTATCCGGTACACCAGATGATGTTCGCCACGTCGAGTGTGCTCCCGTCGGCGAGGAGCGGCAGCCCATCCCGCGCACCGACCACGCGCGGCACGCGGGTCACGCCCCGCGCCGCGAGGTCGCCCTCCCTCGTGCGAATGAGGGGCAACCCTTTCGACAGCATCTTGCGGCGCATGCTCCGCCCCATCGGCGTGTCGACGGTGAGCACGCGATGGAAAATGACCCGAAGCACGAATGGTGCGAGAGCGATGCGCCCCGCCGTGCTCTCCATTCGAAACGGAATCTGCCCCGTCGCGCGGCCGGAGAGATACGTCGCGTGGCCGCCGCGCGCGGTCTCCACCGCGATCTCCGCTCCCGAGTTTCCGGCGCCGACGAGCAGAACATCGCCCGCGCGCAGCTGCGCGAGGTTTCTATAGTCCATCGAGTGCAGCTGGACGATCCTCGAGTCCAGCGCGGACGCGAATTCCGGAACGCGCGCCGCCTGATAGCTCGCCATCGCGATGACGACGTTGTCGGCCTCAATGATCGAGTCGCCGGCCTGTACCATGAACCGACCTCCCTCACGCCACACGCGGTCGACGGTCACGCCGGTGTGCACAGGCAACCCGAAGTGTAGTGCGTACGCTTCGAGAAAGTCCGCCATCTGGTTTTTCGTGGGGAACGAATGCCTGGGCGCCGGAAACGGCATTCCATCCAGCCCATCGAAGCGCGCCGTCGTGAATAGGCGCAGCGAATCCCAACGCTTTCTCCAGGAGTCGCCGATCCGATCGGCGCTCTCGAGTATGACGAAGCGCCGCCCGAGTCGGGCGAGATGGTAGCCTGTTGAAAGACCCGCCTGCCCGCCGCCGATGACGACGGTGTCGATGCGTTCGGGCAGAGCTGCTAGTGTCACATCCATGTTGATCCCCGCGCGTTGCCGTGTGCTGATAGCTGATAGTGGTGTGCACGCAGAATAGCCACGCGCGAGAGGCGTCGCCTCGGGCATTCGATCCATCTTTTACCTCAACGACTCATGGGTAATTCTATGTAGAGCCTTGCAGCATGCGCCTCTCGTACGCATATGCGGTGGCCGCTGCCCGGCTCGACAGCCCGAGCTTCGTGAAGATGTTGCTCACATGACGCGCGACGGTCTTTTCGCTGATGCCCAGCTTTGCCGCGATGGCGCGATTGGTCTTCCCCGTTGCCACCAGTCGCAACACCTCGAGCTCGCGCGCGGTGAGCGCACCCGCGATCGAGTCGGAATCCGCGCCTCGCGAGAGCGCGTCGATGCGCGCGAGCTCGTGCCCCGCACCGAGCTCCGCGAACGTCGTGCGCGCGCACTCCAGCTCGATATCCGCCGAATCGGCGTCGCCGCGCGCACGGAACGCACGCGCGAGAACTACTCGTGCGCGCGCGGAATCGTACGGTGCCTGGAGCTCCCGCCACAGCGCGAACGCCTCGCGCAGCGCCCCAACCGCCTCTCGAGCATTCTCCTCGGCGAGCATCACGGCGCCCGTCGCAAATGCCGCCTCGGCGCGCAGCTGTGGAGCGCCAACCGTACTCGCAAGCTGCGCGAGCTCTTCCGCCGCCGCCCGTGCCTCTGCGATCTCGCTCGCCGCGAGCGAGATCTCGACGAACGCCGGGAGCAACCGCGCTCAATGCCGCGGCTCACGCGCCTCGTGCATCGCCCGCGCGATCGCCGTACTCGCCGCCGCGCTCTGCCCCTGCGCAAGCCGGAGCAGCGAGAGCCCGGGCTGCGGATCGAATCCCTCCTGGCTCGCCTGGCGATACGACTCTTCCGCCATCGCGTGTTCCCCGCGCACTCGATGCAGCTCAGCAATGCGATAGTGCGCCGACCCTACCGCGCGATGCCGAGGCGGACGCATGAAGCGCTCGCGGGCTCGCTCGGCCTCCTCGGTCGCACCGGACCAGGCACCGTGTAGCTGCATCAGCTCCGCACGGTGCACGAGGCACTGTCCGCGAAACGGCACCGTCTCCGGCTGGCGCGCGCACCATTCAGCCATCGCGTCCGTCCATTCCTGCGCGCGCCGCAGATCGAACATCTCCTGGCAGGCCTCGAGCACGCTACAATAGATGCCGCCGACGATGAGCGGCGACACCGTGCCCGCCGTGATCGCCGCCATCACCTCGTCCAGCAGCGTAGCGCCACGCGCGGTCTCGCCGAGTCGCACGAGGGTGCGCCCCTCGCCATGTCGCGCCTGCGCGATGAGATCGGAGTCGCGAACGCGATCGCCAATGCGGCACGCCTCGACGAAGGCCGCATGCGCAGCTTCGATATCTCCTTCCCTCACCGAGCGCAGCGCTGTGGCGCACAGCAAGTAGCCGTGCTCCGCGCACTCGGGCGTCACATCATCGAGCAGCCTCGTGGTTCGCGCGATCCAGCCTCCCGCCTGCGCCATGTCGCCGCGAAAGAGCATGGGCAGGACCATCCAGTAGGTGCAGCGCGCCGCGCGCCGCTTGTCGTCGCGCTTCAGAAATTCCGTGTGCGCGCGCGTCCACGCGTTTACGGCATCCGCGTCCGCGCCGAACATTTGGGCGGCCGTTGCGAGCCGCACGAGATCCTCGGGCTCGAGCGCGCGCTCACGATCCTCGGCGAGCAGTTGGCCGTGCGCATCCTCCCACGCTTGACGCTCGAACGATTCGCGCGCTCGTGTCAGCGCGCCCGCGGTATTCATTCTCCGAGCGCCTCAGCTGTCCTCGCCCGGCTCCCCGAAGCGCTTCCGCGTTTCCTCCGTCCCACCATCCCGAAGCACCCGCTCGAGCAGCGTATGGTTCACGCGGCTCCACAGCAGCCCGCACGACACGCACGCGCGGGCACCCGGAGGAAAGAATTCGTCCGTCGTCTTGTTCGCGCCGATCATCGGAACCGCCGCGCTCAACGTCCAGAAGCGCAGCCCCGACGGCCGAAAGTAGATCGACGAGATTCCGCCGAGAATTCGCCCCTTCGTGACGCGATCGCTTCCACACTGCGGACATTTCTCCGTCTCTTCACTCATTTCCAGCTCCCGCTGATGGCTGTCTCCGCCGCAAATTCAGCTCAGTCATCCTTCTGTCCAAATATCGCCATGTTCGAGGAGTGCCCGGGGTTCACCTTCTTCTCCGGATAGATCCAGTGCACCGCCTGATTCACGGCCGTCGCCGCCTCGCCGAACCCCGTCGCGATGAGCTTGAGCTTGCCTGGATAGGTGGTGATGTCTCCCGCGGCATAGATCCCCGGCCGTCCCGCTTCCATCGTGCTGGACACCACGATCTCGTCGTTGTCGATCGTCAGCCCCCACTGGGCCAGCGCCCCGATGTCGCTCACGAATCCGAGCATCGGAAGGATCACATCGACGTCCACGTCCTGCGTCGTCTTCGCCTTCACGTCCTTCAACGTAGCGCCCGTCACCCGCCCATTCGACCCGTGCACGCCGGAGATCTCGTGGAAGGTGAGCACGCGCGCCCGCCCCTCTCTCGCGGCCTCTTTCACCGCCTCCACCGTCGACCCATGGGCCCGGAAGCGGTCGCTCCGATGGATCAGCGTCACCGACGCGGCGTGGTCCATGAGCTGGTGCGTCCAGTCGAAGGCCGAATCGCCGCCCCCCACGATGAGCACCTTCTGACCGGTGAATTCTCTCGGATCGGTCACCCGATCGTGAATTCCCTTGCCGTACCACGGCTCAGCCGAGGGATGCGGCAGCCGGCGTGGCGTGAACGCGCCGATCCCCGCCGCCACGATCACCGCGCGGGACGCGAAGCGGTCGGTTTCGGTGACGAGAGTCAGCACCCCGCCGTCCTCTTCCAGAGCCACGATACGCTGTCCCAGCTGCTCATCGGGGTGAAATTGCCGCATCTGTGCCACAAGGTCGGTCACGAGATCCTTGGCGAGAATCTTTGGCAGTCCAGCCACATTGAAGATGAATTTCTCCGGGTAGAGCGCCGTTAGCTGGCCACCGAGCTCCGGAAGTGCGTCCACGATGCGTGCCGTCACGCCTCGCATGCCCGCGTAAAAGGCGGCGAACAGACCAGTCGGCCCCCCGCCAATGATCGTGATGTCGCGAATATCCAGCGTCATGAAGTGCGTAAGAGGTGAGAACGAACGGCTCCGCAGAGGCAGCGAACGATGAGCTTAGCAAGTATGCACACCGAAGAGCACATTCTGGAATACGCGGGCGCGTTCCGACTCGTGCGGAAGGTCGCACAGGGCGGCATGGCAACCGTGTACGAAGCAGAACATCTCGGCCCCGCGGGCTTCACCAAACGCGTCGCGCTCAAGGTCATCCATCCGCATTACGCGAAGGAAAAGACCTGGCTCCAGCTGTTCATCGACGAGGCGAAGCTCTCCGCCAACCTCGTGCATGGAAACATTGTGCAGATCTACCAATTGGGCGAGGTGGACGGCCAGTACTACATGGCGATGGAGTACATCAAGGGTCCGACCGTGCGCGCGATCATCGAGCGCCATCGCGTCCTCGAGACGCCCGTGCCACTCGCGATCTCGGCGTACATCGCGAGCCGCGTGTGCCGCGCGCTCGACTTCGCGCACAACTTCGTCAGCCCGCAGGGCGACAGGCTCGACATCGTCCATCGCGACGTATCGCCGAACAACATCATGGCGACGTGGGACGGTCACGTGAAGCTCACGGACTTCGGCATCGCGAAAGCGACTACTTCCATCGATCCGATGCAGCAATCGCCGCAGATGCTGATGGGGAAGAAGCACTACATGAGCCCCGAGCAGCTCCTCGCGCTCGCCGTGAGCGGGCGCAGCGACGTGTTCGCCGTGGGCGTGACGCTCTACGAGTTGCTCGCCCTCGAGCCGCTGTTCTACGAAGACGCGACGGAGCTGCTGATCGACGAGGTGACGTGGCGGCCGCTTCCCAACGTGCGCGAGCTCGTCCCGGACATACCGCGCTCGATCGAGGACATCCTCACCGCATCGCTGGATCGCGATCCGAATCGCCGGCCCACCGCCGCCGCGATGGGCCGCGCGCTCGACAAGTGGTGTGAGTCGCAGGCCGTCGTCGCGACGCCCGACCGGCTGCAGGAGCACCTCGCGACGATCTTCACCGAGACCTACCAGCCGCCCACCGCCACGCAGGAGCTCACGCACTTCTCCAACTTCAAGCGCGGGCTCCGGCGCGCCGACGGCCAGCGTTCCACCTGGTGGTCGAGGATGTGGAAGCGAGCCTGATCGCCATTTGGGGATATATTCATCCCCATGAAGATCTACACGAAGACGGGTGACGACGGCGACACGGGTCTCTTCGGTGGTGGACGCGTGCCGAAGGATCATCCGCGCGTTCAGGCCTACGGCTCCGTCGACGAGCTGAACGCATCGCTCGGCATGGCGCGCGCGGTCGAGCCCATGCCCCGCATCGACGAGCTGCTCGTTGCCGTCCAGCGCGATCTCTTCAGCCTCGGCGCGCTCCTCGCCACTCCGGATCCCGAGAAAGTGCGCGAGTATCTCGAGAAGGCGAGCATCGGCGACTCGCGGATCGAATCGCTCGAGGCTGCGATCGACGACGGTGAGGCGGAGCTCGAGCCGCTCCGCGCATTCATCATTCCCGGTGGAACCGTGAAGGCGGCAACGCTGCATCTCGCGCGCACGATCTGCCGCCGCGCCGAGCGCGATGTGCTCGCGATGTCGCGGAGCGAGGCGTTGCCACCGATCGTGATCGTGTACCTCAATCGACTATCCGACCTGCTCTTCGTGCTCGCGCGTGTGGCGGCTCGGAGGGCTGGTGCGGCCGAGGTGACGTGGTGAACACCGCCGCGGCGACCGATGCCGCCGCGATCGCGGTCGGGTCGTACGACGTACATGTTGGCGCGGGACTGCTCGATCGCGCGGGCGACATCATTCGGAGCGCCGCGCCCGCGCATCGATACGCGATCATTTCCGACGCCAACGTCGCGCCGCTCTACGCCGCTCGCGTGCGTGCGTCACTTGGCGCGGCGCGAGCGGAGCTGTTCGCAGTACCCTCCGGCGAATCGCACAAGACGCGCGAGCAGTGGGCGGAGCTCACCGATGCTCTCCTTGCCGCCGGCTTCGGCCGCGACACCACCATCCTCGCGCTCGGCGGCGGCGTCATCGGTGATCTCGCGGGCTTCGTCGCCGCGACGTACATGCGCGGCATTCCGTTCGTCCAGCTCCCGACATCGCTCCTCGCGATGATCGATGCGTCCGTAGGCGGCAAGACGGGTGTCGATACGCCCTCGGGAAAGAACCTCGTGGGCGCATTCCACCGACCCCGCGCGGTGATTGCCGATCCCGCCGTGCTCGCGACGCTTGCCCGTGAACCATCTGCGCGCCGGGCTCGCGGAAGCGGTGAAGCACGGCGCGATCGCGGATGCGGCGTACTACGCGAGCGTCGATCGCTCGCTGTCGGAGCTGCTCGGCGATCCCGCCGGCGCCGCCATGCGCTCACTCATCGTCCGGAGCATCGAGATCAAGTCGAGCATCGTTCTCCAGGACGAACGCGAATCCGGAATCCGTCGCAACCTCAATTTCGGCCACACGCTCGGCCACGCGATCGAATCGGAGAGTGGGTACCGCCTTCTTCACGGAGAGGCGATCGCGATTGGCATGGTGCTCGAAGCGCGGCTCGGCGAGCGCCTCGGCGTCACCGCGCAGGGCACTGCGAAGCAGCTTCGCGATACTTTCACACGCGCTGAACTACCCGTCACAATCCCGAAAGAGCTCGATCCGCGGCGCATTCTCTCGGCGACTCGCGGCGACAAGAAAGCGCGAGAAGGCGTGACGGAGTACGCACTGCTGGCCGAGATCGGGAGAGCGATTGCGGGCGTTCGAGCGCCGGATGATGCGGTACTCGACGTGCTCACGCAAAGCGGCAACACACAATAAGATACGACGAGCTGAGCGAGGGCATCATACTTGCCCCGCAGATGCCCGACTCCAACCAACGGATCGACATGTCTTCGTTCACCACCTTCCTGATCGGCTATTTCATTTTTGTCATCGGAGTCTGCATAGCCGCGTATTTGTTGCATGCGCCGACTCAGTGGATTGGCGTGGGCGCGATCATGCTGGTTGGGCTGGGCATTTTGACCGCCACGCAAAGGACCAAGCCACGCGACCCGCAAAAATGATCGGCGCAGTCCACTAAATAGATCGAGTCGCGCGATCGCGCGACGTGCGCCGAGCCGATTTCCGCGCGTGATTCTCGGCACACTTTGTGGCTGTTGACCTAACCGCTAGCCGCGGTTATCCTGCCCGTCGTTGGGGCTCGGCAGCATTCGAGCCGCTGCACGACGGCTCATTTCCTCCCCACGCCGCCGTGCCGCTCGTCCACCCTTCCGCAAAGAACGGGGCGTGTATGGAGCATGTGACCGAGAGCAGGTCTAAAGGGTTCTTCCGCTCTTCTCCCTCCACCGCTTTCGATCAATACCTGCACGACATACAAAAGCTTCCGCTCATCAGAGATCCCGCCGAGGAGCGCAGGCTTGCACGCCTCGCGCAAAAGGGAGACGAAGTCGCCGCGGAGCGCCTCGTCACCGCCAATCTTCGTTTCGTCATTTCGTACGTGAAGAAGTATCAGGGTCACGGTCTCGACCTGAGTCGAGCTCGTCGCCATCGGCAACGAAGGTCTCCTCAAGGCCGTGAAAAAGTTCGACCCCGATCAGGGCGTCAAGTTCATCTCGTACGCCGTGTGGTGGGTACGACAGGCGGTGCTCAAGGCGTTGGCCGAGCAGACGCGCTCCGTACGCATACCACTCAATCAGAATTCCCAGCTCATCAAGTTGGCACGTGCGGAAACCGTGCTGGCGCAGGTTCTCAAGCGCGACCCAACCGATCACGAGATCGGCCGCCTGATCGAGGAGACGCCGGAGCAGGTACGCGCGTCGCGCCAGATGTCCGCCACGGAGCTGTCACTCGATGCGCCGATCGATCGGTCGGACCGGGAAGCGTCCACGCTCGGCGAGCGCTTCGTCGGAGTGGAGGGCGGAGAGATCGAGGAAAATTGCGACTTCAAGCTGATGCGCGAGTTCATCGATCGCGTCTTCCGGCAGTATCTTACGCCGCGGGAGCGAAAGATCCTCTATCTCTACTACGGTCTCGACGAAGGGGCCGAGGCCATGACGCTCGAGAAGATCGGCGCGCTCATGGGAGTTACGCGCGAACGCATTCGTCAGATTCGCGAGCGCGCATTCGAGAAACTGCGTGGCTCTCCACACGGAAACGCCCTCGCCAGCTTCTGGACCGCCGCCTGAACAAGCGAACGGTCAGCGCGGCGCGGCGCTGATCGACACGGAAAAACTCGCGGCGCTCCTCGCCGCGATCGTCGGCGAGCGAGGGGTGTTGGCGCGTCCGAGCGAGCTGCGCGACATACAGCTCGGATGGGCTCCCCGGCTACCGGCTGCGTCCCCGCCTCGCGGTCTTTCCGCGGACGAAACAGCAACTGATCGACGTCGTGCGACTCCTCGCTCGCGAGCGGTGTCCGTTCGTCGCGCGCGGCGCGGGCACGGGACTCTCTGCGGGTGCGCTCGCGAGCGGCGAGGCGGTGGTCGTCGGCCTCAACCGGCTGAACCGCATACTTTCGATCGATCCGGTGAACAGGCTCGCGGTGGTCGAGCCGGGCGCGGTGAACGTGACGCTCACCCGAGCGGCCGCCGTGCACGGCCTGCATTACGCGCCCGATCCGTCGAGCCAAACCGCGTGCACGATCGGCGGCAACGTCGCGGAGAACAGCGGCGGCCCGCACTGCCTCAAGTACGGCGTGACGCTCAACCACGTCGTGGCGCTCGAGGTCATTCTCGCGAGCGGCGAGATCGTGTCACTCGGCAACGCCGATGGTGAATCGGACGGCTACGACCTGCTCGGCGCCTTCATCGGATCGGAGGGATGCTTCGGCGTCGCACTCGAGGTCACCGTGAAGCTGACGCCGAATCCGCAGGGCGTGCGCACGCTCCTGGCGGATTTCATGTCGATTGACGCGGGCGCTCGCGCGACATCCGCGATCATCGCTGCGGGGATTCTGCCCGCGGCCCTCGAGATGATGGATGGTCCGACGATCCGAGCGGTCGAGGCATCGATCTACGCCGCCGGATATCCCGCCGATGCGGACGCCGTGCTGCTCATCGAGCTCGACGGCCTCGACGCGGGGCTCGACGCGGATGTGAGGCTCGTCGAGCAGCATTGTCGCGCGGCGGGAGCCCGCACCGTGCGCATCGCGGCGAACGAAGATGAGCGCGCGCGGCTCTGGCAGGGACGAAAGAAAGCGTTCGGCGCGATGGGCCGCATCGCGCCGGATCTCGTGGTGCAGGACGCCGTCATCCCGCGCACGAAGCTCCCCGACGTGCTGCGCGAGATCGCGGCGATTGCCGCGCGCTGGCAGATCCAGGTGTGCAACGTCTTTCACGCGGGCGATGGCAACCTGCATCCGAACATCGGCTACGACTCGCGCAACGAGGATGAGTCGAAGCGCGTCGGCTTCGCGATGCGTGAGATCATGCAGGCCTGCATCGCCGCCGGCGGCACGATCACCGGCGAGCACGGCATCGGGCTCGACAAGCTCGAGTACATGCCGCAGATCTTCTCGCCGGAGTCACTCGCGGCGCAGTGCGCGCTGCGGGAGGCGTTCGATCCCGAGCGCCGCGCGAATCCCGGCAAGGTCGTGCCCGTGCACTCGTGTCGCGAGTGGAGAGGCGCGTGAGCACTGCCCTCGTGCAGGATCGCGTGCGCGCGGGCGCGCGACGAGGACCAGGAGCCGCAGCGACAGCGGCGGCGATACGCATAGTCGGCGCCGGCAATTGGCTCGACGCGGGTCGCCCGGTGCGCGGCGCGGCAACGCTGTCGCTCGCATTCGATGACGCAATCGTCGAGTACGTCCCGGGCGATCTCACGCTCACCGCGCGCGCCGGCGCAACGCTCGCCGGCATCTCGCGAGCGACGGGCGCCGAGGGGCAGTGGCTCGCGCTCGATCCATTCGGCGCCTCTACCGGCACGCTCGGCGCCACGGTAGCGACGGCCTCCTCGGGCCCGCTCGCGCACGCATTTCGGGACGCCGCGCGACGCGGTGCTCGGCATTGAGGTCGTCACGGGCGCCGGCGAGATCGTGCGCGCCGGCGGGCGCGTCGTGAAGAACGTGGCGGGGTTCGACCTCACCCGACTGTTCACCGGAGCGTGGGGAACGCTCGCCGTGATCACGGAAATCACGGTGCGCCTGCGCGCGCGCCCGGAGCGCGACGAGACGATCGCGCTGGCGCTTCCCGCGGAAGACGATATCGAGGCATGGCTCGCGAAGCTGCGCGCTCTTCCATACTCACCGCTCGCGCTCGAAATGGTGAATGGCGCGCTCGCCAGAGCGCTCGACGCCGGCGATCGCGCACTGCTCCTCGCGCGGTTGGGTGGCAATGATGACGCGGTGCGCGCGCAGCGACAGTTGATCGGCGCGCTCGGAGACTACGGCACCCGTGCCGTCGAGCGTCTGGCGCGCGCTCGCCGAGGTCGAGCCTGCGGGGGCCGCCGTCGCCCGCGTATCGGCGCCGCCGTCGCGGCTGCACGCGCTCTGGAGCCGGCTCGCGGGCGACGACGGAGCGCTCGTGCACGCGGCGGTGGGACGAGGCATCGTGCGAAGCATCCGGCCGTCATCCGCGGCGGCCTCCATCGCGACCTGGCTCGAGCAAATCGCGCACTGCGAAGGGACGCACATGTTCGAGCGGCTTCCCGCCGATTCGTGGAGCACCGTCCCATCACGAGTGAACGACGCGCTGTCACGCGCCGTGCGTGACGCCTTCGATCCGGCGCGCATTCTCAACCGCGGCATACTCGGAGAGCTCGGCGTGACCGCGGAGCTCACCACGCCCGCGTGCGCCATTCCCGGTACGCCGCTTGCGGCCGCCACCGCCGGAATTCTGGCCTGCGTGCACTGCGGCTTCTGCCTCCAGGCGTGTCCGACCTATCTCGCGCTCGGCGACGAGAACGACTCGCCGCGCGGACGCATCTATCTCATGCGCGCGCTGACGGAGGGCCAGCTCGCGCTCGACGACCCTTCCCTGCACACGCACATCGATCAATGCCTCGGCTGTCGCGCCTGCGAGACCGCCTGCCCTTCGGGAGTCCCGTACGGTGCGCTACTCGAGGCCACGCGCGCCACCATCGGCGCGGTGAAGCGCCCGCCGCTGCGGGCACGCTTGCTTCTCGCGCTCTTCGCGCGTCGAGGATTGATGCGCATTGCCGTCACCGGCGCTCGCCTGTTGCGCGCGACGGGAATTCCGCGCTTCCTCTCGCGACTCCCGGGCGATGTCGGTTTTGCGTTCGCGATGCTCGCATCGAGTGAGACGCCGTTGCCTCGCCCCGCGCACGAGCCGCACGGCGACGGAAGCCGGGGAACGTTCGCTCTGCTGCGCGGCTGCGTGATGGAAGGGTTGTTCGCGGCGGCGAATCGCTCAACCGTGCGAACGCTCGTCGACAACGATTACAGAGCGGTTCCGGCTCCTGGTCAGCACTGCTGCGGCGCGCTGCACGCGCACGCGGGCGATCTCGAGACGGCGCGCTCACTGGCGCGCCGAAACATCGCGGCGTTCGAGAGGTCGGGCGCCGAGTACGTGGTCACGAACGCTGCCGGATGCGGAGCGCTGTTGAAGGAGTACGACCACCTGCTCGGTGGCGACAGCGCGTGGGCAGCGCGGGCAGCGAGCTTCTCCGCGCGCGTGCGCGACGTGAGCGAGCTGCTCGCTGCCGCGGGCCCGCGCGGGGCGCACCGCTGCCGTTTCGCGTCACCTACGATGCGCCATGCCATCTGCAGCACGCGCAGCGTGTTTCCGCGGCACCGCTGGTCGTGCTCGATTCGATCCCCGGCCTCGAGCGCGTCACGCTCGTCGACTCCGATCAGTGCTGCGGCAGCGCCGGCATCTACAACCTGCTCGAGCCCGCGCTGTCCGCCGCCGTGCTCGCGCCCAAAATCGAACATATCGAGCTCACCGGCGCATCCTTAGTTGCGACGGGAAATCCCGGGATGCCTGATGCAGATCGGCGCCGGCTTGCGCCGCGCGGGGCTCTCCGCACGCACCGTGCACCCCGTCGAGCTTCTCAATGCATCCTACGCCGCGGATGCGGCCGCCAGGACGTAGCGCAGCCTCGCGGTTTCCATATAGTTTGCCTCATGATCGCGTCGCTGTTCTGGGAGGTCGAAGACGTACTTGCGCGCACGGAACCGCTTCGACGCGCGGCACTGCTGCACGTTCTCGCGGAGGATGAGCTCGTGCCGCTCGGCGCGACGCCGCTTCTCGACGAAGCGCACCTCCCGGATGCAGGCGCCGACACGCGGACACTCGTGCGCAATGCGGTTCGCGGACGATCGCTCGCTCTCGATGAGGCTGCCATCACCCTGCTGGCCATGCGAGCTGACCGCGAGTTCGCGTCGCGCCTGCGCGCCGGAGTTTCGCTTGCGCCAGGCGCACGCGAGCTTGTCACACTGGCTGCCCGGAGCTGCCGTCTCGCGATCGTCACCGGTCTCGCTCGCGCGACGGTCGACTCGCTTCTCGCGCTCGCGGAGCTCGACGGCGCCTTCGAAGTCATCATCGGCGCCGAGGATGTCGCTGCTGTAAAGCCTTCGCCGGACGGCTATCGCAAGGCGCTCGAGCGAATGAACCGACGCCGCCCGCTCGATATGCACTCCGCACTCTCACTCGAATCGGGGCCCGCAGGCGCGCGGGCCGCGCGCGCCGCCGGCCTGCGCTGCGTTTTGGTCGCACCGTTCCGCGTCGAGAACATCGCCGATGCGAGCGGAATGCTCACGTCGCTCGCAGGCGAGACGCCCGACTCACTCGATGCGATGCTCACGGTGAGGGCCGCCGGATGACTGCAGGTCCCATCATTTCCGGTCAGTTCCCCGCGGTGGGCGTGGTCGCTGGCCATTCCGTGACGCTGCATTACGGGAACATCGCGAGCGAATATTCCGCGCTCGACGGATGGCGCGATGCTCATCGACCGCAGCCTTCGCGGACGCACGCGCCTCGACGGGGCGAAAGCGGCGGAGATGCTCACCGGGGTGGTCACCAACAATGTTCTTGCGCTCTCGCCGGGTCATGGCCAGTACGCTGCGGCACTCAGTCCCAAGGGCCGCATAGTCGCCGACCTCCGCATCTTCTCTCACACCGATCACCTCCTCGTCGACGTGCCGCCTCGTGCGCGGCCCGGGTGGGATGCACTCATACGGAAGTACCTCAATCCGCGGGTCGTGCCCTATCTCGATGTGTCCTCCGAGATGCGTCAGCTCGCGATCGCGGGCGTCGCCGCTCGCTCCATCCTCGCGAGTTCCGCGAGTCTCGCGCGCGAGGCTCTCGCGGGGCTGGCCCCGTACTCGCACCTCGACGCGGAAATCGGGGGACGCTCCGTCATGATCGCGCGCATCCCCGATCTCGAAGCGGAGGGATACGAGCTGTACTTCCCGTCCGATGCGTTCGGCACGGTGTGGCAGCGGCTCGTTGCCGGCGGCGCGACGCCGGGTGGACTGCTGGCGTGGGAGATCGCTCGCATCGAAAATGGTCGCCCCGAATGGGGGATCGACATCGACGACACGACGATCCCGCAGGAGGCGAATCAGGATGAGCTTCACGCGATCTCGTACACGAAGGGATGCTATACGGGGCAGGAAGTCGTGGCGCGAATTCACTTTCGCGGCCACGTCAATCGGCACCTTCGCGGCCTCCTGCTCGGCCACAGCGAGCCGCCCGCCGAACGCGCGAACCTGCTGTCGCTCGACGGAAGGCAGATCGGTGACGTGCGGTCGAGCGCCCTCTCGCCGCGGCTTGGCGCCATCGCGCTGATCATGGTGCGGCGCGAGATCGAGATGGGATCGACGATCGTCGTTGAAGGCCGCAGCGGCACGGCGCAGGGTCAGGTGGTGCCGCTGCCTTTCACCCGGGAGTGACGCGCGCGCTCGTCACCGGTGCCACGGGGCTCGTCGGATCGCACATAGTCGAGCGACTGCTCGCGGATGGCTGGACCGTGCGCGCACTCGTGCGGGACCCACCTTCGGCGGCATGGCTTGGCGCGACAGGAGCAGAGATCACGCCGGGCGACCTGGCTGATGCAGCGTCGCTTCGAGCCGCTGCGGCCGACTGCCATACTGTTTTTCATTGCGCCGCGCTCATCGCCGCGAGAGGCGAGTGGGCGAGCTTCCAGCGCACCAACATCGATGGTACGCGCGCAGTCGTCGATGCAGCTGCGGCGGTTGGTGCGCGCCTGGTGCACACCAGCAGCGTCGCTGTCTACGGGAGCGCGGCGCGCTATCGCTCCACACCAACCGATGAGGACACAGCTCTCGCGCCGCTCGCCGAACACTCGTACTACGCTCGCTCGAAGCGCGAGGCCGAGGCGATCGCGCTCGGCGCGCACGCCGCGGGCGAGCTGTGGGCGACCGCCGTTCGCCCGCCGATGATCTACGGCAGGCGCGACCGCCAGCTGGTGCCGCGATTCGCGCGCGTGTTGCGCACGGGTCTCTTCCCTCTGTTCGCGGGCGGGCGATCGATTTTCTCGATGGTGCACGCATTGGCTGTGGCCGATGGCGCGGTACGCGCCGCGCGGATCGATGCGGCGGGCGGTCGCGCATTCAATCTCGCGAACGACTTTCCCGTGAGTGTCGCGGACATGGTGCAGCTCGCGTCGAATGGTCTCGGGCGACGCGTGCGCGGCGTGCCGATCCCCTCCGCCGTTGCGCGCGCATTGTTCGAGGCGCTCGCCGCAGTCGCGCGATTAGCAAAGTTGAACGCGACGGCCGAGGAGCTCCCTGGCATCGTGAACATCTTCACCCGCGACAATCCCTTCTCATCTGAGCGCGCGCGTCGCGAGCTCGGATGGTCGCCGACGATGCGTCCGGAGGTTGGCATTCCCAATGCATTCGCCTGGTGGCGGGAGCATCGCGCGTGACACCTGAGGCATCGAGCGCGCGTGATCCGGAGCGGGTCTCACTCAAGGAGTGGGCGGTGCTCGTGAACGCGATGGCGCGCGGCGACCTGATCGCGATGATCCGAAAGGGCGGCATCCGGGAGAATCGCGCAGGCTTCGACGTTCGCCACGATCGTTTCCTTCTGTACCCGACGTTTTTTCACGAGAAGCTCGACGAGCTGGCCGAGCGCTTTCATCCGACGCTCGACGCCGCACACGCGGACCGCCCCCAGGAAGGGATGATCCAGCTGCGTTACGTCGCGGTGGTGGCGGCCGTATGGCCGGTCACGGAGCTCGAGCGCCTCCGCGGGATCGGAGCCGAGCACGGCCTCACCTGGGGCGCCGTCGAATCGCGCTTCCGCTATCGCGATGACCCGCGCGTGCACGTGGTCGCGGTGCGCATCGCGACGCTCCCCGCCGTGGTAACGCTTCCGGAGGCGCGGCGCTACATGGGGTGCGTCTCGTGGGTAAAGCTCGATGAAGACGTCGACGTGAGTGGCGCGGAGCCCGTACTCGATGACAATTCGTTCGCGTCGCGGCTGCGAGCGCTCGGAAGCTTCCTCGATCCGACTGTCTAGAACAGAGCCACGCTCTAGCTAGC
Source organism: uncultured Gemmatimonadaceae bacterium (assembly GCA_963827355.1). Taxonomy (GTDB): domain Bacteria; phylum Gemmatimonadota; class Gemmatimonadetes; order Gemmatimonadales; family Gemmatimonadaceae; genus FEN-1250. The sequence continues at coordinate 388,293 of CAWHAS010000005.1, forward strand.
GCGGGCGCGCGTTTAGAGCCGCGCTCAATGCAGCGAGACTCGTGTCCCCCGGAGCAGCATCGCGCGCTCTCGCGAGCGCACTTCGCGCCGCCGCGCTGTCGCCGCGCGCCAGCGAAATTCTCGCCTCCAGCGCGTACTGTACCGCCGCCGGCATCTTGCCCGAGGCCGCCGCGCTGTCCAACTGTCGCTGCGCATCCGCCTCGCGATGCGACGCGTGCAGCGCGCTCGCGTATGCGTAGCGCAGCCCGGGATCGCCACCATCCTCCGCCACCGCGCGCGCGTAGACGGCGGTCACGGAATCCGGGCGATCGAGCTTCCCGTAGGCGCGAGCGAGGAGCACGTAGCGCAGCGATCCGGCCGGGTCGCGCCCGTGCTCGCCCTCGATCGCGTCGATGAGCGAGTCCGGCCCGCGAAGATCCAGCAGCGCGTCGAGATACGCGAGGCGCGCCGGCTGCGATACGGGATGCGCAGCCGACGCCGCGCGGAGCACCGTCAGCGCATCCTCGCCACGCTCCGACGTGCGCAGATGCTGCGCGTACTCGAGCGCCAGCGTCTCCCCAGCCGGATACCGGCGATACGCCTCGCCGAGCAGCGCGAGCCCGCGCGCATTGTCGCCATGTCGGCCGACGGCGCGCGCAAGCTGCCAGTATGGGTAGAACGCGGCTGGGTCGAAGTCGATGCCGCTCTGAAAGAGCTGCTCCTCACTCGACCATACGTGAACGCGCATCGCGGTGCCGAGCATGCCCGCCGCAACCAGCACCATCGCGATCGCCGAGGCAACGCGCCTCACGCTCGCCGACGCGCTCGCCGTGCGCGCGAGCGCCCATCCCGCGAGCATCGCCACCGCGACCGAGGAAAAGAAGAGCGTTCGCTCCGCAAGCAGCTGTCCCGTCGGGACGAGGATGTTCGAGGCCGCGAGGTACGCGAGCGCCACCCAGCCGAGCGCGACGAGCGGCCGCCGGTCGCCGCGCTTCGCGATCGCAATCGCCGCCGCCGCGATCGAGGCGAGCGCGAGGATGGCCGCCACCGCGCCGGCATTCATCGCAGCGATGCGGAATCACCGTCGTCGGCCCGTAATGCATCGAGAGTCGCGTCGGCAGCACCAGCAGGCGCGCCACGATTGGCCACGCACCCGTCATCGTCCACCATCGCTGAGGGAGTGTTGCGCCATCGAGCCCCACCGCCAGCGCCGTCGATGGCGGCGCGAATCCGCCGAGCACCGCGCGGCGCACGGCGATCATCAGCGCCAGCACTACTGCGAACGCCAGCCACGCGCGCCAACCGCGCACGATCACCGCCCTCGCACCGATCGCCGCGTCGTCTGGCGCGCGCCAGCCCCACAGGCAAATCGCGACGATTGCCGGAACGGTCGCCGCCGACTCCTTCGCGCCGAGCGCCACCGCAAGGAGCGCCGCGCTCGAGATGGCCGCCTTCCACGATACCTCGCCTGCGTTGGCGTCGAAGGCCCGTACCATCACCAGCACGCACGCGAGGCTCGCGAGCGCCGCCACGACCTCGGCGGATCCCGCGATGTTCGCGACCGACTCGACGTGCAGCGGATGCGCCGCGAACATCACCGCCCCGAGTAGTGCCGCGCGCATGGGAAGCGCGCGCGCGAGAAGCAGGAGCACGGCGATGGCGCACACCGCGTACAGCGCCACGGCATACAGGTGAAAGAGCCACGGGGCGCCGCCGCTCACATTCCAGAGCAGCGCGTACGCGAACTGCACCACGGGGCGATAGAGTCCAGCGCGTCCCCACGCCGCGGGCCAGTACGGCAACTCGCCACGCGTCAATGAGCCCGGCCGGTGCGTGCAGTGCGGAATTGTCGGCGATGATCGGGCCGTCGTCGTACACGAAGCCGTAGCCGATCGTGATCAGGTATGGCGCCGCGGCCACGAGTGCCACGAGCAGCATGGCGAGGCGAGTCGGCCTTGTACGGGAGCTGGTGTCGGACAATGCGGCCGGCGGGAGAGAAGAGAGCGGGCAATGCCACGGGAAAGACTGGCGATGTCGTGCGGCCGTAACTCGCGCTCAGGCTCCCACATACAACGAGTGCCCGGCCAACTCGCGCCGGGCACTCGTCCTCACACGACCTGCGCCATCAGGGAGGCGTCGTCTTCTTGGTCGTGTCGTTCTTCGCGGCGCTCGAGCTGTCCTTCATGCTCCCGCTCGTGGTCGATCCGCTGGACATCATATGCAAACTGTCGCTCTCGCGACTTGTGCCGCTTATCATCGCTTTCTTCGTGCTGTCCGACGACGGCGCAACCGCGCCACCGACGGCCGTTGTGTCGGTCGTCGCGCTCTTGTCCGTCTTACTGCATGCGGCGATCGCCAGGACGATCGCCACCAATGCGATGCGCTTCATGAAATCCTCCGTCGTAATAGTGAATCCGTGAGCGCTAGCGCGGCGTCCGCGCGACAAGTCACTCGTGTGCCCCGCCCCAAATGACGGCAATAACCGGACCCTCAAACGCCCCGGATGCGAGAAGGGCGCAACCCCGTGAGGTTGCGCCCCTGAATCCCGGCAACAACTCGATTACGGCTTCTTCTTCATCATCGTTGAGTCCTTCTTCATCATCGACGAGTCGGTTTTCGTCGTGGTCGTCGTGGTGGACATCGAGCTGTCATGCTTCATCGAGTCCGCCATGGCGGGCGCGGGGCTCATAGCAGGTGCAGCGACTGCGGTGTCAGCGGGAGCGGCATCCTTCGCTTTACACGCGGCAATCGCGAGAACGGCAGCAACGACGGCAAGGCGCTTCATCGAATCTCTCCTTTTGGAGGCGGTAGTAGGTCGAATCTTCGTCCGAGCACGCGCGTTGTTGCTATGCAAGGAGCGACCGGCGGTTAATTTGCCCTCAGAAGTTACGCTGTCAAGACTCGCTGCGCCATGCACATAGAGCACTTTTTCACGAGTGCCGTCGTCATTGTGACGCCGTGCACATCGCTTCCCTTCTAACGCGAGTTCGCGGAGTTTCGGAAACATACGGTAACGCCTTAAGTGAGAATGTCTTACGCCGCCTGACCGCGCGCCGCTCGCGGCTCCTCCGCGCAGAGCCCGTTGGCGATGCGCTCACGCCAACATATCCTAGTGCAATGGAAGCCTCGCTCGCCACCAACACCCCAGTCAATGAGCGCGCCGGCGACACGATCGTGCGCGGCGCGTGTCCCCACGATTGTCCCGACACCTGTGCGATGCTCGTCACAATTCGCGACGGGAGAGCCATTCGTGTCGCCGGCGACCCGGATCACCCGTTCACTCGCGGATTTCTCTGCGCGAAAGTGAATCGCTACGTCGAGCGAACGTACCACACGGATCGCCTGACGCATCCACTCAGGCGCATCGGCAAGAAAGGCGAAGGCCGTTTCGAGCGCATCACCTGGGACGAGGCACTCGACGCGGTCGCGGCGCGGCTCGGCGCAATCGCCCGCTCCGCCGATGGAGCGCAGTCGATTCTCCCCTATTCGTACTCGGGTACGCTGGGGCTCGTCCAGGGCGACACGATGGATCATCGCTTCTTCCATCTCCTCGGCGCATCGATGCTGGATCGCACGATCTGTTCGACGGCGGGCGGAGTGGGACTCAGGATGACGCTGGGCGCGAACATCGGCGCGGATCCCGAGGGAATGCCCGAGAGCGATCTCGTTCTCCTCTGGGGCACCAACACGCTCACGTCGAATCCACATCTCTGGCCCTTCGTGCGCGAGGCTCGTGCGCGCGGCGCCCGCATCATCGCCATCGACCCGCTTCGCACGCGCACCGCCGACCAGTGCGATGAGTGGATCCCGATCAAACCCGGCACCAATGCCGCGCTTGCGCTCGGAATCATGCACGTCCTCTTTGCGGAGCATCTCGAGGACAACGATTATCTCGAGCGCTTCACGCTGGGCGCGCCCGCGCTGCGTGCTCGCGCTGCCGAGTACTCGCCGGAGCGCGTCGCCGCGATCACCGGAATTCCGGCGGAGCGCATCGTGGAGCTCGCGCGCGAGTACGGTCGCGCGAAGGCCGCGTTCGTGCGCATCAACTACGGGCTCCAGCGCCACGGCGGTGGCGGAATGGCCGTGCGCACGATCGCCTGCCTTCCCGCGGTCACCGGTCACTGGCGCCGCGCGGGCGGGGGCGTACAGCTGTCATCGAGCGGAAACTTTCAGTTCAATCGCGCCAAGCTATTCCGTCCGGATCTCTCACCGCCCGTGCGAACGATCAACATGATTCGACTCGGCGAGGCGCTCACCACACCCGACGCCGGAGTGGGAGGGCCGCCCGTGCGCGCGCTCGTGGTCTACAACTCCAATCCCGCCGCGGTGACGCCGAATCGGAGCGAGGTCGTGCGCGGGCTCGCGCGCGAGGATCTTTTCACCGTCGTGCTCGAGCACTTCCTCACCGACACGGCCGATTGGGCTGACATCGTGCTGCCGGCAACGACGCAGCTCGAGCACTGGGACGTGCACTATTCGTACGGGCACCATTACGTCACGCTCAATCGCCCGTCGATCGAGCCGGTGGGCGAGTGCAAGCCGAACAGCGAGATCTTTCGGCTCCTCGCCGCTCGGATGGGCATCGATCACCCCGTCATGCTCGACAATGATCTCGAGCTCATTCGCCAGGCGCTCGACTCGGAGAGCGACAAGTTCACCGGCGTCACGCTCGAGACGCTGCTCGAACAGGGGTGGACGCGGCTCAACGTGCCGCGACCATATCTGCCCTTCGCGGAGGGGAGCTTCCCGACGCCGAGCGGCAAGTGCGAGCTCTACTCCCAGCGGCTGGCTGACATGGGACTCGATCCGATTCCGACGTTCACGCCGCCGTACGAGTCGGTGGAGAGCTCGCCCGAGTTGGCGGCGCGCTTCCCGCTGTCGCTGATCTCGTCGCCGGCGCATCAGTTCCTCAACTCGTCGTTCGTGAACGTCGACGCGCTGCGCCGCGGCGCGCACGAGCCCGAGCTGGTGATCCATCCCGACGATGCGATGCCTCGCGCGGTGCTGAACGGCACGCGCGTGGAAGTGCGTAACGACCGCGGCAGCTTCAGCGCGATCGCGCGCGTCAGCGACGCGGTGAGCGAAGGCACCGTGTGGGCGCCATCCGTCTGGTGGACGAAATTCTCGAAGGATGGACGCAACGCGAACGACACCACGTCGCAGCGCGAGACCGACCTCGGCCACGGCCCCGTATTCTACGATAATCTGGTCGAGGTGCAGCCGGTCTCCCAGCAGGACTAGCGGACGACGGCCCCACCCCAGTAGGCTGAGACTCATCACGTTTTCACCCTGCAGCATCGGAGCTGTCCGTGTCGTCGTCGCACCCAGAAACACTCGGCGCGCTCAAGAAGTCGCCGTACGCCGCCGCATCTCTCGCCCGTCGATCCGTGAAGGACGAGGTGCGCGCCAATCTCCTCGCTCGCCTCGCCAGGGGCGGCCCGATCTTCGCCGGCGTGGTCGGCTACGACGAGACCGTGGTTCCGCAGATCGTGAACGCGCTCCTCTCGCGCCACAACTTCATCCTGCTCGGTCTGCGCGGGCAGGCGAAGTCGCGCATCCTGCGCTCGCTCGCGACGCTCCTCGATGAGGTGATTCCGGCCGTCGCCGGCAGCGAGATCAACGACAACCCGTTCGCGCCGATCTCGAAGTTCGCACGCATGCGAATCGCCGAGATGGGTGACGATACGCCGATCGCGTGGCTCGATCGCGACTCCCGCTACGTCGAGAAGCTCGCGACGCCCGACGTCACGATCGCGGACATCATCGGCGACGTCGATCCGATTCGCGCGGCGCGCGGCGGCCACGTGCTCGCCGACGAGCTGACGATTCACTACGGGATGCTCCCGCGCGCGAACCGCGGCATCTTCGCGCTCAACGAGCTCCCGGATCTCGCGGGGAAAATCCAGGTCGGCCTGTTCAACATCATGCAGGAGGGCGACGTCCAGATCAAAGGCTATCCGATTCGCCTGCCGCTCGATGTGCTCATCTGCTTCACGGCGAATCCGGAGGACTATACGGCTCGCGGCAAGATCATCACGCCGCTCAAGGACCGCATCGGCAGCGAGGTGATGACGCACTATCCGGAGTCGGTGGAGCTCGGGATGGCGATCACGCAGCAGGAGGCATGGGCGAGTCGCGGCGGCCTCCCAGTTCGCGTGCCGGATTTCATCTCCGGAGGTGATCGAGCGGATCGCCTTCGAAGCGCGCATGGACAAGCGCATCGACAAGCGCTCCGGCGTTTCGCAGCGCATGCCGATTTCCGTGCTCGAGAACGCGATCTCCAACGCCGAGCGGCGCTCGCTGCTCACGGGCGAGTGCGACGTCGTTCCCCGCATTAGCGACATCTATTCGGCGCTTCCCGCGATCACGGGCAAGATCGAGCTCGAGTACGAGGGTGAGCTCGTGGGCGGGCACGCGATCGCGCACGAGCTGATTCGGCGCGCCGCGGACGCGACGATGCACGAGCGCGCGGGCTCGCTCAACACGGATGACATTGGTGATGTGGTTCGATCAGGGGAACGCGCTGCAGGTGGACGGGGACGTATCCTCTGGCGCGATGGTCGAGGGATTCCAGCGCATTCCGGGGCTGCTCGAGGTGGTGTACGACAGCGGACTCGCTGAGAGCGGCGACGCGTCGGTGGTTGCCGCCGCGTCGGAGCTCGTGCTCGAGGCGTTGGTTGCGCGAAAGAAAATCTCGCGCTCCGACTCCGGGCAGTACGGACGCGCGCAGCCTCCCGAGCGGCGCCGTCCGAATCAGGATCTCTTCGGCGGCGGCATGATGGCGTGATCGAGCATCCGGCGAGCGACGGTCACATGTCGCTCGAGGCGGATCCTCGCCTCGATGCCGGGCTCACCGTGCGTGCGGCCACGATGGCGGACCTCGCCGTCGTGATTGAGCTTCGCCTCGCGCTCCTGCGGGAGCACTCGGAAAATCCGATCTATCGCCGCCTCCGTCCCGATGCGCCCGCGCGCGCGAGCCGGCTCTTCGCGGCGCAACTGCGCTGCTCGAGCGAAGTGACCTTCCTCGCGGAAAGTGACGGCGCACCGGTCGGCGTGCTGCGCTGCGTCGCAAGCGCCGGTCTGCCGCTGCTCTTTCCCTCGCGCCACGGGTACATCTCGTCGGTGTACGTCGTTCCCAGCGCGCGGCGGCACGGCGTGCTGCGCGCTCTTTTTACCGCAGCCATCGGGTGGTGTCGCGAGCGCGGGCTGAGCGAGGCGCGGCTGCACAACGCGGTGGAGAACGAGACGGCAAACGCCGTCTGGGATGCCCTCGGCTTTCGCGTGGTCGAGCATCTGCGAGTCTGCCATCTCCGCTGACGCAGGCGAATATACGTGCCGCTGATCACCGTATCGCGGATGGTCGGCGCCGGCGGCGCCGAGCTCGCCGCGCACGTCGCGGCCTCGCTCGGCTGGCAGCTCGTCGACAACGAGCTCGTGGACTCCGTTGCGAAGCGCCTCGGCGTACCCGTGGCCGAGGTCGTGGAGCGCGAGGAACGGGTGCCGACGCTGGTGCAGCGTATCGCCGACGCTCTCGCCCTCGGCGCGCCGGAGGTGTTCAACGGCAGGCCTACGACATTGCCGCCGAGCGAGGAGCGGATTCTCGAGGTGACCGCGAATGTGATCGAGGAGGCGGTGGCCGCGGGTCCGACGGTGGTGGTGGGGCGCGGCGCGCAGTGGGTGCTCGGTGCGCGCGAGGATTCGCTGCACGTGTTCTGCTACGCGACGCGCGCCGAGCTGGCCGCGCGCGTGGCGGCGCGCCTGTCGCTCTCGCTGAAGGACGCCGAGAAATACGTCGACGAGAGCAACCGGCAGCGGGAGCAGTACGTGCGCTCCCACTGGAATCGATCATGGCTCGCGCACGAGAATTACCATCTGTGTCTGAACACGGGATGGCTGGGCATCGATCGCGCAGCCTCGATCGTCGTGCAGGTGGCGCGCGAGCACTTCGGGTAAGTCCGTCGGGGGATGCGTTTCTGGAGACGCGATCGTTCCGACGCGTCGGCCGCTCACAGGCGCCGTCGCCCTACAATCCCTTCAGCTCCTTCCGCGTCCCGAACACCCACGCCGCGAAGCAGAGCAGCACCCCACCGCCAATCCCGATCGCGGCCGGCGCTCCGAGCGCCGACGCCACGCTCCCGGACAGCAGCGATCCCACCGGCGCCATCCCCACGAACACGAACGCGTACGCCGACATCACGCGCCCCCTCAACCCGTCCGGCGTGATCGTCTGCAGGAGTCCGTTCGCCAGCGCGTTGTTCAGGATCATGGTGAGCCCCGTCGCGAATAGAATCGCGGCGCTCAGCCAAATGTTGCGCGAGAACGAGAACACGATGAGCAGCGTGCTGAAGGAGAACGCCGCCGCGGCGAGCACCTTGCCCCGTCGCACGCGCCGGCCGACCATCGCGAGTGCGAACGCACCCGTCACCGCGCCGAGCCCCACGCTCGCGAGCAGAAGCCCATACGTCCGCGCCGTACCGTGCAGCGTATCGCGAGCGATCACCGGCATCAGCACCAGATACGGAATGCCGAAGATCGAGTACACCGTCACCATGCTCATGAGCAGCGACACCTCGCGCGATTTCCGCATGAAGCGGATCCCCTCAATCAACCCTTCCGTCGGCGACAGATCCGTCGCCGCGATCACCTTGGCCGGGAGCTTGATCGTGAACAGGCTGACCAGCACCAGCAGATAGCTGAATGCATTGGCAGCGAAGCACCACGCGAGCCCGAACCGGTCGATGATGATCGCCGCCAGACTCGGCCCTGCGATTCGGGCGAGATTGAATCCGCTTGAATTCAAGGCAATTGCGTCGACCACATCGTCGCGCCCCACGAGCTCCACCATCAGCGCCTGTCGCGTGGGGATGTCGAACGCGCTCGCCACACCGCCGAACAGCGCGATTCCGATCAGCACCGCGATGGTGACGTGTCCCGTCCAGTTGAACCACCACAGCAGCGTCGCCTCGAACAGCAGCAGCGACTGCGTCACGCGCACGAGCACGAGTTTGTCCATGCGGTCGGCGAGCACCCCCGCGTACAGCGTGAACAGCAGCACGGGCAGCGACCCCGCCGCCGCCTCGACTCCCACCAGGAAGGGGCTGTTCGTGATCTGCAACACCACCCAACCCAGCGCCACCTGCTGCATCCAGGTGCCCACCAGCGAACCCGTCTGCCCGAACCAGAAGATTCGAAAATTCCGGTGCTTGATGAGCACCGAGAACGGGTTTCGGTAGCGCGGCGCCGCGATCGCGCCCGATGGCGTTCCGCGCGGCGGTGTGAGCGTGTTCGGTGGTGACGAGTCGATCATCCCGAGGGGTTGCAAGGTCCCGTCGTCAGTGTCATCCTGCGATCGAGGACGCACGCCGACCCTCACAACCTACATCCGTCCACTCCGCTGCGCTTTCACACGTACGGCAAGTTCAGCCCGCAGATGGCCGACGCCATCGACCTCCAGTCACTCCTCGACAAGCTCGCGGATTTTCTGCTGCAGTCGGGCTTCGCCGGCGGCAAAATGCAGAGCCCGTATTGGGATGACGCGGGGCAGGAGCAGGACCGCTCCATGGAGGCGCTGCGCGAAGCCATCCTCAACGCGCTGATGGAGAGCGGGCAGTTCACCGCCGAGATGCTCGAGGCTCTGCGCGGCGACGGCAAGGATGACGACGGCGAGAGCGCCGAGAAGCTCGCGAAGCTGCTCGACGACATCATCTCGAAGCTCGTCGAGGAGGGCTACCTCAACGTCGACGCGCCGCCCCAATGCCCGCCGGCCACCAGCCCGTCACCGGCCCCGGCGGTCTCGCGCACGCCGCCTCGAAGGACGTCCAGTTCTCGCTCACCGAGAAGGGCATCGACTTTCTGGGCTTCAAGACTCTCCGCTCGCTCCTCGGCTCCCTCGGCCGCTCGAGCTTCGGGAGTCACGACACGCCCTATCTCGCCACAGGCATCGAGGCCAATGCCTCGAGCAAGCCGTACGAGTTCGGCGACACGCTCAATCTCGACGTCAACGCAACGTTGCAGAACGCGCTCATCCGGAACGGAAATCTCGACGTTCCGATCGACCTCGACTACGGCGACCTCATGGTGCGCCAGGCCGAGTACCGCTCGTCCTGCGCGACGGTGCTCTTGCTCGACACGTCACACTCAATGATTCTGTACGGCGAGGACCGCTTTACCCCGGCGAAGAAGGTCGCGCTCGCACTCACGCATCTCATCCGCACGCAGTTCCCCGGCGATACCATCCGCGTCGTCCTCTTCCACGATTCGGCCGAGGAGATCCCGCTCAACCGCCTCGCGCACGCGCAGGTCGGCCCCTACCACACGAACACGGCCGAGGGACTCAAGCTCTCCCGCCGGATTCTCATGTCACAGAAAAAGGACATGCGACAGATCGTGATGATCACCAATGGCAAGCCAAGCGCGCTCACAATGGCGAATGGCATGATCTACAAGAACTCAATGGGGCTCGACGCGATGGTGACGGCCGCTACGCTGCGCGAGGTCGCCGACTGCCGGCGCTCCGGCATCGTCATCAACACCTTCATGCTCGCACGTGACCGCGCGCTCATCGAGTTCGTGAAGCGCATGTCCGCGATCAGTCGCGGCAAGGCCTACTTCACGAACACAATGACGCTCGGCCAGTTCATTCTCATGGATTTCCTGAAGCGGAAGACGAGGAAGGTCTCGTAGCGTCGAGATTCTCCGCCTTCCACCGCATCGCCGTGTAGATGCGGGTGCGGCCACTCGGATGATCGTAGAAGATCCTCTCCTCCCACGGCCCGGGGTCGAGCTTCCGGTACTCGCTCAACTTGATCGCGATCTGCGCGAAGCCATCCGGTTGTCGCGCCGTGTTTAGCCCGAACATGTCCGCCTCGTATTCCATCGTGCGCGTGATCGAGTTGAGCACGGGCGTAATGAGAAACAGATAGCTGGTGAACAACAGGGCGACGAGCGGCAGCCCCGCGGGATCGCCGATCCCGCGCACCTTCCACGACGATTCGTAGCGCGCGCGAAGCCGCTCGAACAACCGCGCGACCACAGCGAAGCCGATCAGGATGAGAATCCCGAACGCCATGAACCCTTTGTAGATGTGGTTCAGCACGTAGTGTCCCATCTCGTGCCCCATCACCGCCTCGATCTCCTCGAGGGACGCGCGATTCAGCAGGTTGTCGTTGAGCGTGATGCGCTCGGTGCCCAGGGCGCCGCTGACGTTCGCGCTGATCCGCTTGCTCTGCTTCGAATGCGTCGATCTCCCACACGTCGGTCGCGCCAATGCCGTTCTGCCGCGCGAGTCTCAGGATCGGATCGACCACGCGCGCATCGGTCAGCTTCTTCGGCGAGTTGAAGATCGGTGTCAGGACCACGGGGCCGATCACGGCCCCGACGAACGAAAACGCGATGGTCGCGATCGCCCCCCACACCCACCACGTGCGCGACAACTTGCGCACGATCGCGTAGAGCGCCGCGACCATCAGCGCGCCGAGCACCAGAGCCACACCGAAGCCCTTTGCCTGCTCCACGAGCCACGCGCCGAACGTCAGATTCGACAGTCCATACGCCTGCTCGCGCACATAACCTTCCCGAATGCTCCACGGCAGGAGCACCACGGAGGTCACCACCAGGAACTGCCCCCAGTACAGCATGCTCTGAAGCGTCGGTGAGCGAGTCATCCGCTCGGCCGTGTCCCGCATGCGCGCGGAAAATCCCGTCGAGAGCAGAAGCAGGTAGATGATCGCCGGGATCAGGAAGTCCCAGACGGTCAGCCAGTAGCCGCCCTCGAAGTACGCGTCGGACTGCGCCTTCTTGTCGCTTGGCAGCGTTGCGAGATACGCGCGCGTTGCGGCCTCGGGATCGAGGTGCCCGCCCACCCCCTGAGCTGCCGGGGGCGGAGTAGCAAGCACAGGCAATGCCCCGCTCCGTTGCGCGAGCACGGGCGTCGCACAAACGAACATCGCGAAAAACAGCGCGGCCGTGACTAGAATCCGAGACCGAATCATGGGATCATCGCGTGAGGAGTCCGTGTACTGAATCGACGGGCGCTTTTACGCCCTACGCCCCGCGCCGCGGCAAAGTTAGATTGGGAAACGGACGCTGTTACGACAACCATTCGTCCGCCGTCCTCTCACTGTACCGCGCGTGACGATCCACGGGTGGTTCCTAACAGTGCACTGCGCCGGTATCCAATGCCACTCCCTCTTCGAACGAACGACCCGTCCGCCCCTCCTCGCGAGCGGCGAAACTGGAGAACGCGGCCACTCCTGTCGATTTCGCTCCGGCGCGGCCCGGTGCGCTATTGGACCGGCGGTGCGCTCGTCTTCGCTGCCATCGCAATGCTGCTGGTGTGGCGCTTCGGCTCCGCGAGCATTCGAGGCGACTCCACCGTCGCCTACTCCGAGGCCGCCCAGGCACTGAGCTCGCATCAGGTGTCGACGCTCATCGTCGAGAACGACGGTGAGCGCCTCGTCCTCACGCTTCGCACGCCGCGCATCGTCGACGGTCACGCGACGAGCTCCGTCGAGACTGTCGTGCCCACCCGCGCGGTCTCACTCGTAGACCTCGAGCGCTGGGCCGCCGCCGGCACCTCCGTGCGCGTCGTCGAGCCGCACTCGAGCACAACCGAGCGTCTGATCCAGGTCGTCTGCCTCATCATTGTGCTCTCGCTCGTGCTCGCGTACGCGGTCAATCATCGCGGTGCGTTCGGCGCCAATCGATTCGTGCCGTCACCCGCGTCTCGTCATCTCACGCTCTCGGATGTCGGCGGCGCGCGCGAAGCGCAGGCCGACCTGCGCGACGTCATCGCCTACCTCAAGAGCCCCGAGCGCTTTCTCGCAATGGGTGCGCATTGCCCGAAGGGCGTCCTCCTGGTGGGCCCGCCCGGTACCGGCAAGACGCTGCTCGCGCGCGCGGTCGCCGGCGAGGCCGGCTGCCCCGTCATCGTCGCTGCAGGGTCCGACTTCAACGAGAATGTACGTCGGCATCGGCTCGCGTCGGGTGCGCCAGCTCGCGAAGCAGGCCCGCGACGCCGCGCCATGCATCATCTTCATCGACGAGTTCGATTCGCTCGGCGGCCGTCGCGGCCGGCCCAATCGCTCGGGTGAAGAGGAGGTCACGCTCAACCAGCTGCTCGTCGAGATGGACGGCATGGCGAGCAACAACGGCGTCGTCTGGATGGCAGCGACCAACCGCGAAGACATGCTGGACCCCGCCGTTCGCCGCCCCGGCCGCTTCGATCGGGTCGTCGAGGTTCCGCTGCCGACTGCCGCGGATCGGCTCGAGATCCTGAAGATCCACGCCGCAAACAGCCGGCTGGCCAAGGACGTCGACCTCGAGCGGCTCTCGCACCTCACCGTTGGCCACTCCGGCGCCGAGCTCGCGAATTTGCTCAACGAGGCCGCAATCATCGCCGTGCAGGATTCCGGCGACGTCATCACGAACGCGCACGTCGAGCAGGCACGCGACCGCATCCTGCTGGGACGCGTGCGCTCCGGCATGGTCATCAACGATCAGGAGCGCCGGCTCATCGCGTTGCACGAGTCGGGGCATGCCGTGGTCGGCATGGTTGCCTGCCCCGAGGATCGGCTGCACAAGATCACGATCGAGCCGCGCGGACGGTCGCTCGGCGCCGCGCACTTCTCGCCGGAATCCGATCGCCATCTGCATCCGCGCCGCTATCTCGAGGGGATCATCGCCAAGGCGCTCGGCGGGCGTGCCGCGGAGCTCGTATTCCTCGGTCCAGACGCGGTCACCACCGGTGCCGGCAGCGATCTCGTTCAGGCGACGGGGATCGCGCGTCGCATGGTCGCAGAATTCGGGATGAGCGATGAGATCGGCCTCGTGAGCGCGGATCCGCAGGCGCAGGGCGGTGCACCCAGCGGTCATCTGCAGGGCGAGATCGATACCGCCATCCGCGCGCTCATGGCCGTGCAGGCGGCGCGCGCCGAAGCGATCGTGCGCGCGCACCGCGATGCGATCGAGGCGCTGGCATCCGCGCTCGTCGAGCGCGAGGTGCTCACCGCCGAGGAAGCTTACGAAATGGCGGAGTCGTTCGGCGTCGACACGGGGCGCGCCATCTCGGCGGTCTGAGCTCGCGGCTCAGAGCCGGGTGACCACCGGCAGCTCGAGCTCGAAGAAAAAGCGCGTGCCGTTCGTTTCGCTCGTCTCAACGCCGAGCGTGCCACCCATTGCCGCCACGAGCTTGCGACAAATGGAGAGACCGAGCCCCGCGCTCGAGAACACGTGATCGCCCGGATCACGGCGGCGGAACGGGTCGAAGAGTGAGGTCATCACCTGCGGAGGGATCCCGCGTCCGGTATCGCGCACGGAGAAGGCGAGTCGCGAGCGTGTGGGCGCAGTCACTGCGATCTCGACGTGTCCGTTCGACGTGAACTTCAGCGCGTTGGTGGTGAGATTGAGCAGTACGCGATTGAGTGCGCCGGGGTGCCCCACGCGAAAGTCCGCGTCCGGCGGCACGAGCAGCACCGCCAGCCCCTTCTCCTCTGCCATCGGCAGCACGATGTCCTGCACCGAGCGCAGAATCGCGAGAACCGAGAATGCCTCGGGTGTCGGATCGAGCAGGCGATCGCCGCCTCGCGCGAATGCAATGACATCACTGGCGACCGTGCTCAAGCCAAAGGCGGCGCTATAAATGAGGCCGAGCTGGCGCTCCTGCACGGTGTTCACGTCGCCGCTCTGTCCCTTGCGCAGTGTCTCTGCGAGGAAGAGGATCGATGCGAGCGGCGAGCGCAGATCGTGTCCGACCTCGACCAGCAGCTCGAGTCCGCCCGGACCGGCAAGGCGTGCGCTGAAACGGTGCGCATCATCGTTCTCGATGATCTGATGCACGCGCTCGACGGCACTCAGCATGCGAAGGATTCCCGCACCATCCACCTGACCGCCGGCAGCAGCGAGCTCGGAGAGCAGACACTCGCGCAGGGTATCGAGCGCGAGGGGCGCGGGGGCGGGCGGATGTGAGCGCGGCTCTGCACCAGCGGCGGTCGCGGCGGCGCGCACGGCATCGGACACCCACGCGACGCTGTCGCGCAGATCGGCGTCGTGGTGTGGCGACTGCGCTACCGTCACGAGCTCTCGCATCGCGAGCGCCGTTGCATGCGACAGCGCGTCGCCGAGTGCGTCCGGTAGAGCGGGTGCGGAAACGTCGTCCTGCTTCACCAGCACCTCGGCGTCTTCCGGATCCTCCGCCAATGTTGTCGGACCGATCACTTTGCCTTCCCGCGACGTGCGACTGCGATCACTCGCTCGGTCCGGTCAACTCGTCGCGACGCACGTTGTGCTTTTCCATGAGACGGTAGAGTGTCGTACGATCAATGTTCGCGAGCCTTGCAGCACGCGACATGTTGCCGCCGGCACGCGCGGACAACCGCGCCAGGTACTCCCGTTCGAACTCCGCGATCAGCCGGTCCTTCGCCGCGTGATACGGCTCGTCCATGATCGCGCCGGACATCGTGGTCCGCGCCGGCGACGAGGCGCCGTCTTCATACGCGGGAATGTCCTGCGGTTGGATCGGCTGCCCGGGCTCCGCCAACACGGCCACGTGCTCGATCACATTCTGCAGCTCGCGCACGTTTCCACGCCACTGCCGGGTACGCAGAAATTCCATGCTGTTGTCGGTGAGCTTGGGCAGGATGTCATCCGCCTCGCGATGGCGCTCCCAATAGTATGCCAGGAAGTGATTCGCCAGCAGCGCGATGTCCTCCTGGCGCTGGCGCAGCGGTGGCAGCTTGATCGGAACGACGCGCAACCGGTAAAAGAGATCCTCTCGCAAGATTCCGGCGTTCACCGCTTCCTGCGGATCGCGATTGGTGGCCGAGACGAAGCGCACGTCCACGGTTGCATCCTGCTGCTCGCTGCCGACGCGCCGAACGACGCCGTCCTGCAGCACGCGCAGCAACTTCGCCTGAATCGGATGCGACATCTCCGTGAGCTCGTCGAGAAAGAGCGTTCCGCCGTTCGCGGTTTCGAGCAGCCCCGGCTTGTCGCGGTCCGCGCCGGTGAACGCACCTTTGCGGTGACCGAACATCTCGCTCTCGAGCAGCGGCTCGGGGAGCGCGGCGCAGTTGATCGGCACGAGCTTGCGACTCGCGCGACGGCTGTGGTGATGGATGAACTGCGCGATCACTTCCTTACCGGTTCCGCTCTCGCCGGTAATCATCACGGAGGCATCGGTGGGCGCGACCTTTCGCGCGAGCTCCACAGCCTTGCGAAACGCGGGGGCGACGCCGAGCAGGGTGATCTTGTCGCTGTTGCCGCTCTGCTGCACGAGTTGCTGGCGGAGGGCCTTGGTCTCGCGAGCGACCATGACCGCGTGGGACGCGCGACCGACGAGCACCTGGAGGTGCGTTGCGGAAAAGGGCTTGGGCAGATAGTCCCAGGCGCCGGCGCGGAGCGCCTCGATACTCGAGGAAACGCTTGGGTTTCCCGTCATGACGACGACAATGGTTTCGCGGTGCGTCTCGAGCGCGGCCTTCAGGATGTCGATTCCAGAGATCGGCTGGAGATACAGATCAACCAGTACGATGTCGAACTTCCGGCGCCGCACGACCTCGAGCGCCTCGTCTCCGCGACCCACGAAGGTGACGTTGTAGCCGTCCAGTTCGAGAACGCTGGCGCAACCCTCCCGCAGGGTTCGATCGTCATCTACCACCAGGATTCGAATGTCTGCCTTCACCGCCGCAGGGATCGCGAGGGGATCGCGACCAACGCGGGACGAAGGGGCAGCGACATCCAGGGGTGGAGCGGGTAGCACCGGAACCGTCATGATGATTCTCCTCGCGCGCGAACCGAAGGGAAAGGATGTCTCCCTATAGATGATCTAGTGCGGCCATGCGTCACATTATGTGCGTGCTTTACGCCACACGTTTGCGATTCTGTCGCTTGAACACAGCGAACAGCGAATTTCACGTCACAAAACGTTCCATGCTCGCGACAGCCTTGTCGCTGCGCGACTACAGCGGTACCGGCACCCATACTACATTATCTGCGGCACCGGCGCCACTGCGGCGCGCAGGAATGCGACGATGTCTCTACTATATCTGTGCGACGGCCAATGCGGGGATCAAGTTGAGTGGCAAATGGGCGGTCCAAGCGCATCCGTGACTGGGCCTGATATTGCATCCCCAGGCCCTGTAACTCGCTCGTCCAATGCACGTCCTGTTGGCGCGACGCGAGGCTATGTACATATTGGCCACGCGCCCCTTACCCAGCGAACTCGTCGATGACTGCTCCGCAATTTCCGTCGAATCTTCCGGTCGAGCCGAACCGCGACCCTACCGCGATGACCTACGGCCAGAACTACTTGCCGTCCTGGAACCAGCAGCCAGTGATGGACGAGCCCGGAATATCCTGGTCGCGCTACTTTTCGGCGCTCAGGCGCTACAAGTGGCTCATTTTGCTCGTAGTACTGGCAGGCACCGGAATCGGCTTCGGGGTGACGCAGTTCATGACGCCGGCGTATCAGGCGCAGGGCACGGTCTGGATCTCCGATGATGGCGCCAAGACGCAGGGCGGCGGCCCGCAGGGTCCGATTCAGGGGTCGCCCCTGGTAACGCCGGGCGCATGGGCTGACCTGATCAAGAGCTCGTCGATCATGGACAACGTAGTGCGCAAGCTCTCGCTCTACGTCTGGCCGCTTTCGATCAAGGATACCGCAGTCTTCGCGGGCTTCCAGCCGCGTCCAGGGCTGCGCTCCGGCACCTACGCGCTGTCCACCAATGCCACGAACTCGCACTACGCCTTGACGCTCAAGGACGGGAAGGTCGTCGAGCGCGGCATCTCGGGAGACTCCGTCGGTCGCTCGGTGGGTATCGCATGGAAGCCGTCCGCCCAGGTTCTCGGACCGTCGCGCATCGTGCCATTCGTGGTCGTGAGTCCGCGCGACGTGTCGTCGGGGCTCATCTCGCGCGTGGACGTCACCCTCCCACAGTACAGTCAGTTCATCAAGCTGACGCTGACGGGCGCCGACGGCCATCGCACTGCGGCGATTCTGAACGGAATCATGCGCGAGTTCGTCTCCACCGCCGGTGAGCTCAAACGCCGCAATCTGACTGAGGAATCCAAGGCACTGGCAGACCAGCTCGACACGGCATCGCGCGCGCTCCGTTCGTCGGAGTCCGCGCTCGAGAGCTTCCGCAAGAACACGATCACGCTTCCGTCAGAGGCGATCATGGCGGCTCCGGCCACGGGGATGGGAGCGGGCGGGGGCACGGGTGGCGGCGATCCGATGATCGGCAACTACTTCGGACAAAAGGCGCAGTATCTCACCGTGCAGCACGACATCGCGGCGTTGCAGAACCTCGCGCGCGATCCGAATTCGGTCACCGCGGATGCCTTCATCGGAATTCCGTCCGCGCAGAGCTCACTCGCGCTCCAGGCCGCGCTTCAGGATCTCAGCAAGCGCGAGGCGGCGCTGCGCGCGGCGCGCGAGAGCTACACGGACGAGCATCGCATCGTGCAGGACTTGCGCGCCTCCGTGCAGACGCTGCGCACGCAGACGCTGCCGCAGGTGCTCTCGCAGTTGATCGCGGAGCTGCAGTCGCGCGCCGGCGATTTGAGTCATCAAATGGCGAGTGCGTCCACCGAGCTTCAGAACATTCCGCCGCGCACGATCGAGCTGATGCGGCTCCAGCGTGATGTCGTGTCGCGCTCGTCGCTCTATTCGATGCTACAGCAGCGGTATCAGGAGACGAAGCTGGCCGAAGCCGGGGCAATCCCGGACGTCAGCATTCTCGACACGGCGGTGGCACCAATGGCGCCGTCGAAGAACACCGCGCCCACGATCCTGCTGCTCGCGCTCGTCGCCAGTCTCGGTGCGTCGGTCGGTCTCGCGCTCCTGCTCGATCACACGGATCCGCGGCTACGCTACTCGGAGCAGGTTACCAGGGAGCTTGGACTTTCGATCCTCGGCGCCGTGCCGACGATCAAGCGCTCGCGCGCCGGCGATCCGGATCCCGAGGAAGCCGCGCAGGTGATCGAGTCGTTCCGCACGATTCGTATGGCGATCAGCAATCAGTTCGAGGCGAGCGGCTCGGCGATGCTCACCGTCTCGAGTCCGGGTGCCGGCGATGGAAAGTCGCTCGTGTGCTCGAATCTCGCGCTGTCGTTCGCCGAGGCCGGCTATCGCACCGTGCTCGTGGATGGCGACACGCGCCGTGGTCAGTTGCACGCGATGTTCGGCGCCAATCGTCGCCCGGGGCTCCTCGATCTTCTCGGCGGCGATGCACCGTTCGAAGCGGTGCTGCGTACGACCACGCACGACCGTCTGACACTAATCCCCTGCGGCACGCGCCGTCACCGGGGTCCGGAGCTGCTCCATTCGCAGGCGATGTCACAGTTCATCGCCGAGCTTCGCCGGCGCTACGACGTGGTCGTGGTCGACAGTCCGCCGCTTGGCGCCGGTGTCGATCCGTTCGTGCTCGCCGCGGCGACGCAGAACATGCTGATCGTGCTGCGCACGGGCGCGACCGATCGGAAGATGGCCGAAAACAAGCTGAGGCTGCTCGATCGGTTGCCGGTGCGCATGCTGGGCGCGGTGCTCAACGACATTCGCGCGCAGGGCGAGTACAAGTACTACTCGTACCTCTATGGCTACACCACGAGCGAGGACGACGATCTTCCGCGCACGTCGCCGCAGGTGGGCGAGCTCACCGGTCGCACCTGAGGCGAGCCGCCGCGGCGTTCGTGGCGAATGGGCCAGCAACCGGATCGAAGGTGGCATGAAACAAAACGAAGCTCGCCGCAAGTTGGCGAGCTTCGTTTCGTGTGTGCGACGATGAGGGGGTCAGCACACCGCGCGCCGCCGAGGTTACAGGGCGAACCTGACTGGCGAGCTGTCGTAGGAGTGGAGCTCGTCACCGCGCTCGGCGTCGCGGACCTCGCGCAGCGCGGTGTTCGCGCGCAGCAGCATCTCGAACGCGTCCACCGACGAGCTCGCGCCATCAGCAACCGAGCAGTAGCCCGCGCGCAATTCCACGCGTTGGGCGATGCCGTCCGGCTGCGTGAGCATGTCGGACAACTGCGACTCGAGTCTGGCGATCATGCGAATCGCGCCCGGCTCTTCGGTGGAGGGAGCGATGATCGCGAACTCTGTGGGTCCGAGCCGGCCGATCGCATCGGACGCGCGCCCCGTGCGGCGCACGATTGCTCCGAGCCGCTCGACCATGATCTCGGTGATCGCGGGCGGAGTGGGCTCGGCGCGAGTCGTCGCCACAGGCGTGAAGGCGACGCAGGAGATCGGCGTGTGTAGGCGCTGCGCATCCGCCGACATCTCGCGGGCGCGCCGCACCATTCCTTGCATGTTGTACAGGCCGGTGGCCTGGTCGAGCAGGCTTTCGTCGCGCAGCCGGTCCGCCGCCCGCTTGCCGCGCATGAACGCGTCGAGCTTGAGCAGCAGAATTTCCGGATCCAGCGGCTGGCTCACGATCTCCCACGCGCCGGCCTTGAACGCCTCCACCCGCTCGTCACGCTCGGGCATTCCCGAGCTGGTGAAGACGATTGGAGTCTCCTCCTGAAAGTGCGGATCATCGCGAAGCGCATGACACACGTCGACACCGCGCATATCGGGCAACCGCATGTCGACCATGATCAGATCGGGTTGTGCGCTGCGAACGAGCCCGAGAAGATGGCGACCCGTGTACGCTCGCAAGACGGCGTACCCGTGGGGACCGAGAATGGTCTCGAGAGAACGCGCGGCCCATTCGTGCTCGTTGGCGAGCAGAATGAGTGGGGGACGTGGTGTGAGGCCAGCTACAGTCATTCACTTCCGGGGGCAGGAGCGAGTGCGCTGCAGCGGCCGTGGTCGCGCTGCGATGCGAGCACACGCTCTGCACGTCCCATGCGCCATGCAAAAAAGTTAGCCAACACTGTGCTGTGTAACGCTTTAACTATTTTGTCGACGTCTGGCGAACTTGGCCGCGTGGGGCACCGGTGCCACATTTACGATGTGAGCGTGACACGTGGGCTATGCGATTTGCATCACAAATCTTATGCGCTCTTCATCACAGAGGTCCGCAACTATATGTGATTCATTTCGTTCCACCGCAAGATCGGATTCCTCGCCGAACTGTGACCCGCGTCCTCGCAATTGTCGACGGATTGCCACATATGGCACTCTACGTGCTATCATTTAACCGTTGGGCTCGCACCCAAGTCACCACCCCGTAAAGATTTATCCTGTAGGCCCATTCTCCTCCACTCTAGCACGCCTGGTGCAATGACCACCGCGTACATGAACTCATCACGTCGTTCCAGACTCGAGCAACTCCAGAGCTCGACACGCGGTATCCTGGTCATTTCAGCGTTCGTTTGCGGCATAAGCGCCTGTCACCGTTCCGCGCCGCCCGCTTCTACGATGCTCGCTCCAACGCAGTCGTCTCATACCGAAGCCACGCGGGAGCAGTTGCAAGCTCTGGCGGTGAGTACCGAGCAGGAAGCCGCCTCTGCACCCGACGCAGCGATACGTCAACAGAAGCAGATGCAGGCAGCAACGATTCGTGCGCGGCTGCGCGATGGTGATTTCGATGTCGGTGACCGCGTTTTCATCTCCGTTCGCGCGGACTCGATGGTGAGCGACACGGTCACGGTGCGGGCAGGGCGAATGATCCGGCTTCCCAATATCCCGGACATTTCGCTGCAGGGCGTGTTGCGGTCGGAGTTGCAGGATTACCTGACGACGCAGTTGCTCCGCTATATCAAGCGACCGGATGTACAATCGACTTCGCTCGTCCGAATCGCCGTGATGGGATCGGTGAGCAAGCCGGGCTACTATCAGATCCCGGCAGATCTTGCCCTCGCCGATGCGATCATGATGGCTGGTGGTCCAACAACCACAGCGGACGTCGACAAAACTCAGATTAAGCGCGGTAATGACGTGGTCTACTCGTCCACGCTTCTCGGCCAGGAAGTTGCGAAGGGAGCTACTCTGGATCAGTTGAACATTCGGCCGGGGGATCAGATTCTCATCGGCGAGCGACACAAGACAAACTGGGCCGTGATCGGCACGTTAAGTGGGGTAACGGTTGGACTCATCAGCACAATTCTTGTGCTTTCGCGTCGACGATGAGCAACGGAGGTAGCGAAGGAGCAGCGAAAGTGTGGAGCATCCCGCAGGCCATTGACCAACCCACCATAGAGCGCAGTCCGAGTCGTCGTCGGAGCGGAGGCACGCGCATTGTTGCGCCTGCGTCCGACTCGGCTATCGGAATCGAGATCGCGCGACGTGCCGACCGGCGCATTGCGCCTGCTGCGCGCACGGTGACGGTTCGCAACCGGTCCGAGATCGCGAATCGAGTCGTGAACGTGGCGCTCGCCTCTCTCGCCCTCATCGTGCTGTCGCCCGTGATCCTCTTGGTGGCGATCGCCGTGAAGCTCTCATCGCGAGGCCCCGTCGTCTATTCGCAGACGCGAGTCGGACTCGATCGTCGCGCGCAATCCATCGATGCGCTGTACAGCAAACGCAAGCTGGATCACGGCGGAATGCTCTTCACGATCTACAAGTTCCGCACGATGCGCGCGGACGCCGAGCGCAGTTCGGGCGCCGTGTGGGCCACCAGGAACGATCCGCGCGTGACCCCGCTCGGCCGCATGCTTCGTCGTACGCGCTTGGACGAGCTGCCGCAGCTGGTGAACGTGATCATGGGAGACATGAACATTGTCGGCCCGCGCCCCGAACGTCCGAGCATCTTCGTTCGCCTGCGCGAGGATCTCCCCGACTACCGGTTTCGCCAGCGCACGCGCCCGGGCATTACTGGATGGGCGCAGATCAACCACACGTACGACACGTCGATCGACGACGTCCGCGCGAAGATCCGCTATGACCTGGAATACCTCGAGCGTCAGAGTCTGGCCGAGGATCTCATGATCATGGCGAAGACGCTACCGGTGATGATCTTCCGCAAGAGCGGGTGGTAGGCGGCGTCAGCCGAACGCGTTCCATCTTCGATACGGAGTATTCGCTCGCGCGGCGCAAGTTACTCGCGGTAGATTAGGTGCGTAGCAAATTATCGGCGCTCGGCTTCAAATTGTGGCGCCGTCCAGCGGATCGCATCGACATCGCGAGGCTTCACGTTGCCGCACCCCGTCACCAGATCGCGTATTATCTCAGTGCTGCGCTACCATCTGCTCCTCGCGCTGTGCGCGGTTGTCGGTAGCGCGTGCGGCGCGGCACAGCAGCCGGCCACCGTGACGCTCGACTCGTCGACTCGCTCGCTCGAAGTCGGACAGTCAACGACGATTCTGGCCACTGTTCGTGACGCTGAGGGCCACGCGCTCCAGCAATCGGTCACGTGGCTCACGGACAATCCTGCGATCGCCCGAGTGGACGCGCATGGCATCATCACGGCCATCGGACCCGGTGTCACTGGTATCACCGCGCAAATTGGATCGAGATTCGCCTCAGTTCGCGTGAGTGTGTACCCGCCGGTATCGGGTGCAGAGCCCGAAGGAGCGAAACGACGCGCCCGCGGATGCCGGCGCCGAGACGCCGAGCGCTCCTCCCGAGGGCGTCGCCGTGACGCCGAGCGCACCCCCCCGGGCCGGAGCCGCGCGCTCACCGCACTATTCACACATAAGTGTGTTTTACACGGATTTTTATTCGTCGTATGCCTCTCCACAGAATCGCGAGGCGGCGATCGCATTCCTTGCTCCACGCGTCGACGCAATCATGTCCGGGCCAAAGGACGCGTGGACGAGCGTAAATCCCACGATTCAATATTTCCCATACGCATTGCAGTACGAGGTCGTACAGGCCGAGGTCGGAAGTTCTGAGACTCACCTGACCACTTCCTTCACCGCCGACATGATACGCTGGTACGCGGCGCATCCGAAGTATGACTACGAGTCGGCGTTTCTGCATCGCGGTGGCCACGATTCGACTCATCGAGTTGCTTTCAAGAATCAATCATACCGTTGGTTGATCAATCCCGGCGATGCGGGCTCGCGCGCGTACCAGGCGGATCGACTCGCTCGCGTTGCGCAGGGATTCGCTGGCGTGTTCCTCGACGAATTCGGCGGCCCGATGTACGGCGCGATCAAGCCGACGGACGAGTTTGCGACGGGCGCGGCGTACCTGGCCTCGGAAGCCGGGATGATCGCGCAGATCCATGCTGCAATCGCTCCGAAAATACTTCTCATCAACATTGCGGAGTATTGGACGCCCACAGATTCGGCCATTGTCGTGGCGGGAGGAGGCGCGCAACACGAGCGAACCAACTATCCGTTTGGCGATCGAACGGAGGGGCGCTGGACGCAGATCGACCATCTGCTGGCGAGCGGGGTCTACACGGAGTTCGTGGCCACGCTTTCCTACACTGAGTGGGGCAACGTCACGAAGAATCGCCCCAGTTTCAACGGAGGGATGTACAACTCGCCCACCGATCGCGGTCAGATGGCGCAGCTCGCGAGCTACTACATGGCGGTAGGCGCGGACGCCCGGCGCCTCTCGTTGGATCAGCAGAACTACTGGAACATTCGGCCGGACCTGGCGTGGCCGGCCGCGGTAGAAATCGACGTCGGACATCCGCTGAAGGCGAGACACGTAATCGCGAAGGGCATCGATCGAAAGGGCCAGAGTTATCGGATCTACGCGCGCGAATTCGAGCATGCGCTCGTCCTCATGCGCCCGGCAGTGGATTGGCATCCGACCGTTTACGGCGACGAGACCGGGGTCGAGATTCCGCTGCCTAAGCCAATGCGCCTACTGCATTGAGATGGAACGCGCGGAGTTCCCGTGTCGAGCGTGAAGTTGCGAAACGTCGATGCTGCAATTTTCGTCGAGTAGCAGGCGTCTGGTTGTGGCGATCGGCGAGCTGCGGTGACAGCGCCCGTCGCTCGCGCTCAGCATCTCCCGGCGCTCGACGGATTGCGAGCCGTGGCCGTATTCATCGTCATTGCGTACCACGCGGGACTGATCTGGATCACTGCGCAGGAGGCGAACATTGGACACCCGACGGTCGCGCGTCAGCGGCTGTCGCAGGGAGTCGTTAGCACCGATCTCCCGGCCAACAGGTGACGGTGTATCAACGCGACTTTGATCGAGCGCTCGTTATCGTCGGCCACAACGGGGGGCACACAGCGCTACGACGATGCATGGCTGTCAGCGTACCGCTGCCGCAGGCGAGACGTGGCTCCCCCTGCACGCGGACGGCACTCTGGAGCGCCGGTGACCAGCGTCAAGCTGAGGAACGCCGAGGCGGCGATTTTGGTCAAGCAACGCACCATGAGCGCACTCGTAATTTCGAAGCGGGTAGCCGCGGATCGAGTCGCAGATCAACCACACGTACGACACGTCGATCGACGACGTCCGCGCGAAGATCCGCTGCGACCGAAACCTCGAGCGTAGAGTTGGCCGAGGATCTCATGATCATGGCGAAGAGTGCGTGATCTTCCGCAAGAGCGGGTGGTAGCTATTCGGGTATAGCGGCTCGCCGGGTGGGCTCCCACATCGGCAGCCGCTTGCTCCGCAGTGCCAGCAGCCACGCGTTCAGTCCACCGAGCGTCGACGCCACCGCAAAGCCCGCGACAGCGAGAGGCAGCGGGACGCGTCGTCCCGCTGGCCATCGCATCGCGATGAGTCCCGACGCCAAGCCCACGATCATCGCCAGCACCAGCACCAGCGCCACGCGCGACGTGAGCGCGAGCCAGGCGATCCCGATCACGCCAAAGGGAACGCCGAGGTACACGAGCCAGCGTGCGAGCTTGTGGCTGATGAGAGCGACAGCGAAGGTACCGTGGCGAAACGGGTTCATGAGAGCCGCGCCGTAGCGGAGCGTCTCCAGCCCCTGGGCCATCGTCCTCGCCTTGCGCTTCGTCTCGGCGCGCAGCGAGGGGGTTCGCGGGACTACCGCCGTCGCGTCATTCACCGATACGGCGCGCAGGCCAAGCCGGCGCGCGATGAGGGCGCTCGCGAAGTCGCGCGCGAGGTCGTTTCGAAGAACGGTGCCCTGTATCTGCGCGCGCGCGGCGTAGCAGCAGCCACTCGCGCCGACAATGCCACCGAGCTGCGTCTCGAGATCGCGCACCCACATTTCGTAGCCGACGTAGCCGGACTCGCCGCGATTGCCCTCCGCCTCGGAGCCGACGCTGATGTCGCGGCCCGAGGCGACTCCGATCGTCGGATCCTGGAACATGCGCACGAGAGCCTTCACCGAATGCGGCTGGATGCGGATCGAGGCGTCGGTATTGACGACGATCTCGCCGCGGAGCGACGACGCGGCGGCATTTTCGGCGGCGGTTTTTCCCGCGCGCTGCGCCACGCGATAGAGCTCGACACCGCGATCGGCATACTCGGACACGATCCGATCCGTGTCGTCGGTGGAGGCGTCGGACACGATCAGGATTTGGCGGCGATCGGCGGGATAGTCGATGGCGAGGAGGCTCTCGATGGTCGAGCGGATGCGATCGGCCTCGTTGTACGCGGGGACGGTGATCGAGATCGACGGCCAGGTCGCTGGATCGGGCGGAACGGAGAGCGGCCTGCGCAAACGCGAAGCGAGCCAGAGGACCGCCGGGTAGCCCGCGTACGCCCAACCGAAAATCGCGATGGGAAACGCGACGAGCACATACGGAACGACGCTCATCGCGCTGTGGAACCGGCGCCGCGGGCGGCGATCAGGTCGCGGTAAACGGATTCGTATCGAGCGCTCCACGGTCCAACATTCGAACTCGCTTCGCTGTCGCAGCTGCGCGGCACGCGCGCGCGCCATCGTCGCGGCCGGATCGTCGATGGTCGCGCGAATGGCCGTGGCGAGCACCGCGGGATTGTCGGGTGGAACGAGCATCGCCTCCGCGCTCGAGAGCAGATCCGGAATGCCGCCGACGCTCGTGCTGACGATCGGAACGCATGCCGACATCGCCTCGAGAAGCACCATAGGTAGACCTTCCGCACGCGAGCTCAGGACGAACACATCGAACGCTGCGAAGTCTCGCGCGGCGTCAGGGATTGCTCCCAGCCAGTGGAAGCGCCCCGGCGCGAGGACCGCGGAGCGCGACTCCTCGGCCGCGCGCTCGGGACCATCGCCCAGGATGGCGGCGTGAATGACCCGGTCATCGATGGAGGCGAGCGCGTCGATGAACACATCGACTCCTTTTTCGCGGCTCACACGGCCAACCCATCCCGCAATAAACCCTTTGTCGGGAAGCTGGAGGTGTCGTCGCGCAAGGGCGCGATCGAGAGGCGCGGTGTGCGCCGCGAGCGCGTTCGGGATCATGCGCAGTCGCTCGGCACGCACCCCGCCGGCGCGCAGCTGCTCGGCCTGTGGGCGTGAGACGGCGACGACGGCGTCGAAGTGACGAAAGGCGAATCGCTGAACCGCTTCCAAAGCTCGATTCTTGAGAGAGCCACCTGTAAAACCATGAACGGTGGTTACTACGGGAAGACCTGCGCGATGCCCCGCCAGTCCGCCCACAATGTCGGACCTGTAGCCGTGAGTGTGCACGACATCTGCGGCACGTGAGCGACATAGCTGGCGGATGAGGGCATACTCGCGGGGATAGGCCCGTCCGGAAACCGAGAGCGGCACGACCTCGACCTCCTGGTCGGCGAGGGAAGCCAAAAAGGTGGCTCCATCGCCCGGAGCCGACAGCGTGGGCGCGACCACTACTCTATGTCCCGCACGGCTTTGCGCCCGCGCCAGGGTCGACACGACGGTTTCCAACCCCCCTACCGAAGCGGGGGCCAGGAGGTGCATGATAGTAAGAGGTTTGGACAGTGCAGTCGGGTTGGAGGTGTGCACAGCGCCGAGCAAATGTCGGCTCCGCCTGAGGGCGGCGCAACCATTTGTTGCGCTCTCCTTCGAGGCACAGCTAATGCTCGATGAGCAATCGGTTTACGAACTCCCGGCGAGCCAGCATGCTGTGCTCGCCTACGTTGCCGTATCATTTAGCTGAGTTTGACGACCGCCGACGATTCGGTATCTCACCCTCAGACGCGCGGGCATACCCCGTACAGAACTCGTCTTGCTCCCCCTCACGCTGTCCCCCGGTGGTTCGCTTGGTGATAGAGATGTCCGTCGGTAGCGCGGTGTCTGGGGAGTCGATCGCGTGGCGCGACCGCGCGCGCGCATTCTGGTTCGTGTCCATCGCGAGAGAGTGCGCGCGGTGAGTCCGCGTGCCGTTCCGGCGCCGTTTTTCGAG
The DNA here is from genome assembly GCA_963827355.1 of uncultured Gemmatimonadaceae bacterium. Classification (GTDB taxonomy): domain Bacteria; phylum Gemmatimonadota; class Gemmatimonadetes; order Gemmatimonadales; family Gemmatimonadaceae; genus FEN-1250. The sequence goes on from CAWHAS010000005.1 coordinate 416,406, forward strand.
AAGCGAGGCTCGCCGGCGCAGGACGCGCGCAGGCTGCTCGTGATCAGCTATCACTTCCCACCCGACACGACGATCGGTGCGCGCAGGTGGGAGAAGCTCGCGCATTCGGTGGCGGCGCGTGGATGGGGCATGGACGTCATCACCGTCGAGCCCTCCGCAACCGTGGGTCCAAGGCTCGAATCGCTCCCCGCCGGAGTACGGGTGTTCGGCGTCCCGGATCCCGAGCTCGCGTCTGAGCGACTCGAGCATGTGTTGTGGCGCATGTACCGTACGGTGTGGCCGAAAAAACGACCGAGTACGAACGGTGCGCATCCGGACGGGGAAAAGTCTCCGCGCGCTGAACGTCAGCGACCGGAATCACTCGAGCGCAATGAGATCAGCAAGTCAGCGCGCACACCGCGACGGATGCTGCGCACCTATTGGGCGTGGCTGGAGGTCACGCACGGCATTCGATGGGCGCGCGCCGCATCGGCGCTCGCGCAGCGCATCATCGTGGATGGTGTGCACAATGCCGTGGTCACATCGGCGCCGCCCCACATGAGCCACGAAGCCGGAAGGCTCGTGTCGTCCGCAACGGGGTTGCCGTTCGTGATGGACATGCGGGATCCGTGGAGCCTGCAACCCTGGCTGCGCGAGAGTGTCGCGAGCCGGCTGTGGTACGACCGCGCCGATGAGTACGAACGCGCGTGCATCGCGCAGGCGAAGCTGATCGTCGCGAACACGCAGCCGGCGCACGCCGCGCTCGCAAACGCCTATCCGGGCGCAGGAGAGCGGATCATCACGGTGATGAACGGAACGGACGATGATCCTCTCCCGCCGCATGTGCATACCGATCGCTTTACCATCAGGTATGCAGGCACGATCTATCTCGATCGCGACCCGCAGCTGCTCTTTCGGGCGGCTGCGCAAGTGATCCGGACCGAGGGACTCACGCCGCAGCAGTTCGGCGTCGACATCCTCGGCAAGTTCGCGGCGGAAGAGCATGTACCGCTTCGCGGGATGGCGGCAGAAGAAGGCATCGCCGACTACGTGACGGTCGAGCCACCGCGTCCGCAGCAGGCCGCCCTCGAGTTTTTGGCGGCCGCGTCGATGCTCGTCATCTTCCCGGGCAGCAACACGCTCGCAATTCCGGCCAAGGTATTCGAGTACATCCGCTTCGACTCGTGGCTGCTGACGATCGCCGAGCGCGAGAGCGGGATTGCGCAGTTGCTGAGTGGATCTACGGCAGACGTGGTTGATCCGCAGGTCGGCGCCGTTGCGGCTGCGATCAGGGCGCGATATCGCGACCACCTCGCCGGTACGCGTCCCCAGCGAGTTGCGCGGGACGATCGCTACAGCAGGGATGCGCAGGCGCGAGTGCTCCTCGATGCGATCTCGAGACTGACGCCCGCGCTCACGCCTGCACCCGCGACCGCAACCGCGGGCGCAAGCGCGCCATCAGCGGTCAGCTGAGAGGATCACCGCGGTACAAGCGCTCGTAGCGGTCGGCCATGGTGGCGATCGCGTAGTCGCGCTGGGCGCGCGTGCGGCCAGCATCGCCTAGCCGCCGTCGTAGTTCGGCATCATCGAGGAGCGTGCGCAGTGCGCCTGCCAGTGCGGCGGCGTCAGATGGTGGAACGAGCAGCGCCTCCACACCATCGGTCACGACTTCCGGCACTCCGCCCACGCGCGACACGACCACCGGCAACCCGAACGACATCGCTTCGACGAGTGCCAAAGGAAGCCCTTCGGACAGCGATGGCATCGCGAAGATGTCACCCGCCGCGAGGATGTCGGGGATGTCGTCGCGAAAACCGAGCAGGTGCACGCGCGAGTCGATTCCCGCTGCGGCGGCCTGGGCGCGAAGCGAGGCTTCCTCCTCGCCACGTCCGGCGATGGCGAGATGCCACCCGGCGCGGTCGCCGAGCATCGCGAGCGCGTCGAGGAGCACCGCGTGTCCCTTCACCGGGTAGAGATTCCCTACAGCAACGATCAGCAGCTCGTTCGACGGAATCGACAGCTCGCGTCGTACACGGTCGCGCACTCCGCTGCGCTGAGGAATTCCGTTCGGCACCACCACTGCGCGACGGCGGCCCGCGCCAAGCGTGTGCTCGAGCGCAGCCGCGGTGGCGACCGAGACTCCCACGAGCGCGTCGCTGCGCTGCGCCGCCCAGCGCAGCGCGACGCGCCTGCGCCAGGCGGAGGCGTAGTAGAGCCCACCATGCATCGTGATGACGAGACGTGCACCGGCGCGCCGCGCAGCGGCCGCGCCGTAGATGGCCATCGTGAATTCGTGGCTGTGCACGACATCCGCGCGGAAGTCGCGCAGTATCGACGTGAGCGATCGCACGGCGCTCAGATCCACGGGACTTCGAATCTCGAAGGTCGCGGGCTGAAAACCCGCGGCCTCGAATCGCGCACCGAGCCATCCGGTGCCATTGGCGAGGTTGACCGGAAGCACGGCGTGGCCGCGCGAGCGCAGCTCTGACGCCAGGTCGAGCATCATGAGCTCGGCGCCGCCGGGGCCGTCGCATTCGATCATGAGCGCGATGCGGAGCGGACGATCGGGAGTCGCTGTCATTGCCGGCCAAACCAGTCGAGAGTTTCGCGAACGAACGGCCGCGGATCCCTCGCGCGGAACACGTCGCTCTTGTCGTGCGGATGCAGCACGGAGAGGAAATCGAGCGTCGCACGCCACCGCGACGGCGCATCCGACGGAAGCGAGAGGCTCTCGTCACTCTTCCGCCATCGAGCCAGCAGCTGGTCGACGTCGCCCCACCACCAACGGCTCCGGGCTCCAATGCGATAGCCGACAACGGATGGCGATTGCTCGCCGAACGCCGACGCGACGAGCAGCGCGGGAAAATCGACGCCCGCATCGATCGCGAGCTGCAGCGAGCCCCAGAAGCGTCCGTTCACCTCCATGAGATACGGCACGCCGGTGCTCGCGTCGAGCTTGTATTCGATCATCGCAATGCCGTTCCACTTCATGCGCTCGAGAAGCAGCCGCGACCGTTCGACGAGGTCCGGATCTGCGGCAATGCTCTCCGAGTACACGCTCACGCCACCCGACGGCGGCTTCTCGCGCAACCGCCGATGAGCGAAGACCGCGCGCACGGTGCCATCCCAGACGAGCAGGAAGATTCCCGTGCCTTGGCCCACGATACGCTGCTGAATCAGCAGGGGAAAAGCAGCGTCGTCGATCGACGCGATCGTCGACCGCAGCGACGCCGCATTCACGGCGTGAACAACCCGGAGCGCGACACGTTGACCGTGGTGCTCGCCAACGGAGCGCGATGGCTTGAGCACCACGGGATAGTCGAGGAGCGCGAGATCCATCGCGTGCAGCTCCTCCCTGTTTCGAAGTACCACCTGCCGCGGCGTGGCGATACCGAGCTCCCGGGCAGCGGCGAGCAGAGCCCCCTTGTCGCTGATCGCTCGAAAGACGCCCTCGTCCGGGAAGGGGATGGTCACGCCGAGCGAGGCTCGTTCGGGCAGGAGCGCAAGAAGCGATGCGTCGGTGATCGGCACGACGGTGTCGATGCGCCATCGATCGATCAGCGACGTCACCTCCGCCACGAACTCCAATGGCGACGCGAGCGCGTCGGGCACGAGGGCTTCCGCGAACGCGTAGCGCGACGAGCCGGCGAGCGACGGCGCGCGCGCCGCGCAGACGAACACCGTGTGCCCGGCCCTACCGAGGGAGCGCACCACCGCGAGCGCACTGCGCTGGGTGCCATCGGTGACGAGTATTCTGTGCGGAGTCATCGCACGCGCATGCCGGCGCACCGCAGAGCGAATCCCGCCGCGGAGAGACCGGAGGGCACATCGAGTCTCGGAAGGGAGAGCGCGTTTCGCGCGCCGCGCGGAAGCCAGCCACCTTCGATTCGCATTCCCGCAGTGTAGCCAGCGCGCGACGCCGCGCGCTCGACCTCGGGCGAGGAAAGGCCGTACGGGTACGAGATGACGGGCAGAACGTTTGAGAATCGCTCGCGCAGCCACGCCAGCGGCCGCGTCAGCTCCGCGTCCAGCGCAGCGTCCGCAAGGCGAGCGAGATTCGGATGGCCGTGGGTGTGCGAGCCGAACGTGATGCCAGGTACGGCGGCTGCGGAGATGAGGTCGAGCTCGTGTCCGCCGCGAGCATGTGCCGGCGGAGAGGACTCAACCGCGAGATGCTCGCGCGCTGCCATCTCGCGCACTCGCGCGTCCACTCCCGCGCACTCGGCAAGCGCGCGCCCGCGAAGCTCCGGTGTGGGCGCGTCCGCGCCCGGCGCGGTCAGCGCATCCCACCAGAAGTCGCCGCCGTTCAGGAATGCGGTCGCGACGAAGATCGTAGCGGGGAGCCCTCGGCCGGCGAGCTCGGAGACGCCGGCCGTGATCGCACCCTGATACGCATCGTCGAATGTGATGACTGCCGCAGGTCGCTCGCCCGTGTGTCCCGAGAGTGCGCGCGCGAGCGGGATGACGTCGTGCGTGCGCGCCAGCGAATCGAGCTGCGCGGCGAAGCGCGCCTGCGGCAGGTGGAGCGAGAGGTCTCCCGCGGCGACCGCTCCCTCGGGCACAATGTTGTGATACGCGAGCACCAGCACATCGCCGCGGCGCTTCGCCCGCAGGACGCCCGGAAGGCCGCTCCAGAGGGCACCATGCTCGATCGTGCTCTTGAGAAAACCGCGGAGACTCACGACGTGCGCGACCGGAGCGTTCGTCAGCGCCTGGAGGCCGCGCCCTGGATAGTCGCTTCGATCGTGCTGCGCACCGAGCCCAGGTCCGCCTCCGCCGGCGTGCTGCGGGGAGTGAGGCGCACGTTGATCTGCGGGCGCGGCAATGGGGTGGCCATGGCTCGTGCGCGCACCAGCTTGATCAAACCGACCGACATGGCCAGGAGGAAATACAGATAGGTGAAGTACTCCGCGGAGACGAAGATTCCGGCTACCGAGAAGCCGAAGATCGCGGCTATCAACATCTGCGCAAGCGAGATCTCCCGTGTGGAGACCCACCGCGCCCATCGCCCGCGACGTGAGATCCGTGACAACGACACCGCTGTTACGACGAGCATGGCAATGAACACCGCCAGCCCCGGGAATCCCAACTCCGCTCCGGTTTCAAGAAAGGAGTTGTGCGCAACGGACCACTTGAACCCCCGTCCCTGCGACTCGAGGAACCTCGCGCGATCGGATGACCCCTCGGCCATCTGGATACGCGGCGACACCAACGCCGGTAATCGGATGCTGAAGCATGTAGCCTGCTCCGCGCTTCCACACTTCGATGCGCCCTTCATCCGAGGTGTAGTTGTAGTCCTCGGTGGGATGGAGAATCGTTCCCATCATTTCCCAGTACTTGTCGCTGGCGAATCCAACGAAGAGCACGACTCCGGCGACCGTGATCATGAGGCGCGTGCGGCTCGGGATCGCTCTGTAGAACAGGAGGATGTACGCCATCACCGCGAGGAGCCCGATGAACCCGCCTCGCGATCCGCTCTTCACCATGGCGGTGAGGCACATCCCGAGCGTGATCAGCGCCACGATGCGTCGAGGCGCCTTGTGACCCTTGCCCAGAAAGTAGAACGCGAATGGAATCGTGCAGACCATGACCAGCGCGAAGTCGTTTGCGTCGTAGTAGATCAGGCCGCCCAGCCGTCCGTCGCCTTTCACCGAGAAGAAGAGGGCTACGACGGTCGCGAACACGAGCGCGCCGTAGAGATTCATCAGCGCGAACCACTCGATGTCCCGTACCGAGCGTATCGATGCAGCGACGAGCATGAAAAACACCAAGTTCGTCCCGAAACTCTTGACCGCGAATATGGCGCTGTGTCCCCTCCACATGCTGAACGGAACGCCGATGGCCATGATGACCGCGAGCGCGATGATCAACTTCGAGGTCGGCTGCCTTATTGCGCGCACACGGCGCAGCGGATGGTTCGTTCGGGAGAAGAACACGAGCGCTGTCAGGAGCGCGAGCAACGGAAGCTGGATCTTTCCGAGAATCGGGAAGGCGTCCTGCATGCGCCAGACGTACGTGAACTGCATCAGCGCGATCGCGCGCATCAGCCGGTCCGGACGTGGTTCGGCAGTGATTGGCGAGGGCGCGATAGCAGGGTGGCGCCCGGTAGCTGGGCGCTGGAAGGTCATGGCTGGTATAGACATCGGGGATGATGCAAGCGAATTGGGTGCCACGGGGTGGCCGCAGCTAGCCCTCGGGGAGGGTCAATGTGTGGCGGCGACGCAACAGGGTCTACGCGCCTGGCCAATCCGTGCCGCGATGTCATTCCAAGGTCACTCGGTCTCAGTCCGGACTACTCTGGGATGCGCCCAACGATCTTGTCAATGGAATCGAGGAGCGTGGCGGTATCGTGCTCCCAGTTATAGCGCTCGATCACGGCGCGCCTGCCGGCAGCCGCCATCCGCGTCAGCGCATCCGGCGCGGAGGCGCGCTGAATGGCGTCGGCCATCGAGCGCGCATCGCCGGATCGGAAGATCTCTCCGCACTTCGTCTCATTGATGACTCGGGCGCACGGCGCCGTGTCGGAACTGATCACCGGCAGTCCCGCGGCCATGTAGTCGAATAGCTTGTTGGGAATCGTGCTGTTCCACAATTCGGTTGCGTGATGCGGGATCGCGCCAACGTCGGCGGCGGCGATCGCGGCGAGCGCGTCGGCGTGCGGAAGCAGTCCGAGAAAGGTGACGGACGTGCCAAGCACGCCGGCGTTGCGCGCGCGCTCGACGAACAGCTCCGAGTCTCTCCCGCCTCCCACGATGACGGCGCGGAAGCGATCTCCGTGCTCGGCGCGCAGGATGCCGATCGCGTCGATCAATTCACCGAGTCCGCGCGCGACCTCCAACAGTCCGAGGTAGGCGACCGTGATCGCGCCGCCTGTCGCGCGCGCCGCTCGGGTGCCCTGCTGCGCGCGCGCGCGAGGCGGTGTGTTCGACACCACGCTGAGGCGGCGGGGATCCGCACCCTCCGCCACGAGCCGGGTGGACGACTCCTCGACGACGGTGAACGTCCAGTCGACGTGGGAGACGCTGTACCGCTCCACCATTTCCGTGAGGCGCGGATTTCTCGCGAAGGCATCAACCAGTGCGTTTCGCGATCCGAGGCGGCGATCGCGCATGAGCGCCGGATAGTTCTCTGCCATGTCGAGTGCCACCGGCACCGAATGCCGTCGCCCGACGGCAATCGCGGTTGGGCTGAGCGGAAGATCGCGCACGATGATGAGATCCGCCTTGGCCTCGCGCACGGCCTCGCGAAGCAGCGCCGACCACCGCGGACTGAAGAACGCGGGGAAGCTCAACGAGCCATCGAGCGCCTGCCCCGCCCAGCGCCACGGCGGCATCCGGTAAACTGTGCCTTCCGGAAGCTGCTCGCGCTCGGGCGCCCACTTGCGGTTTCGCGCCACGATCGTGACGCAATGACCCGCGGCGGTGAGCGCGAGACAGATCTTTTCGGTGCGGACATCCCACGGGTAATCGGCGTCCCACACATAGACGATCGATAAGTCAGGCAAATGCGATCGAGCTCCTCACACGTGGACGCCAGGCCAATTGATCGATTACGAAGCTCGAAAGCTAAGGATCAATCGACCCGGGCGCCCGCGGTGAGGGTGGACGCTACATCTTGCTGCCCTTGAGCAGGATCGCGGCCTCGCTGTTCCGAAGCTTTATCGTGGTCACCGCCGATCCCACCGTCCCGTCGGCGTTGAGCGGAATCCACTTCTCGCCGGCCGGCAGCGTGACAGTAATGGCAGTGGCATCGGTGTACGTCTGGGCATTCCAGCCTTGCTGCAGACGAAGCAGTACGAGCGCGCGGTCGAAGTTGCGGTTGTAGACCAGGTAGGACTGGCCCAGCGGATCCGTTCCGCTCTTGAGTACCGCGCGCGGGGCGAGCGGATGTCCGATGTTCGCTTCCTGCGCCTTGATCCACAGCGTGGAGTACGGCTTGTTCCACAGCTGTTCCATCTGAATTGCGAAAGCTTGGGAGTTGCGGGAACCACGAGGTAGTAGCTCGCGAGCTCCCAGAGCTTTCCCCGCTGGACGTTCGTGGCCGAATTTCCTGCGGGGTAGGAAGTCATACCTGCAATGTCCTGCGAGCTGTATGAGCTGACGAAGTCAACGAAGACACCAGCGGCGGTCAGCCGTTCGACCCATCGCCAGCTGGCAGCCATCCCCGAGAATTTGAACGAGTTGACCATCTCGAGATGCACTCCGCCCGCAGCCACCGCCGCAGCGTAGTCGGCGTCCGTCATGTACTGGGCCGTATTCAACTGTATCATTTTGCCACCGAGTCCCTTCCTGACAGCCACCAGCAGCTGCGTGAGCGAAGCGTAGTACGTCGCCCTGCTGGAAAATTCCCGAGTCGTGGTGGGTAGCCAGGCTCCGATGTCACCCGTGGACGCCTCGTCGAAAAAGACGCCGTTTTCCACGCCGACGAGGCGCTGAATCCGATTCACGGTGTAGGCGATGAGCCCTGGATCGGCCGGATTGATCGCCCAGCGGGTCGAGCCCCATCGGCTGAAATAGACGCGGCTGGCGGAATCACCGATGCTCCCAGCTCGATGAACGAACGCCTTCTCGCGCGAGTACTGCGTGTGCGTGGCGTACCAGCTCTTCATGTCGGCGTAGTACGCGGTGCCAAGATTGTTCGACGAGGTGATGGTCGTCCACGACAACGCATATGGATAGTGGCCGACGGTCGGGTTCACGGCCCGCCAGGCCGCTCCGCTTCCCGACATTGCGAAATCGTAGTGCGCGCCGGCCCATGCGCGCTCGGTGGTCGTCCACGAGTAGTAAAAGTCCGTCATCATCGTCGAGATGTGCGTCCAGTGCCGTGACTGCGTCGAATAGCCCGTGTAGAGCGAAGCGGGGGCCGTCAGCGAGACGACGGACGCAGAGATCGGATTCGGGACGCTGGCGGTCGTCGCCGGCGAATTCGCGGCGCGGGAGGGTGCGGTGAGTCTGTGCAGGCGGCGACCGCGAGATCAGCGCGGCGAGTGCGTTGCGTGAGGGGCGCATACATGGGTCTCCAGTCCACGGCAACCCGACCGGCATGGCGCGCACAATGGGCGCCGTTAGCCTCGTTGGCTTTGCGTCCCCGTCTTTCGACGAGTTTGCCTTTGTCGTGGGCTCATGGCCCAACGATCGCGCCGCGCGGTGGTGGTGCGGTGGGAGATCGCCAACAGAGGACGATTCCGTCTTATCGCGTCAGAGCGAGCCTGGGAGACCCACTCTGTCATCGACGCTAGCGCGCCGACGTGGGACACAACCTATGTCGTGCGCTCGCTCCGTCAACCCATCCAATTGGTCAGGTCTCGGAGATCCTTATTTGTGAGCATGCCGTGTGTGGGCAGCGTCACCAGAGAGCGCCGAAGTTCTCTCGCGCCCGGAAGCTGCTCGTCGCCGAGCAGAGACGCCTGCAGCTCCGCCAGCCCTGCGAGCGTATCCGGATATCCGCGCACGATCCCAAGCTCGGGGCGCTCGCTCCGCGCATCCATCACACGAACCGGGAGGCGTAGATAGCCAGGCTTGCTGCCGGGGATCGCGCGAATCGCGTGAAGCCCCTTCGCATGGTCCACGGCCCGCTCGAGGTCATCCGCGTTGCGGCGGCGCACCGCGAGATCGGTATTCGCGCGAGCGAGTGCCGAACGCACGAGTGAGGCAGACACCGACGTGATCGCGCGGGGTTCGTGAGCGGCGTGATAGATCGTCTCGCCGAGGTGCAGCCCCGGGATCGCGGATGGAATTGCGTAGAGCCACGGGCGTCCGAGAATCCATTGCGCCTTCGCAAGAGTGAGAGTGCCACTCTCACTCTTGCGAAGGCGCAATGGACTCTCGGACGCCCGTGGCTCTACGCAATTCCATCCGCGATATGGGTTACACCCTCGGCGAGACGATCTATCACGCCGCTCACGAACCCCGCGCGATCACATCATGTGTGCCTCACTCGTGCGTTCGGCACTCGCACGCGCGAATACCGATCTCGCGGTGCGCCGCCGCAACGCGGATGACCTCGAGGGGGCCGTGGACTATGCGAAGGGGCTCACGCGATTCGCGCGATCCCCGGCAGCAAGCCTGGCTATCTACGCCTCCCGGTTCGTGTAATGGATGCGCGGAGCGAGCGCCCCGGGGGACGTGCGCGGATATCCGGAAACGTCGCCGGGCTGGCGGAGCTGCAGGCGGCTCTGCTCGGCGACGAGCAGCTTCCGGGGCGAGAATTCGGCGCACTCTGGTGACGCTGCCCACACACGGCATGCTCACAAATAAGGATCTCCGAGACCTGACCAATTGGATGGGTTGACGGAGCGAGCGCACGACATAGGTTGTGTCCCACGTCGGCGCGCTAGCGTCAATGACAGAGTGGGTCTCCGCGGCTCGCTCTGACGCGATAAGACGGAGTGGTCCGCTGTTGGCGATCTCCCACCGCACCACCACCGCGCGGCGCGATCGTTGGGCCATGAGCCCACGACAAAGGCAAACTCGTCGAAAGACGGGGACGCAAAGCCAACGAGGCTAACGGGCCCAGGTGCGCGCCATGCCGTCGGGTTGCCGTGGACTGGAGACCCATGTATGCGCCCCTCACGCAACGCACTCGCCGCGCTCATCATCGCGTTCGCCGCCTGCACAGACTCGACCGCACCCTCCCGCGCCGCGAATTCGCCGGCGACGACCGCCAGCGTTCCGAATCCGATCTCTGCGTCCGTCGTCTCGCTGCCGGCCCCCGCTTCGCTCTACACGGGCTATTCGACGCGGTCACGGCACTGGACGCACGTCTCGACGATGATGACGGACTTTTACTACTCGTGGACGACCACCGAGCGCGCATGGGCCGCGCGCACTACGATTTCGCAATGTGGGGGGAGCGGCCTGGCGGGCCGTGAACCCGACCGTCGGCCACTATCCATATGCGTTGTCGTGGACGACCATCACCTCGTCGAACAATCTTGGCACCGCGTACTACGCCGAAATGAAGAGCTGGTACGCCACGCACACGCAGTACTCGCGCGAGAAGGCGTTCGTTTCGAGCTGGGAGCATCGGTCATTCCGCCAGCCGCGTCTATTTCAGCCAATGGGGCTCGACCCGCTGGGCGATCAATCCCGCCGATCCAGGGCTCATCGCCTACACCGTGAATCGGATTCAGCGCCTCGTCGGCGTGGAAAACGGCGTCTTTTTCGACAAGGCGTCCACGGGTGACATCGGAGCCTGGCTACCCACCACGACTCGGGAATTTTCCAGCAGGGCGACGTACTACGCTTCGCTCACGCAGCTGCTGGTGGCTGTCAGGAAGGGACTCGGTGGCGAGATGATACAGTTGAATACGGCCCGGTACATGACGGACGCCGACTACGCTGCGGCGGTGGCTGCGGGCGGAGTGCGATCTCGAGATGGTCAACTCGTTCAAATTCTCGGGGATGGCTGCCAGCTGGCGATGGGTCTCGGCTGACCGCCGCTGGTGTCTTCGTTGACTTCGTCAGCTCATACAGCTCGCAGGACATCGCAGGTGTGACTTCCTACCCCGCAGGAAATTCGGCTAGAACGTCCAGCGGGAGAAGCTCTGGGAGCTCGCGAGCTACTACCTCGTGGTTCCCGCAACTCCGAAGCTTCTGCAATCCAGCTGGAACAGCTGTGGAACAAGCCGTACTCCACGCTGAAGCTCAACAGAGCAGGAAGCGAACATAACGGACATCCGCTCGGCCCCGCGCGCGTGCTCAAGAGCGGAAAAACGTTGGGCCAGTCCTCCCTGGTCTACGACCGGCCAGACTTCGACCGCGCGCTCGTACTGCTTCGTCTGCAGCAAGGCTGGAATGCCCAGACGTTACACCAATGCCACTGCAGTTGCTGTCACGCTGCCGGCCGGCGAGAAGTGGATTCCGCCTCAACGCCGACGGGACGGTCGGATCGGCGGTGACCACGATAAGCTTCGGACGGCGAGGCCGCGATGGTGCTCAAGGACAGCGAGGGATCCTTAGGCGTCCACCCTCACCGCGGGCGCCCGGTCGATTGATCCTTAGCTTTCGAGCTTCGTAATCGATCAATTGGCCAGTTGGCGTCACCGTGAGGAGCTCGATCGCGGTTGCCTGACTTATCGATCGTC
>CAWHAS010000006.1:0-101016 GCA_963827355.1 uncultured Gemmatimonadaceae bacterium
ACATCGCGGCCGTCGCCCGAAAGAAAGAGATCGCCCGACTGTCCCTGAATGTCGATGAACCCGGGCGCTACCACCATGTTGGTTGCATTCGTAAATGCGTTGGCGCGCGCTCGCGCCCGTGAGCTGCCCGCGCCGTACGATCTTCGCGATCCGGTCGCCCCTAATTGCCACGTCGCCATAGAACCAGGCATTCCCGCTCCCGTTGACCACACGTCCATTGGCGATGATCACGTCGTACGCGGAGTCGGAGGCGGCAATCCACTGGCGGTGCGCGGCGTTGTCGTGGCACATGCGGTCAACGCGGCGCTCGTCGTCGCGGCAAGAAGGATCAATTCGCGAACAGAGCTGCGCATGTCAGCCTTCGGTTGCGGTGAGAACGCTAGCCAGCGCTCGGCGGCGTGATGGGCATGCCACGTATTTATCGTCGGTGGAAACGTGCGGCGCGGTTCAATATACTATACCGGCGCTTTCGTATACCACAACGGTCTACCAGTTCAGACACAACGCACCGCGCCGCGGCTCTCTTCGATCGGTGGTTCGTGGCGATCGGCTTCCGCTCACCCGGGCCGGTGACGCGCGGCGACCTCGTCGAGCCAGGCCAGTTCCACCTCGGTCTGTCGAGTCGCCAGGCGCACGATCATGGCTGCGTCGGAGGTTGCCGAGGTTTCTTCGATTATCGACTGGAGCGCGTCACGGTAGAACTCGAGCTCGCTCGAGGAATTTCGCCGTCGCGCGATCTGTGCAGCAAAGTCTCGAGGTCGCGCTTGCCATGATAGCACCATCCACGTCACGAACGGCGACGGAACATCGTGGGTCGCCCACTCGGCGCGCGCGAGCGCGTCGGCAAGCGCGCGGCGTCCACTTGTTGTCGGACGAAACGTCTGTCGATCGGGACCAAGTGCGGCGTCGTCCGCCGCTTCCGAAGCCTCGATGTGGCGCGCCTGTCTCAGCTTCTTCAGCGAATAGTAAATCTGCGGCTTCGAGATCGACGCCCATCGGGCGACCTCGCGTCGCTCGAGCTCGGCCCAAATCTCATAGCCATGCATCGGCCGCTCGGCGAGCATGCTCAGCACCACGAGGTCGGCCAACGTCAGCGACGTTCGAGAACTCATATCGGGCTGGCTGGGCGTCTTATTTCCTTGCCGAGAACCCGACAATGTTCCCTGCGGGCTCGCGGATGTAGAACTCGGTCGTTCCATAGAACGTGTCGTGGCGAAGCTTGACGACAGGCGCGGTCGTGGTCTGGCGCTCGATCGTATCCAGATCGGTCATTGCGGGCACCGTGATGAAGAGGGCGACGCTCCTCCCGTTCAACTCCGCTTCGCTCGCCGGAGTGTCGGCAATTACGCTGGCGCGGGTCTGATACATGATCTCGACGCCGTCCTTCTTGACGCTGGCGAATATCAGCTTGCCGTCGGCTCCGGGAACTTCGTTTTCCGCAGTAAATCCCAAGCGGCTGGTCGAAGAAGGCAAGCGACGGCTCGACGGCGTTCACGATGAGCACGGGGGCAAGCGCGTGCAACGAGTAGGCTGGAATCGTCATTGGTGGCCTCGTGTTGAGGTTTGAGCGGGGATTGTGGACAGGGACTAGTCTAATTTAGACTACCGAATCGCGCAGGAGGGGCGAAGTGGGTCTGGTGTTTTTCAGAAGGACCGAGCGCGCTTCGAGCGGAGCGACTAGCACGTCCAAGGGCAGGCCGCAACACTACGCCGGCGTTGGTCTGCTCAATTTTCCCGACGCAATGCAGTCACGGGATTCACTCGCATTGCCAAGCGCGCGGGAACAAAGCTGGCGATCGCGGCAGTTCCGAGCATCAGTGAAGCAACGCCGAGCAGAGTAACGCTATCGACTGCACTAACGTCGAACAGGAGCGCCGAAACCAGACGGCTCGCCGCCAGCGCGCCAGCGATTCCGATTGCGGTGCCAACGAGCGCGAGGAAGAGTCCGCGGAGCATGATGGATGTGCCAATGAGCTTTGAAGTCGCCCCGAGAGCTGTGCGGATGCCGAATTCTTGCGTGCGTTGGCGCACCGTCGTCGCAATGATTGCGAACAGTCCGATGGCGGCAAGCACTATTGAAGCGAAGCCAAACAGCGCCAGAACTATGGCATTCAGCCGCGGCTGGGCACGCGGTGCGGCCAACAGCTCCTCGACTGATGACGCGCTTATCACCGTCACGCCGTCGTTGGCACTGGCAACTGCGCGTCGTAAGGCGGGAGCGATCGAGGCGAGTGAATCGTCCGTGCGAACCAGTAGCGTTGTCGGGACACCCGGCCATTGGTTGACCGGGAAATAAACAGCCGGTCGAGCGGTCTGGGCGTCTCGATAGTGGGTGTCTGGAACCACGCCCACAACCGTGAACTCGTCGGGAGGATCGCTGAGTTGCATCCCAATTGGATCGACACCTGGCCAGAAGTGATCAGCCACCGATTTGCTGATGACGATCACCGGCGACGACCCTTTCCGATCTGCCGACGCAAACGGCCGTCCGCGGAGTACTGGAATTCCAAGCATTGCGAAAAAGTCTGGCGAAGCGATTTCCAGATCATTGATCGGATCGCGGCCTCTTCCTCGCTGCTTTGTCCTGCGACAGACATTCGACCGTCTATGCCACCCGCATGACCCACGAACGGCATAGCAGCAACGGGCGTAACGGCTCGCACGCCCGGTAACGCTCGAACGTTGGACACGATGAGGTCGAGGGCCACGCGTTGTTTCGCGTGCATCCGGAATTTGATCCGGAGACATTGCCAGCATGGCGGCAAACAAGTGATGCGAATCGAACGACAGGTCCAACCGCTCGAGCTTCATGAGGCTTCGGGTTACGAGTCCTGCCGTCATCGAGGTAATCGCCGCTAGCGCGATCTGCGCGACCACCAAGCCCTCGGCCAGCTTCCTCAGCCGGCGGCCGCTGGTGTGGCGCGAGTTGGATGGAAGCGATTCGTGAGCAAACGATCGAGATGCGAAGAGCGCCGGTCCTAGTCCGGACATCAGTATCGCGACACTTGTAAGAGAATCGCGACGATAAGGGTGGCCCCGATCCCGTTAATCTCGTCGAGTCGTGGCGCGCTACTCGGTGCGGCGATCACAAATACTCTAATCGCGATTCTTGCGAGAACGACGCCCGCCAACCCGCCAGTGACCGCGAGCAGACAACTCTCCGCGAGGAGCTGCGATACGACGGCCGCGATTCGCGCCAAGCGCAGATCGAAGTGTCAATTCTCTCCTTCGGCTGAGCGCTCTCACGAACAGGAGGTTCGCGACGTTCACACGTGATGAACAGGAGCAGCGCGGCGACGAGTGAAACCAGTAGAACCGCGGGCTTGAGGTTCCCGAGCACGATGTCGGGGCAAGGATTGCTACGGCACCACCCCACTCCGCGTCGCGACGCGTGCGAATCACCTTCGGCGAGGAGCGCTGTCAATTCTCCGCGAGCCTGAGTTGAGGAGGCATTCGGGGGGAGCGAGCGAGCACATTGAGCTCGCCAGTGAGAGCATCGAGGAATCCGCCCCCGCGCCATATGCCACGAGTGGAACCCAGAAGTGGGTTCCCGTGGGATAATCCAACCCGAGCGGCATGACGCCGACGATCCTGTAGCTGCGATTCGTGATAGATCATCGACACCGATTTCCCGACAATCATTGAATCACCGCCGAAGTTTCTCTTCCACGCACGATGGCTCAGAACGAACAACCGGTGTCGGCACCTTCGACGTCATCTCTCGTGGTTTCAACGCACGTCCGATTTCAGCCTGGCAGCCTAGGACATCAATAAGTCCCCAGAGACCATCCCAAGTTGAATTGGGAGGACTCGGTCGCCAAAGCGAATCGGAGCGGGTACGCGCCCCGCGGAATGCGAAGAATGCCACACCGTCGAGCGAGCGGAACTGCCGCTGCAACGCGTGCACGTCATTGAGCGTGAGTGGAATTTTCGAGTTCTTTCCCGTCCTCTGACTCGCCCCGAGCAGTATCAGGTGGTTCTGATCCGCTACCGGAAGGCGGCAGAAGAAGAACAGCATTGGCAACGGTGAAGACCGCCGTTGACAGTCCAATACCCAGAGCCAGCGTCAGCGTCGCGGTAATGGTGAAACCCGGGGATCGGCGAAGTTGTCGCAAAGCGCCGATGAGATCCTGTTTGATTCGTTCATTCCAGCGAGAACGTTGCAACTCGTAAAAGCGCTTCGCGGCGTGAGATTCCCAAATGACCTGCGCGCCATCGCGCTCGCGTCCGACTGGAGACTCCCTCGCGAGCAAGAGCGTCTGTTTCCAGCTCGAGGTGCACTCGAATCTCTTCGGCGAAGTCGGCATCGGAGCGTTTCCGCCACAGCGCCATCCTACAGTTCCTCTGCCAGTTCGGGCCCGAGAACGAGCGCTACGGCCCTCACCAGCTTTCTCCACTGACTCTCTTGCGTGGGCAAGCTGCCGCCGAACCAGTTCGCGCGGTGAGCTCATAAAGCGAGCCCTTCGATTGTTCGTCGAAATGCCCCACTTCGCGCGAAGCCAGCCCTTTGTTTCGAGGCGCTGAAGTGCGGGGTAGAGAGATCCGTCATCGATCAGGAAGGTGTCGCGAGAAGTGCGTTGAATCGCACGGGCGACACCTTGGCCATGCTCCGCGCCAGGCAGCAACGTGCGCAAATCAGGAGATCCAGAGTCCCCTCGCAGCAGCGCGATTGTTCGGCACTTGAGTCTCGGTCGGCATTCTACCTATATAGACGCGCTCCGGTAGAATGGCAACCCAAGCGGCGACCGCTGCACGAGGCCAACTGTTCACCGGGATGCAAAACACCCGCATCAGCGTAAGCCAATGCGGGTGTTGTAGTTGCCCCTCCTGGGATCGAACCAGGACTCTCCTGCTCCAGAGGCAGGCGTGTTGCCAGTTACACCAAGGGGCAATACAAAACTCTCCCGCTGCCGTCGCAATTCGCCGCCCGCGGGAGTCGCGAATTTTATTCCCCACAGCACCCCCGGACAAGCCCAACCTTTGCAACCATAAAAGCAGCCTAATGATATACCGAGCCCTGCAGTGACACGGCACCACCGCGAACCGTCCTCATCCATAGCAGCTCCTCGCAGCATGTGGTCGTTTCGTCGTCAATCACTCACGCCATGCGCCTCTCCGCGCTCGCACGCTTTCGCGCCCTGGCCACGACGCTCACCGTCGTGGGCCTCCTCGCGAGCGCTGGCTGCTCCGCAGACAGCAAGACCACTCCCACATCCCCGGGTACCGGCGCTCTCGCCGTAACGGTCAACGGGCTTCCCTCCGGCGCCTCGGCCTCCGTCGTCGTCTCCGGACCGGGCACCTTCTCGCAGACGCTCACGCACTCGACCACGCTCTCGGATCTCGCGCCGGGCACGTACCAGCTCGCGGCGTCCGCCGTGGCGTCGCACGACACGAGCTACGCGCCGTCGCCCAGCGCCGCCACGCTCGCCGTTGCCGCGGACGCGGCACCGGCCGCCGCCACCGTCGTGTACGCGAAAAGTTCGACGGGGTCCACAACGCTCGATCTCTCGATCGGCGCCATGTACCTCACGCAGAGCACACAGACGCTCGCGGGCACGGTGCCGCTCGTCCAGAATCGCGACGGATATCTCCGCGTGTTCGTCCTCGCGAACCAGGCGAACAGCGTGACTCCTGCGGTGCGCGTGCGCTTCTACGTCAATGGCGCGTTGCAGGGCTCACCGACGATCATCGCGGCGCCATCGCATGCGGTTCCGACATCGATCGCCGAGGGGACGCTCGCAAGCTCGTGGAACATGTCGGTGCCCGGATCGATGATCAAACCGGGGCTCGCGATTCTCGCCGATGTCGATCCCACGCAGGCAATCGCCGAGGCGCGCCGCGACAACAACAGCTTCCCCGCGTCGGGAACGCCACTCGCGCTCACGGTGAAGAACCTCTCCACCTTCTACCTTCGCTTCGTGCCCGTGAGGCAGAGCGTCAACGATCTCACGGGTGTCGTCTCGACCGCCAACAAGGATGCGCTCCTCACGCAGACCGTGAAGATCCATCCGATCTCGAGCTACAGCGCGGACGTGCACGCGACGTACACCACGAACGCGCTCGCGCTCACGGGCAGCAACTCCAACGGCGCCTGGTCTGCGGTCCTTGGCGAAATCCTCGCGCTGCGCACCGCGGAGGGAAGCCAGCGCAACTACTTCGGAATCGTGAAGACGTCGTACCAGAGCGGCATCGCGGGGATCTCGTACATCGGCGCCGGCGCGAGCGTGGGCTGGGACGGGTCGGGTGAAGTGGACGTCGTCGCGCACGAGCTCGGGCACTCGTGGGGCCGCTCGCACTCGCCCTGCGGCATCAACGGCAGCACCGACCCGAGCTTCCCCTACCCGGCCGGCAACATCGGCGTCTACGGTTTCGATGTCGCGACGAAGACAATTTATCCGCCCGCCACGGCCGACGTGATGAGCTACTGCCATCCGCAGTGGATCAGCGACTACACGTACAAGGGCGTCTACAACTTCCGCGTTGGGCATCCCACCGCGGCCGACATCGTGAGCGCGGACCTTCAGCCGTGCATCATCGTGTGGGGACACATCGCGGATGGCACGGTCGTGCTCGAGCCGTCGTTCGAGGCCTTGACGCATCCATCGCTCCCTGCGCGAGGCGGCGCATACGCTCTTCGCGCGCTCGACGACACTGGCGCGCAGCTCTTCGCGCTCTCCTTCGACGGTGACTCCGTAGCGGATGCGCCGAGCGCTGGGCGCAGCTTCGCGTACGCGATTCCGCTCGCGCGCGCGACGAGGCCGATCGCGTCGATGGTGCTCGCGGGACCGCATGGATCGGCGCGTCGCGAATCCGCCAGCGCCGTCTCGAGCGCGACGGCCGGAGCCCGCGCACTCGGCGACGCGAACCCTGCAACCGCGCGTCGCGTTGGTGGCGGCGCGTCGATCGCGTGGGACGCGCGGCGCTATCCGCTGGTGGTCGTGCGGGACGCGAAAACCGGCGAGGTGTTGTCGCTGGCTCGCGGCGGCGCGACGACGGTGGAAACGGCAGCGAGCGATCTCGAGCTCACGATGTCGGATGGCGTGAGCAGCACGGTGATGCGGTCACACGTCGCGCCATAGGAGCGGCGACGCGGCAACCGAGGTTGTAGTCGGGGATGGAAACACGAACGCCCAGCGAGAATAGCTCGCCGGGCGTTTGTCTTGTCTGCGCTATGCCACGCGCGCCGTCATTGGAACTCTGCGTCCTACCGAACAGCGGCGGGCAATTTGCCGATCGCGGCAGTTGCGACACCTGGTCATTGGAACTATCCGTCCTACCGAACCAGGGCGCAAACTACACGCGAAATTCATGGAGCCTGAAGCTGGCTCACTCTATGGAGCTGAGGGGGCTCGAACCCCTGACCTCTGCAATGCGAATGCAGCGCTCTCCCAGCTGAGCTACAGCCCCTCGGTGAAGAACGCCTCAGGGGAACCCAGCCCCGTCCGCTCTATCACGAGAGCCCCGATCGCTCGGGGCTCCCCTCACGTAATAAAAACTAATACGCGAGAGCGAAGCAGGCAAGCACGCTGCAGTTACGTCAGTAAGACGCATCATCGGTCAGATGGTCACATGGCTGCCGACATTGCCATGCGCTCGTCGCCGCGATACGATCCTGCAATGTTCTCCGACCTTCATTTGCAAGAATGTGTACGCGGCCGCGGATCGCATCCGCGGCGTCGTGCGGCGCACCGCCCTCCGTCACTCGCCGGCGCTCACGGAGCACACCGGCACCGACGTCTACCTCAAGCTGGAGTGCGAGCAGGTCACCGGCTCCTTCAAGCTTCGCGGCGCGTACAACGCGCTCGCGTCCCTTCCGGCCGACGTGCGTGCGCGCGGTGTCGTCGCTGCATCGGCGGGAAATCACGGGCTCGGCATCGCGTACGCCGCGCGCGAGCTCGGAATTTCCGCGACGCTCTTCGTCCCATCCACCGCGCCCGCCGTGAAGCGCGACGGCATCGCCGCGCTGGGCGCCACGATCGACGCGACGTCGCCGGACTACGATCACGCGCAGGAGCGCGCGCGCGCCTACGCGGAGCAGAACGGAATTCCGTTCGTGAGCGCCACGAGCGACCTCCAGGTCGTCGCAGGCCAGGGCACGGCCGCTCTCGAGATTCTCGACGAGCTGCGCGCGGTACGCACGGTACTGGTTCCGGTGGGAGGCGCCGGACTGCTCGGCGGATTCGGGAGCTTCCTGCGCGCCGTTGCGCCCGGCGTGCGCATCGTTGGCGCGCAGGGCACCCGCAGCGCCGCCATGGCGCGCTCGCTCGAGGCCGGGAGAGTCATGCCGGTGCCGCACGAGGTCACGCTCGCCGACGGATTGGCCGGCGACATCGACGAGTTCGCGTTCGATATCGGCAAGCACGCGCTCGACGTGCTCGCGATCGTGACGGAAGACGAAATCGAGATGGCCATCGCCTGGCTCTACGCCGAGGAAGGGCTCGTGGTCGAAGGATCGGGCGCGGTGGGCGTCGCGGCGCTGCTGCAGAAAAAAGTCTACAAGCCCGCCGGCCCCGTGGTCGTCGTGCTCAGCGGCGCGAACATCGACGCCAGCCGGCACGCGGAGATCGTTGCCGCACACGCGACTCAGGGCATGCGTGCGGGAACGTCTGCCACGAGTGTCTCGCCGCGGTAGAATCGAAGGGTGATCGCAGGGAGCCCGCCACGATGCAGCACCGTCGTGCCGATTGGCTTCACGGATCGGAAATACTGCGATAGCGGCACGGAGTCGCGCGTTTGCTGTCTGTCTCGCTCGACGATCACCGCGTTGCGCGCGAGATAGGTTCGCCCCGAGTGCACGAATGCGAAGTGATGCGGCTCCGTGCAGAGGCACACCACGTCCGCACGCCCGTCTAGCGCGCGCGCGATCTTCGCGGCGTCCATCCAGTTGGTGGTTGCTACGAATGGCCGCGTCGATGGCCGAGCGTCGGGATTGCCGTCAGAGCCTCGCAACATTGGCGCGAGCGTGGCGGGGAGATCGCGCCAGTCGAGCATTTCGAGCGTCGGATCGCCGCTGGCGAGGAGAGATGGCGACAGGCTTTCCAGCCAGCCGGTGCGTGCCTGCGTCGCAAGCGCGAGCACTACCAGCGCGAATGCCAGGGTGGAACCAATGAGCCAGACGCGCGTGTTGCGCCGCGCGCGCGATGAGCCATCCCGGAGTCGTGAGTCGACACGTGCGGCGAGCAGAGGGATGGCCATGAGCCAGCCCGGCGCCTGCCAGTGCGGGAGCCCGCGGTTGCCGAGCAGCGCGATGAGCTCGAACGTGGCGATCGGCACGATCGCGAGGCACGTGAGCCACCAGCGCGCGGCGTACGCGCGCGCGTCATTGCTCGCGTGCATGGCCGCGTCGTGCGCGCGCGAGGGCGTGATGCTCCTCCCGGCTCGTCGCGCCGCTTCGATCAGCTCGCGGCCGAGCACCCACGCGAGCGGGATGCAGATCCACGGCAGGAGGTAGCCGAGCTGCCCGCCGATGTTCTCGACGAGAGATGCCAAATGGAGTCCGTGACTCGCGCCGCGCGCGCCCTGAAAGCGAAACGAAACCCATTGATGCTGCGCGTTCCAAAGTAGAACGGGAGAGAACACCAGAGCGGCGACAATCGCTGCGAGATACGGCCCCGGGTGGCGCAGCCAGCGTCGCGCGCGCTCGTTCGTGAGCAGGAACAGCCCGGTTCCCGCCAGAAGAAACACTCCGTGATACTTGGAGAGCATTGCGAGTCCCGCGCACGCGCCAGCGAGTATCCACCAGAGCGTGAGCGCTCGCGGCTCTTGCTGCGCTGCGCTGGCCGACAGCAAGACGCGCTCGAGGCAGAGTACCGACGCGAGCATCCAGAACATGAGCGGTCCGTCGGGGAGAACCCAGCTCCCCGTGCTCAGGCTGAGCACCGGCGACACGTTCAGAATGAGCGCGGCGATCGCACCCGCGCGTTCGCCGAAGAGGCGCGCCGTGAGACGGTACATCATCCACGTGGTGCCCGCGAACAGGAGAATGAATGGCAAACGCATCAGCGCTCCGTTCATGCTGCCGGAGAGCATTCCAATGACGCCGGGAATCCAGAAGGCGAGCGGCGGATGCTCGAAATAGCTCAGCGAGAGCGGCCGCGAGACGGACACCTGATACGACTCATCGATGCCGAGTCCGACCGTGAGGGCAAGGATGAGACGCCCGATCAGGGTCACGACGATCAGAACGAGCACGCGGTCGCGCGGCGAACGAATCCAACGAATCGGATCGGCGGCGCTGGCTCTCTCGGAAACGCTCGGGCGAGGAACGCAGGTAGGATTGTACGACAGATGACGGACGCGCGATCCCGCATCGCGTGTGTCGCCTCTCGCGTTGGTCCTCGTGCCGATCAGACGAATCGTTTTCATGGGCGGTGTGCAGAAGCGATGGTGCGCGAGCGATGCCTGGTCACGGGCATCATTCACTAACTCGCGCGCCCACGAAACAGTTTCAGTGCGTTGCCAACGCGGCACGTTGCGACGAGGTGCCGAGCATACGCAGCGCACGGAACGCGGTATATTCCCCAGCTATGTCATTCGCTGTACGCTTCCTCGGCACCAGCGCCGCGCGTCCCACCGTCGAGCGCAACGTCTCCTCCGTGGCGGTCATCCGCGAGGGCGAGACGCTGCTGTTCGACTGCGGCGAAGGCACGCAGCGCCAGATGATGCGCTATGGCATCTCGTTCGCGTTGAACGACGTGTTCATCACGCACTTTCACGGCGACCACATCATTGGCGTGATCGGCCTGTTCCGCACGCTCGCGCTGCAGGGCCGCACGGAGCCGATGCGGATGTTCGGGCCGCGCGGCGCCGCGCGCGTGCTGAAGGGCGCCGCCCAGTTCGGCGTCGACCGCGTTGGCTTTCCGGTCGAGATCAGCGAAGTGGCGCCAGGAGAGCGCATCGCGCGCGATGGCTACGCGATTATCCCCTTCGCCACCTCGCATTCGGGCGAGCTGTCGCTTGGCTATACGATCGCGGAGGAAGACCGGAAGGGGCGCTTCGATCCCGATCGCGCGCGCTCACTCGGTATTCCGGAGGGGCCGCTGTGGGGGAAGATCCACAAGGGCGAAAGCGTGACGCTCGACGACGGACGCGTGATCGAGCCGCACGTGCTCGTTGGACCGCGGCGCTCCGGACGCACCGTTGCGATATCCGGCGATACGCGCCCGAGCGATACGACGGTCGAGGCGGCACGCGGCGCCGATCTGCTCATCCACGAGGCGACGTTCGCGGATGAAGAGGCCGCGCGTGCGGCGGAGACTGGACACTCCACTGCGCGCGAGGCCGCGCGCATCGCCGCCGCGGCGGGCGTACGTCGTCTCGCGCTCACGCACTTCTCGGCGCGCTACTCGCGCGACCCCGGCGAGTTGCTGCGGGAAGCGCGCGAGGTTTTCGAGGAAGTCGTGCTCGCGCGCGATGGAATGGAGATCGAGATTCCCTTCCCCGACGAGCGCATCGAAGTTGCCGATGGCGCCGGTCGCGCCGCGACCGATCCGGCTAGTTCGCCCCGGCGCTGATCGGCATCGAGCGACGAAAGAGCAGCGCGATCTGCGCGTCCGTCAGCTCGCGCAGCACGGCCGCGGCATCGGCCCGCGACGTAACGTTGCGCGCGCCGGGACCCGCGATGTTCACCCAGTTGTAGCGGTCGCGTCGCGAGCTCCCGCCGTCCGGGTGCTCGAATACGATCATCGCGTTCGTCGCGCCGGGAAGCATCACCTGTACGGCCCAGTCGGTGCCGTCGGGAGACGTGTAACTGCGGGTGCTATCGGTCATTCGTCTGCAAACTCCAATGCGTCGATCGATCGGCGTCCGGCGAAGCCGCCGTCGCGCTCGTGCCAGTGGTCGATGACTTCCTCGCCGAGCTTCCAGCAGAAGTAGATCGGCCGTCCTTCGTGCCGTCCGGGGAAGTCCACGAGTCCGGAGTCGAGTGGATCCTTCACTTCGGCGCCCAAGCTCCGTGATCTCGTGAATATAGCCGTCGATCTCGCGCGCGATCGCCGTGACTCGTCGCTCGAGGGGCTCGAGGCGCGGGTCGGGCGAGTCCGCGCGCTGGCTCGCGGACAGAAGCTCGTACTCCTCCACGAGCTCGCGCCAGGCCGGATAGCGTGCGACGAGATCAGTCACGATGCGGCTGATGAGCGGAAGAGTGCGATTCGCTTCGGCGAGAGTGAAGGTCGTCTTCATCGCCGGAATGTTGTGTCTCGCGAGGCGCGCACGGCAAGGGGCAGGCTCAGCAGCCACCCGGCTGATCGCATCTGCGCGAAAGCGCGTCATCGAGGATGATGGCGAGCTCCTCCACCTCGAACGGCTTCCGAAGCACTGGCAGACTGTGCGTAAGAGATGCCTCACTCACGATCGCGCTGTCGGCAAATCCCGTCATCAGGACGATTGCAACGGGAATCTTCGCGTCGATCAACTCGGTCGCGAGCTCGAGCCCCGTCTTGTTCGGCATCAGGATGTCCGAGAGGACGAGATCGAAGCGCAGCGGCGTCACCGCCAACATCGCCAGCGCCGTGTTGGCATCGCCCACCGCGTCGACCTCGTAGCCGATGCGGCGAAGCAGCCGCTGCAGCACGGTTCGCACGCCCTCCTCATCGTCGACGACGAGTATCCGCCCCGTTCCGCGCAGCGCCGAGGTCTGGGGACGCTCCACCAGCTTCTTCGGAGTGGTCGCGATCACGGGAAAATAGAGCGTGATGATGGTGCCTTCACCCAGTCCGCTCTGGACCTGAACGTTCCCGTTGGCCTGGTGCACGACCGCGAGCACCATGGCGAGACCGAGTCCCGTTCCCGAGCCGATCGGTTTGGTCGTGAAGAAAGGCTCGAAGATTCGGCTTCGCACATCTGCGCGCATTCCGGAACCATTGTCCTGCACGCTGATCGCCACGTAGTCGCCGGGCGTGAGGGTTCCGCGGTCCACCGTCGTGCGCTCAGTGATCGTGACATTGCGTGTACTGATCCGGAGCAGCCCGCCCGCAGGCATCGAATCGCGCGCGTTGACGGCGAGATTGAGCAGCGCCTGCTCGAGCTGCCCAGGATCGATCTCGATCGACGCGAGTCCATCGGTGAGGTCCGTTGCGACTTGCGCCGCATGCTGCATGAGGCGCACGAGCATCCGCTCGACGTGACGAACGATGTCGTTCGGGTTGATGATGACGGGACGCGTTTCCTGTCTGCGGCTGAACGCCAGCAGCTGCTTCGTGAGCGCAGCGGCGCGCTTGGTGGTGTCCTTGATCTCCGCCGCTGCTTCGCGTCTCGCCGCGAGATCGCTCTCATCGCTCAGAACGAATTCCGCGTTGGCGCCGATTACCATCAGGAGATTGTTGAAGTCGTGCGCGATCCCGCCGGCGAGCTGCCCCACGACCTCGAGCTTCTGCGTGTGCTGCACCTGCGCTTCGAGCGCCGCGCGCCGCGTGATGTCGCGGGAGTTGAGCACGATTCCCCTCACGGCGGGATCGCCGAGCAGATTCGTTGCCAGCGTCTCCATTGTGCGCAGGGTGCCGTCCGCGTGCATCAGGCGGCAGCGGAGCGATTCGGTGGAGGATGGCGTCGCCGCAGCTCTCGCCAGCTGCATTGCGGCCTCCTCGCGGTCCTCGGGCGCCACCCACTCGACGAACGTCCGCCCGACTCCTTGCTCGAAATCGAGTCCGAGCACGCCGCCGATGGCCGGGCTCACGTAGGTCGCGCGCAGCGATGCGTCCAGGACGATCACGACGTCGCTCGAGTTCTGCACGAGCGCGCGAAAGCGCGCGTCGCGCGCGGTTCTCTCGCTCAGGAGTCGCGTGGCATTGCGGGCCGAGATGCGCTGGCGCGCGATCGCGAGCATGGTCATCACGAGCGCGCCGACGCCGAGCTGCACTTCCACATTTTCAACGATTCTGCGTAAGCGCGATGAACAGGATGCCGAACGCGAGCGCCACGGCAATGGTTGGAATTTCCGCCATCCATCGCGCTGTCTCGCGCCTCGGGATATCCGGTTGCGCCGAGTGCTTGGACTGAGACACAGCCGCAAGAATCAGAAAGACCTCGGCGGCGAACCAGCAGACATTGACAGCAGTAGCTGCGGTGGTACGCGGGACCCATCTGCAGATAGCCGTACCAGAAGTCGGCAACCGAGGAGCACAGATAGCCCAGGGCAATCAGCCCGAAGATCTTCCGGCTACGGACGTCGACCGAGCGTACCAGAAGAATCGAGGAGGTGAGCAGCAACGCGAGATCGGCCGAGGGATAGCCGATGACGATCGCCTTGTTCGCGAGCGTGGTCGTGTGGTCGAAAACGCCTGTGCGTACGCTCTAGTACCAAAAAACCATCATCCCGCTGAGCGCGACGGTGGCTATGTCGAAGGAGAGGGTGATGCGGTCGTCGCGCCGGCGAGGTGCAATCGGGAAGGAGAGTAGCCCGGCGGCGAACGGTCAGTGTACACCGCGGCGAAAATGAGGTGAATCCACAGCGGCAGCTGGACCCGGTGATAGAGAATCTCCAACATCGTCTCGCCGAACGATCCGACGATTGAACCGAGCTCGGAGATGCCGATGAGGAGCCAGGCGCGATTGGTTCGCGGCTCGTCGCGGGTGACCGAGAATGCGCGAAACGCCCAATATGCCATGCATACGTGGGCCGCGACGAAAATCAGCCAATCGAAGGTCAGCGATGGCCGCTCGGCGACGCGCCCCGAGTTCACGATCAGGCGGAAGAGCGCGTAGCTTGCGAGCGCGCCGATGGCGACCGCGTTTGATTTCAGGGATGGAAGCCAGTCCCCGAATCGCCGCGAGCGTTCCGGCCCAATCTGGGGGAAGGCTATGTCGGTCACATATTGAGTCTCGGTAGCTCGGAGCATGAACTTGAGCGGGCACGGAGCATGAATGCTCTCAGCTGACGCCCCGCGCGATTGCCACGCACTATCACGAACCGGAGCAACTGATGACGACGAGCAGCAGTACCGACTGGATGAATCACCCCGAGCTCCGCCGATTGGTCGATGACGCGAACCGTCTCACCCTCGCCGAGCGCATCACGCTTGTAAAGGGGCTCATTCCAGCGATCGCTGACGAGCAGACTCCGGAGGAGTTCGCATTCTTCATTCGAAGAGCTTCGATTGAAGGGCAATCGCTTCAACGAGGCGAAGTCGCACCCGGGCGAGGGACGCGCGACACGGGTGGTGCCGGGAGAGCGGGAGATCGAGAACCGCTGAGGGGCGCGGCGCTCAGCCGCGCTCCGCCAGGGACTGAGCGCGGCGACGCCCGGCCACGACGTGCATGAGGCGGTCCTCGGGAGTCTCGAGCGTGAGCTGCGGCACGGGCGCCGGCTTGCCGTCGGCACCGAGGTGGACGAAGGTGAGCCAGCACTCGTTCGCGTGCCTGCGGCTCCCCTGCGCGATGTTCTCGGCGTACACGTTTGCGAGTACCGCCATCGACGTAGTCCCCACGAACACGACGCGCGAGCGAATCTCCACGAGCTCGCCCACCCAGATGGGTTCCTTGAAAAGGATTTTGTCGATCGAGAGCGTGGTGGCCTGACCGCCCGCGTGCCGCATCGCGCTGAGCGCGGCGCAGCGATCGACCATGCTCAGGATCACTCCGCCGAACACGGACGGAATGCGTAGCCCGTTCGCATGCTGCGGCATCATGAGATCGGCGATGACGGCCTCGGACTGCCTCGGCGTTTTTGCGGGACCGGTCATCGGCGCCTTCTTGTTCGCTCGGGAATCGGCACGCGCGCACGCCGCGTGGCCAAGCGGTCGCGCGGACGCGCGGCGGCGGCGAGCCGCAGTCGCGGCGCGCGCCGTCTCGCGATATGGGCAGATGTGGCGCGAACGTCGTCGGAGTACAGCGCGGCCTCATCGAACGCGCGGGCGAGGGCGTGCCGCGTCGCGTTATCCGTGGTCCCGCTGTCCACCCAGAAGATGCGCCGCGGCAGCGCGGGGAGCTCAGCGATCTTCCATTCGTGCCCGGTGCTATCGATGAGCGAGAGCATTGCGCTGTCCTCGCGGGTGGGGCGCGCGACCACGCGATATCCATTGTGCTTCCAGGCGATGCCACCGGCTTCGCCGGACATCGGAAGTCCGTCGCGCGCGTCGTTCCACCAGCCGGGCGCGGAAACCGGAATGGCGGGGAGCGGAAGCGCGTAGCCGCCGGCCCGCGCGCCGTGCCCAGGGGCGTAGAACTTCACCGCCGGCTCCCCGTTTACCTCGGCGATGTTGAAGCTCGCGTCGTCGAAGCGGAAGTCGGCGATCGCGCGCGCCGCCTCGTGCGACGACGCATCGCGAGTCGCGCGCAGAGAATCGCGCGCCCGCTCGAACAGCGTCCGCCCGCGGCGAAGGATGTACTGCCCGTTGCTCGTCCCAAAGATATCGGCGACCGTGGGTGCGGCGGCATCGCGCAGGTCGACGACACCCCGCCGAGCAATGTGCCACTCCTCGCTGCCGGTGACGGAAAGGTCCGCCTTGTATTGATAGGACAGGTACTGGGCGTGCTGAGCGACCGTATTGAGCTCGCTCTGCGCCGTGACATGCGGCTCGGTGTCCGGCTCGTCGTCCGCCTCGAGCGGATGGTCGTTCGGGTGCGCGCGCCCATACCAGCGGGCGATGTGGCTGATCGTGGTGTCCTCGAAGACGAGCGCCGAGTCGTCGCTGAGGAGATCGCGGCGGTACATCTGCTGGCCGACAATGAGCGCGTCCGTATAGGAGCGGTCGTCGTCGGTGATGTAGACCTCGTAGTAGCGGCCGCGGTAGCGGGCGAGGTGCAGCGGCGATCCTCGAGCCCGGATCCCCTGGGCGCCCGTGTGAACCCAGAATGTGGAATCACCGGCGAGCACGAGAAACTCCCCGGATGGGGGAGTTCGAGGGGATGGCCGGCAGGCGGCGACCGCAAGGAGAAGTGCGAGGAATGCGAGGCGTGGCATGCGGTGCTGAATATAGCCTGTGACGGAAGCGGGCGGTTCGTCGTAATTTACCGTCGCCGCGTCGCACGGTCGCGGCCCCACACCTCAGCAGAGCACCTCCACGACATGCGCAGCATTCCCCTCCTTTTCCTGACGCTCGCAGCCTGCGGCGCCGGTGAAGGAAAACGTACGGCCGTCGCCCAGGAACCGGCACACCCCCCGGTTGCCGCTCCCGCCACCGATACCACCGCGAAGCCGGGTTCCTCGAAGCCGACGCCGGGGAAGCCCGACCTTCTCGCCCATTCCTTCGTGGACGACTCGCAGATCGTACGCGCGTTGTACGTGAACCGGTGGGCGTCGCAGAGCCCGAAGCGGATGCACGAGCTCATCGCCATCGCCGACTCCACCGAGATCAACGCGCTCGTGATCGACATGAAGGATGAGTTCGGGCTCAACTTCGAGAGCGCGGACTCGATGGTGAAGCGCAACGCCGGCAACGCGGGGAAGGTGCCCCACCTGAAGGAGATGCTGGACACGCTGCACGCGCATCACATTCTGGCGATCGCGCGTCTCGTGACGTTCAAGGATTCGGTGACCGCGCGCAACAGCGCCGAGCACGTGATCCGGAAGCCGGACGGCACGCCGTGGCGCGACAAGAAGGGGCTGACGTGGGTCGATCCGTACGACCACTCGATCTGGGAATACAACATCCGCGTCGCCGTCGAGATGGCGAAGATGGGATTCGGCGAGGTGCAGTTCGACTACATCCGCTTTCCGGAACCCTACAAGAGCCTGCCCCAGCAGGTGTTCAAGGATGCGAACGGCGTCACGAAGCCGCACGCGCTGGGCGAGTTTTTCAAGGCCGCGTGTCCGCGCGTGCACGCCGCGGGCGCCCGCTGCACCGCCGACATCTTCGGGCTCGTCACGACTGTGCCCGGTGCGCTCGAGATCGGCCAGCAGTGGGAGGAGCTCGCGCCGCACAGCAATGTGCTGTTGCCAATGGTGTATCCGTCGCACTACCCGCACGGATCGTTCGGAGTGGACAGGCCGAACACCGAGCCGTACAAGATCATTTTCGCGGCGATCCATCGTGCGCACGAGCGCGATCTGAAGATCGGCGTCGATGCGGGGAATCACGTTCGGCCGTGGCTGCAGGCGTTCTCGCTCAAGGGGATGACGCCGAAGTACGGTGCGCCCGAGCTCGAGGAGCAGAAGCGCGCCGTCTACGACGCGGGCTACGACGGCTGGGTGCTGTGGAGCCCGGGCTCCGTGTACGAGCCGTTCCTCTCCGCACTGGAGAAGAAGGAGGTGTCGCGGAAGAAGCCGTTCGTTACGACGACGAAGCCGAAATGACGCGCACGCCGTTCAGGAGACGATCGATCTCTTCCGCGGTGGTGTAGCAGGCGCATCCCGCGCGCACAAATCCGGAGCGGCCGATCCCGTAGCGCTCCGCGATGGTGGCGGCGTAGAAATTCCCGTTGGACGCGAATACGCCCCACTCGTTCGCCAGGCGCGTTGCGACCAGGCCCGAGTCGACGCCGGCCACCGTGAAGGAGGCGGTCGGCGAGCGCGGCCCATCGCCCGGCGGCGCGCCATAGAGTCTCACGCCGCGAATGCCGGCGAGCCCGTTCCACAGCGTTGCGAAGAGTGGCTCAATGCGCGCGTGCATTGCGTCGTACGCGCGCGCGAGCCGCGCGCGGCGGCCGTCGCGCGCACTGACTCCGCTTCCGCCCAGCGATGCCATGAACTCGATCGCGGCGGTGGTGCCGGCGAGCGCCTCGAAGTTGAGCGTGCCGGTCTCCCATCGATCGGGCGCCTGCGCGGGCGCGGGAGCCAGCCTGGCCACATCGAGCGACGCGAGCAGCTCGTGCCGCCCGTACAGCACTCCCAGGTGCGGACCGTAAAACTTGAACGGTGAGCACGCGAGGAAATCGCAGCCGAGAGCGCGCACGTCGACGAGCGCGTGCGGCGCGTAGGCGACGGCATCGATGAACACCAGCGCCCCGAGCGCGTGCGCGAGCGCGTCGCGCGCGCGACGTCGGTGATGGTGCCGAGCACGTTCGAGGAGGCGCCAATGGCGAGGAGCCGCGTGCGCGCCGTGAGCTGTTGCTCGAGATGCGACCAGTCGAGCGCGCCCGTGTCGGTATTCATGCGCGCCATGCGCACCAGCACGCCCCGCTCGGCCGCGAGGCGCGTCCACGGCGCGACGTTCGCGTGATGATCCATCTCCGTGACGACGATCTCGTCACCTGGCACGAAGGTCGGGGCGAGGGCGCGCGAGAGCGAGAAGGCGAGGGTGGTCATGTTCGCGCCGAAGACGACCTCGTTTGGCGCGGCGTTCAGCAAGTCCGCGGCGGCCGCGCGGGCCGCGTCGATGACCTCATCGGTCTCGAGGCTCGTTGGGTACGCCCAATGCGAGTTCGAGTTGTGGTGCAGCAGGTAGTCGCGCATCGCATCGACGACGCTCGCAGGCACCTGCGTTCCCCCCGGTCCGTCGAAGTACGCCACGGGATGACCTCCGTGCACGCGCTCGAGCGCGGGGAAGCGCGCGCGAATCTCATCGACGCCCGGCACGCGCGCAATGTGCGGCTGAATTGCAGCCGTCGTCACTTGATCTCCACTCCCGCCCACTGCTCGATGAGGCGCACCGCCTCGACGTGATCGGCTTCCTCGCCGAGCATGGCGTGGGCGGCGCGAAAGAGCTCGCTGGTGAGTTGGAGGAGCGGCGACGGGACTTTCTGCTCGCGGGCGACGCCGGCCGCGATGCCGACGTCCTTGTCGAGCAAGGCAAGGCGGAAGGTGCGCGGGAACGCGCGCGAGAGCACGCGCTCCGGGAAGAGGCGCTCGGTGGTTCGGCTCATGCCGCTCGACGCGTTGATGACGTCGAGCGCGACCGCGGGCGATACCCCCGCCTTGGCGAGTGCGGCGAGCCCCTCGCCGGCGGCCCACACGTGCACGGCGAGCAGCGCGTTGTTCACCGCCTTCACGGCGCAGCCGGATCCCGTGGGGCCGCACAGCACGATCTTCTCGCCGAACGCGCGCAGCACCGGCATCGCGCGTTCGAACAGCGCAGCGTCGCCGCCGCACATGACGGTTAGCGTTCCCTTCTCCGCGCCGGCGGTTCCGCCACTCACCGGCGCGTCGAGGTAACTCACGCCGATAGCGGCGAGACGCGCCGCGATCGTGCGCGATGTCATCGGATCGCCGGAGGTGCAGTCGATCACCATGGAGCCGCGGACGACGCCAGCGAGCAGTCCGTCCGCGCCGTCGAGCAGCGAATCCACGTCCTGCAATGTGGGGAGGCAGACGAGCACGAACTCGGCGCCGCGCGCCGCGTCGGCGGCCGATTTCGCCACACGAACGCCGGTGCCCGCGGAGAATGCAAAGCTTCGCGCCTTCGCCGCGGTGCGATTCCACACGGTGAGCTCGAACGGAGGCTGCGCGAGATGCTTGGCCATCGGCGCGCCGATCGCGCCAAGGCCCAGATAGGCGACTCGTGTCATACGGACAATATGATCACGGGCGACTGACCATCACAGGCTGAACCAGTACGAGGCCTTGATGAGGAAGGTGTTGTCCGGGTGGATCGCGTAGAGGTCGCGCGCGCTCCCGTGCACGTTGAAGTTGCCGAAGGCGGAGCCGTCATTCTCGAAGCCCCGTCCCTGCGTCCACACGGCGTAGATCGCGGAGCCCGCACGGTATTCCCAGCGCAGCACGACGTTCGAGTTGAACTCGGCAACGTCGAAGTTGTACTGGGACAGTCCGTCCGGAGTGCCGTACGGCTTGTAGCGCAGCGCGTAGTTCGCATTGCGCGGTTCGTTCAGCTCGCGCCAGTCCGTGTACTTGCCGCTGCTCGCGAACGGCTGTGCGTAGATCTGCAGCGACAGCTTCGGGCTCATCGTGTAATCGACGCGGGTCGTGAGCGACACCGTGTTCTGGTCGAGGTGGCCGAAGGTGTAGGCCGTGTCCGCGCCGCCATCGGCAATCAGGTTGTCCACCCACTGATTGTTGTCCGAGTTGTGCTCGAAGTGCGGGCCGATGCTGCCGGTGACGCTGCGAGACAGACGGAAGGTGAGCGATGGGTCCACGCCATAGCCCCACGACTGGGTACCCTGACCCTGACCGCGCCACGCATATGCACCGAGCGCGGGGAGCAGCCGAAGCCGCGGATCGCCATCGATCTCGATCGATGCATTGGTGTATGGCACGCGCCGCAGCGCGGGCCCGCCGCGAGAGGCACGGTCGTCGTACACCGGCAGGAAGCGATGAAAGGTCAGAACGCCGTGCGCCCACCAACTGTTTTTCAGCTCGGCGTCCGCGGAGAAGCCGGCATCGTTGTCGGTGAGATCCGATGCACTCATCCGCACGGTATTCCACTGATTGTGCTGCTGGAAGTTCAGGAACAGCTGGCGATACAGCGACGTGGGCGTGAGCAGATTGACGCCGAGCCAGGAGCTCTGTTTCTGCTCTCCCGCTTCGGTGAGAAAGCCGAGATCGTTGACCTCGAAGCCGGGTGAGTACCGGATGAACGACTCCAGGAATTGCACGGTCCCACTGATTTTTTCGAAGCGCAGCCGCTCGGCATCGCCGCCCAGCGACGTGCGCGTAGTGTCGTAACTCTCTCCGTCATCCGGCTTCTGATAGTAGTGCGTGCTGTTGGCCTGCGTCACCGCGATGCCGCGCGGCGTGCCGGTCACCTCGCTCTTCGCGAAATATCCGGACAACCGGTAGTCGTTGTGATGAAAATCTCGGCGGAAGTCGAGTCCCGCCGCGTACGCGGTGCGCCGCAGCGAGTCGGCGGAGAAGTCATCGAGCTGGCGATTCACCCCCGTCAGCATCACACCGATGCTCCCGGTGTTGTCCCCGAGCTCCTGCTGCGCGCGCGCGACCAGATAGTTGGATCGCGGCTCCAGAGTCTGCCCGAGCGAGCCGATCTCGCGACTTGTCGCGGCCTCGAGAATGCCCACCGAAAGGCCGTGTTGGGTGCGCCCTGTGAGCTTGGCCGCTCCGAGAATCGAGGTGTATGCGGGAAGCAGCGCGGTGGTGGAGGTGTCCGTGATCTCCGGTGCGCGACCAATACGGCGGGAGTAGAACAAGTTGCTGCACACGTTGTTGTTACACTGGAGATCGAACCGGAGAATCCCGGATCCCTCGATGAAGAACGGCCGCTTCTCCTGATAGAACGTTTCGAATGCGGAGAGATTGAGAACGGCGGGATCGGATTCGACCTGACCGAAGTCCGGATTGACAGTTGCGTCGAGCGTGAAATTCAATGTCACGCCGTACTTGACGTCGGCGCCTCCCGTGAGCTGCTGCTGATGTCCGTACGCGAGCTCTGGTGTGGTTGTGGTCACGTTTTTCGTGACCACATAGGGCATCACCTCGAGATGGCGCGGCGTTCCCAGTCCTTCGATGCCCGTGAGCTCCCCGAACTGCGACGCAATCCCGGTGCGGTCGCGGCGGATGAGCGGCCAGCTGTCGCGCTCATTGAGTCGGGCGATGTCGCGGACGATGCCGAGCCCGAAGACGTGGCTGGTGCCGCGAGGGAATCGCATCTGGCTGAACGGTACGCGGTATTCCGCGATCCATCCGAGTGAATCGATCGACGTCGCCACATCCCACACGCCGTCCCACGAGGGATCTTCCTGCGCGTCGTTGAAGGTGTACCAGTCGCTCTTCACGCCCTTTGGATTCACGGCGAGCTCGTAACCCGTTCGCCGGTCGTGATACGAGTCGATCATGAGCTTCACACGATCGGACGGCGTCGCGACGTCGCGGCGGCTGAGAAACGCGCGAATGCTGTTGGGGTGCGGATCGTACATCCGAACGAGCACGTAGAGATAGCGATCGTCGTACGAGACCTTCACCGACGTGCGAAACGAGGCGGCGGCTCCGTTGGTAGGCGTAAACTGTTGGAACGCAGTGATCTCGGGCGTCGTGCGCCAGATCGCGTCGTCATCCTTGCCGTCGATCGTCGGAGGCGCGGCCGCGCGCACGGCGACCGCGCCGCCGGCGGCGCCGTGAGCCTCTCGCGGCGGCGCCGGAACGTACGCAACGGTCTGCGCGTGCAGCGCGAGCGACACGAACAATGGCAGCAGGGAACGTTTGGGCGGCGACGCGAGCGACACGCGGACTCGATGGTACGAGGGCGAGCGAGTTACAGCCGGATTTTATTGCGCAGGTGGTGTAGCGGCCAGAGCAACTGGCGTCAGAAGTCCGTCAATCTAGCCGACGATCGCCGGTTCCGGCCGCTCGCGCTTGGCCTCCGCCGACATCCCGCTCGGCGCCGGCTCCGGCGCCTCGATGATACCGCGTTCGAGCCACTCGTACTCTCCCCTCAGCACCTGCTGCGACACCCGATAGATCTCCGCGTCGTTCGCGCCGAACAGATTGTCGAAGTGCGCGGCGATGCGGAGCCTCGACTCGCGGCAGAACAAGTCCGCGAGATCGATTGCGTTCGTTGCGCCCGAGTTGGCGTCGACCGTCCTGCTCAGCATCAGCGCGCGCGTGCACGCGGCACTCATCGCGAACAGCTCCGCACCGATGTCCACCGCACGGAAGAGCACCATCTGCCGTCGCTCGAGCTTCGGGCCCAGCTTCACCATCGCGTGAAAGATCGCGCGGCCGAGCCTGCGCGCCGTGGAGTCGATGAACCGAACGTGCCCGGCGAGCACACCAAACTCGCCGTAGCCCTTCATGTTCCCCACCCAGCGCGCTGGTGTACCAGGTGGGATAGAACTTCGCGGAGCGCACGAGCGCTGCCCACTTCTGCTTGCCCGTCGCCTTCGGATTGACCACGTCGAACGCCGTCTTGAAGTGGTGATCGACCGCCTCGCGCGCGATGAACAGCCGCATGATCTCCGAGGAACCCTCGAAGATGAGATTGATGCGGAAGTCACGCATCGCGCGCTCCACCGGGATCGGCGCCTCGCCTCGTGCCTTGAGCGAGTCCGCCGTCTCGTAGCCGCGTCCTCCGCGGATCTGGAGCGCATCATCGACGATGCGCCATCCAGCCTCGGTGTTCCAGAGCTTCGCGATCGCGGCCTCGAGGCGGATGTCGTAACCGCCGCGGTCGGCCATCGCGCTCGCGAGTTCCGCGATCGACTCCATGGCAAACGTGTTCGCGGCCATCAGCGCGATCTTCTGCGCGATCGCCTCGTGCTTGCCGATCGGCTGGCCCCACTGCACGCGGTCATTTCCCCACTCGCGAACCACCTGCAGCATCGCCTTCGCGCCGTACGCCGCGCTCGCCGGCAGCGTGAGCCGCCCGGTGTTGAGCGTGATGAGCGCGAGCTTGAGCCCCTTCCCCTCGCCCCAGAGAATGTTCTCCTTGGGCACACGCACGTTGTTGAAGCGGATGACACCGTTCTCGATCGCCTTGAGTCCCATGAAGCGCGAGCGGTGCACGATCTCGACGCCCGGCCAGCTCGTCTCGACGATGAACGCCGTGATCTGCTTCTTCGACTTGCCGTTGACGACCGCATCCGGGGTGCGCGCCATCACCACGATCAGCTCGGCCCGCGTGCCGTTGGTGCACCAGAGCTTCGTGCCGTTGAGGATGTAGTGCGAGCCATCCTCCGTGACCGTGGCACTGGTGCGCATGTTCGCGGGATCGCTGCCCGCATTGGATTCCGTGAGCGCGAAGGCAGAGATCGCGCCCTTGGCCAGCCGGGGGAAGAATTTCTTCTTCTGCGCATCGGTGCCGAAGAGCTTGAGCGGCTGCGGCAATCCGATCGACTGGTGCGCGGAGAGAAGCGCGGTGAGCGATCCGTCCTTCGACGTCACCATGCCGATCGCGCGGATGTAGCTCACCTGCGAGAGGCCGAGACCTCCGTACTCGCGCGGAATCTTGATTCCGAACGCGCCGATGTCCCGGAGCTTCTGCACCACCTCTTCGGGGATGTGCCCCTCGCGATCGATCGCGTCGGAGTCGACCGTACTCATCACCGCGCGCAGCTTCTCCATGAACGGGCGCGCATTCTCCTTCTCGGCCTCGTTCTCCGGCGGAAACGGGTGGATCAGGTCGAGTCGCAGCCGGCCCAGAAAGAGCTCGCGGAGGAAGCTCGGCTCAGTCCAATCGCTCTCGCGCGCCGCTTCCGCGACATCGCGAGCTTCCTGCTCCGTCGCCAGTTCCTCGGTGATCTTTCCCATGTGCGTCTCGAGATAAGGATTGGTGTTTCTTCAAGTTACCATCCGCCCGGCGGCGCGATACAGGGAAAACCCTGCCTAACGGGCGTCAGGCGGGCGCTTGCCACGCCTTTCGTCCTGCGCAATGAGAGTGCCGACACCCACCAGGGCCACCGCGGCGAAGGTGAACCACTGGATCGCATAGTTGAGGTGCGGCCCGTCGTCCATCTGTGGGAGCTCGAGGCGCACGGGTGTGACGCTGGGGAGCTCGTGCGCGGCGCGGTACGCAGCGAGCGTGTCGAGCTCGACGAGATAGTACGCGGCGATAGGAAAGGGGAACGCGGTTCGGAGCTCGTCGGCGTCGAGGCGCGTCCAGGCATTCGTGTGCGAGGGGAGTCGCGCCACACCCCGCCCCCCATGCACGAAATCTTCCAGGTACCCTGACACCGTCGCGTGCGGCGGCTCGTCCCACTTGCCCAGGTCCACCGAGGCGGCGTCCGGCGAGTAGACCCAGCCGCGATTGACGAGCACCGCCGGCCCTCCGCTTGCCGGGTGCAGCGGCGTGAGAATCTGCACGCCCGGGGAGCCATCGTGGGTGCGGCCGCTGAGCACGATCTGGTGGTCGAAATCGTAGCTCCCGGTCGCGAGTGCGCGACGCCAGTGCGCGCCCGCGCTGTCTGCGGGGAGTTGCGACAACGGGAGCGCCGGCGTGCGAAGCCGAGACGAGAGGGCGTCGTTCCGCGCGCGGCGCTCGCCGAGTCGCTGCAGCTGCCAGACCCCGAGGCGCGAGAAAATCAACGCCGTCACGACCGCGAGGACGGCAGCGAGCACGTTACGTCGCTTCATTCGAAAAAAGATAACGGTGCGCCCATTCGAGCTAACGCGCAGCAGGAACTCAGAAGAGGCTGATCTGCTCGCCGAGGTCGCTCGGATCTACGGGAGTCTGGCCGAACAGTCGCTGCAGTTGGCGCGCGGATGCGGGCGAGTGCCCCGCGAAGTGGTTGTTCACGTAGCCGTACACCGCCGTGACCTTCTGGATGAGCATGAGCAGCGCCTCCGACCACTGTTCGATCTCGCGAGTGCGATCGAACTGCAATCGCGAGTAGTCGACGATGTCGCGATCGGGCCCCATCCACCGCACGTACGCGAAGTCGGCGGTCGGACGATCGGCGAGCGCGAGCATCGTCTTGCGTTGGATCCAGCGCGCGTCCGTAAGCGTAAGCGCGACGCGATACTCGGCGAGCAGCGCGATCACTCCGTCGTTGATCCACCGCCGATCGCGGAACTCGATGGCGAACTGGATGTCACGCTGGGAGCGTGGGCAGATAGGCGGCGAGTGCGGGGAGCTCCGATGGACCGAAGTCGGGGCCGAGCTGGATGAGCACGGGGCCGAGTTTCGCTCCGAGCTCGCGCGCGCGATCGAAGAAGAGCGCCGACGTGTCCTCGGCCGCGCGCAGCCGCTTCTCGTGCGTGACCTCCTGCGGGAGCTTCAGCGCAAAGAGAAAATTATTCGGCGTGCGGGCCGCCCATCCACGCACGACCTTCGACGCCGGAATCGCATAAAAGGTCGAGTCGACCTCAACGGTGTCGAAGGCGCGCGCGTACAGCGTGAGATAGTCCGGCGCGCGAGTCCCGTCGGGATAAAACGGGCCCACCCAGGAGTCGTAGTTCCATCCCTGGGTACCGATCCTGATAGGCGACATGCAACAAATCGTGGCGGTTCTTGCCCACAATCGCAATGGCGCGAATCGGCCCCTGTAAGGTATCTTGTGCTGGAGCGACAGGCGTAGTCGCCGCCGCCGTGTGGTCGAGATATCGGTCCCGTCCTTGCAAGCGTTGCGAGAACGCGTACGCAGAGGTGAGTCATGGAGCGCAGACGAGAAGACCGGCGAGCGAACGAGGAGCGCCGCGCGAACGACCTACCCGCACCCCCGGAGCACGAGCGCGAAGTGACCGCGCTCGGGCGCTCTCTCGACATCGTGCTCCACGCGATTGCCGAGTCGGTTGGTGGCTGGTGGGCCGAGCGGGATGTTGCCGCGTCCGTGCGACAGGTGACGTTCGAAGATGACGTCGTGTATCGCGCCCACTACGACTTCTCGCCCACGCGCCTCGCGGACCGCTCCTACGAGATGGTGCGCCCGGCCTATCTCGTCGGACACATTGCCGCGGCGAACCCGGCGTACAATGGGATGCCATTCGAGAGCGTGGAGCGGGACCTGCGCACCGGATGGACGGATGAGATCCGCGGCAAGCACGGCGACTGGGAGGCTGTGCGGCAGTACGCGAAAGAGGCGTTCGGGCGGCAGCGGCAGCGGGCCGCGCGCGCGAGCGGGGAGCAGCGCCGGGTGACGGTGGAAACCCCCGCGGAGTATGACCCCGGGAGCGAGTCCGCGGACTGACCGGCTCGGGTCGCGTTCGTCGCGGCCCGCGATTATCTTAGCGCTGAGATGACAGCGCCGCCCAACGATTCTGCACTCCCGTCCGCGTCGGGGTCCAAGCGCAGCAAGGCCGAGAAGGATTCGGCAGCCGCGCTCAAGGCGTGGGTCGTGCTCGCGCGGGCCTATCTCGCCATCTCCCGACACGTCACCGCGGACGTCGCGCGATACGACCTCACCGCCTCCGAGTTCGGCATTCTCGAGGCACTCTACCACAAGGGACCGCTGCTCCTCGGCGACCTCCAGAGGAAGATCCTGGTGACGAGCGGTGGCGTCACCTACCTCGTGGATCGCCTCGAGGCCAAGGGGCTCGTGACGCGCGAGAGCTTCCCGGGCGACAAGCGTTCGCGCTTCGCCGTGCTCACGCCCGAGGGAAGCGCGCTGATCAGGCAGATCTTTCCCGGCCACGCCAAGCGGCTCGCCAAAGTGCTCGACGCGCTCACGCCGAAGGAGCAGAAGCGGCTCGCGGGGATGCTGCGGACGCTCGGGAAGGGCGCGGAGAAGGAGCCGCTGCCCCGGGAACGATCCAAACGGAAGACGCGTTTATCTCAGTAGTAAGATACTTTGGTACTCGTCCTCGTCCGTGAGCACAGCACATGTCGAACATCACCGGGATCCATCACGTCACCGCGATCGCGGGGCCCGCGCAGGAAAATCTCGATTTCTACGCCGGCGTCCTCGGGATGCGGCTCGTCAAGAAGTCGGTCAATCAGGATGACCCGTCCACGTACCACCTGTTCTACGCCGATGCGGAGGGGCATGCGGGCTCGGATCTGACCTTCTTCCCGTGGGCGCACATGCCGCGCGGGCGGGACGGCACCGGGCTCACGAACGAGGTCTCGCTCGCCGTGCCGGCGGGATCGTTGACGTTCTGGACGGAGCGACTGCAAAAGCATGGCGTGAAGATCGGGCCGCAGGCCACGCGCTTCGGCGAGCGCGCCCTTCCCTTCACGGACGTTCACGGGCTCGCGCTCGCGTTGGTGGAGACGAGCGACGAGCGCGAGTTCACGCCGTGGAACGGAAGCCCGGTTCCCGTCGAGCACCAGATTCGGGGGCTGCACACGGTTCGCATTTCGGAAAGGAACATCGCGCCAACCGACAGGCTGCTCACGGAGGGGATGGGCTTCTCTCTGCTCGCCGAAGAGAATGGCTGGAAGCGTTATGCTCTCGGCAACGGCGGGTCGGGGCGCGTGCTCGATGTGGAGGAGCTTCCGGCCGTCGCGCGCGGCGCGTGGGGCACGGGGCGCGTACACCACGTCGCGTGGCGGGTAGCCGATGATACGGCGGAGCTCGCGGCGCGGAAGCAGCTGCACGACGTCGGCACGCGGACCACGGCGGTGATCGACCGCTTCTGGTTCAAGTCCGTGTACTTCAACGAGCCGGGCGGGGCGCTGTTCGAGCTTGCGACGGACGGCCCCGGCTTCGAGATCGATGAGAGCGCGGATGCGTTGGGCACGCAGCTGATTCTTCCGCCGTGGCTGGAGCCGCAACGCGCCGAGATCGAGCGCGGGCTGCCGGTGCTGGTTACGCCGGCCGCGGAGCCTTCGGCGGCGAGGTAACCGCGGAGATCCAGTTGGCTGCGCCGTGCACATCGTCGCGGGTGAGCGTGTGACCGGCGTTGTAGAAGTTGATGGTGGCGACGGCGCCGGCCTGGGTGAGCAACGTCTGCAGCCGGCGCGCCTGTTCCGGCGAGGCGAT
Source organism: uncultured Gemmatimonadaceae bacterium (assembly GCA_963827355.1). Classification (GTDB taxonomy): domain Bacteria; phylum Gemmatimonadota; class Gemmatimonadetes; order Gemmatimonadales; family Gemmatimonadaceae; genus FEN-1250. The sequence continues at coordinate 29,137 of CAWHAS010000006.1, forward strand.
CGTATCCCACTCGCCGGAGCACAGCAGCACGGGCATGCCACCGAGTTTGGAGCGGTGCTCCGGCTCGAACGGGACCATCGCGCGAAAGAGGACGGCGTGCGAGAAGGGCGCGGGGCCTGTGAGCATCACGCTCGCGGCGATGTTCGCACCATTCGACAAACCGATCGCGATGAGCCTGGTCGCATCGAGCTCGTACTTGGCGACCGCGCCGTTGACGAAGCGAACGAGCTGCTGCGTGCGGAGCGCGAGATCCTCGAGATCGAACACGCCTTCGGCGAGCCTCCTGAAGAATCTCGGCGCACCGTGCTCGCGCACGGCGCCGCGCGGAGCCAGGAGCGCCGCACCGGGGAGCAGTGACTCGCCGAGCGGAACGAGATCGTTTTCGTCGCCACCGGTGCCGTGCAGGAGCAGGAGCGTGGTCGACGCGTTCGGGGGCTCGCCGGTGGTGAAGCGGTGGACGAGCTCGAGATCATCGGATGGTTTGGTCATGCGCCAATTTACATGACTAGAGCTCGTGCGGTGGCGGCGACGACCGGCTACCGCTAGTCGAGTGAAACCTCGAAAATTGCACTTTGAATCTGCGGAAGCGAGGTAAGCGTCTTGGCTGCCGCCAGAATGCCGGTGCCGGTTCCATCGTCTGCGACTTTAACGTGATAGTAGCCACTAGTTCCGTCGGGCCAAAGTTGTCCACCCACCACCATTCCATTCATCAAAGCAATGGCTAATTGCCGATCGGCAAGCGTCGCCCATGGACGAAATCGCACCTTCAAGAGATGTTTCGTGAATGCCGGCAGAGAGCGATGCAAAATTTGTGTCCGAATGTACCCACTCCGGAACTGTCGTCGGGGGCACCAGCGTGACATTCTGTTCCGCCGGATAATCTGTCGAGATCAGAATGCTCATACTGACGGCCGTAACGTGCTCGGCACATTGAACTTCCACAGCTTGTTTTCCGGTGTACCCATTGGGCGCAACGATCTGATTGTAGATGAAATACGATTGGTTCGCCGCTGTGAAAGTCCCGGTGCTGTCCGCGTTCGCTACGCTGACCGTCCCCGTCCCCGATGTCGCATGGAAATCGGTGACAAAAACCTTCACTCCCGTGATCCTCGTGCCATCTAGGGTCCCTATCGATTGCTTCAACAGGTTTTGCACGCGGGCCGTGAACTGCCACGTATGCGCAACGGTGTCCTTAACCAGGTTGGAAGCGAAGAAGATCCCGTACTGCGCAGGATCTCGGCGACTCGGTCCCGTAGATCACGCTCGCGCTTACTCCCGCGGCGACCGGAGGTATAGACTGGCTCACAAGTGATGCTCGTTCCAGCCTCCCCGAACGTGCAGGTCAGCGACAAAATCACAGGGTGGTAGCTGCTGTACTTGTCCTATTTTCGGGCCGCCAGGCTCAGCGAAGGGCTCGATATCGTGACAAGCGAGAGCTGCTACCGCTGAGCACATGACGAGAAACATGGCGCCTCCGAAAATGCGTCGCGCGAAAACCATTTCGCCTCCAACACGGGTGGGGGCGCACGAGCGCGCGGCTCGTCATCGAAAGGACGATTGAACGGCGCGATCGTGCACGTTACGGAAGTGGTGGCGAACAGCACACAGTCCGTGCGACGACGCCGTGGCATTCTAAGAAGGAATTAATACAGTGACTATTTCCTGACGGAGTGCTCGGCCGCCACAAACCCGGTCAGCGGTACGTCTCGAAGAACCCCGCGCCTTCCCCCGCGATCGGCGCGCCGCCCACGCGCCCGCTGATCCGCGCGCGACCCTTCATCTGGATGAAGTACGGGCGGAGAATTCGCCGCGCGTCCGCTGCGTCGCCTCGCTCGATGAGGGAAGTGCGCGCGTCGCTGCCGATCGCGTCGTCGATGTCGAGCTCCACCCGAAGGGTATCGGCGCCGCGCGCGTCCTGCATCACGGCGTGCGACGGCACCTTCACCTCGCGGCCATTCACGACGATCGTGCGGCCCTCGTCGTACGCGATCTCGTGCGGACGGAAGAGCGCGCGGAAGCCGAGCGAGTCGGTGAGGTACACGAAGAACGGCTGCGTCGTGCCCGCGCTGTCCGGCGGCGCCACGCGGCCGTAGAGCAACGTGTACTCGCCCGCTCGCGTCGCGCCCCAGTCCCACGACACGCCGTGCCACACGCCCCAGTTGTGATCGTGGTACGACTGCGCATTATTCGAAGCGCTCGCACGAGCCGGCCACGCAGAGCGAGCCCGTGGCGCTCGCGCGAAGCCCGGGCACCGCGTACCCCGATGCGAACGGGCAGCTCTCGTCCGTGTCCGCGCACTCGGCGATTGACCCGCCGGGGAAAAAGATGTTCGGCGCCGGAGTCACAGTGAGATCGAGCTTGAGCGGCGCGCCCGACCCATTCTCGGCGGCGCTGGCGGTGAGTGCGTACCGTCCGTCGGAGAGCAGACGCACTCGCGACGTGCCGATGTCGAGATCGGCGCTGTCGGTGGAGAAGTGCACCTGCTCCTTGCGCACGTTCGATGTGAAGCGGCGCGTGCGGCCGCCCTGCTCACGCAGGCTCACCGCCACCTGCCCTCCCCACTTCTGACTGCGCACATCGCCCGCGACGATGAAGGAGATGAACGCCCACCGCTTCCCATCAGCGGAAAGCACGTTGAAGTAGTGCCACTCGGCCCAGCTGTCCGGGTGCGCCACGTTTTTTGGCGGCAGGTGAAAGTGATCGATGCTCGCGTAGAGCTCCTGCGGCGTGGGCGTCACCCAGCGACGATCGCCGTCGTCATCGCGCCAGGCGCCGCTCACGGTTGGCGGCAGCGCGTCGACCGCCGCACTGTGCGACGGGATCTCTCCCGCTGCGCGCACGGCACGCTCCGCACCGTGCGCGCGAAAGTAGAGCAGCTTCCCGTCGATCTGCGGCGCGACGGTGGCGACGTCGCGCGCGAGACGCGGTGAGGCGAGAAGTTGCCGGTAGATGAAGCGCGCGTTGGCGATCGAGAAGAAGAGACCGCCCACGCCGCCAGTCTTCATCACCTCGATATTCATTCCCTCCGGAAGCACGGTCACCTGCCCACCGCCCACGAGCTTTTCGTCGCGTGCCTGCGTGAGCATCGCCTGGCCGATCGCGAGCAACACGATCATGACGCCGACGCCGAGCGAGTAGCCGAACAGGAGAAAGAGCGAGCGGAGCGGACGGTGGGCGAGATTCCGAACCGCGAGGAGCGCGATCACACGCGCGGCTCGCGCCAAGGTGGCGGACTGTCGGCCCGGGGGACGGCGAAGCGCAGCGCGGCATCGTCCTCGCCAATAATGCGCTTCGCGAGCTCCGCTTCGCCCGCGTCGTGCACGCGCCGCGCGGGATCGGCGAGCAGCTCGGCGGCCTCTTCGCGCGTGAGCGTGCTCACGTACACGTCGGCCCACGGCCCATAGTCGAAGGAGAGATACGCCGCCCGCTGCGCGATCCCTTCCACGAGCGGCTGGTCGCCGCGAATGGGGACGCTGAGCGTGGGCTGCAGCGCCGGCATGTCGAGCTCGACGAACGTCGCGCGCTCGTACGCGAGTGCGGCCGCGGCGTTCGGCTTCGGGAAGCGCGACTCGATCGCGCCGAGGTCCTGGGCGGTAATCGTGATGGGCGCAAAGGACACGATCGTGCCGTGCGCCTCACCCCCGCCAATGGCGAGCAGCTCGCGCACCTCGTCGCCGCTGCGGCCGTCGAAGAGGTACGCAACGAGCGTCGACAGCGGCCACTGGCGCGACGTCGCAACGCCGGGCACGTCGTCGGCAGGCATGATTCGAACCTTCATCACCCGCTCAGCCACCTTGAACCTCATCGTGAACGATTTTCCCGTCCCGCATGTGCACGATACGCCGTGCCGCACTCGCGAGACTTTCGTCATGCGTCACCACCACGACGGTCGTTCCGTCGGCGTGCAGTCGGCCGAAGAGCGAAATGATCTCCTGGCCAGTTCTCGCATCAAGCTCGCCCGTGGGCTCATCCGCTAACAGCAGCGACGGGCGATTCGCGAGGGCACGCGCGATCGCGACCCGCTGCTGCTCGCCGCCCGACAGTTGCGCCGGCCGGTGCCGCGTCCGTTCTTCCAAATCGACGTAGCGCAGAAGCTCCGTGGAACGCTCCCGTCGCTTCGCCGCCGAAAGCCCCGCCTCAGCCATCGGCAACTCGACATTCTCCCTCGCCGTGAGAATCGGCAAGAGATAGAAGCGCTGAAATACAAATCCGATATGCCTGAGCCGGAATTCCGTGACCTCGCGATCGCCTAACGTGCTCACATTACGCCCCTCGATCTCGACCGTACCTGATGTAGGGGCATCGATGGCGCCCAACAGATTAAGAAGCGAAGATTTCCCACATCCGGACGGTCCGACGATCGCGAGGTAGTCCCCCGTCTCGATATCGAGCGAGACCCCGCGGAGCGCGTGGACGGCCTCGCGCTCCAGCGGATAATCACGACGCACATCGCGGGCCCGAACGAGAGCCGTCATGCGACGGCCTCCTCGCGAAGTGTGCTCGCGAGTGGCAGCGAAGCCGCGCGCCACGCGGGATAGAGGCCGGCGAGCACGCCGCACCCGGTGAGAAGGGCTATCGCGGTCCACGCGGCGCGCGGCTGGAAGAGGAAGAAGTCGATCGCGGCGGGGAGTCCGGGGAAGCGTGACAGGATCGTGTTGAGGTAGCGCGCCGTTACGAGTCCGAGTCCGGTGCCGAGCACGGCGCCCGTGACGCTCAGCGCCGTGCCTTCGAGAACGATCTGCTGCACGACGTGTACGCGCGACACGCCGATCGCCCGCATGACCACGATCTCTCCCACCCGCTCGTTTACGGATACCGTGACGAGCGTCGTCACGAGCAGAAAGCCGACGACGAGACTCACGGCGCCGAGGATGGCGCTGAGCTGGCGGAAGTAGCCGAGGCGCTCATCGACGCGCGCCATGGCATCGGCGGTGGAGATGACGTCGATGGATGGGAGCGCGGTGTGCATCCACTTCTTTACGTCGCCGATCGTGTTCGCGTCGCGTACCCGCACCATGACGAGCGAGACTCGATCCTCGCGCGCGGCGCCGGTCATCTGTTGCAGCGTGCGCAGCGGGATCGCGACCGCCAGCTGGCCGGCCGCGAGATAGAGGAAGCGCGCGCGCCCGGCCACGACGAGCGCGCGCTCGCCGGAATGCGTGCGAAGCTGCGGGTCGAAGCCCGCGGCGACGCGCAGGGTGTCGCCCACTCGGGCGCCCGTGGCGCGCAGGAAATCATCGTTGGCAACGATGGAGTTCGCCTCCGTCGCGTCACGACCGCTGGCGAGCTGATAGTCGCCCTGCGCCCGCGGGTCGATGCCGAGCGCGAAGGTGGTGATCGAGGAGTCGCCGCGGAGCACGTGCACGGACGCGCCGAGCACCGGACTCACGAGATCAATCTCCGGTCGCGCGCGAAGCTGCGCTGCGACATCGGATGCGTGGTCGATCGATGCCTCGGTGTCGAACGGAAGCGTGCCGCGCGGCGTGAGCCGCATCTGGAATCCCCGGCTCAGGAGCAACACGCGGAACGACTCGCGCATGCCGGTCGACAGCATCACCATGTCGAGCAGCATCGCGGCCGCAATGGCAACGCCGAGCACGGCGAGGATCGTCCGCGCACGGTTGCGTCGCAGCGAGGCGAGCGCGAGCACCAGCCGCATCAGCGGCCCAGCAGAACGAGCGGATGCGTGCGGACGAGCCGTCGGGCCGCAAGCGCGCCCGCCACGACTCCGAGCACGAGCGAGAGCGACACCGCGAAGAGGACGATGTCGCCGGTGACGAGCGCGAAGCGGAGCGGCGTCTGGTAGCGCGCCTGATAGTGCCAGTCCACCGCGAGCGAGGTCACCCATCCGATCACGACGCCGACGCCGCTGCCGATCACGGAGACGAAGGCGGCCTCGAGTACGACGGAGAGCATCACGGTCCGGCGCGAGATGCCGAGGAGCCGAAGCGCGGCGACGTCGCGGCGCCGCTCGTCGACCTTGAGCAAAAGGATGCAGAGGAGAAAGACCGCGCTCGCGACGATCGTGATCACGCCAATGGCGCGATGAAACCTGCTTACGACCGCGAAAGTCTCCGACGTCTCGACCGCGATATCGCGGGAGCGGTAGGCGCGGAATCCAAAGGCGGCATCGTTGATCGAGCGCACGGCCGTGCTGGCGGCGGAGTCGCCGCGGGTGGCCACCGCGAAGCGGTCCACGCGATCGCCATAGCCGATGAGTCGCTGAAGCTGGTCGAGATGGAGGTGGACGCGGTAATCACTACGGGCGATCTCGCTCGGGTCGGCGCGCCGGCCGATGATCGCGGCGACGACTACCGAATCGCCTCCCGAGCCCGGCGTCGCCGAGACGACGACCGTGTCTCCGACGCGGACGTGCGCATCGGCGGCGAGGCGCTGATCGATGGTTATCGTGCGGAGCTGGAGCGCGAGCAGTAGTCCGAGCATAAACGGAAGCTAACAAACGGCGAACGAGGGCGGCGCGACGAATGGCGCGCGGGGCGTTGCTCGTCCATCTTCACGGTCCATGCCGACTTCCATTCTGATCGATACCGATCCGGGAATCGACGATGCCGTTGCGATCGCGCTCGCGGCAAAGTTGCCGGAGCTTCGAATCGTGGCGATTACGACGGTGCACGGGAATACCAATGTCGATCGCACCACGCGCAACGCGCGCCTGATCGCCTCGAGGGCAGGGCTTTCGATGCCGATCATCCCCGGTGCCGCGGCCCCGCTCGTTCGCGAGCCGCATTCCGCACGCGCGTCGCACGGCGCAGAGGGGCTCGGCGACGTGATTCCTGTTGAGCTGCCGGAGCACGAGATCAATGGCGCGGCCGAGGCGATCATCGCGCACGTGCGCAGGAACCGCAAGCTCACGCTCTGCTGTCTGGGCCCACTCACGAATCTCGCCACGGCGATCGCGTTCGCGCCGGACATCGCGGATGCGGTGGGGCCGGTGTTCGTGATGGGCGGTGCGATCGGTGTACCCGGCACGCAGACGGAGCTGAGCGAATTCAATCTGTGGGCGGATCCGGAGGCAGCGGATTTCGTGCTGCACGCCAGACTCGATCTGCGACTCGTGCCGCTGGATGTCACGCGACGCATCGCCATTCCGGGGAGCGCGATTCGCGCGCTGGCGGATGCGGGGAAGAGGAATCCGGACGCGCGCTTCTGGGCGGATGTGCTGTGTGTTCCTGCGCAATCTCCCGGCGAGCGCGATCCGTTCGACGGCCGCATCGTGAACGACGTGCTGGCGGTCGCGCTCGCGGCGGATCCGTCGCTCGCGAAGTGGGAGGAGATGCGCGTCGACGTGTCGCTGTCCGATGATGCGCGGCGCGGTGCGGCGCGGCGCACGCCGCACGGCGGGCGGACGAGCGTCGCGATGAGCGTGCACGCGAATCAGGTGCTCGCGATTCTCGAGGAGCGCGTGTTCTCGCGCTGGCTGAGCGAGGGCTCGTTTGCGCAGGGAGCGGCCGAGGTGGACAAGTGGCTCGCGGCTGGCGGAGCCCGGGCGACTGGCGCCGTCGGATAACGGGATCTCGATTACTGCGACACAAGTGAAAACCGGAGATGGCCAGGCCACCTCCGGTTTTCTCGCGTTCGTCTATTCTTACTACGTGCGCAGTGACCTGAAGGCCTCGCGCATCTCGTGACTGAAGCTTTCCGGCTGCTCCCACGCCGCGAAGTGCCCGCCTTTGGGGGGCTTGCTGAAGTAAATCAGCTTGGGATACGCCTTCTCGGCCCAACTCTTCGGGGCCGCGTAGATCTCATCGGGAAAGGCCGTCACGGCGACCGGGATCTGGACGTTCCTCGGATCGAAGAAGCCGGCCGTCGAAACTTGCGCGGTGTTCCAGTACAGGCGAGCCGAAGATATCGCCGTATTGGTGAGCCAATACATCGTGATGTTGTCGAGGATGTCGTCACGCGTCAGGCCTTCCGACTGTCCGTCGAACACGCGCCTGATGAGGCGATAGCTGGCCGCGTCGTGGTCGAGTATCCACGCGGCGAGTCCGACGGGCGAATCCACTATCGCATACAGCGTCTGCGGCTTGAGAGACATTTCCTGCGCGTAGCCCAACCCCGTGAGGTAGAACACAGACAATTGCTCCCACGCTTTGCGCTCGTCGGCGGAGAGGGTGGACGGCGGCTTGGCTCCCGCTGAGATCTGCTTGCTGATCTCGGGCGGAACGGTAGCCGCCATGTTGGTGGAAATCCCGAGGAGCTCCGGCGGCGCCTGGAGAGCCATCACCTCCGAGACGGCGTTCCCCCAATCGCCGCCCTGCGCCACGAACTTCTTGTAGCCGAGCTTCCGCATCAGCGTTGTCCATGCGGTGGCGATGCGGGCGGGTTGCCAGCCGGTCGCCGTCGGCTTGCCGGAAAATCCGTAGCCCGGCAGCGAAGGGATCACGACATCGAATGCGTCCTCGGCCTTTCCGCCAAACGCAGTGGGATTCGTGAGTGGGGCGATGACCTTCATCTGCTCGATGAAGGAGCCCGGCCATCCGTGCGTGAGGATCAGCGGCATCGCATTCTTTTCCTTCGACTTCACGTGAATGAAGTGAATGTCGAGCCCGTCGATGTTCGTGATGAAGTGCGGGACCGCGTTGATCTTCGCCTCGGCTTTCTTCCAGTCGTAGTCCGTGCCCCAGTACTGCGCGAGCTTCTGCATCGTCGCGAGCTGGACACCCTGCGACTCATCTCGCACCTGCTCTACCTCGGGCCACTTCGTTGCTTTGACGCGCCTGCGCAGATCGGCGAGGTCGGCGTCGGGAAATGCTCACGTGAAACGGACGAATGTCGGGCGCATTCGTGCCGGTCTGTCGTGCAGCATCAGTCAGAGTTTCAGTCATGGCTCCGGACATGGCCTCTAATCTCCTGTTAAAAGCGTGAAAGACCCAGCTGGCTACCTGCAACGGTTGCGGCGGCAACACCAATGAAGCGACGGCGATCGAGATCGGACATTGTGGTCAACTCCGTACGCGGTTTGCGTAATCAGTTCTGAAGACGCGTGTTCAGAGAAAACCGAAATCGCAGAGGAGTCAAGCGTTGCTACTTTCTCCCCTCGTCGATTGCCAATACTTCGCGCTGCATGAATGGGATTCTAAGTGGAACCGATACGGTCGAGACAGAGGCGTCGTGTCACGGCTCGGTAGCGATCGACGAGACAGCGCACTGATCCAAAAGCAACGGGCCACCGCACGTGAGCGATGGCCTGATCGATCGAACGTCGTGCGAAGCGAATCAGCCAAACGTGAACACGAACGCCTCCGCGCCCGGATCGAGAAACTCGATCTCGAACTGTCGATCGGTGATCGGACTCGGCTGCCGAATAAGCTGATAGAGTCGCTGAGCCGTGAGGGTGCCGTTGCCCTGGGCGTCGACATCCACACCGTGCGCGGCGCCCGGCGGGGCTCCATCGATACGCACGCGAAAGCGCACGGGCGATCCCAGCGCTGCCGGCCCCATTACGAGATGCAGATCTCGTGCGTGAAATCGAAACACGATCCGCCCATTCGCCTTGTTCGAGACCGTGCCCTGCTTCCCCACCGTCCAGTACCGTCGAGCGCCCAGTGGTTGAGCTCGAGCTTCGCAGGCGCCGCGTAGACATGAGACTTTCCCGACGCCAGCCCGCCGGGCGAAGAAAAATTCTCGGCGCGGTCGTAGCCGACGTACGTCTCCCCCGACTTCAGAGTGCTCCAATCGGCCCCGACTTCGGCACCGCTCTCGTGGACCTGCGCGAGATCGGGACCGATGCCCTTCTGTCCCGCTTCGGTGAGGAGCTGCTTGATGATTTTCTCCGATTGCTCGTAGTCGCCCTCACCGAAGTGGTGATGGCGGATGCGCCCCTTCGCGTCGACGATGTAGAGAGCCGGCCAGTAGTGATTGTCGAAGGCGCTTCCAGATCGCGTAGTCGTTGTCGATCGCGGTCGGATACACGACTCCCATTGCTTCGAGGCCAGTCGCACGTTGTCGATGTTCTTTTCGAACTCGAACTCCGGCGTCTGCACGTTGATCACAACCAACCCATGATCCTTGTACTTCTCGGCCCACGCGCGCACGTGGGAGAGCGTGCGGAGCCAGTTGATGCAGGTGTACGTCGAGAAGTCGATCAGGACGACCTTGCCGCGCAATCCCGCGGGCGTCAGCGGCTGCGAATTGAGCCACAGCGTCGCTCCGGCGAGCGAGGGGAGCTCGCCTTCGTCCGGAAGTGCGGAGGATGGGAGCGTGATCGAATGCGCCACGAGTGGGCTCACGGCTGAGGTATGCATTGCGCTCGTCGTCGTACCGACGAGAACCGAGATCAGAAGAAGCTGGATTGCTTTCATGTTCGATCCCCTCGGGACTTCAATCGCCGCTCAGCGCTGGTCGACTTCGGATCAGAGATGGTCGGCATCGACTATGGCCTGGGCAAACTTCTCCGGAGCTTCCTGAGGCACGTTGTGGCCGATGCCCTTGAAAATCCGGTGCGAATATTTGCCGGAGAACTTTTTGGCGTAGGATGCCCGTCTGCGGCGGCGCCATCGAAATCGCTGGCAATCGTGATGGCGGGGACGGCGATGACGGGACCTGTGAAAAGTTTCTTTTCCAGGTCGATCGTACGCGGCTCACCCTTGGCCAGGCTCGAGCCGCCAGCGATAATTGTGGATGACGATGCGACGTGATCCGGGTTGTTGAAGGAGACTGCGGTGCGATCGAACGTCGCATCGTCAAAGTCCCATTTCGGCGAAACGATCTTCCATATGAGCCTGTTGAAATCGTTGCGGTTTTCGTCGTAGCCCGCTCGCCGCGATCGGTGGCGAAATAGTACTGGTACCACCATCCCAACTCGGCCTTTGGCGGCAGCGGCTGCAGGTTCGCCTTCAGATTGGTGATCAGATAGCCGCTCACGGAGACGATCGCCTTGCAGCGCTCGGGCCAGAGCGCCGCCATGATGTCGGCCGTGCGTGCGCCCCAATCGAAGCCGCCGATGATCGCCTTGTTGATCTTGAGCGCATCCATGAGGGCGATGAAATCGATCGCAACGGCCGATTGCTGGCCATTCCGAAACGTCGTCCTTGAAAGAAAGCGCGTGGTGCCGTATCCGCGCAGATACGGAACGATCACCCGATAGCCCTTCGCCGCCAGCAGCGGTGCGACATCGACATAGCTGTGGATGTCGTACGGCCATCCGTGCAGAAGAATCACCACGGGGCCATCGGGTGGACCTTCTTCGGCATATCCAACGTTCAGCAGGCCGGCATCGACCTGCTTGATTGGACCGAACGACGCGTGGGCTTTCTGCTCACGCGTGGTCCCGGACTCGCGTCTGCGATTCGTCATCCCGGTGTTCGCAACGCCGATCAGCCCGAGCCGCGACGCCGCAATGGTCATCGCCGCCGTCTCGAGAAAGCGGCGGCGATCCGCGTCAATTTCTTCGTTGTTGCCGTCGAGCATCTGTCGACTCCACGAGTGCGGTGGTGTTTTGCGCGCATCCGAGTTGGCCGAACGCAACGCATGATGAAATCATACGAGAGTTTCGGAGGCGACTCCACTGGACGAAGGTATCGACGAATCGCCTGTGTCACTATCGCCGTTACAAAAGGAACGGAACAGAGGACGAGCTCAGCCGCATCGTCGTTGCGCTCGCCGTCGGAGAATGCCGATACTACGGATGACCGCTCGCGCGATGCAAACGTGCGGCCGCACGTGTACCATGGATGTCATATGAGCTCAACACGCGAGTCCGAACAAAGAACGACATTACACCCGGGTCGAGCGCAACGCCGATCGTGTTCGTCGTCGACGGCGACTTCGCGGTGCGAGAGTCGCTGGAGCTGCTGATCCGCGGCGCAGGGTGGGAGACGGCGATCTTCGCGTCCGCGCAGGAGTTTCTCTCCCACCCACGCGGCTTCTCACCGAGCTGCCTGATCCTCGACGTCGCTCTTCCGGACCTGAGCGGTCTCGATCTGCAGAAGCGCATTGCCGTCGATCGTGTCGACATGCCGATCATTTTCATCACGGCGCTACGACGACGTGCCGACGACGGTGAAGGCGATGAAGGCCGGCGCGGTCGAGTTTCTGACGAAGCCGTTCGGCGACGACGTTCTCCTGAGCGCGATCGGCCAGGCCATCGCGCGTAGCCGCGACGCGTTCCGTCGCGAGGAGGAGCTGCGGTCGCTCCGTGAGCGCCTCGCGTCGCTTAGCCGCCGCGAACGGGAAGTCATGTCGCTGGTGGCAGGCGGCCTGTTGAACAAGCAGGTGGGCGCCGAATTGGGGATCACCGAAATCACGGTGAAGGCGCACCGCGGCAGGGTCATGCGAAAGATGAGGGCCGAGTCTCTCGCCGACCTGGTCACGATGGCGGCGCGGCTGCGACTGACCTCCGCGCCGATGGCGGACGCGAAGGCGTCGGATCCTCCGTCACCCGTTCGCACGACGCCTGCTCCCGGCGGCGAGCTGACGCGACCCGAGCGCTAGCACGATTCCGCGTGGGGGCGTCAGCTCACCACGCCGTGCTCCCCCGTCTTCCCCGTCTTCGATCCGCGCACGAGCAGTATCGGAATCGTGCACCGGTGCCGCAGCGACTCGGCCACACTCCCATACAGGAGATCCGAGAAGAAGCCGTGCCCGTGCGTCGACATCGCGATGAGGTCGCACTGTTCCGACGCCGCCGCCGCGATCTCGCGCACCGGATCGCCGCTCGCGAGAATCGCATCCGCCTCGAAGCCGTCGCGCTCGAGCCCCGCGGCGATCCCTTCGAGATACGCCCGGTCGCCGTGAATCTCCTCGCTCTCGCGAAGCGCGAGCTGATGGATGTTTCTCGCCGCCCATCCGATTGGCCACGTGGATGAGGATGACGGCGGACTTGCAGAAGCTCGCGAGCGCGCGCACGTGCTCGAGAATCGCCTCGTCGTACGACGTGTGTCGAGGGGAACGAGAATGCGCTTGTACAAAATCACTGGCCCCCGGTCAGAAGCTGCGCGATCAGCCACACGTTCAACGCGGCGATAGGAACGCCACGAAGTAAGACAGCGCGCGCAGCCAGCCCGGGTTCGCGAACTCGCCCATCTTCTCGCGGTCCGACGTGAAGCGCACCAGCGGAAACACGGCGAACGACGAGTTGCAGGCTGAGCACGACCTGGCTGAGCACGAGCAGGTTTGCCGTTCCCGCTTCGCCATACAGAATGGCGACGACGCACCGCCGGCACGATCGCGAGCCGCGCGTGATCAGTCGCCGAAGCCAGGGACGGAGCCGGATGTGGAGAAATCCCTCCATCACGATCTGCCCCGCCAGCGTGCCGGTGAGCGTGGAATTCTGCCCCGAGGCGAGCAGGGCGAGGGCGAAAACACGCTCGCGCCGGCCGACACCGAGCAGCGGGCGTGAGCAGCTTGTACGCGTCCTGGATCTCGGCGACGTCGCTGTGGCCCGTCGTATGAAAGCTCGCCGCCGCGACGATGAGGATCGCCGCGTTGATGAAGAACGCGAACATGAGCGCGATCGTCGAATCGATGGATGGCGAATTGGATCGCCTCGCGCTTGCCGGCCGGCGTCTGCTCGTACCGCCGGGTCTGCACGATCGACGAATGCAGGTAGAGATTGTGCGGCATGACCGTCGCGCCGAGGATGCCGATGGCGATGTAGAGCATCGCCGGATCGTGCACGATGTCCGGCGAGGGGACGAAGCCGGCGAGCACTCCCGCGAGCGCCGGCTTCGAGAGCACGATCTCGAAGCGAAAGCACAGGCCGATGGTCGCGATCAGCGCGATCACGAGCGCTTCGAGCCACCGGAAGCCCTTGTTCTGCAGAAAGAGCACGACGAGCACGTCGAGCGCCGTGATGCAGCACGCCCACGACGAGCGGAATGTGGAAGAGCAGATTGAGCGCGATCGCCGAGCCGATGACCTCCGCCAGATCGCAGGCCGCGATCGGCGATCTCGCACATCACCCAGAGGAAGAGCGACGACCGGCCGCGAGTAGTGGTCGCGGCAGGCCTGCGCCAGATCGCGGCCCGTGACGATGCCGAGCTTCGAGCGAGAGCGCCTGCAGCAGGATCGCCATCAGATTCGAGAGCAGGATGACGCAGAGCAGCGTGTAGCCGAACGCCGAGCCGCCCGCGAGATCGGTCGCCCAGTTGCCCGGATCCATGTAGCCGACCGCGACGAGGTAGCCTGGCCCGGCGAACGCGAGCGCCTTGCGCCACGGCGTGCCGGACACGGGCACGGTCCGGTACACCTCCGCCAGACTCGGTGTGAGACGTGCGCGCCGCCAACCGCCGGTAGGAGAGGGGCTTTCGGGGAGCTCCACCGGGGGCGTTTCCGGCAGCGCCATTATTCCTCGCCCTCCTCGGCGGAGAGCGCGTCGACGAAAACCTTTCTCGCCGCCTGCGGCGTCAGTCGCACGCGCTTGCCGCCGACCTTCAGCACGAGCGGACCCTCGAATGGCTCCTGCGTCACGAGCTCGATCGCCGTGCCCGGGGTGACGCCGAGCGCCTGAAGGTGTCGCAGCAACCCGGCATCCTCATTGCTCACGCGACGCACTATGAGCCGAGCGGGCGAGCGCTGCTGCGCGAGCGGACGATCATGGATCGGAGCGATGGTTCCGGCGCGAGTCGGAATCGGGTCGCCGTGCGGACACGCGGTGGGATGGCCGAGCAGCTCGTCGATCTTGTCCTCGAACTCCTCGCTGATGTGATGCTCGAGCCGCTCGGCCTCCTCGTGCACGCTGTCCCACGAGAAGCCCATCGCCTGCACGAGATAGAGCTCGATGAGCCGGTGGTGGCGAATGATCTCGAGGGCGAGCTTGCCTCCAGCGCGCGTGAGCTTCACACCCTGATACGGCGCATGGGTGATGAGTTTCAGCGCCGAGAGCTTGCGCATCATCTTGCTGACCGCGGGCGCGCTCACGCGCAGGCGCTCCGCCAATTCCTGCGTCGCGACGCTGCCCTTCTCGGCGTGGGCCTTGTAGATGGCCTTGATGTAGTCTTCGACGGACGGAGAGGGCACGGGCGACGGCTCGAATCTCGTGGATGCTCGAGTTAACTATGGTTAATAGATATTAGAAGCGTGGTTAATCCGTGTCAAGCGCGCGGCATGGCCGGCGGGGATGCCGGCGTTACGAGAGGCGCGAGAGCAGGTCGCGGATGATTCGCTCGGTGAGGCCCCAGATCGTGTAGCGCCCGTGCACGAAGGCGCGCACGGTTCGACGCGTGCCGTTAGAGAGCAGCACCTCCACTTCGCTCGACGCATCCGGATGCTGGAGGATGGCGAGCGGCACCCAGAACGCCTGGGCCACCTCGTCGCTGAGCGCGAGCGGCGCCTCGCGCGTGAGCAACGCCACAAAGGGCGCGATGGACAGCGGCGGGAGCGAGGGATTTACGGGATCGAGCCGTCCGAGCGCGCCAAGGAGCTGGCCGTTTGCGGAGAGATCGATGCCGGTCTCCTCGCGCGTTTCGCGGAGCGCGGTGTCGACGAGCGTCGCGTCGTCGGGCTCGCGACGGCCGCCCGGGAACGCGACGTGACCGCTCCATGGATCGCCCTCGTAGCTCGCGCGCTCGATCATCAGGAGCTCGAGGGAGTCTTCGCTCGAGACGCGGAAGATCACGGCGACGGCCGCGTCGCGCACGGCTGCGCCGACCGTGGGCGCCACGGAGTCGACGCTCGCGAGCGCTCGTTCGAGGCGTGAGAGAATGCCGCTCGCGTGCATGAGGACCGAGCCGCTACTGCTCGACCTCGCCGCCCGAATCGACCCACGCGGCGATTCCGCCCGCGAGCGACTTGGCCCGGTAGCCCTGTGCCCGCAGCATCTCCACAGCCTGCGCCGACCGGGCGCCGCGGGCGCAGTAGACCACAATTACATCATCGGGAAAGAGGGCGAGCGCCTCGGACGCCGATCCGAGCACTTGCGCGAGCGGCAGATGGATCGCGTTCGGAAGGCGAAAGAGATTCCATTCGTTCTGCTCGCGGACGTCGAGCAGGACGCTTCGCTCGCCTCGGTCCTGCCGAGCGCGAAGGTCGCCGATGGAGATCTCGTGGAGTATCGAGTCGGACATCGTCGTCGGTTGAAAGTTGAGATTCCCTGCGCTCATCGTGGCGCAAGCATGAGGCCGCGTGCGGGCGACAGCTCGGCGCGGAGGCCAAGTGGCAGCGTCCACTGATCGGGAACGTGTCCGACCGGCGCGTTGCTCACTACCGGCCCGCGCACGTGGGCGGCTGCCTCGCCGAAAAGTACATCGAGCGACCGCAGTGCGACATCGCTCTCGTCGCCGCGTTCGGTGAACGCGCCGAAGCAGAGTCCGGCCACGCGGCCGAGTGAACCCGACAGGATGAGCTGCCGGAGCATGCGGTCGATGCGGTAGAGCGGCTCGTTCACATCCTCGAGCACGAGAATGGCGCCGTCGAGTCTGGCGGCGTACGGGGTGCCGAGGAGCGAGCAGAGAAGGGCGAGATTGCCGCCTTCGAGCGGGCCCGCGGCGGCGCCCTCCTGCAACCAGGTTAGGGGAGGCGAGCCGCAAACGGATCGGGGGCGTTCGTCGATCTCGCTGCGGCCGCTGCGCCTGTCGCGCGCGCAAGCGATTCGCGTGAGAAAGGGGTGAGCTCGGCACGCGCCGTAGGACCGTGGTAGCTCACCATGTGGCAGCGTGCGCGGACGGCGAAATGCAGGGCCGTGATGTCCGAGAAGCCAATGATCGGCTTGGGCGCGCGACGGAGCGCGTCGTAGTCGACGGCGTCGAGGATTCGCATCACGCCGTAGCCGCCGCGCAGGCACCAGATGCCATCAATGCGCGGATCGCGAATGGCGGCGTTGAGGTCAGCGAGGCGTGAGGCATCGTCGCCGGCGAGATAGCCATCGCGCGCCAACGCATGCGGATACGCGTGCGGCTCCCAGCCCAGCGAACGAACGTTCACCTCGGCCCGCGCGAGCTCCGATTCATCGGCAAGGGGCCCCGCGGGCGCGAGCAGCGCGACGCGGGCGCCCGCCGCGAGAGATGGTGGTGTGATGTAGGACACGCTCATCCGTGCATCCAGGCTGTGCTCGGCGCCCCGAACTGGCGACTGTGATCGATCATCCGCGTCTGGCCGCCAGTGGCACAGCGCGTGCTCCGTATTCTCGCACGGGCCCAGCGGCCGTGAAGCGAAGGTTGGTCAGCAGAAGTACGGTTCATGAGCGGAGGTTGACGGGACGCAAATAGAGCGAAGGCCAATGCTTCAGTTGGAGATTACTGCCAAAACGGGCGCTCGGGAGAGCGCCCGTTTGATTTTGCCGGCGGTGAAGGCGCGCGCTAGCTTCCGCGCGTGAACGACCTCTGGATCCTCGCGTGCCTTCCGTGGGTGGCCGGACCGCTCCTCATGCTCGCGCGCGCGCGCGGATCACCGTCGGTCGACGACGAGCCGGCCGCCGCGCCACCCTCTCCGCCCCTCGTCAGTGTCATCGTCCCCGCGCGAAATGAGGCGCACAACATCGAACGCTGCGTCGCCTCCATCCTCGGCTCGAGCTGGCCCTCGCTCGAGCTGATCGTCGTTGATGACCGTTCCGAGGATGGCACGCGTGCGATCGTGCGCGCGATCGCCGAGCGCGATCAGCGCGTGCGCGTAGTGAGCGGCTCGCCGGTGCCCGAGGGATGGTTCGGCAAGCAGTGGGCGTGCGCGCAGGGCGCCCGCGAGGCGCGCGGCTCGACACTCATCTTCACCGATGCCGACACGGCGCACGCGAGCGACCTCATCCCGCGGACGATGCACGCGATGTCCGCGCGCTCGCTCGATTTCTACACGGTGGGCGGCTTTCAGCAGCTGGGCTCCTTCTGGGAACGCGTGATCATGCCGCAGGTGCTCTACATGCTCACCACGCGATTCGGCGGTGCGGGCGCGGTGAATCGCGCGCGGCGCTCGCGCGACAAGATCGCGAATGGCCAATACCTCTGCTTCACGCGCGCCGCCTACGACTCGCTTGGCGGACACGAAGCCGTGCGCGGCAAGGCGGCCGAGGATCTCGCGCTCGCGCAGCTGGTGCACGCGCGCGGATTGCGCGGCGAGCTCGCGATGGGTCCCAACCAGCTGTCGACGCGGATGTACACATCGCTGGCCGAGGTAGTGAACGGGTGGACGAAGAACATCGTGACGGCGGGCGCCGACACGCTGCCGCCAGGACTCGCGCCGCGGCTGCTGTTGCCGCTTCTGCTCCTCGTCGTTCCTGTGATGCACCTCGCTCCGGTGGCGACCCTGATCGCCTCCGCGTTCGTGCCACTCTCGGCGCCGGTCGTGATGTGGGCGCGCGTGTGCACGGTGCTGCTCGCGGCGTGGTGGGCATTCATCTACGTGCGCGTGTTTCGGCTGTCGCCGTTGTACGCGCTCGCGCTGCCGCTTGGCGCTCTCATGGTACTCTACATCGTCGCGCGGGCGACGGTGCGCGGGCGCGCGGTGGAGTGGAAGGGGCGTCGCTACCAGGCCGGCTGACGAGCCAAGCGCACGAGTCGATTTAGCGCCGCGCGCGTCCGCGCGATGACGGCCTCGCATCGAGTGAGGGCTACGGTGCGGCGTGCTCGCGCTCCGATCCGCCGCCCAACTCCTTGCCGCCGCCTCGAGCGTCGGCACGCTCGCGACCGTGGCGGCCGCGGCGGGCTTCACCGCTTCCCCGCTCCCCCTCGACGCTGACGCGTGCGCCGCGCTCGGCGTGCGCGACGTCGCATGCGAGCTGCGAATCGTTCCGGGCGCCGGCACGTTGCGCGCACTGCTCATTGAGTGTCCCGCTCGGATTCCGCTGCGCGACAGCGTGGCGACGATCACCAGCCGCCTGGCCGCACGAGCGCCGCACCTGCTCTGGCTCGTCCTGGCAGCGCGCCGCGAATCGGCGGAGCTCGCGATCGTGGCATGGTCCGCGGAGCGCGCCACGCCTCGGGTGTCGGCGCTCGTGGTCGATCGCGGGCGCGTGCTCGCCACTGATGCGCTCGCGCTCGCATCGCTCGCGGCCACGAGTGATGCCGCGGACGTGCTCACTCACGCGTCGTGGCTCGAGGTGCTCGGACGCGAGACGCTGACGCGCCGCTTCTATCGCACGCTCGAGAGCGTGGTGGCAGAGGCGGCCGAGGAGGCGCGCGGAGATGCGCCCATGGAGGATCGGCACGAGCTCGCGCTGCTTCATCTGTCGCGGTTGCTCTTTCTGTCGTTTCTCGAGACCAAAGGGTGGCTCGACGGCGACCGGCGCTTCCTCTCGAATGGATTCACAAACTGCATGGAGCGCGGCGGGAGCTACCACAAGCGGGTGCTGCGACCGCTGTTCTTCGGGACGCTGAACACGCCCGTGTCGTCCGCGCGCGCCGGCCGCGCGCGCGTTCGGCGCAATCCCGTTTCTCAACGGAGGTCTGTTCGCACCGGCGCCGCTCGAGCGCCGATGGCCGGGGGTGCAGCTCACGGACGCGTCGCTCGGACGCGCCTTTGGTGAGCTGTTCACGCGATACCGATTCACCGCGCGCGAGGACAACGACTCGTGGTCCGAGGCCGCGATCGATCCGGAGATGCTGGGGAAGTCGTTCGAGTCCCTCATGTCGTCGCGGGAGCGGAGATCGAGCGGCGCGTTCTACACGCCGCAGTCGCTGGTTGGCGAGGTGACGCGCTCCGCGCTTGCGAGCGCGCTGATGCACGCACCGCTGTCGCGCGAGATCGTGGAGCGCGCGCTCGCGGGCGAGGCGATTCCCGCCGAGTATGCGCCAATTCTGCGTGCGCACATCGCCGACGTGCGCGTGCTCGACCCAGCTTGCGGGTCCGGGGCGTTCCTCGTCCACGCGCTGGAGACACTCGCCTCGTTGCAAGCTCGCGCGGGTGACATCCGGCATGCTGCGCTACTGCGACGCGAGCTGCTCACCCGTTCGATCTTCGGCGTCGACGTGAATCCGACTGCGGTGTGGCTCTGCGAGCTGCGCCTCTGGCTCTCCGTGGTGATCGAAAGCGAGGAGTCGAGCGGGATGCGGGTGCCACCGCTCCCCAACCTCGACCGGCACATCCGCGTGGGCGACTCGCTGTCCGGCGACGCATTCGAGGAGCTGCGTGGCGCGGGCGGCAGCGCCATCGCGCGAATGCGGCACCGCTACGCGCGTGCGACTGGAGCGCGCAAGCGAACGCTGGAGCGCGCGCTGCAGCGGAGCGAGCGCGCCTTTGCGCTTGCGCACGTAGGCGAACAGATCCTGCGCTGCGCGGCCCGGCGCCGGGATCTGCTCGCCGCAATGCGTGGTCGCGATCTCTTCGGCGAGCGCGTGCGACCCACCGCTGCCGAGACAGCGCGCCTCGGGCGCGAGCGCGTGCGGGCGCGCGAGCTGGCGGTGCGACGGCGCGTGTTGCGCTCCGGCGGGGCCCTTCCCTTCGCGTGGGCGACGCATTTCCCCGACGTCGCGCTGCGCGGCGGCTTCGACCTCGTCATTGGGAATCCGCCCTGGGTGCGGCTCCATCGCATCCCTGCAGAGGCGCGCGCGGCGCTCCGCGCGCGCTACACCGTGTTCGACGGCGCGGCCTGGGAGCGCGGCGCGCGGTCCGCGAACGCCGGCGTCGGTTTCGCGGCCCAGATCGACCTCGGCGCGCTCTTTCTCGAGCGCTCGCTCGCGCTCACTCGAAACGACGGTTCGCTCGCGCTGCTGCTTCCGGCGAAAATGTGGCGCGCGCTGGCGGGCGGCGGCGCGCGCCGGCTACTGCGATCAGGCGCGCGAGTGCTCGCGCTCGACGATTGGTCGGAGTCGCCGGCCGCGTTCGAATGCCGCCGTCTATCCATCACTCATCGTCGCGACGAAGGGCACCGACGGCGAGCCGTCGCCGATTCTCGCGTCATTGCATCGAAAGCGCGACGTGCTGCGTTGGTGCATCGCGCCGGCGCGT
Source organism: uncultured Gemmatimonadaceae bacterium (assembly GCA_963827355.1). GTDB lineage: Bacteria > Gemmatimonadota > Gemmatimonadetes > Gemmatimonadales > Gemmatimonadaceae > FEN-1250. The sequence continues at coordinate 49,969 of CAWHAS010000006.1, forward strand.
CTCGCGCTCGACGCGCGACCGGGCGAGCCCCTGGCTCGCGATTCCGCCACCGGTGCGCGACGCCTTCGATCGCGTCTCGCGCGCGGGCGTCGCGATCGCCGACACCGCGTTCGGTGCGCCGCTGCTGGGGGTGAAATGCGGGTGCAACGAGGCATTTATTGTCACGCGCCAGGGGCGCAATGTTACACGTCGGGAGCGCGGTGATGCACTCGAGGGAAGCCGCAGCGATCAGGCCTTTGTGCACGCCGGGACGCGGAGCGGCGTGGTCGAGCGCGAGATGCTGCGTCCCTTGTTGCGTGGCGAGACCACGGCAGCGTGGCGCGCGACGCCGAGCGCGGAGTCGATCATCTGGACGCACGACGCGAGCGGCGTGGTGCTCCCGGCGTTGCCACCGCAGGCGGCAGGGTGGCTCGCGCGCTGGCGACGGCGTCTCGTCGCGCGCAGCAATGCGCGCCCAGGCGGCGCGTGGTGGACGCTCTTCCGCACGCCCGCCGCGTCGCCGGCTTGCGCTCGCGTCGTCTGGGCCGACATGGGGCGAACTCCCCGCGCACTGCTGCTCGCTCGCGGCGATCCGACCGTGCCGCTCAACAGCTGCTACGTGGTGCAATGCGACGACGAGACGGATGCGCTCGCGCTCACCGCGCTTCTGAACTCGTCGCTCGCCGCCGCGTGGCTGCACGTGCTGGCCGAGCCGGCGCGTGGGGGGTATCATCGCTACCTCGGCTGGACAATGGCGCTCCTCCCGCTGCCGCGCGACTGGGCGCGCGCGCGCGCGATCCTCGCACCGCTCGCGTCCCGTGCAATGAGCGGCGACGTACCCGCATTGTGCGAGCTTCTCGACGCAGCAACGAGCGCCTATCGCCTTCGCGCGGCGGACGTCGCGCCACTCATCGGCTGGGCGGCCCAATGATCGTGCGAGCGGCGGAGGCGCGCGCCCTCATCGCGACACACTGGCTGCCCGCGATCGACGCACCTGGAAAGCTCGGGTCGATCACGCTGCACGCGCATCAGCTGGGCGCGATCGATCGGCTTCGGGTGCTCCTGCGCGAGCATCGTGGCGCCCTCCTCGCGGACGAGGCCGGGCTGGGCAAGACCTACGTCGCAGCCGCAATAATGCGCGATTCGGTACGACCGCTCCTCGTCATCCCCGCCGCGTTGCGTGCCATGTGGCGAGGCGCGCTAGTCGCGGCCGACGTGAGCGCGACAATGGTTTCGTACAGCGCGCTGTCGCGCGGCACGGTGCCCACGGGGGACTTCGACCTGATCGTGCTCGACGAGGCGCACCACGCGCGTACGTCGTCGACGTTGCGCTACGCAATGCTCGCCTCGCTCGCGGCGCGCGCGCGGGTGCTGCTCATCACCGCGACGCCAGTGCACAATCGCCGCGCCGAGCTTGCGGCGCTCTTCGCGCTGTTTCTGGGAGCGCGCGCGTATTCGATGACCAACGGCGAGCTCGCCGCGCTCATCGTGCGGCGCGAGCGCGAGGATGTCCCCCTCACGGTACCGCTGCCCAATGCGCCCGCGCCAACGTGGATTTCGGTGGGTGACGACTCGGCGCTGCTCGATTCGCTGCTCGCCCTTCCCCCACCGGTACCTCCCGCGAACGGAGGTGCAGGCGGCGTGCTGCTCTCGTGGAGCCTGCTCCGCCAGTGGGCATCGAGCCGTGGCGCGCTCGAAGGCGCGCTGCGTCGCTGCATCGCGCGCGGCATCGCCCTGGAGAGCGCGCTCGAGCAGGGCCGCTATCCCGATAGCCGCGAGCTGCGCGCGTGGAGCTGCGCGGACGACGCGATCCAGCTCGCCTTTCCGCAACTCGTCGCCGGCCCGGCGACAGAACCGCACGCGCTGCTGGCGACCGTTCGCCAGCATCTGTCGGCGGTGCGCGCGTTGCTGGCGCGGGTACGCGCAGGCGCCAATGTCGACGAGCTCCGCGCGCGATCGATTCGCGAGATCTGCGCCCGGCATCGGGGCGAGAAGGTGCTCGCGTTTTCGCAGTACACCAACACCGTACACGCAATGTACAGCCTTCTACGAGGCGCAGGCGCCGTCGCGGCACTCACGTCGCACGGCGCGCGCGTCGCCAGTGGGCGGCTGTCGCGGCAGGAGGCGCTCGCGCGCTTCGCCCCTCGCGCGACGAACTCGACCTCTCCCGCGGCCGCGGAGCACATCGATCTGCTGTTGACCACCGACCTGGCCAGCGAAGGGTTGAATCTGCACGACGCGTCGGTGGTCGTTCATCTCGACCTCCCGTGGACGCCCGCCCGGCTCGAGCAGCGCGTCGCACGTTCGCGACGGCTCGGCGCGGTGCACACGCGCACGCACAGCTACGCGCTATTGCCTCCGGCGGATTCGGAGACCGTGCTTGCGGTGGAGCGGCGGCTGCGGCAGAAGCTGCGCACGATGGAAGAGGTCATCGGGAGCACGGGCGCGGTGCTGCCGGAGTCGGTGGATTCCGCCGCCGAGGGAAGGCGCGCGGATTCGAGCAGCGCACAGCTGCGCGAGCGGATCCATCGCGCGCTCGCGATGTGGCGTGACGCGCATCGAGGTAGTCGCGCCAATGGGCGCGATGCCATGACCATCGCATGCGTGGTCGCCCCGCGGCACGCCGTTCTCGCACTCGCGCTCGACGGTACGCGCGCCGTACTCGCCGCGGCGATCGACGGCGCCGAGCTCACTGAGGACGCGAGCGTCGTCGTGGGCGCGATCGAGCTGGTCTCGGGCGCCGACGCCGCGCTCAATGATCGGGTGCGAGCGAGCGCCTTCGCGCGCGCGGAGCGGTGGCTCGCACAGCGCTCGGGTGCGCAGGCGAGCGGCGCGCTCGCTTGGCGAGGGGCATCCCGGCGAGTCGCCCTGCATCGTATCGCGGGAGTTACGTCGCGCGCACCGCACCACAGGCGCGCGCTACTCGCTCCGCTGGCAATGGCGGCAAGACGAGTCGTGAGCGCACCCTATGCGCTGGGCGCGGAGCGAGTGCTCGACGAGCTCGCGAGTGCCCCGCTCCCGGACGAGGCGTGGCTGCGCGCGATCACGTCGTTCGGAGCGATGCACGGCGCGCGCGAGGACGAGACTTCACAGGCGAGGCTCGTTGCGGTGATCATCTCGGGGTGATCTTCGGCACCGACAAGGGAAACCAGCCCGGGGTCGACGACGTACTGCGTAGCATCGCACGATCGTGCGCGCCGCAGCAATCACACACGGGAGACGCATGCAACGCCGAAGCTTCGATGGTCGCGCCGCCCTCACCACCGCTGCGCTGTGCGCCACGCTACTCTCCGCGAGCCCCCTCCTCGCACAGTCGAAAGTCTCCATCGGCTTTCGCGACAGCATTCCCGCGTGGCTCAAGGCGAGCCACGTCCCCGGCGCCGTCGTCGCGGTCCTCGAGAGCGGCAAGGTCACGTCGATCCAGGCGTTCGGCCATCTGCGCGCGGGAGTGCCAATGACACCCCGCGCGCTCTTCAACGTCGCATCACTCACCAAGCCCGTCGTCGCCATCACGACGCTCAAGCTCGCGAGTGCGCACAGGCTGGCGCTCGACGCACCGCTCGATCCCGACTGGATCGACCCCGACATCCGAGGCGATCCGCGCCACGCGAAGCTCACCACGCGCCTCGTGCTCAGCCATCAAACCGGATTTCCCAACTGGCGCCGGACCATGCCGCGGAAGAAGCTCGGCTTCCTCTTCGACCCCGGCACAAGACTCGGCTACTCGGGCGAGGGATTCGAGTACCTGCGCCACGCCCTGGAGCACAAGTACGGCGAGTCGCTCCAACAGCTCTCCGACTCGATTCTATTCCGGCCCCTCGGAATGACGGAGACGACGTACGGATGGAATCCACGACAGGACAAGTCGCGCTTCGCGATCGGACACGATTCGAACGGCGTCGCGCTGGACGAGGGGATGCGTACCACTGCCCGCCCGAGCGCTGCGGACTGGCTGGTCACGTCGGTCGGCGACTACTCGAGATTCGCCCAGTACGTGCTGAGCCACGCCGGCCTCTCCGGTTCGACCTACGCCGCGATGACCGCGCCCCAGGCACAGTTCGCAGGGAAGCCCGGTGAGGCCATGGGGCTTGGCTGGGAAGTCATGAAGGGGCCTCCGGACGACCCGACGATCCTCATGCACACTGGTTCGGACGACGGAATCAAGACGATGATCATCCTTCTCCCAGCATCGCGGCGCGGCCTCGTCATCTTCACGAACGGCGAACGGGGGATGGACGTCATCGTGCGAATTCTTCAGTCCTCGCTGCATTTGAAGGAGCTCGAGCGGTAGCGGATTTGCACCTTGCCTTGCGGTGGTACGTCTGGGAAGCTATGTGCTCTGTAACGACCGGACTGATCAGACCAAGGCACCCCCGGAGAGGATCGAGATGACGGGACTCCTCCCGCGTCACCCGCAGGCGCATCGACACTCGATGATGGTCGCGATGCACGCGCTCGCGATCCTCGCGACGGCCGGCATCGTCGCGTGCTCGGGCCGCGAGTCGGCGTCGTCGAACAAGGGCGCCTCCTCAGTGGAAGGACCGGAGGCGCAGGCGAAGCTCAGCCGCGGCCATCTGTTGCTCACGGGCAATGCGACCGTCGACACGGACTTCGCGATCGAGCAATGCACCATTGGAGCCGCGGGCGATGGGCCGCTCAACGGCTACCGCATGAGCGCAAAGCCGGGACACGGCACGCTGCAACTGCTCTCGCTCGCCGTGAAGAGCTACGATCACGACGGCTCCTTCACACCGGCGGTCGACACGGGAAAGCCCGCGATCAAGGGCAAGCACGGCGTGAGCGGACCACTCTCCATGATGCTCTCGCGCGAGAACTCCACGGTGCCATTACCCGTGATCACGCGACCGGAGTCGCATCTCACGATCACTATCTCGGACAGCGGCTCGCGCGGCAGCGCGGAGTTTTCCGAGCTGACGTCCCCGATCGCGATGGAAGACCTCGAGATCAAGCGGCATCCGCACACGAAGGAAAAGACGTTCGCGGGGTCGCTCACCTGGCATTGCGCGACCGTCGAGCACGTGGACGCGGCAGCCACCGAGGCCGCGAAGGGATTGCTGAAGGGGCTGACACCGGTACACTGAGGCGGCGCTCCTCTATCGCTCGCGCCCGAGCGCCCGCGCGAGCTTCTGAATTCCAACGCGGATCTCGGCGTCATCGAACGCGGCATATCCGAGCAGCAGCGCCGCGCGCGTGGGTGGGATTACCGAGTAGCGCGAGAGCGGCATCACGTCGACCCCTTCTTGCGCCGCTGATGCGGTTGCGCTCTGGTCGCTCGCGCGCGGAGGCAACCATCCCACCATGTGCAGCCCCGCAGCGTCCGGCTCGAGACGCATCGCATCGCCGATCTCGTGCGAAGCGGCCGCGAGCAGCGCCTGCTGTCGCTCCGCACACAACGCACGCACACGGCGCACATGGCGAACGTAGTGTCCCTCGCCTATGAAGTCGGCGAGCACGCCCTGATCGAGCGTCGGCGAGTGCCCGCCTGAAATCGCGCGTGCGGCACGAAAGGCATCGACGAGCTCGTCTGGCACGATGACGTAGCCGAGCCGAAGCGCGGGCGCGAGCGTCTTGCTGAACGTTCCAATGTAGAGCACGCGTCCCGGTCCGCCGCGCTCCGTATCGAGTCCCTGCAGACACGGGATCGGCCGACCGGAATAACGGAATTCGCTGTCGTAGTCGTCTTCGAGCACCCATCCATTCACGCGGCGAGCCCACGTGAGGAGCGCGAGCCGTCGCGACGCGCTCATGACGGTGCCGAGCGGGAATTGATGTGATGGAGTGACGTAGGCGAGTCGCGCCCGTGGCGAGCGTCGCTCCGCGGCGGCGACGTTCATTCCCTCGCTGTCGACGGGAACTGGAATCACGCGCGCACCGGCGCTCGCGAGCGCCAGGCGCGCACCCAGGTATCCGGGATCCTCCATCCACACGGCATCGCCCGGCTCGACGAGCACGCGCGCGGCGAGATCCAGCGCCTGCTGCGCGCCGCTCACGATCAGGATCTGCTCGGGCGAGCACCGCGCGCCGCGCGCGCTCGTGACGTAGACGGCGATCGCGTTGCGCAGCACGTCGTCGCCGGCCGTTGCGGCATGGCCGAGGAAGACGGCGCTGTTGCGCCAGCGACGCGCGGTGATGCGCGCCCACAGCGCCGAAGGAAATGCATCGACAGCGGGCATCCCGAGCGCGAACGGGATGATCTTGACGTTGTGCGGCGTCCCGAGCTCGGGATCGCGCGCGAGCACCCGTGCCCACCGCGGCGAGAGCGTGGTTGCAACGCGCGGAGCCCGAGCGACGCTCGAGCGCGCGCCTGGAGTCGTGCGCGCGACGCGACGCGAGGCGTGCACACTGATGAGCGAATCCGGCACCGCTGCGCGCACCCGCGTGCCGCCACCGCCGCGCGCACTCAGATAGCCCTCGGCGCACAACTGGTCGAACGCGAGCACGACGGTGTTGCGCGCGACGCCGAGCTCGGCGGCGAGCACTCGCGTGGACGGGAGGCGCATGTTGGCGGCGAAGCGGCCGGCGAGAATGCCGGAGCGCACGCCGTCGTAGATCTGGCGATGCAGCGGCTCCCGCGCGGCGAAGTCGAGCGGAACGAACAGCGGGGCCGCATCGGCGACTCGCGTTCGCCTCGAACTTCGTTTCTTTGGACCAGTCATATTCGCTGAATTTGGCGCTTGTGAGGGCTCCATGCGAGGGGTAGTCTGCTTCCTGGAGCCACGACGCCACCCGAACCCTCTTCATCATGCCCACAATGACGCAACTGACCCGACGCGACATGCTCGAAACCCTCGCGAAAGCGGGCGCCGCGATGCTCCTGACGCCAATGACGGCCTCCGCAGTCGCACCCGCGAGCGCCGGTCCGATCCTCACGCAGGAGCTGCCGCCCGTGTCCCTCGACGGATGGAAGATGACCGCGCTCGAGATCACCTACGGCCCCGGAGAGGTGGACCGGGCGCACCGGCACATCGGATTCGTCTTTGGCTACGTTCTCGACGGCGAGCTTCGGTTCAAGGTCGACGGCGGCGAGGAGACGACGTACCGCGCGGGGCAGATGTTCTACGAGAAGCCCGGCGCCGTGCACCGCGTGTCCGCGAACGCGAGCGCCACCGCGCCGTGCCGCTTCCTCGCAATGGTGTTCGTCGACAAGACGAAACCGCTCACGGAGCCCGTATGACCGCGCGCGCGATCGTGACTCGGGCGGAGAGCCTCATCGTGCAATCGAGGCGCGCGGCGTTCGGCGCGCTCTGGGCGATGATCATCGTGCAGGTCATCTGGACCACGTACTATTGTGTGCGCATGCATCCCGCGTTCGACAGCATCTACTATCCGGTGCTCTTCACGCCGGTCGCCGCAGCGTTGGCGCTCACTGGCGGTCGCGTGCGCTGGGTGGCGACGATCGCGCGGCTGCTCATCGGCATCGCTTTCGTCGAGAACGTCATCGATCGTCTCGGGTTCATCGGACCTCCGGGTGCGCCGGGCGTGTCGTGGGGCGACTTTCGGCACTTCATCGAGTACACCGCGCAGGTGAACGCCTTTGCGCCCGCCGCAATTATCCCGGCGCTCGCCGTGCTGGCGACGATCGCGGAGGGTACCTTCGGTGTCACGATGCTGCTCGGCGTGCGGGTGCGGCGTGCGAGCGTGGGCTCCGCGCTTCTTCTCTTTACCTTCGCGACGGCCATGGTGCTCTCTGGCCTCTCGGAGATGCAGTACGGGGTGTACCTCATGTCAATCGCCGCCTGGGCGCTCGCCACCGTCGATGCGTCGGCGCTGAGCGTCGACGCACTGATCGGCGCTCCTTTCGCGAGCGCGCCATGACGGCACGCAACGGCGCTCGAGCGTGGTTCGTACTCATCCTGCTCTCCCTCATCTGGGGCAGCTCGTTCATCCTCATGAAAGAAGGGCTCGAGGGGTTCGATCCGCTTCAGCTTGCGCTCATCCGCATGAGCGTCGCCGCGGTGTGCTTCCTGCCGGTCGCGCTGAAGCATCTCCGCGAGCTCCGCGCGAAAGAGGTCGCCATGCTCTTCGTCGTGGGCCTCACCGGCAATGCGCTCCCGGCGTTTCTGTATGCCAAGTCCGAGACCGTGCTGCCGACGGCCGTCGTCGGCGTGCTCACCTCCATGGTGCCGATCTTCTCGCTCATGCTCGCGTGGTTGTTCTTCCGAAAGCGATTTCCGGTGGCCAACGTGATCGGGATCGTGGTTGGGATCGTGGGCGCGGGGCTGCTCGCGATGGCCGGAAGTCCGGAAGCGGATCGCTCGACCAACCTCGCCTACGCCGCGCTCGTGCTCGTCGCCACGATCTCGTACGGCACGAACGTCAACCTCGTGAAGGGATTCTTCGAGAAACGGAATTCCGTGCTGGTGACATCCGTCGCCTTGACGACGGTCGGCGTGCCGTCGCTCGTATACCTTCTCGCCGGCACCAGTTTCATCGCCACGCTTCACGCCAATCCCGCCGCGCCCGCGGCGCTCGGCTACATCGCGATTCTGGCGCCTTCGGCACGGCCTTCAGCGTGCTGCTGTTCAATCAGCTGCTGCAGGCCGGCACGATCATCTTCGCGACCTCGGTGACGTACACGATTCCCATCGTCGCAGTGCTGTGGGGGATCGTGCTGCACGAGCAGTTCACGACGATCCACGCACTGGGATTCGCCGTGATTCTCGCGGGCGTATGGCTGGCCAATCGCCGGCCGGCCGTCGCCAAATCCTCCGCCCGCGAGTCATTACAGAACGCGGACGCCACGACCTGATCGTTCGCACACAACGCTTACACATCGCGGATTGAAACCGACCGTCGCGGGTCCCATGCTGCGAGCAACGGCAGCGCTCGAGCGCGGGGACAAATGCGACGTGACGGAGTGGGCGAATGTGGAGCCTGATGTGGCTGACGCTTCTCTGCGGCGCCTCGTGCACGGGGCCGGCGGATAGCGCGGCGACGTGGCGTTACGATCTTCGCACTGGCGACCATCTCGTGTATCGCGAGAGCTTCCGCCAGGAGATCAATGGGCGCGCGGTGTATGGCGCGCCTGGCTCTCGCGACAAGCCGTTCGGCTCTCCGTTCGTGAGCGAGGGGAGTTACGAGTGGGTGTCGCACCTGCTCGTCGTGCGCGCCGATGGCGATCGTGTGCTCGTGGGCGTGCAGCGCGACCGCACCCGCGACGACAGCATCGTCACGTCGCTGGACACCAGCACCGCGATATCGGAGCCGGACCGCGCACGATTCCGGTCGCGGCTGCGCAGCCGTGAGCGCTTCGCCCAGGGCAACCTGCTCACCACGGGAGGCGGCGCGATACTGCCGTGGGCCGCGCGGCGCGAGATGCGAAGCAAGATGCTCTGGGACCTGTTCGAGCTCCCGCCCCTTCCCACCAGTCCTGTGCGCGTGGGCGACAGCTGGCATTCCACCGATCCTTTTGCGTTCGAGATGCACGTCGTCGCGGCGGACATCCTCGCCGGCGAGAGCTGCTATCGCGCCGAAGGATCGACCGGCGCGGAGCTGTTGATCCCGCGCTCGGGTGCGGACTCGAACGCGATTCACCTGAAGTTGTGGTACTGTCCCGCGACGCATCTCGTGCGGCGGATCGAGCTTGAAGGCACGTATCCCGATGTCAACTACTACAAGGTGCACGAGACCGCCGTGCTCGAGCTGGGATCGTATACGCGTGGCGAAACCACGGCGGACTGGCTGAAGAAGAGCGAGCTGCGCGAAGGCACGCTCTCGGCCGCGGCGATCGGCGACAGCGGCGTCGTCGCGGCGCTGCTCGCGCTGCCGGGTGTCGACACACTGCTCACGAGCGCCGACACGGCGTCCGCGCGACTGCTGCTCGGGATTCGCTACCGCGCAGCCGCGGCCGCGGGGCGCATTCCGGTCGCCACGCTGTCGACGCTCCTCGGCAGCGACGACCCGCGCGTCCGAACGCTCGCCGTTCGCATGCTCGCGCGCACGGAGCCGGCGGCCGCGCGCCCGCTGCTCGAGCGAGCGGCGGCCGACTCCGACTACTTCGTGCGCGACGCAGCCGCGCATCTCGGTACGCGCGGATTCCGCGCCGCGCGTTGGCGGCACGATCGCCTGCACGCTTCCCGATTCGATGCGCACGCAGCTCGCGCGGCCCCGACCATCGCGGGCTCCTGGCACGACCTTTCGCGGCATGACGAGCGAAGCGTTCCGCGGTTGGCCCTACGGCGTCTACGTTCCCGACGACTACCGCGGCGACGAGCCCTTCCCTCTAATCGTCTATCTCGCGGGAAATTCGGGGCCCGCCATCGAGGGCGTGCAGCTGGGAGCTTCGGCCTTCGAGCGCACGGGATACATCGTGGTCTATCCGAACAGCTGGGGCGGATGGTGGCGCAGCGCGACGGAGACGATGGTCGACTCGCTGCTCAAGGAGGTCATGCGCAAGTACGCGATCGATCCCGAGCGCGTATACATCTCGGGGCTGAGCAACGGCGGTACGGGCACCTTCGACTACGCGTCGCTGTGGCCGCAGCGATTCTCGGCCGCCGTCGTCGCAATGGTGGCCGGGCTGTTCGGCTTCACCGAGAATGGCGGCGACCGGCCGTTCGTCACGAATGCCGCGCACCTCCCAATGCTCTTTCTGCACGGGAAGCTCGACGAGGTCATTCCCTACAGCGCCGCGACGAAGACCGTTGACTCACTCCGCGCGCAGCACGGCGACGTCACGCTGAAGCTCTTCCCCCAGCGCGGGCACGAGATCGCGCCCGGCATCGGCGACGACGGCGCAACCGTCGACTTTTTCGAGCATCATATCGGTCGCATCGTCCCGAAGAAGATCGACTTTTCCGTTGCGACCACGGCCCATGCGCGCAGCTACTGGGTGGAGATCGTCGAAAAGCAGGAGGTGGCCGGCGACCAGGCCAATCTCCCCGATGCGATCCGCGCGAAGCTCGGAACCCTCGTGCGTTCCTCGGTTCGCGCCTCGATCGATGAGCACAACACGATCAAGCTCGAGGCGGAGCACGTGCGTCGCCTGCGGCTGCTGCTCCGGCCGGATCTGTTCGCGCAGCCCGGCAACGTGAAGATCGTGCTCAACGGCAAGACGGTGTTCGAGGGCGCGCCGCCAAGCGATTGCGAGTTGTACGCGCGAACGCTCTCCGACTCGGGCGACCCATATCTCGCCTACACGGCGGCGATGGCCTTCGACGTGCCGAAATAGCCGATCCGCCTGGGCAGTGGGGATACCAAAACCCTCGCCCCGAGCCTACCGTACGGCTGATCGCGGGAAATGTGTGTCCATCAGCCAGGAGCGCCGGCATGGATCCGGATGTAATCAGCTTTGCGGGCGTGATGCTCACGATCATCGTGTCGGTCGCTGCGCTCACGGGCATCTACGTCGGAGCGAAATGGGCGCTCGCCGCGGCGAAGGGTCGCTCGAGTGGGACGTCGAGAGTCGACGACGGCCGCCTCGAGCAGCTGCAGCAGTCGGTCGACTCGATCGCGATCGAGGTCGAGCGCATCGCCGAGGCGCAGCGCTTCACGGCGAAGCTGGCGGCTGAACGGAGCGAGGCGCCGCGGCTTCGGAGCTGACTCCGGCTGCAGCGCGGCGGCATTGTCCGCGTGTTGCCCGCGATCAACATTACGGCGTGCATCTTCCGGAGTGTTCGTGGTCGACGCCCTCAGATCCCGTTGTCTTTTCTTTGCGCTGATTTTCGCGCCCCTTGTGCCGCCATCGGTCAATGCGCAGGCGCACGGCGCCGCACGACGTAGCGCGGATTCGCTCACGCAGCAGCGGCCGATTCCCGGAAAGCCGATGGTTCGGCCGAACTTCGCCGGCGCGATCGCGGCTGGCACGCGCACGAGCACGGGCGAGCCTGGGCCGCGCTACTGGGTGCAGCATGCTCGGTATTCGATCAATGCCTCAATCGACCCTTCGACGAGCACGCTGACCGGCTTAGAGCACGTCATTCTACATCAACAACTCGCCGGACACACTCGCGCGACTCGCGATCTATCTGCGCCAGAACGTCTTCAAGCCCGAGAGTCCAAAGCGTGACAGTGCGCCAGTCACGGATGGCGTGAAGCTCACACAAGTGGCCGCGAATGGTTCGACGCTCGTCGAACTATATACGAATCAGGGGCCGCCGCCCTCGGCTCGTCATGCCGGCGGATACGAGGTGAGCGGGACGGTCATGTGGCTCACGCTGCCATCCCCGCTTCTCCCGCACGACAGCGCATCGCTCGAGTTCCGATGGTCGTTCGTCCCGCCGCTCACACCGTCCGACGGACGCGAGGGACGCGACGACCATCTCTATCTCATGGGCTACTGGTATCCGCAGGTCGCGGTGTTCGACGACGTGAACGGCTGGATGGCGGATCCGTATCTGCTCGAGGCCGAGTTTTACATGGATCCGGCGGACTACGATGTGCGCGTGACGGCGCCGAGAGGCTGGGTGGTCGGTGCAACGGGCTCGCTGCAGAACGGCGATTCCATCCTGAGCAGCGATGCGCGATCGAAACTCATGGAGGCGAGAAGGACGGGCGCCGTGGTGGCCATCAGCAAGCCGAGCGATGAAGGCGCGGCCTTCGCGTCGCGAGCGCCCAGCGTCACGTGGCACTTCACGGCTCCCAACGTGCGCGACTTTGCGTGGGGAACCAGCGACCGGTACGAGTGGGATGCCACACGCGCGCTCGTCACGAGTGCCGGTGGAACAGCCGACACCGTGGACATCTACAGCTTTTTCCGGCTCGACACCCGAGCATCGGCGTGGGCGGCGGGCGGTGCGCGCTACACTCGCGATGCGGTCCAGCAGCTGTCGTCGTACCTCTGGGAGTATCCGTGGCCGACGATGACATCGATGGAGGGCGTGCTGACGAGCGGCGGCATGGAGTATCCGCGGCTCACGTTCATGCAGCCGTGGGCGGACACGCTGTCGCTCGCGGGCGATCTGATGCACGAGACGGGACACATGTGGTTCCCGATGCAGGTGGGCTCGAGCGAGACGCGATTCCCATGGATGGATGAGGGCTTCACGCAGTTCGATGCGGCCCAGGGGATGCGTCAGCTGTATGGTGAGCCGCGCACGGGTGGACGCATTGCCGATCAGGAGCCGGGACAGCGCGCGCTCTACATCCGCCATGCGCTTGCCGGCGAGGATCAGGTGTTGATGACGCCCGGCGACGATTTCCCGCTGGAACTCTACAACGTCATGTACTACGACAAGACCGCGCAGATACTCTCGGCTCTGCGCGGCATGCTCGGCGAGCAGACCTTCCATCGCGCGTTTCGTGAGTACGGTCGAAGGTGGGTTGGGCGCCATCCGTATCCGGACGACTTCTTCAACACGATCGAGAACGTGTCGAAGCAGGATCTCGGATGGTTCTGGACCTCGTGGTTCTTCGAGGCCTGGTCGCTCGACCAGGCGATCGCGAGCGTGAAGCCAAAGGGCGACTCGGTGGAAATCACGATTCAGGATCGTGGACTCGCACCGATGCCGGTGCAGCTCGCGGTAACGCGCGCGAATGGGCACATTGAGCGAATCCGCGTGCCGGTGAGCGTTTGGTTGGCGGCGCGACGCACCCACGTGGTGCGCGTGGCGCGAACGCCCGAAGTGACGCGCGTCGAGATCGATCCGGATGGCTGGTTTCCCGACGTCAATCGCGCGAACCAGCTGTGGGTGGCGAAACCGAGCATTGGTGCGAGCCACTGACCGCGCGTCGCGCGCTCCTGCGCCCCGCGCCGCCGCGCAGTAGCTTGATGTCTTCCTCTCGTCCAGTTGTACGGTACGCGGTTCATCCATGCGCCCCACCATTTGGAGCTTCGTCATGCGATTCGTACTTGCCAGCGCGCTCGTCATTGTCATTGCGTGTCCCGCACTTGCGCAGGGCAAGCCGAAGAAGAAAGCTCCGAACGCGGATGCGAAAGTCGCGGTGGTAGCCGGCCCCGACTCGGCAATGCGCGCCTCGGCCGATCCGATGTTGCGCGGGCTGCAATGGCGGCTCGTCGGCCCGTTCCGCGGAGGCCGCGCGGTGGCGGTTACCGGCGATCCGGTCGAGAAGCGCACGTTCTATTTCGGCGCGGTGGATGGCGGCGTGTGGAAGACGACCAACGCCGGCGCCTCGTGGCAGAACATCACGGATGACAAGTCGGCCATCGCCTCCGTCGGCGCGATCGCGATCGCCCCATCGGACCGCAACGTCATTTACGTCGGCACGGGCGAAACGGACTTCCGTGAAGATCTCACCGTTGGCGACGGCATGTATCGCTCGACGGACGGGGGGCTGAGCTGGAAGCACATTGGCCTCGAGAAGACCGAGCAGATCGCGGCGATCCGCGTCGATCCCAAGGATCCCGACGACGTATTTGTCGCGGCGTACGGCCACGCGTTCGGGCCGAATTCCGACCGCGGCGTGTATCGCACGCGCGATGGCGGTGCGACGTGGAAGCGCGTGCTCTTCGTCGACGACAGCACGGGCGCGATCGATCTTGCCATGGACCCCACGAATCCGCGCATCCTCTACGCGGCCATGTGGCGCTTCCAGCGATTCCCGTGGGGCTTCAGCGCGGGAGGCGGCAAGAGCGGACTATGGAAGAGCACCGACGGCGGCGACACGTGGACCGAGCTCACCGACAATCCGGGGATGCCCGATGTGCCCGTCGGACGCATCGGCGTCTCCGTGTCCGGCTCGATGCCGAATCGGGTGTACGCGTACGTGGAGACGTCGCCGGACGATTCACTCGGCGGCGTCTACCGGTCCGAGAATTCCGGAGCGAGCTGGAAGCGCGTGAACGGTGACCAGGACTTCATGGTGCGTCCGTGGTACTACGGACTCATCTCGGCGGACCCGAAGGATCCGAACGTCGTGTGGATGATGAATCTCAGCACGTACAAGTCGATCGACGGCGGGCACACCTTCCAACGGATGCGCGTGCCTCACGGAGACGACCACGAGCTTTGGATCGATCCCGACGATTCGAACCGGATGATCGAAGGAAATGACGGTGGCGCCACGCTGTCGCTGGATGGCGGCGAGAACTGGTCGTCGCAGGACGGGCAGCCTACCGCGCAGTTCTACCACGTATTCGCCGACAATCAATTTCCGTATCGGATCTACGGCGCGCAGCAGGACAACTCGAGCGTGATGATCAAGAGCCGGTCAGACGATGGAGCGATCTCGCGCCAGGATTGGGACGCGCTGCCCTTCGGCGAGTCCTGCTATCTCACCGTCGATCCAAAGAACCCGGAGATCTCGTACGGCGCGTCGTACTGGGGACAGATCCAGCGGCTGAACGAAAAGACGAACGAGCAACGCGACGTCAGCGTCGGCTTTCCGAATTACGACGGCTATGCCGCGAAGGATGTTCCGCTTCGATTCCAGTGGACGTTCCCCCTCCTCTTTTCGCCGAACTCGCCTACGACATTGTACGCGACTGCGCAGCGCGCCTTCCGCACGACGAACGAGGGCGAGAGCTGGACTCCCATCTCACCCGATCTCACGCTCCACGACCCTGCCACGCTCGGCCACGTGGGCGGTCCGATCACGCACGACGAGACGGGCACCGAGATCTACGCCACGATCTTCGCCTTCGCGGAATCGCCGGTGAAGGCAGGCGTGCTCTGGGCCGGTTCCGATGATGGGCTCGTGCACGTCTCGCGAGACAATGGCGCGACCTGGCAGGATGTCACGCCGCACTTCGGCGGGAAGTTCACCCGGGTGAGCATCATCGATCCCGGCCACTTCGACGCTGGCACCGCGTATCTCGCGGCCAACCGGTATCAGCAGGACGACTTCCATCCGTATCTCTATCGTACCACCGACTACGGCAAGACGTGGACGCGCATCGATACCGGCATTCCCGAGCTCGCGTACACGCGCGCCATTCGCGAGGATCCCGTTGCGCGCGGACTGTTGTATGCCGGCACCGAGAGCGGCGTCTACGTCTCGTTCGATGACGGCGCGCGCTGGCAATCGCTGCAGCTGAATCTTCCGCGCAGTTCGGCCCGCGACCTCATCGTGCACGACAACGATCTGATCGTCGCCACGCACGGCCGCTCGTTCTGGGTGATGGACCACGTGTCCGTGCTGCGCCAGGTCACCGCCGCGGTGCGACGCGAGGCGGTGCACGTGTTCGTTCCCGATA
The DNA here is from genome assembly GCA_963827355.1 of uncultured Gemmatimonadaceae bacterium. Taxonomy (GTDB): domain Bacteria; phylum Gemmatimonadota; class Gemmatimonadetes; order Gemmatimonadales; family Gemmatimonadaceae; genus FEN-1250. Next base: position 66,062 of record CAWHAS010000006.1, read on the forward strand.
CCGCGATTCGCTGGGACGCCGGCTCCAGCCGGCGCAACGTCGGCGTCGGCCAGAATCCGCGCGGCGGTGTGTCGGTGGATTATTTCTTTCGCGAGAAGCCGACGGGACCGGTCACGCTTGCCTTCCTCGATCGCTCGGGCAAGGTCATCCGCACCTTCTCGTCAACCGGTGCCCCCAAGGCCGACAGCTCGGCGAGCGACTCGGTTGCGAAGGACTCCGTTGCCAAGGCGCAGCACGACACCACTGCGGCCAAGGGTAGAAAGAAGAAGATCGAGGGCGCGGACAGCTCGTCGTACGGGCCGAGCGACTCGCTCGTGGCAACGCGAGTGGGCATGAATCGCTTCGTGTGGAATCTTCGCTATGCGGACGTGAAGCACATCAGCAACATCATCGTGGACTACGGAACCACCACAGGCATGCAGGTGCTTCCGGGCACGTACACCGTTCGCCTCACGGCCGGCGGCAAGTCGTTCACGCAGCCCTTCACCGTGGTCAACGACCCGCGGACCTCCGCGACATCGGTCGCGCTCCAGGCGCAGCTCGTCGCGTGGACACAGCTGCGCGATCACATCGACTCGACCGTCGACGCCGCGAAGGAGATCGAGACGATGCAGGAGCAGGTCGATGCTCGCGTGAAGCAGGTGAAGGGGCAGCCGTACGCCTCGCGCGTGCAAGGGCGCGGGAAAGCCGTTGAGCGCGAAGATGGAAGCGATTCGCGAGGAGCTGATCGAAGTCCACTCGCACGCCAATGAGATCACGCTCCACTATCCGGTTAAGTTGTACAACATGATGTTGACGCTCAACGGCCAGTTGCTATCGGGCAATGCGGCGCCGACACAATCGCAGCTCGAGGCGCTGAAGGAATTATCGGGGAAGGTCGATGGACAGCTGCAGAAGCTTCGCGAGCTGGAGAACGCGGACGTCGGAGCCTTCAACCGTTTGCTGAAAGAGCTCGAAGTGCCGGGAGTGAGCGTGAAGAGTGCAACGGTGGTCATGTAGCGCGTGCTCGCTGCTTCACGGTGGTCGACTTACCCGCTCGAGGAGCCTGCATGAGCAAGAAAGTTGAATCTTCCAATACCTCGACTGCTCGCGTCTTTCCGATTATTCGCGAGCTCACCGCGGACTGAGTCGCGCGCACTACTCAGCCGGCGCGTCGTTGGGCGCATTGCATTCGCGCTGAACGATCGCGTCGAGATTCAACCGATACACTACGTGTTCGAGAACAAATGGCTATATGGCCGAACGAGTCACGGTACCAAGTTCGCGACGCTGGCGCGTGACGCGTGGTGCGCATTCGAGGTCGATGAGGTGCGCGACCTGTTCGACTGGGATAGCGTAGTGGTCAAGGGGAGATGGAGCTGCTGGATCCCCATACTCGGGTCACCGGACGCATACGCGCGTGGTCTCGAGCTCATGCGCTCGCTCGTATCGGACGCGCTCACCGCGACCGATCCGGCCCCCCATCGCACCATTCTCTTTCGCGTTCACGTCAGGGAGATGACGGGTCGCGCGGCTCGACCCGGGCAATAGCGACGATCTTCCTCGCAAGAAAAGACGCGCGGGCCGAGAGGGTGCGATCGCCCTCTTGGCCCTCGCGCCTGACGCGACGAACGGCTGGTGTATCGAGCCTAGAACGCCAACCAGACGAAGAGGAACAGTGCATTGTTATCGGATGCGTTCCTCCCCGCGCCGTCGTAGGAGTTCGATCCGCCGTTGAATTTGTTGTATAGGTTGTACTGCAGCCCGAGACGGGTGTTTTGCCACGCGTTGAAGTCGAACTCGCCGATTTCCCCCGACGACTGTGGGCTCCCGATCGCGCTTCCGGTGATGGGGTCGGCCGGATACGAGCAGTTGGTCGCTGGTCCCCGTCGTGTTGAAATAGCCCAGCTGGAAGTTTGCGCGCGTCGACGGCATGTAGGAGGCGTTCGCCCGGAATACTTTCAGCGTGTTATGCAGGTTCGCGGCTCCAGGCTCGTCGGCGGTGAAGAGCGCATTGAGCGTTTGCGACTCGTGAATGAATGCCGAGCGGAAGACGACGACTCCGCGATTTACGGGACGTTCGATTTGCAGGTCCGCTGCGGCGTCCGTGTACTTGTCCGTCGCCCCGGATATGCCGGTCGGGTAGAGCTTTGCGCTCAAACCGTACGTCCCGAGCATGACGTACGTCGGCCCGAACGAATGCTGCAGCGCCAGGCGCCAGTACGGAATCACATTGTGCGCGACGTCGCTCGCGCTCTCATCCAGCGGCGCGGCAACACCCTGCTGCGCCGATCGATACGCGGTGATTTCCGCGTATACGAGCTGGTGCCACAAGCCGTAGCCACCCAGCCCGACCACCTGCTGTCCGAGCGCTCCCTCGACCATCGTGGAGGCGGTGGGCGTCGGAGCAACGCTGCTGGTCATGAACGGGAAGCTCCAGGCGGGCGCCGTGTTCCACACGTCCTGCATCGAGGGATTGTTGTTCAGCGTCACACCGTAGAGCAGTTCCTGCGAAAAGAGAATGTGTCCGGTTCGCGAATCGGAACTCGGTATTATCGAGTCCGATGGATCCGTCGGGCGCAGCATAGGTGAGCTGCACGAAGGCGCCGAGCCTCGGAGTGATTTCGCCAGCGAGAAAGACGCTCAGCTGGTCCGGAAACACGGTCGAGTTGTTCTGCGTTCCCGGCAGCACGGTCGACAGGTGCGTGATGGACGCTACCGCCATCGCCGAAATTGGGGGAAATGGGGCGAGCTTCAACGACTCCCGACTGGTATCCCCCGCATTGATCGTCGTCAGTCCCGTAAGGGTGTACCCATTGAGCTTGAAGAGACGGCCGAACGGCGTCAGTTGCGGAAATCCGTAGTGACATGCGCTGCAGGCGAGTTTCGTCTGCCGCGAGAATCCCGGGATGCGCCGCGCGCGCAACGCACGGATCTCGTCGCTTGCCGGGAGCGCGACGTGCCGCGCGTCGAGATAGGGTAGCAGTGCGTCGCGAACTGGTTTGGGGTCGCCCGGCGTTTCGGCGCGAGCCGCCGCCAGCAATGCACTGAGGGCGAGAGCCGTGAGCAGGAGTGCCGCGCGCAGTATTCCTCGCCCGCTCCAACGATCAGACCACCGGACAGAGATGTTACTCATCGGCGTTGCCTCGAGAGTTCGGGAATGTCGCTACTTCGCGGGTGGGCCGACGGTCAACGTTCCGCGCATGCCGACGCTCTGGTGGGGATCGCACACGAACGGATATGTGCCGTCGACGAAGCGCGAATCGATGATCAGATCGTAGGTCTTTCCGTCGCCGATGATGTACGGGCCGGTGGTCGCATCGCCGAGCTTTGCTCCCTTCGGCAGCTTGTCGAAGTGCACGTTGTGCGGAGCGCTGCTCGACTGGACGAATCGCACGGTGTCGCCGTGTTGCGCGACGATCGCCGCGGGCTCGAACGCGAACTGTGAGTTTGGCTTGTCGACCATCTTCACGAGAATGAGATGGCCGGTCTGTGCGCTCGCGTCGGATACGAACAGGAGCAGGAGCAGACCTGCCGCGATCGACGCGTATCTTGTGAAGTTACCTCGAATCTGTTTCACGAAACTCTCCGTCGGTTGTGGTGGTGACTCGTGGTATATCGCCACGAAGAGATGTGGCGACAAGCGACATTCTGGAAATTGGCGGTGGAGGGCTCGTTGGGCTGTCGGGCAAAGGCTGAACATTTCTGCCGATGGTGCCGAGGCGTCGTACTGGAATCCCCTACAGCGCTGGTGGCGACTCCCTCAGGCTCGGGCTGCTCTCCGAGGCGGAATGCTCCGCCCATTGGGCTGATCGTGCGACGATGGCCCCATCTCCGCAGAATCGGGTCGCGTGCGCGCCGCTCGCGGCATCACGCTCGCGCGCAGGGCATTCATGATGGCCGCGACGTCGATCGCTTCCTGAAGCAGTGCTCCTGCGGTCGGCGCAATGTGGCCGAAGGCGGCGATGGCCATGGCCGCACCGCTGAGTGTGAGTCCGACCCATACGCTCTGGCGCGCGATCGACATCGTCCGGCGACTGATGCGAATGGCGTCGCCGACGCGCCGCAGATCGTCCACCAGCACCACGATCTCGGCTGATTCCGCGGTGACTCCGCCTCCGTGACCGGCGAGCGCGATCCCGACCAATGCCGCGGTCAGCGCGGGAGCGTCGTTCGTGCCGTCGCCGACCATGAGCACGACGTCGCCAGCGGCGACAAGCTCGCGCACCGCGTCGACTTTGTCCTCCGGAAGAAGATCGCCCCTCGCCTCCGTGATCCCGGCCAACGCCGCAATCGCGCGTACGTTGGCCTCGTGATCTCCGGACAGCAGCACTCTGCGCCGGATGCCGAGTCGCGCGAGATCATTCAGGATGTCGCTCACGCCGGGTCGCAGCGCATCGGCGTACGTCACCGTGCCGCCAAACCTGTGGTCGACGGCCACATAAGCGACCAGGCCATCGAGCGCAGGGCCGATCTGTTCTCCTCCCTCGTTTTCGGACAGTAGCTCCTGCAGGAAGGAGTGCGAGCCCACCGCCACCCACCTCGACCCGACGATTCCAACCACGCCGCGACCGGGCGATTCAACCGCGTCTCGCAGTGGAAGCAGCTCGATCCCCACCTCGGTCGCGGCATCCACGAGAGTGCGGGCGAGCAAGTGGCTGGACCCCTGCTCGACCGACGCCGCCAACTGCAGCAGTGCGCGCCGATCATGCTCCGGCGAAGGAGTCACGGCGCTCACTCGCGGTTGACCGATCGTCAACGTTCCCGTCTTGTCGAAGACACCGACGTTGGCGCGCGAGAGCCGCTCCAGCGCGCCGCCATTCCTGACGATGATTTGGCGGCGCGCGGCGCTATTGATTCCACCCATGAAGGCGATGGGTGGCGCGAGAATGAGCGGACATGGCGTGGCCACGACGAGGACCGCCAGCGCGCGGGTCCAATCGCCCGACACTACCGCAGCGCCAGCGGCGATGACGATCGTGAGCGGAGTGAACCAGATGGCGTAGCGGTCAGCCATTCGCTGAAACGGCGCCTTCGACTCCTGCGCCATTCGCACCAACTCGACGATCCGCGCATACTGGCTCTGCCCTGCTACGGCTGTCGCACGTAGCGCGAACACGCGGTCGCTGTTGATGCTGCCGCTCATCACGAGCGAGCCGGGCGCGATCTCGAGCGGCAACGGCTCGCCCGTAAGTCGCGATGTATCGAGCGTCGCGCTTCCCTCCGTGACGACTCCATCGCATGGAACCCATTCTCCCGGGCGCACGATCACGATGTCGCCCACGAGGATGTCAGCCGCCTGAATGTCGACCGCGCTGCCGTTACGACGCACGTGTGCGTACTGCGGCCTATCCGTCTCCAGGATGCGGAGCGCTTCCGAGGCTCGGCCTTCCGCGTAACGCTCGAGTGCTTCACCGCCGGTTTGCATGACGACGACAATGAGTCCCGCCAGCGGTTGGTCCATTACGACAGCGCCGACGATTGCCAGCGCTGCAATCACATCTGATGCCCAACGTCCTTCAAGCGCTCGTCGAACGGTGCGAACGACCACGATCGTGCCAGTCGAAACGAGCACCGCGAGCCACACGCGATCTGCCCACAACGGGAAACTGAACCAGAGGGATCCGCCGACCGCGCCCCCCGCCAGGGCGAACAGGGGGATGGGCCCCAGGCTTCGTACAACACCCATTGCCCTCAATCCGGGGCCTGCCGCGACGCGCGAATCGACGACTTGAAGTGGCGGCGCCGCCGGAACCCCCGACATCGTAGTTCGTCTGGCGAGAGGGGACGATGAGCGTCGACCAACGGGCCCTGTGTGCAAGCTTCATCGACATGCTTCCAGTCGCAACACGGTCGAGCAGTGAGTGTTCGTCCTTACCCAGCGCGAGCAGATCGGCGCCCACCGCGTGCGCCAATCCTTCAACCAATGACTGTACGTCGCCATGGAGAAGAAGGAACTCGCCGTCACTTCCGGCGCAGGTGCGAGATCGTGGATGAGAGAGTCGAGCCTGTCCCGCAAATCGTCCGAGGGCTCTCGCGAGACGTGCACGAAGTACATCGCGCCTTCATTGTCCATGAGCTGATGGGCAAGGTGAGCGGCGCGGATGCTCGCTTCTCCGAAGTCGATCGCCACTACAACTCGCTTCGGCAACGCCGAGAGACCCGAGCGAACTGCAAGCACCGGAACGCGCGCCACCCTCAACACCTCGCTGAGCAGATCCCGTGAGATCGCGCGGCGCAACACGCCGTGGTGCCGCAGGCCAATGACAATGAGACCGGCGCGTGCGCGCTGGCCCGCGCGACAATGGCATCAATGGGAGACTGATCGGTGACGTCGATCGGCCATTCGACTTGGCCCGCAACCGATCGCAGTCGCTTCTCGACTGAGTCGCGGCACAGGCGATTGTAGTTTGGACTGAAATACTCCTCGAGAGCGATACCCCCAAGCGGAGACACCGCGGCTTCCGCTCCTCGCAGGTCGCCGAGTGCGCGAACGACCGTCGGCACTGCATCATTTCGATTTGAGAGCGCAAGCGCAATCTGAATGGTGGCCGCAGTGGTCTCGTCGTCGGCGAGCGCAAGAAGCAGCGGGAAGGCGGAATCCAGCGCTGGAGTCGGCGCGCAGCCACAACATCCGCGCACATAGCTTCTGCGACGGCGGACGCGCCGACCGCAGCTATCGTGGAACTGTCGAAGCGGCCATCGGACACCTCTCGAAGGGGTGCCTCAACATGCCGCATCGTCCTATAATGTTCTGTCGGTGAATCCCGCAAAATTGGTAAGGAGTTCCAGTACGACGCCCGCGCGCAATCGTGCGACCTAAGTCACCGCACGAGCGATGAGAAAGGCGGCGCCCGCCGCCAGCGCACCAATGAGCACCGTCTGAAACGCGCCCCGAATCGCGGGAGCGCCCGTAAAGTGAGCCTTGACGTATCCGAAGGCGAGCAGCGCGACCATCGTAACGCCTGCGGACACGACCAGCCCCTCGCGCACGCCGGCCGCGAAGAAGTACGGTGTGAGCGGCACCATGCCCCCAACCGCATACGCGCCAGCGATCGTGAGCGCGCTGCGAAGCGCGCGCTTGGGATCGGGCGCCTCGAGGCCGAGCTCGAAGCGCATCATGAAATCTCGCCACGCCTTCGGTCGCGTGCGCAGCGCCGCCACCACGTGATCGCGTTTCGTCCGTCGACAATCCGTAGGTGCGAAAGACCTCGGCCACCTCCGCGGCCTCCGCGTCCGGCACCTCGACGATTTCGCGTTCCTCCCGCGCGAGCTCGCTCGCGTAGTGCTCGGCATCGCTTCTCGCCGCGAGATAGCCGCCGAGCCCCATGGCGATCGATCCCGCGGCAACCTCCGCCAGCCCGGCGGTGATGACGACGTGCGCGGCCGTGACTGCACCCGATAGCCCGGCGGCGAGGGCAAAGGGAACGGTGAGCCCGTCGGACATGCCTATGACGACATCGCGAACGGTGTCGCCGGCAGTGAAGTGCTTCTCGATGTGAGGAGTGGTAGGCATGCCTCCTCAGCGTTTCGTCACGGACGCTCGTCCGTGGTATCTCCACGCGCTCGCGGCGGCGTGGCGATGCCCGGCGGAAGTCCCGGTGGCGCTTCGGGCAGTCCGAGCACAGGTGCCTCATGGATGATCTTGCCGCCAAGGAATGCGGTGTACGCCACCGATCCGAACCCGCCCAGCGCGCCCACCAGGACGGCGGCGCGGATCCAGCCCGGGATGATCTCCTCGCGCTGCTTCAGCGCGCGCCACCATCCGTACGCGCTCACGACGCCGGCAATGAGCACGATCGTCATTGCGATTCCGGCGGCATTGTCGTGCGCGTCGATCACGCCGCGCTTGATGTACCACGGATCGTGCAGTGCATCCTCGGCCTCATCGCCGGTGAAGTGAACCGGATAGATCGAGAGTCCCGCAATTGTGAGGGTTCCCATCGTGTACAGCCACAGTCCTCTTCGATCCGTGAGCAGCGCACCAAGCGCCGCGATGAAACCGATGGTCGTGAGCACTACGGGGAAGTGATTGATGAGCAGGTGCACGTACGGCCATGTGAGCGTCGGCATCTCGATATCGGCTAGAAATGGAGCCGCGCGTTTCAGTCGTCGACCTTTACGTGTCCCTTCATGCCGAGCGCGGCGTGCGGATCGCACTGAAAGTAGTACGATCCCGGCGCGAAGTTCACGGGAACATCAAGCGTCTGGTCAGGCAGCTGAAGCATATCGCTTGCCGCGGGCAAATTGTTCTTGCCGGGATTCGAGTCCGCGAGAAAGTGCACGTTGTGCACACCGCTCTTGAGGACGAAGCGTATCACGTCGCCGCAATGGACCTCGAATGTGGCCGGTTTGAAGTAGTTTCCAACCGCATCGCCGTTCAGCTCGACGGACACGATCTTTCCGGTTGCGGGCGCCGCAGCGGTCCCGCTCGCGGGTGCCTTGCTCGCTGCCGCGGTGTCTCCACCGCTTGCCGCATCCCTGCGACCGCAGGCACCGACGACGATTCCGCCAATGAGGAGTGCAACGACAACACGATTACTCGTCAAGGTATTCTCCGGTGTGTTCATGAGTGAGGCTGGCTAAAAATCCTTTCGCTGAAAAGTACGCATGCCGAGCGCGATCGGCGCCGCCACCCACAACGCGAGAGCCGCGGTGGTAATGGCGATGCCCTCCGCGCCGTTGAAGAACTTGAGAAACACGGCGCCCGTGTAGCCCATCATGGCCGCTGCATCGAAGCGCAGCAGCAGCGCAACCCGCGCAATGTCAATGGGATTCGCCATCATTAAGCCGAGTGTTGCATGTTCGAGCGGCTGGCTGGAGAACACCGCAAGGATGAAGAGGACGAAGCCATCGTAGACCACCGTCAGCAGCAGCCACACACTGATGGCGGCGCCAAGCCCGCGCAGGCGATCCTCACACCGTACCGCAATCAGCGTTGCAATGGCGGTGAACACGCACGTGAGCACCACGCCAAACAACAACAGGAAGGCCAACGTCCCTCGCGCTGACGAGTCGACGCCGTGCAGCAGGAACGGAATGCCCAACCCGGACACGAAGGCGAGGGCGAGTGGCAGTGTAAGGCCCAGGTAGAGCCCGCCGTACATCTGTTTGCGGTTCACCGGCTGTGCGAGCAGCAGCTCGATGAATTCGCGTGCGTTATAGAGGTAGATGGTGCCGAATACGATCGAAACGAGCGGCACGAGAAAGAGCACGACGCTGATGAGACTAAGCTGTGCCTTCATCGGGTCGCCGCTGAAACGCAGGAGGCCGTCGGTGACTAGCATGAAGAAAATGCCGTACGCGATGAGCCAGCGGCTCCGCACCGCGTCTCGCGCTTGGTACTTGAGCACCTTGAGGATGGTGTTCATGCCGCCTCCCCGATCCATCCGCGCCTCATCATCGTCGCGATCGCGCGCTCGAGCGTTCGCTGACTGGTGAGTCGCTTCAGCTCCTCGAGAGTGCCGACGAAAGTCGCCTGACCCTCCAGCATGAACGCGACGTCATCGGCGAGCTCCTCGAGCTCGTTCATGATGTGCGATGTCACGAGGAACGTCCGCCCGCCGCCGCGGGCCGAGAGGATCTTGTCCTTCAACATGCTGCTCGATAGCGGATCCAGCCCGGCGGTCGGCTCATCGAGAATGAAGAGGTCGGGGGAGAACAGGAACGCCATGATCGCATTCACCTTTTGCCGAGTTCCGCCAGAGAGAAGGCGGAGTGGTTTTGCGAGCGCGGACTCGAGCGCGAAGGTGTGGATCAACTCCTCGTCCAATCGCGCCTCCACACCACGGAGATCCTTCAGCAGTGCGATGAGCTCGGCGCCTGTGAGATTTTCGGGATAGCGCGCGATTTGTGGCATGTAGCCGATCCGTGAGCGGTACGCATTGTCGCCGTTGACCTGCACTCCCGCGATTGTAATGCTCCCTGCAGTCGGATGTATGAGTCCCAACACCGACTTGATCAGCGTCGTTTTGCCTGCGCCATTTGGTCCAACAATCGCCATCACGCGTCCCGGCCGCACTGCGAGATCCACCGAGCGGAGCACCTTGAGAGCGCCGAATGTCTTGGACAGCGCAGTAATTCGTACCATTGGTTCGCTCATTTCACCCACCGCATTGCCGGAATGGAGTCCGCGAGCGTCTCCGGCGTGAGCGCCGGAAACATCCGCTCGGCTTCGTCGAGAAGGACCAGGAAGTTGCTGCGAAGGAGGATCAACGCGGGTTCGTTCTGCGCCACCACGATCGACGTGAGGCGCACGGGCCGGTGCGGGACGTCGCCGATTCCATCGTGATCGAGATCGTACCCGTCGTACGCCGACCAGTAGTTGCCCTTGAACGTGGTCGAGCTCGATCTGCTGTTCGTCGCGACATTAAAGGTGTTCCCCGCAAAGTCGTTCGCGGTGAAGGTCGCGTCTTCCGTGCTCGACTGAAGCTTGAGCGCCCATCCGTTGTTCACGAACTGATTGTGGTCCGCGATCAGCCGCGTCGCGCCGTCGGCGAAGAGCCCCGTCGTATTGTTCGCGAACACGTTTCGTTCGAGGTGACTGTCGGCGATCTCCTTGAGCAGGAGCCCATACGCCGCAGAGCCGCGATTTCCTTCGAAATGGTTCTCCACCATCTCCACGCGATGCGAATACATTACCGCGACGCCCGCACCGTTGTGGCGAAAGGTGTTGCGCTCGTAGTCGCAGCTGTCGGAGTACATGAAGTGCAAGCCATATCTGAGATTGTCGGTGCTCACGTTGTCCCGCACGTGCGCTTCGCGCGTAAACTCGAAATAGATGCCGTCGCGATGGCCCGACACATGGTTGTCGACGATCGTGATCTCGCGCGAATGCCACAGATGAATTCCGTTGCCCGAGGTTGCATCGCGGCCTCGAGATGGCGTGCAGGACGTTGCCTTCCAGCACGCAGTTCGACGCTTCCTGCAGGTATATGCCGAAGAAGGCGTTGTCGATCTCGTTGTCCTTGATTTCGCAGTGGCTCGCGCGGACGACCTTGATCGCTGCCAGATCCTCCGTGAAGGCGACGCCGACGTTCACGAATCGCAGCCCGGTCACGGTGACGCTGTCACTCGTGATCGTCATTATTTGCCGCCTCCCCTCTCCGTCCAGCACCGGGACGACCATTGCCGACGATGCGGACGGGGATCCCCACCACGATAGTGATATCGCGGTAGGTGCCGGCGTGCACGACGATCGTGCCGCCGCGCGCGACTCTCGACAGTGCGTCGCGCACGGTGCGTACCGGTCCGTTCGGAGAGACGTTCACGATGAGTGGTGCCGAGACGGTAGTGGGCGTGCTCGCCGCGCCCGCTGCCCCCGTCGCGCCAGTCAGCATTATCGCCACGGCAATCATCGGACGCGTGAAGCGGCGCCCCTCAAGCACTGATGCGCGCTCCGTTCAGTGTGCGGGCACCCGAAACCGGCGAACGTAGTACCAGGACGACCGCCACGGCGGCAAGGGCGAACGAGACGAACGCGATCCAGCCGCCGAGATCTGGCCAGGACACTGCCGTGAAATTCAGCAGCTGCTTCACGCCCATCAGCGGCGGCTGATAGTTCATTCCTGGGATCTTGATGATCGCGTGCTCTAAGTCGAGATCATGACCGTAGTCGTACTCCCACCGCCAAAAATCCAGGATGCCGGCGGCGGCAATTGCGAAAAATCCGACGAACCACGCGTAGAGCATGCGTCGGCGCCCCGCCGCCACGACAACGAGTCCGGTGACGATGATCAGCCCGACGATCCATGGCATGACTTGCAGCTCTGGAATCGCCTCGGGCGTGATGCGGTGCATCCCGATGTAGTGATTGAGCCCGTTGATGTTCTCGAGATCGTTGGCGGTGGCGCCCCAGACGTTGTGGATCCCGATGCGCATCCCGAGCCCTTCGGGGTACTGTGGCGCGGTGAGCTGCACGCGCCACAGAGGGAGAAAGAACAGCCCCAGCAGGCCCAGCGATGCGATTGCCGTGAGCAGCCGCGCGATTCGTGACATTCCGCTACTTCCTGGTTACGGGAGCGGCCACTGTTCTGCCATTGTGCCCGGTCGCCCCGGTGGTCGCCGTGCTCCGCACCGCCGCACTCTGCGAGCTATGGCTGGTGTTCGCCATCAGCGCCACGTTCGATCCTGCCGGCGAAACGCGGACGTACCCCTGCATTTCCTGGTGCAGTGCCGAGCAGAAATCGGTGCAGTAGAAGGGGTAGACGGCTGGCGCACCGGGTAGCCATTTCAGCGTGCGAGTCTCGCCTGGCGGAAGCGTCATTCCTGAGGTGGTTGCACCGAACACGGCAAACCCGTGGGCGATGTTCCAATCCTGCTCGATGTTCGTAACGTGGAAGTAGACGGTATCGCCAACCTGGATTCCTTCGATAATGTCCGGTGCGAAGTGGCTGCGAATCGCGACCATCTTCACATCGACTCGCTTTCCATGCCGCGTGATGCCGCCGTCGCTCTCTGCCATCGTCACGAACGGATTCCCGTTCTCGCTGAGTTTGTCGAACTTGAGCGACGTAGGCTGGAGCATGCTCGCGGGCACGGCCTGCGCGTAATGCGGCTCGCCGAACGTCGGGAAGTCGAGCAGCATCTTCATCTTGTCGCCGCTAATGTCGATCAGCTGCGCGGAGCGTGAGCCCTCGGGACCTGTCGGCAGGTAGCGGTCCTTCGTGATCTTGTCGAGCGCGAGCAGATACTTGCCGTACGGCTTCCTGCTGTCGCCACCCGGAATCATGATGTGACCGACCGAGTAGTAGACAGGGATGCGGTCGAGCACTTGCCACGTTCCGAGCTTCCACTTCACCACTTCCGACGAGATGAACATTGAGGTGTACGCGTTCCCCTTGCCGTCGAACTCCGTGTGCAGCGGTCCCAGTCCCGGCTTCTGCACCTCGCCGGCAATAACCGCCTCGTACTTGAGCACAGGGATGCCATCTATGGTCTTCTCGAACTGCTTGTCGGCGATGGCCTTGACCATCCGCGAGAAGGAGTGCACCGGGATGACGGTCGCCAGCTTGCCGCCTGCGACGATGTACTCGCCCGACGGATCGATATCGACGCCGTGAGGTGATTTCGGCGTGGGCAGGTAGTAGACCACACCTTCGCAATCGGCGGGATACAGCATCGTCACGCCCGTCTTCGTCTCACTCGACGCGACGCCGCTCTTTGGATCCACGTAGTTGTGCACGTACGACCCACCGAACTTTTTTGCCTTCCCGTCCGCAATGCACTGTTCCGCCTTCTTGTAATTGACGGCGGCGATGTAATCCTTGTCCGCCTGCGACGCGTTCACTTCGAGCTTCGTGTTCGCCTGCTCGGAGTTGTACGTCGTGAAGAAGAACCATCCGTCGGACGGACCCTTTCCCGAATGGCCGAGATCGTAGTCGTAGCCGGGCATCATGATCTGGAACGCGACGTCCATCTTGCCTGGCTGATTCGCCGTGACGAACGTCAGCGTTCCCTTGAAGTTCTTCTTGTAACTGTCGATCGGAACGTCGGCCTGCGGAATCGGAACGCTCGAAGCGCGTCGCGGAGACCACGTACTTCGTATCCGGCGTCGCGAACGGCGACGCGTGACCGCCGGCAGCATTCGGGATCTGCAGGATCTCCACGGTTTCGAACCGCTTCAGGTCGATGCGCGCAATGCGCGGCGTGTTGTTCGCGTTGATGAAGAGCCACCGTCCGTCCTGCACTCCATCCGTGAGCGACATCTCCGTGTGATGCGTGTCGTCCCAGGGCACCTGTCCGAACGTGGTCGTGAGCATCGCCTTGGTCTCTTCGTTGTAGCCGTAACCCGTCTGCGGAAATTGGGAGAACACCGGGATCTCCTTGAACAGCCGGCCAGACGGGAGTCCGTACACGGTGACCTGCCCGCTGAAACCACCCGACAGGAACGAGTAGAACTCGTCGTATGAGCCGGGAGCGACGTACACTCGGGATGCCGCATCGCCGGCGAGAAGCCCCGCGGAGCTGGTGCTCTTTCCGCTCGGCGCGCACGCATATCCGAGGATGCCGAGCCCGAATACGACGGCAGCGGCAGGAATGATTCGCTTGATCGGTGGGAATCGCATCGCTTCCTCATGGTAGGGCAGTATGATGCCGGCCTGTTGGTTGAGTACCAGGCGCATGATCGAAGCTAGGTTTTAGAGACGCTCGGGATAGTCGGGCATTGCCGGATTCGACGTAAGGGAACCGCCTTGATCGCCTGAGGGAAACACTGACACGGCGGCCCGTGCGTGTTGCACTACTAACTTTCTCTCATGCGTCCCAACCCCACCCCTTCCCTCGCCCTTCTCTTCGATCTCGACGGCACGCTCGCCGACTCCATCGCGCTCCTCCTCGCGGCGTTTCACCATACCTTCTCCGCTCACCGCCCCGACGCGATTCCCTCCGATGCAGAGTGGATCGCGGGAATCGGCACACCGCTCATCACGCAGATGCGCCACTTCGTTCCGGACGAGCACGAGGCGCAGCAGATGGTCGAAAGCTATCGCGCGTTCCAGCGCACGCATCACGACGAGATGCTGAGCGAGTTCGAAGGCGTCGGCGACACGCTCGCGCTTCTGAAGGCCCGCGGCCATCCCACCGCGCTCGTCACGAGCAAGTCCAACGACCTCGCGCACCGCGCGCTCACGTGGCTCCATCTCACCAGCTCGATCGACGTCGTCGTCGGAATGGACTCGACCGAGCGCCACAAGCCGGATCCGGCACCCGTACTCCACGCGCTCTCCGCGCTCGGGGCGACCCCCGAACGAGCGCTCTTTCTGGGCGACTCTCCGCACGACATTGAGGCGGGCAACGCCGCGGGCGTCATCAGCGTCGCGGCACTTTGGGGGCCCTTCTCTCGTACGGTGCTGGAACGAGCGTCCCCGGCCTTCTTCCTCGAGCATATTCGCGAGCTCCCGGCGTTGATCGGCCGGTTGGACGCCGCCAGAGGCCCCTAAGCGTTTAAACCTTTCCGCGGTTCGCGTCATTAAATCTTCCAACGAGACCGAGGGTCGATTTGGATGACGGCGACGGCGACCGAGGTGGTTCCAATCCAAGCCATCGATGATAGCGGCACCGCAATCGCTCGAGCCGCAAGCGGAGACAGACAGGCCTTCGAGCATGTCTACCGCACGCATCTGAATCACGTCTTCTCGCTTTGCGTGCGGATGACGGGTGATCGTACCCGCGCCGAGGAGCTGACGCAGGACGTGTTCGTGCGGGCGTGGGAAAAGCTGCCGCTGTTCAGAGGCGAAAGTGCCTTCTCGACCTGGCTGCACCGGCTCGCAGTGAACGTCGTGCTCAACGAGCGGCGGGTGGATGGACGGGAGCGGGGTCGCACGGTGTCGTCGGACGAGGACGATGAAAGCTCGGCACCGGTTTCCTCGACAGCGCAGCCGATGCACGCGGAGAAGCTCGACCTCGAATGGGCGATCGCGAAGCTGCCGAAGGGCGCTCGGAGGGTGTTCGTGTTGCACGATGTGGAAGGGTTCACGCACGAGGAGATCGGAACAATGCTGGGTGTTACGGCAGGTGGATGCAAGGCGCAGCTGCATCGCGCGCGGCTGCTCTTACGGGAGGCACTGACACGATGACCTACGACAAGCACGATTGCGATCTGATGTGCGAACGGCTTGCCGCGTATCTCGAAGGCGAGCTCGCGCCGGACGAGAAAGCGACGGCCGAACGGCATCTCACGGAATGCGCGTCGTGCGCGGAGGTGCTCGCCGAGCTTCGGGCGATCGCGGCCGAGGCGGCGACGATGCCGCTGCTCGCTCCGTCGCGCGACCTGTGGGCGGGGATCGAATCACGGATCTCGACCCCCGTCACGCTTCTCGGCGGCGCGCCGTCGGCCGTGCGCCGCGCGCCTCCGCGTCAGTGGCAGTTCGCGCTCGCCGCAGCGGCGCTGATCGCGGCGACGGCGGGCACGACGTATCTGGTGGCGACGAGGCGCGGAGGAGCGGCTCCGGCCGTCACTGTCGCGGCGCGTACGCCGCGGCAGGGCGCGGAGTCGACCAGCACGCCGTCGCCGGCCGCTGCGACCGCTCCACAAGTGACGCCCGCGCAGCCGCCGCCCTCGATCACTTCGGCGGCATTTCACTCGAAGAGGGATCTGAGTGCCGCCCGGGTCTACGATCTCGAGATCTCGCTGCTCGACAGCCTCGTCCACACGCGGCGCGAGTCGCTCGATCCAAAGACCGTCGCGATCATCGAAAAGAATCTCAAGATCATCGACAAGGCGATCATCGAGAGCCGCGCGGCGCTCGCGAAGGATCCCAAGAGTCCATTGCTCTCGAACCAGCTCGACAACGTGCTCGGCAGCAAAGTCGAGCTTCTCCGTACCGTCGCCTTTCTACCTACTCAAAGCTGATGGAGCCGATCATGTACGCCCCCTGGCGCCTTGCCGCTCTCGCCATTTTCGTCATCGCGCTGCCTGCCCAGGCGCAGAAACACAAGAGTCGCTCGCACCGTGATGACCAGGACGTCGAGTCGCGCATCGACACCACGGTGACGCTCGGCCGATCCGGCACCGTCGACCTGCAGAGCTTCTCCGGCGACATTACGGTGGTCGGATGGGACCGGGACGAGGTCAAGATCCACGCGACCTCCGAAGGTCAGCTTCGCTTCGACTCGTCGCCGTCGCGCGTGCAGCTCGTCGAATCGCCGCAGGACCGGAACGACGACGACTATGACAACGATCACACCGGATTCGAGATCAGCATGCCGAAGTCGGCGCGGCTGCTCGTGCGGACGCTCTCTGGCGACATCAAGTTGCACGACGTCGCGGACGTCGAGGGGCACTCCGTCAGCGGCGACCTCGATGTGGCCAACATCGCGAGTCATGCCATACTCGAATCCATCTCCGGCAATGTGACCGTCATTCACGTGACGGCCGGCGTGCGAGTCAATACAGTGAGCGGCGAGATTCACGCGAAGCAGATCACCGGCGAAGTGGCGGCGCAGAGCGTGAGCGGCGACGTCGTGCTCGATGACATCACCTCCGCGTGGGTGCGGTCCGAGACGGTCTCCGGCGAGGTGCACTTCTCGGGGCCGGTGGATCCCAAGGGGCGGTACGAGTTTCATTCGCACTCGGGCGACGTCGACCTGAACATCGCCAACGGCATTGCCGATGCGACGCTCGAGGTGGAGACCTACAGCGGCGACCTCGACACCTCGTGCTCCATGACGATGCAACCGACCGGCAACGGCAATCGTATGGGAAAGCGCGGAATGTTCACGATCGGACGCGGTGCCGGTGCCCACTTCATTCTCAAGACTTTCAGCGGCGACGTGCACATCACGGGCTGCCGCTCACACGGAGACAAATAATATGCACCGCTTTCTCGGCGCCTCGATCGTCGCGACTGTGTTCTTCGCGGTTGCCGCGCCCGCTCGTGCCCAGCGCGATTACGACCGCGACAACTCGTACGACAGCTCCTTCACCTCGAAGCACTCGATAGCCCCCGGCGGCACGATTCGCGTGCAGGACCTCAATGGCAGCATCGACGTATTGGCTTCGGACAATGCGTCGACGACGGTCTCGGCGGTGAAGAAGTGGCGGCGCGGCGACCCCTCGATGGTTCGGATTCTCGTCGAGCCCGGCAACAACGGCGTGACGATCTGCGCGCTGTGGGGCGACGAAAAGAACTGCGACGATCACGAACGGCATCACCACAACGATTACGACGAAAATCGCCACAACAATGTCTCGGTTCGCTTCACGGTACGCGTCGCGAAGGGCGTGAAGGTGGACGTCAACACGGTGAACGGATCGGTGGACGTGCAGGGTGCCACGGCAGCGGTCGAGGCCGAGACCGTGAACGGCCGCGTCGAAGTGGCGACGCTGGGCGGACCCGTCAATGCACGAACGGTGAACGGGGACGTACGGGCCAGCATCGAGCATCTCGTGAAGTCCAACGAGCCACTCGAGCTCGAGACGGTGAACGGCTCGGTACAGCTCGAGGCGCCGGCCGATCTAAGCGCCAATGTGGACGCGCAGACGACCAACGGCGGGATCGAGACCGACTTCCCGTTGACGATCAGCAAGGGGCTCATCGGCAAGCACGTGCATGGTACGGTCGGCCAGGGCGGCCGTGAGGTCCAGCTCCATACCACCAACGGCTCGGTGAAGCTCAGGAAACTCGGCTGAGCTGTTCTGCGTAGGGACGGGCAGGGTCAACCCGACTTGCCCGTCCCGGAGCTCATCATGCGCCACATTCTCTGCGTTCTCGCCGTCACCGCCGCTGTCGCCTCGTGCTCGAGGGGGCACACCTACCCGCCCCGCAACTTCACCTGGAGCGGAGACATCACACCCGGCGCGACCGTCAAGGTGCGCAACATCGACGGTGCCATCGCGATTCTCGCGTCGACCACGAACAAGCTCACCGTCGATGCCGTGATCGTGAACGCGGCGCCGCACGCGGTCGAGGTGAAGCAGGCGATGAGCGGCAACGACGTGGTCTTCTGCACGCTGCTCGGGGTGCACACGGACGACACGTGCACCGAGGGTGAGGGAAAGAAGGGACACAGCACGACCTTCTCTCCGTGGACGCTATTCAACCGCCACCATCCGATTACCGTTCGCTACACGATGCACGTCCCGTCGGGCGTGACGGTGGATGTCGAGACCGTCAACGGCCGAATCGCCGCGCAGAACATCGCCGGCAACGTGAAGGCGGAAACGGTGAATGGCGATGTGGTGGTCTCCACCACCAATGGCACGGTCAACGCGGAGACCGTGAACGGCTCGATCATCGCGAGTATGGCGCAGCTCCCCGATTCGGGAGACGTGCATCTCGAGACGGTCAACGGCTCGATCACCTCGCTGATTCCGGAGGGGATCGGTGGATCGATTTCGCTGGAGAACGCCAACGGTGCACTCACGGCGAACTATCCGCATACCACAACCGACAGCGCCGACAAGCATCACCTGCGGATCAAGCTCGACGAAGGCCCGCGCCGGGTGCGGCTGGAGACGGTGAACGGCTCCGTGAACCTCACGAAGTTCGTGAAGGCTGCGCAGGTGTCGCTGCTGAACTGAGTCAGCCCTCGCGCTGCTCCCCCTCGCGCTGCTCCCCCTCGCGCTGCTCCATAGTAAGCACGCCCGCCACGACGACGCCGAGGGCGCTGCTCACGCGCTTGAAGTCGCGCCTCGGCTCGAATCGTTCGTCGCCCAGCTCGACCTGCTGCAATCGCGACAGCAGGAAGTTCTTCCATCCGTGCTCGATTCCGCCTTCGGAGAAGCCCTGCACCTGAAAGGCCTCGAGCTGCTCGACACCGTCCGGCTTCCTGAGGATCGCGTGAGGCTGGATCATTCGCATCCCGCCAGTTGCGTACACGATTCGCAGTACTCGCCGTTCTTCCAGGGCCTGCAACACGATCGCTCGGAACATGCGGACCTCGGTGTGTGCGCCGTCGACAAAATAACGAGATCTGTGACTACTCGCGCGTCTTCTCCGCGAGATAAACAAATCGTGATAGCCTGCGCTCCGCCGCGAGCCGCGAAGCGCAGGCGAGATACCGTTGATGGGCTGCGAATTCGACATCGCCCTCCTGTTCGACGAGCTCCGATCGATGCCGCTCGCGCGCTTGGCTTCGCCGCTGCGCGATCACTGCCGTGCTCGAGGTCAGGTCCTCCACGGCCAACAGCGTGAATCCCGCCTCGGCGATCAGCCGCTCGTTCTCACCCTTCGGGACGAAAAGGACAAAGCCGAGCGAGCTGCGAAGCGCGACCTCCTCGTTGGAAATCGGCCCCGTCACGATCAACGCATCGCTGTAGAGGATTCGGCCGCCGGCGCGCAGCACACCGTACCAGTCTCGCAGCGCCGCGAGGCGATCGGGAAGGTGATTTATGACATCGTTGGACACGATCGCGTCGAATGAGTCCGCGGCAAACGGGAGCGGCGCGCCGCTCGTCACGGCGAGGAAGCGCGCGCGGTCGCCAAGCGATCGCATGGCGGCGAGCCGTTGCCCGTTCTCGATTCCAGGCACGTTCACATCGACGCCGGTCACCCGGCATCCGCGGCGCTCCGCCAGGAACACCGCCGGGCCACCAGAGCCGCTTCCGACCTCCAGAACCTCGGTGTCCGCTCCAATGCGCAACTCATCGGCGAAGTGGAGCCATTCGCTGGCAGTCATCCAGCTCGTCTGCCCAATGTCCTCGCCGTAAGCCTCTCGGCGCACCGCGCTCTGGGCCGAACTGAAAAACGAACCGAACGCTCGGTCGTAGAGCTTGAGTGTTTCGGTCATGGCGTTTCGGCGAGCGCGAACCCGCGCACCGCGCGAAGAGTCGATGGCTCGAGTGCGCGTTCGTCGACCGTCGCGAACACGGGGCGGAGACCGGCATTCATCGGCGAACTCTGGAGAGCGGGTAGACACATCTTATCGCTGGCGCGCACACCGCGACAGAGCGCGCCACAGCGAAGTCGCGCGAGGGTCGAGTTGCCTTTCGTGGGCCGGTGCGGAGGATTATCTCTCCTCAATGAATTTTCACCGCGCTACGGCGCTGGCGGTTGCGCTTGCGAGCGCGGGCGCGATGCTCGCCGCCTCACTGCCCGCACAGGCGAGCCCGCCAGACACCATCACTAGACCCATAGCCCCCCATCCACAGCCGCACTACAAGCTGCGCTTCGCCGCCGGCTTCGTCACGAGCATTCTCGCGCACGAAAGCGGCCACATCATCGCGGCATACGCGGTGGGCGGACATCCATCGTTCGGCTTCAACCGCTGGCGTCCAACGATTTATTCGGGAATCGACGCAACCATCAATCCGCACAAGCAGTTCGTTTTCTCTAGCGCCGGACTCACCGTGCAAACGCTGCTCGACGAGACGTTGCTCGACGTGCCGCACGCGCGCGGAAGCGTCGCAGGCCCGTTCGAGCGCGGCCTCCTTGCCGGTGGCATTGGCACGGTGCTCTTCTACATCACGCTCGGTCGCAGCGGCAGCGTCAGCGACGTGACGTTCATGGCGAACACCTCATCGCTCAGTAAGACGCAGATCTCGTTGATCTACGGCGGCATGGCAGCGCTACACGCGGTGCGCATCCACTTCAAGGATCGGTACGCGCACTTCTTCACCGTCCCCGATGCGAACGGACACCTCCGCGTCGGGATGAGCCTCGCGCCCGACTGAGCTCTAATGTGGCGCGAGCGACAGCCACATCGCGGCTTCGTCGCGAAATTCTTCACCGTGTCGCACGGCCTGCGGCTCCGTCGCGTAGACGACGAAACCATGGCGCTCGTAGAACGCACGCGCCCTGGCGTTGTCCGCCATCACGGTGAGCTGGAGCACGCGTACCTGCGTGCGCGCGTGTGCGATGAGCGATCGCATGATCGCGTCGGCGGCACCGCCTCCGCGCGCCGCCGGCCGCACGTACATCCCCCAGATCAACCCCTTGTGCTCCAGCTTCTCGCCCGCGAATCGGCTGAAGCCGCCCACGCCGGCGATCTCATCGATTCCGTCGCGCAGCGCCGCGACGACGAACTCGCGATCGAGGCGCTCGCCCCATGCCCCGTTGTCGATGGCCGCGTCCTCGCCCTCGCTGTACCGGAAGCCGTGCGGATCGGTACGCAGCCCTGCAAGGCGTATCTGGCGAAATCGCTCCACGTCCGCGGACGTGAGCCGAACCACCTGAATCTCGCTCACGACAACCGACTCAGCCCCGCAGGCTTCCTTGCGAGCCGGCACCGGGCAGCTGGCCCGGCGCGGGAGGCGCACGGTCGATCAGGAGCTTGGTGACGAAGCGCTGGCCCTCGCTCACTCGCTCCATCTCGATCGCGATCGATTCCACCGCCTGCTCCACGCGCGCCAGACGCGCATCGAGCAGCGCCGTCCCCTGCTTCGGTCCGCCGCCCAATCCAGCCATTTTCTCCTTGTGACTGAACCACATTTTCGTGATGGCCACTGCCGCGGGAATGACAATCACGATGGGGACGACGACGGCTTCGACGGGAACGAACATTCGTTGTGACCTGCACTATGGGAGTGGGACGGCGGCTCGTCTCTAACCTCTCATACGACGGGCGGCGACGGAAGGTGTCGGCCATGGCGGCCTATCGCGGGGGAACCGCTGCAACTCGATCGCTGTCCGGGAGGCTCTCCAGCACCCGCCCCGTTGGCATCGTCGCCACCACGCGAAGCGGCACGCGCGCGAGAACCGAATCGGAGTTGTTCACGGCGCCACAGCTCTCATCGAAGTCGGCAACGAGGGCGCGTCGTCGCGCGACCGTGTCCGTGAACGCACGCACGGTCTTCGCATCCATCTCTTCGGGGAGCTCGTGCGAGAGTCGCCCCGCGTGGAAGTACAGCGCCTCCGGCGCATTGGTGTAGATCGCGTGGCCGGAGCCATTCGCGCGCACCCACGACGCGACCGGAGAGTCGCGCCAGCAGTCCTCGGCAAAGTCGTTGCCCGTTCGAACCGCGTACAGTGCGCTGCCGACACTCACCCGGAGGGCGGCTCCCCACCAGAGCGCCACCAGAATCGCCACTGTGACTCGAGCGGCCATCGGCCAGCCTCGCCACGCCGGCGCCACGACCAACACCATCGCGACTTCCAGCAAAACGAGTAGGGGCGCCATCAGCCGATCGTCGAGCGGAATTCCCGGATCGGCGAACAGTCGCGACGCGAGCACCAATGCGAGGTAGCTAGCCGCCAGCAGCGCAGCGGCCATTGCCGCGCTCTGTCGCTCGCGCAGTGGGCGCGATTCCCAGATCGCGACCACCAGGAGCACCGCCACTCCCGCCGCGACGAAGATCCCCAACACCTCCCCCATTCCCGGCACGAGCCACGCGGACGTCGTGCGCCATCCCTCGCGAAGCGTCGACGTGATTTCTCCGTAGAGACTGATCTTCCGGATCGAGCTCGTGCCGGCGCTGTGCATGGTGCGCAGCACCCACGCACCCTGCAGCAGCACCGCGGGAAGTCCCGCAACCACTGCTCGCGTGAATCGCTGCCGCAGGGTTCCCGCACGCACGAGCTGCCAGAGCACGGCGCCGGTCACCACCGAGAGGCCGGCGTAGCGCACGAGACTCGCCACCCCCGAAAGCACGCCAGCCACGATGGGCCGGTCTGGCGCGCGGACCATCGCCGCGAGCGTGGCTACGAGCAGCGCGATGAACAGCGGCTCGCTCAGCACGCTCTCGTGAACCTGCACGATCGCCGGCGTCACCATGATGAGCAATCCGACGACCACGCCAGCTCCCGCACCCGCAACGCCTCCCACCAGCCACACCACGATGGCTATCGACGCGAACGCGGCGAGCGCGCCAACGAGCCGCGCCCCCTGCACCGCGCCAATCCCCGCGCGCTCAGCCCCCGCGATCGCAACTGAATAGCCGGGCGGCCAGTGCGCCAGCGGCATCGTGCTGTCCGCGCTCTCCCAATCGCGCTGCACATCGCGCAGCCCGCTTCCGTGATTGAGAGTCGTGGCCGCGTGCAAGTACGACATGCTGTCGGGATCGAGCCCCGGACCCGCACCGCTCGTGATCCCCAATGCCCCTGCGAACGCGACAGCGCCGAGCGCCAGTGCAGGTATGATGCTGGTCATTCGCATGAGGGAATCTTACGCCCGCTCGGCGGCACCGTCACGACCATAACACGCATGCTGCGAATGTCGCGGGAGCGCTTGCCGCGCCCGTTCGCCGCGCCTATGATAGCGAAGCACTCTCTCCGTCTCTCGCAAGGCAGGTCCACATGTCCGACGACGCGGAGCCGCCCGACCAGCTCTCCTCGTCGCGCGAGCGCGGAGCGGTCGATCGCCGAACGATACCAGATCGAGCGCGAGATCGGCCGTGGCGGCATGGCCACCGTCTATCTGGCGTACGACATCAGGCACGATCGCCAGGTCGCACTGAAGTTCATCCACGCCGAAGTGGCGGATGGAGAGGCCACCGAGCGCTTTCGCCGGGAGATCGCGCTCCTGGCGCGACTGCAACACCCCCACATTCTCCCGCTCTACGATTCGGGCGATCTCGACGGCACGCTCTTCTACGTCATGCCGTACATCGCCGGCGAGTCGCTGCGCGGTCGCATCGTGCGCGAGGGACAGCTCCCCGTGGACGAGTCGGTTCGCCTGGCGCGAGAGATCGCCGACGCGCTCGCGTACGCGCACGCCAACGATGTCATCCATCGCGACATCAAGCCCGAGAACATCCTGCTCTCCGAGGGACATGCACTGGTCGGAGACTTCGGCATCGCGCACGCCGTAAGCCGCGCCGGCGGCCGTCGTCTCACCGACTCCGGATTCGCCATCGGCACGCTGTCCTACATGAGCCCCGAGCAGGGCTCGGCCGATCCCATCGATGGTCGAAGCGACCTGTACAGCCTCGGCTGCGTCGTTTACGAGATGCTCAGCGGAAAAGTGCCGTTCAGCGGGCCGAGCGCCGTCGCGATTCTCGCGCAGCGCTTTGGCAGACCGGCGGCGTCCTTGCGGGAGAATCGCCCCGAGGTGCCGGAGGCCGTCGACGCGGCGGTGCTGAAAGCGCTTTCGCCCGTCCCCGCGAAGCGCTTCCAGAGCATGACGGCCTTCTCGGCCGCGCTTGGCCGAGCGGAGGAGACGAGCGCGCCGGGCTCGAATGCCGGCCGCAGAATCGCGCCCGTGTGGCGATGGAGCGCGGCGGTGCTGGGCCTCGGTGCGCTCACCGCACTCTTCTTCGCCTTCCGCCCCGCACCGCTCGATCCGGGACTGTACGTGGTGCTCCCGTTCGTCCACCGCGCCAATGCAGCGCCGCAACTCCTCGATGGCGACAACTGCCAGCAGCTGTTGTACGAGGCGTTCGGCCGCTGGAACGGCATCACCCTCGTGGACGACATGCGCGCGCACGATGCGCGCGCCCGCGTGAATCCTGCGCCGCTGTCGCTCAGGGATGCCCTGCGCACGGCGCGGTCGCTGCGAGCGGGACGGATGGCATGGGGCGAAGTGTGGTCCGCGGGCGAGAACATCGACGTGCGCGGACTCATCTACGACGTGCGCACGGAGCAGCCGGTGAAGCAGTACACCGTCACGCTGCGCGGCGACCTCGGCGATGCGGAGCGGAAATTCGACGAGCTCGCCGACACGCTGCTCGTCCCCGTCGCAGCCGCGGGGCGCGCGACGATTCCCTCGAGCGCGGAAGGCGTTCGCGGCTCGCGATCGATTCCCGCACTCACGACGTACTTTCGCGCCCACGAGGCGTTGGCGGCGTGGCGGCTGGACAGCGCAGAGGCGCTCTTCCGCCAGGCGATCGATCTCGACCCCGATTACCCGCACGCGAACTATTGGCTGGCCCAGGTGATGGCGTGGCGTGGCGATGCGGATCCCGCGCAGTGGCAGCCGAGCGCGCAGCGAGCGGTTGCGAAGGCATCGCGCCTTTCTTCGCGCGACAGTACGCTCGCAACTGCGCTGCTCGACATGTCTGAGGGGCGCTTCGCGGACGCCTGCGCGCGCTACGAGCATCTGCGAACGACGCGCGACTCTCTCGACTTTTCCGTCTGGTACGGACTCGGCGACTGTCGCGC
The DNA here is from genome assembly GCA_963827355.1 of uncultured Gemmatimonadaceae bacterium. Taxonomy (GTDB): domain Bacteria; phylum Gemmatimonadota; class Gemmatimonadetes; order Gemmatimonadales; family Gemmatimonadaceae; genus FEN-1250. The sequence continues at coordinate 91,516 of CAWHAS010000006.1, forward strand.
GCGCGATACGGTGGTCGTGAAGTCGGCGGCGAGCCCGTCCGGATGGCGATTCAGAAGCGGCTATGAGAGCGCGATTCGCGCATACACGAAGGCGCTGACGCTCGTCCCATCGTCGCATCTCGCATTCGCCGGAGTCGGATTCGATCGGCTGGCCGGGTTGCTGTTCACGGGGAGCAACCAGCTCAGGGTTGGATCGGCCGAATCGGACAGTTCGGTATGGTCCGCCTATCCCTCTCTGGTGCACGACACGCTCGCGTTCATTCCGTACCCCTTCGCCGACATCGCCGCGGGGCGCGACCCGCGCCCCGCAACCATCGACTCCGCCGTCGCGCGAAACCGTGCGATGCTCGAGCGACTCGTCGCCGGGTGGACGCAGCAGCTCCCCAGAAGCGCGTCCGCCTTCGAGTCCATGGCGCGCGCGCTCGAGCTGCAGGGACGGATCGGCGGCGATGGAAGATCGGATACGTCGGCGCTCTCCGCGCTCGACCGCGCCCGCGCTCTCGCGACCGACGCCGAAGACCAGCGCCGTCTCGGCGTCATGCGTACTCGCCTGTTGCTGGTCTCGGGAAATTTCGGGCTCGCGCGCACGCTCGCCGACTCGATTCTGCGCGCCTCGCCGGGGAAGGATCCCGCAGAGGCCGATGAGATCAAGACGCTCGCCGCGCTCACCGGTCAGATGCGCCGCACGCTCGACCTGATGCGCGTCGAGGCGCCCACGATTCGCTTTCGATCCGCGGACGGTCACCTGGTTCGGCCGCCGCTTCCCGTAACCGAGGCCGCACGCGCGATGCTTGCGTACGCATCCTTCGGCGCGCCGGTGGACAGCGTTGGCGCGGCGCAGCAGCTCGTCGATCGCGCCATCGACAGCTACGTCGCGAGCAGCGGCCGCGCGACTGTACGCGATGCGGTGCTCAATACGCCGCTGATGCTCGCCTTCCCCGTGTCGCCCGCGCTCTCGGTAAAGCGAGACCAATATGCGGGTGACTACCTGCTCGACATTCAGCGCGCCGCGAGCCGCTACGACACTGCGGCCGTGCACGATCGGCTGCGCGCGGTAGAACGCATGCGCGCGATCGGACGGCCCGGAGAGCTCTCGATCTATCTCGTCTACCAGGAGGCGTGGCTGCTGCTGCAGGTCGGCGATACGGCCGGTGCGACGCGCCGCCTCGATGCGTCACTCACGGCGCTTCCCGTGCTCGGTCCGTACTTGCTGGACCACGTGCAGGATGCCGCATTTCTCGTACGGGCGATGGCGCTTCGAAGCGATCTCGCGGCAAAGTCCGGCGACCAGCGCACGGCGCAGCGGTGGGGAGCGGCGGTATCGGAACTCTGGATGGACGCCAATGCGCCGCTGCAGGGTGAGGTCGCGCGGATGCGCAAGCGAGCGTCCGGCGGCGTGCGGTGACGATGTCGATCGACCACGCGCGGTTTCCCTTCGAACAGGAGTAGCAGATGATGATTGCAAACGCGACTCGGGCGCGCGAATCCGCGCGGCGCGTGGTCCTGGTCGTTTCACTCTGCGCTGCCGCGGTGGGATGTATGCGCGGAGGAACTAACAATCCGAACGAGCTGCTGTACGCGCACGGCCGCATCCACGTCGACAAGGAGACCGCGGCGCGTTGGGACGCGGGCGAGAAGGATGCCGCCGCTGCGGGCGATTCGATTCGACCGATCAAGGCCGATGACGGGAATCCGCAGACCGTTCCGTTTCAGGGCGATGCCGCCGCGACGCTCGCGGCGCTCAAGCCAAGTAACCGGCATGGCGCGACGGACAAGCGCATGCTGTCCGTACTCGGCGAACGAAAGACTTTTCAAGGATCGGGGATCGTCGCGCAAGTCACGCTCGTGAAGGGGAGCGAGTACAAGAGCGAGGCGCACTTCCGTAAGGGCTGGATTCCCATCGCGATCCTCGTGCTCCCTGACACGTTCCCGGCTGGCACGATCGCTTATCCCAAGCTCAAGCTCCACGGCGGCACGAGCTGGTTGTACGTTCGCGAGGAATCGCCCTCGAAGTGGGACGCGGCGCTCGTTCGCATTGCTGGTGGAAGGATCGAGCAGGATCCGCTGAATATCTCGGTTGCCCGCGACGACAACCTGGAGCCTGTCATCGGCGCCCGCTTCAACTGGGAGGATGACGACGAGTCAGTCTGGGCCTATTGCGGCGGCAACTGCTGCAAGGTTGTGAATCCGAAATAGCTCTCGGGCAGCTACGATGACGCGGCGGGCTGCTCCGCAGCATCCTTGGGCAGCACGCCGCTGGATGCGAGACTTGGCGTGAGCTCCAGGGGCGGTCGCTCGCGTCTCGCCGCCTGTGCGTGTCTATGCCCGTACAGGAAGTAGATCGCGAGTCCGATCGCGAGCCAGGTCACGAGTCGTACCCAGGTCTGGCCCGGCAGTCCGACCATTTGCGCGAGGCAGATGATCGCGCCCAACGCCGGCACCCACGGCACGCCTGGCGTTCGAAAGGGACGCCGGTTCTGCGGCGCCGTCCGTCGCAAGATCACGACGCCAATGCACACGAGCACGAACGCGAGGAGCGTTCCGATGCTCACGAGCTGGCCGAGCACCTCGATCGACGTGAGACCGGCGACGAAGGCGCACACCGTTCCCGTGACCAGCGTGCTCACGTGGGGGGTCCGGTAGCGCGCGTGCACGCGGCCGAACACGCGTGGGAGCAGCCCGTCTCTCGCCATCGAAAAAAAAATTCGCGTCTGGCCGAGCAGCTGGACGAGCATCGTGCTGAACAGGCCGAAGATCGCGCTCACCTTGATCACGGGACTCAGCCATTGCAGCCCCGTCGCGTCGATTCCCACCGCGAGCGGATCCGCGACGTTCAGCTTCGTGTAGTGGACGATTCCGGTGAGCACGATCGCGACGGCGATGTAGAGCACGGTGCAGATCGCGAGCGAGCCCAGAATGCCCACGGGCATGTCGCGCTGCGGATCCTTCGACTCCTGCGCCGCAGTAGTGACGGCGTCGAATCCGATATACGCGAAGAACATGACGCCCGCGCCGCGAAGAATGCCGCTGAGTCCGAAGTGCCCGAACTGACCCGTGTTCGGCGGGATGAACGGCGTGAGATTCTCGCGCCTCACGTACGACGCTCCCGCCACCACGAACACCACGAGCGCCATGGCCTTGATCGCGACCAGCACGGTGTTCGTGTTTGCGGACTGCCTGATGCCGCTGATCAGCAGCGCGGACACGAACACCACGATGCACACGGCCGGAAGATTGAAGATCCCCACCACCGTCGCGCCGCTCGAGTCCGTGACGACCTTCCCGAATGGCATCGTGAGCGCCAGCGGAATGTTCACGCCGACGTCGCGCGCGAGGCTCACGAAGTATCCGCTCCAGCCCACCGCGACGGTGGAAACGCTCAGCGCGTACTCGAGAATCAGATCCCAGCCGATGATCCACGCGATGAATTCGCCGATGGTCGCGTACGCGTACGTGTACGCGCTTCCTGCAATCGGCACCATCGCCGCGAACTCGGCGTAGCAGAGCCCCGAGAACGCGCAGCCGATCGTCGTGAGAATCATCGAGAGCACGAGTGCGGGCCCGGCGTTCTGCGAGGCGGCGGTCCCCGTCATCACGAAGATGCCGGTGCCGATGATCGACCCGACGCCCAGGGCGATGAGCTGCACGCGCCCGAGCGAGCGGCGAAGCGGATTCCGCTCGGACTCCTGGTCGAGCTCCGCCAGCGATTTCTTCGTGAAGAGATTCATGGGCCGAGCATAGCATCGCTACCTCGCGAGGCGCGCTCCGGACGGCGTCAGGAGAACGCAAGGCTTTCCTGACAGCCGCCTTCGGGCGCGCGCGGCGTGCGTGCGTTATATCCAGTCGATGCGCCCGCTGCCTCTTCTCACGCCGCGTCCACCATCCGCCCTCTCGCGGGTGACGCTGGCGCTCGCACTCGTGCTCGGCGCCGCGCTCGCGTGGGCCGTGATCGTGGAGCTCCGGTTCCGGCAGCGCACGGCGGAAAAGGTGACGGAGGACTATCTGTCGCTGCTCGCGCGCGAGCGTGTGGACGCGGCGGCCTCCGTGCTGAGTTCCCTCACCACCGGAGGGCTGGGAGCGCAGGTGAGCGGGACAATGGGCTCGGTGTTCGAGGAGCTGCCGCCGCCTGCGCCGCGAAATTCATTTGGCGGCACGCTGCGCTGCGCCGATTCCGCGATGACTGCGACTCCTGTCTATTTCCGGATGGACCTGCGCGATCGCGCCTTTCTCGCATCGCCAACTGCGAGCAGGGACTCCGTGGCATGGGTGCAGGACGTCATCTCGGCTTCGATGCGAGCGAGTCCCTTCCCCGCCGGCAGTTTTCAGACGTTCGTGTCCCGCGGTCGCGCTGTGGTCTACGGCGTGAAATACGCCCCCTACAACGCGCCGGTGGCGGTGTACGGCCTCGTGACGTGCGCGTCCGCGCTCGCCTCGTTGGTGGCGAATGCGCACGCGCGAGGCGCCGCGGACTCGGTCGTCTCATTGGGCGCAGTGGCCGGAGGCGACACGCTCCTCCGTCACGGACCGGTGACGCGCGCGCTCGCCCGCGATGATGTGGCGGGCATTCAGCTCACCGCGTATCCCGCCTTCGCGCGCCCGTTGTCGGGCATCGTGATCGAGCGCGACGGCGTGCCGTCGATCGCGCTCGTGCTCATGCTGCTCGGCACCATCGCCCTCGCGTCGGTGGCTGTGCTGCAGCTCGTCCGCGACCGGCGCGCCGTGCGGCGCCAGGCGGAGCTGATCATGACGATCTCGCACGAGCTGCGGACTCCACTCGCGCAGATCCTGCTCTACTCGGAGACTCTGGCGCTCGATCGCGTGCGCGGCAATGACGCCAAACGCGCTGCTGCGCAGCGCATCGTCGATGAGGCGCGCCGCCTCGTGGATACGGTGGGCAACGTGGTCGGGCTCACGCGGCCCGAGCGCGCGTCGGTATTCGCCGTGGCGCCCGACACACCGGTGGCACTGGTGATCGAGACGGCCATCACGCGCGTGCGTGCGCTCAGCGACGCGCGCGCGAAGATCGCCGTCAGCGTGCTCGGCGCGCCTCGCGTGCGCGTCGGCGACTCGGCGCTGCTCCAGGCACTCACCAACGTCCTCGACAATGCGCTCAAGTTTGGTTCCCCCACGCAGACCGTGCTCGTGAGCGCCGCGCGCGAGGGTGCGATTGTGCGCATCGCCGTAGAGGATGAGGGACCAGGCATCCCGCCGGCGCTGCGCGAGCGGATCTGGACGAGATATTTTCGCGCGAACGGCGAATCCGAGGCGGAGGGCGCTGGTATCGGACTGTGGGTCGTGCGAGATATCGTGGAGAAGGCGGGCGGACACGTGCGCGCCGACGAGGCGAGCGGCGGCGGCGCGCGCATCGTGCTCGATCTCCCGGCGGCGGACGACTCGTGACGCACATTCTCCTCATCGAAGACAATCCGGGATTCGCGGACGGCCTGCGTCAGAATCTCGAGTTCGACGGCTACCGGGTGACGGTCGCCGCCGACGTCGCCGCATCCGCGAGTGCGCTCGCTGTCGACCCGCCCGATCTCATCATTCTCGATCTCATGCTGCCGGACGGTAACGGCTACAATGTGCTGCGCACGATTCGCGAGCGCGATTCCGTGACTCCGGTGCTGCTGCTCACGGCGCTCGCCGAGGAGGCGCACAAGGTGCGAGGCTTCCGGCTCGGCGCCGACGACTACGTGACCAAACCGTTTGGCCTGCTCGAGCTCCTCGCGCGCATCGAGACGCTCCTGCGGCGCTCTGCCAGCGGCAACTTTGCGGTGGTGCGGCTTCCGCCGGTGCGATTCGGCGACGTGCAGGTGGACCGCGATCATCGCAAGGTGACGCGCGCCGGCGCGGTGGTGCAGCTGACGCCGAAGGAGTACGCGCTGCTCGCGGCGCTCATCGCGCGCAACAGCGCGGTGGTGGAGCGCGAGGAGTTGCTGCGCGAAGTGTGGGGCTACGATCCCGGAGTCGTAAGCCGCACGCTGGACACGCATCTCGCGGAGCTGCGGCGCAAGCTCGAGCGCGAGCCGCACAAGCCGCGACACATACTGACGATACCGAAGTTGGGGTATCGGCTGGTGTTGGGGAGCGAGGAGGACGCGATCGACGGAGCGTGAAGCTCATGATCGCGCTGGCCCTCGACCCGACATCGACCCATCTTCACGCACCTATGCCAAACTCGGAATGACCGAGCCGGCGTCCCGACTCCAGGAGGCCCTCGCCGGCCGCTATCGCATCGAGCGCGAGATCGGCGAGGGCGGGATGGCCACGGTCTATCTCGCCCACGACCTCAAGCACGATCGCAAGGTCGCGATCAAGGTGCTGCGGCCGGAACTCGCCGCGGTGATCGGCGCCGAGCGGTTTCTCGAGCGAGATCAAGACCACGCCAACCTGCAGCATCCGCACATCCTCGGCGCTGATCGACTCCGGCGAAGTCGACGGCACTGCTCTACTACGTCATGCCGTTCGTCGAGGGCGAGTCGCTGCGCGAGCGGCTGGACCGCGAGAAGCAGCTGCCGATTGCCGACGCCGTGCGCATCGCGACCGAAGTCGCCGGCGCGCTCGACTACGCGCACCGCCACGGCGTGATCCACCGCGACATCAAGCCCGAGAACATCCTGCTGCACGACGGCACCGCGCTCGTCGCCGACTTCGGCATCGCGCTCGCCGTGAGCGAGCGCCGGCGGCACCCGGATGACCGAGACCGGGCATGTCGCTCGGCACGCCGCAGTACATGTAGCCCGAGCAGGCGATGGGCGAGCGCGAGATCACCGCGCGCACGCGACGTCTACGCGCTCGGCTGCGTGACGTACGAAATGCTCACCGGCGATCCGCCGTTCACCGGGCCGCACGGCGCAGGCGATCATCGCCAAGGTGATGACCGAGGAGCCGGGGTCGCTCCACGCTGCAGCGCGAGCACGTTCCCGACGAGGTCGAGGACGCGGTGCTCACCGCGCTCGAGAAGTTGCCGGCGGATCGCTTCGCGACGGCGGCGGAGTTCGCGGAGGCGCTCCAAGGCGCGCCTGGATCGTCGGGCGCTCGCAAGTCCACCGCGGCGCGAGCTCGCGCGCGCGTGAGCGCATCACCGAGCTGGAGCTCCCGCCTTCGCGATCCCTTGGTGCTCGCACTCGCCGCGATCGCGATCGTTGCCGCGGCACTCGCCGCGTCGAAGTGGCGCGCGACGCCGAGCGCGCCGGCCGAGGTGGTGCGCTTCACGCTGCCGGCTGCGCTCAATGGCCAGACCAGCTCCGTGGGCTATAACATCGTCGCCGCCTCTCCCGATGGCCGAACGCTGGTCTACGTCGGACGGGGTGATGGCGCGCGGCAGCAGCTCATGCTTCGGACTCTCGACGACATTGTCGCTCGACCTCTCCCCGGGACCGAAGACGCGATTCATCCGATCTTTTCCCCCGATGGCCACTGGGTCGCCTTCATCCGCGGCAATCAGCTGTACAAGATCGCCGTGGACGGCGCGGCGCCGCTGCTCTTAGGCACCGCGCCAGGCACGTTCAATGGTGCCAGCTGGTCATCGTCGGGCGTCATCGTCGTCTCCAGCAACACGGCGCTCTACTCCGTCCCTGAGGCGGGGGGAACGGCTCGTGTCTTCAAGAGCAACGCTCATCCCGGCGAATACATCTTATCAGGATTCGCCGCTGGTCTGGGACGACGCGAAAAGCGTGATCTTTTCGAATTGGACAGGGAGCTCGCCGGCCACCGGACGGATCGCGATCGTCGCCCATCGGTGGAGGTGAGTCGACCATCCTCGATCTCAAGGGGCATCATGCCCTTGGGCGTGATCGACGGGACCCTGGTGTACGTCAGCGCGGCTGGCGTCTTGATGGGCGCTCCGATTGATGTCGAGAAGCGGCGTTTGCTCGGTCCGCCGGTCCAGCTCATCGATCACATCGCGCTCAACGCCGGTACCGGACTGGCGTTCGCGGCGCTCTCGCGCACGGGGACCCTCATTTACCAGAGCGGCACGCAGCAGTCTCGTCTGGTCGTGGTAGGCAAGGATGGCGCGCTCGCTCCCTCCTCGAGAATCGGGATTATTCCTTCCCCAGACTTTCCCCGGACGGAAAACAGCTCGCGATCTCCATCGGATCGGCCGATCACCGGGACATCTGGCTGGACGAGCTCGCGTCAGGCACGCGAACGCGACTCACGACCGAGGGGCTGACCAACGAGCGGCCAGAGTGGAGTCCCGACGGAACGCGTGTGCTGTTCCGTTCCGATCCGGCACCCGCAGCGCAATCTGGTCGCGGCCCGCCGACATGAGCGCCGAGGCTACTCCGCTGTTGAGCGGTGACCGCCTCGACGTCTTCGAAGGCGTCCTCTCCCCAAATGGGCGCTACCTCGTCTACCAGCTAGATACCCTCGGCGCCGACATCTACTATCGCGCCGTGACCGGCGACAGCACGGTTCAACCGATCGCGAACAACCCCGCCGCCATCGAAAACATGCCTCGGGTCTCGCCCAATGGCCGGTGATAGTCTTCGTCACGAACGAATCCGGGCGTGACGAGGTGGTGGTCCAGCCGTTCCCCGGCCCGGGCGGTCGTGTGCAGGTGTCCGCCGGCGGCGGCACGGAACCGGTGTGGTCGCGCGAAGGGCGGCGCCTGTTCTATCGCGGCAGTGGGAAGCTCATGGCGGCATCGATTCGCACGACACCGATTTCAGCGCGATCGCGCGCGACACGGTGCTCACCGACTCTTACGTGTTCGCCACCAACCCGCACGCGAACTACGATGCCTTCCCGGACGGTGCGCACTTCGTGTTTCTCGAGCCCGACCACTCGAGCGGAATGGTCGTCGTAGTGAATTGGGGGGCGGTGCTTCGAGCGAGGATGGCGGTAGGGAAGGCCAAGTAGGAGATCGGGCCTGAGTGCGGCTCGCCTCTAGAGCCCCAGCAACACTCGCACATTCCCCATCACCGCTGCGAGCGTCGTCGCTTTCACGATCCGATGCGATTCGAGAATCGCTCGACCGATACCGATCGCACCTCTTCGCACTTCACGAATCCGTCTTGCGTTTGCCCCGCTTCGCCCGCAGGCACCTTCACGTGTGTCGCGATTTTCTTGTCTACGCGTGCTCATGGACACCATCGCAAATCCTGCCGGACCATGATTGAGCTCGTTCACCGAGATCACGAGGGCGCGTCGTTGCCCACTCGTCTCGTGTCCGCGCGTTGTCAGGTCGACGATCCAGATCTCCCCTTTGCTCGGTCTCGTTCGTCGCGTCATGGCTCAGACAATGTCAGTCGGGTTTGGCGGCATCTCCAATTGTGATGTCCCATCCCTCGCGCTCTGCCATCCCTTCTTCCCAGGCCGCAGGATCTCGTCGCAGCGCCGCGAATCCCTCATTCATCGAAGCCAATAACAACTGGCGTCGATAGAGTTCGAGCGCGCATGGACGACGTCCATCTGTGATTGACCCGTCTGCTTCGCCAACTCCTGCGCGGCGTCGCGGTCGGTAATCGCAACTCTGATTGTCGTGGTGAGGGCCAT
>CAWHAS010000007.1:0-309500 GCA_963827355.1 uncultured Gemmatimonadaceae bacterium
TTCATGTATTGCGGCGTGCCGATCGACAGCCCCGTCTGAGTCAGGCCGCCGCGCGAAATACCCTCTCCCGTGGCGCTCGCATCAAGTGCGCGCGCGATGCCGAAATCCGCGAGCAGCGCGTCGCCGCCCGCGGTCAGCAGGATGTTTCCGGCTTAATGTCGCGGTGGATTACACCCTTCTGGTGGGCGTAGTCGAGCGCGCCCGCCACCTCGCGGATGATGCGGACAACATCCTGCACCGACATCTGCCGCTCGTGGCGGAGCCGATCGCGAAGTGACTCGCCCTCGACGTACGGCATCGTAAACCAGAGCTGGCCGTCGGCCGTCTCGCCGGAGTCGTGCACGCCCAGGATATGCGGATGCTGGAGCTGCGCCGCGGTCGTGATCTCGCGGCGGAAGCGCTCCGGACCCAGCGACGCGGCAAGATTGGGATCGAGCACCTTGAGCGCGACGCGCCGCTGATGCTTCGCATCCCGCGCCAGGTAGACGGTCGCCATACCGCCGCGGCCCAGCTCGCGCTCGATGGTGTAGGCGTTGCCGAGCGCCGCTTGGAGCCGATCGTAGTCTGATCCCGCCACGAGGACGTGCTCCGGGTCGAAATGTCAGGAACAAGTTAGGGTCGCGGGACCAAACTCGCCAATGAGGCTAGGCACTCTCCCGGCGCCCCACAGGAGGTCAGCGCGGCGAACCAGACGCCATGACGCCCTCGATGCTGATTCGCTTTCCTACCTCGGCGGCGCGGGGTGATACACCTGCGCGATCGCGCCGGCGGGGAAGGTGGTCGCGCTCACGAGCTTGAGCGCGATCGGCTTCGGCAGATCGGAAAAGAGCGGCAGCCCCTGTCCGCGCGCGACCGGATGCACGAGCAGCTGGTATTCGTCGACGAGTCCCAGCCTCACGAGACTGCGCGCGAAGCCGGCGCCTCCGTGCGCCATGAGGTCCTTCCCCGGCTCGCTCTTGAGCTGCGCGATGTCCGCGGCAAGGTCGCCCGACATCACGCGCGCCTCGAGCCAGCTCTTTTCGTTCGCCGGATCGGCACTCCGCGAGTCGGCCTTGCCTGCACTCGCGCGCGAGGCGTCGCGCACCGCCTGCGTGGTGGAGCGTGCCGCTGGCGAGATCACCAATGGATCCTTCGAGAAGACGACCTTGGGGATCTCGTTCATCGGCGCGGCGTACACCTCGCTCGAGTAGGGCCAGTACGATGCCATGTCGTGAAAGGTGCGACTCCCCATGATGTGTGCGCCGGCCTGCCAGATCGACTTCATCGTCCAGTCCACCGCACCTTCATCCATCGTCCCGAAAATCCAGTCGACCTCGCTCTTCGCGCCGCCAACGAATCCGTCGAGCGACATCGACATCTCTGAGAATCAATTTCCTCATGGCTGCATCTCCACCGGTTTCCTGTTGAGGGCGGCACGTCGCGCATCGCGATTCGATGGCGAAAACCGCTCCATCAAGGCGACGTATGGAGGTCGCCGATTTCGACAAGAAAACGAGCTCATCACCCTCGCATCAACAATCAGAGTCCTCATCGCCTCAGAGATAAGTCCGTTCCATCCGTTCGATCCGTTTAATTCGTTTTTTCACCCTGTTAACGGCCGACTCCGAGCGATGGTCGCGAACGCGGCACGAGTCCGTGGAATTCAAGTCGTAACAATTTGAAAAAACGGATTGAACGGAATGAACGGACTTAACGGATGAGTTCGAAACGCGAGGGCGGGCTAATCGAGAATAATTTCAGGGGCCATCGGATCGATCAGCCGTCGCGACTTATGGCACGAGGTCCGTGTACACGAAGCGCTCGTCGCGGGTAACGGTCTCACCGATCGTGAAGTTCACGGGCTCGCGAAACAGCGGGCCGTCGTAGATGAAGGTGTGGAACTCACCGTTCTCTCCGCACGGATCCACATCAGCCGGAAGGTCGTCGAGAAAGGAGGCGTCGTACTGCCGGCCCGAGAAGCTCGGCGGGAGCATGGTGGAATCGACGCAGACCACCACGGCTCGGAATCCGTCGTCGAGGAACGTGCGAGCCAGCTCTCCAGTGTGTCTTCCCCACAGCGGAAAGATCGGCTGCATGCCGAGCGCCGCGAGTCGCTCTTCGCGGTAGCGGCGCACGTCCTCGAGAAAGAGGTCGCCGAAGACGCAGCGATGCAGGCGATCATTCCGCTCGCGCGCGCCCGTGAGCGCGCGAGCGAGACACGCTTCGTAGGTCGCGTTGTCGCAACTCGCTGGGATCTCCATCTCGAGCAGCGGCAGACCCACCGCCGCGACCTGCGCGTGGAGCAGGGACCGGCGCACCCCGTGCACGCTGATGCGATCGTACTCCCGCGTCACGGTCGTGAGCAGCGCCTCGACGGCAAGCGACGGGTCGGCGAGCACGGCGCGCAATGCCAGCGCCGAGTCCTTTCCGCCGCTCCAGGCGACGAGTACGGGTTCCGGCGTCACGCGCGCTACGTGCGCAGCGCGCTCGTCGGGTTCATCCGGGCGGCGCGCAACGCCGGCACGGCGCTCGCCGCGACCGCAACGATCGCGATCAGTACCGAGCCTGCAGCGATCGTCACGGGATCGCGCGCACTGACTCCCTCGTAGAGCAGCGATCCGATCACGCGCGTCGCCAGCAGAGAAGCGACGCAGCCGATGACCACTCCGATGGCGGCCAACTTCAATCCTTCGCCCACCACGAGACGCACGACTCGGCCGGCGGTCGCGCCGAGCGCGATTCGTATTCCAATCTCGTGTTTCCGTTGCGCAACGACGTACGCGATCACGCCGTAGATCCCGATCACCGCGAGCGCTAGGCCCATGCTCCCGAGGCCCAGCATCAGCAGCATGATGAATCGCGAGACCTCGAGCGACTTCGAGATGATGTCCTCCATCGTCCACGGTGTCACAGGCAACAGCGGGTCAATCTCGGCGACGGCCCGCTTGATCGCCGGCATCAGCGTAGCTGCGGGAAGTGCGCCTCGGGCCACGATCGTCATCGAGTTGAACCACTCGTACTGCGTGCTCGGAAGGTAGACCTCGTCGCGCACATCCTGTTGCAGTCCGCTCGCGTGCATGTCGCCGATCACACCGACCACCGTTCGTAGCATTGGGGTGCCCATCGAGCCGTTCGGGCAAACGATAATCCGTTTGCCGATCGGGTCCGCGTCTCCGAATAGCCGATGTGCGAGTCGACGATTGACGGCGATGACGGGAGGGGAACTCTCCACGTCCGCCGCGCCAAAGAAGCGGCCGCGCACGAGCGGAATGCGCAAGGTCTCCAGGAAGCCTGCACCCGCGGTCCGTATGTTCGCTCCCATGCCGGCACCTTCCGCACTTCCTTCCGCGCTCACCGCGCAGTCCCCACCATTGCCGCCGATCGGAACCTGCGAGACGGTGGCGGCGTTCGTCACGCCCGGAATTGCTGTCACGCGCTCGATAATCCGATTCCATGCAGCGCGTCGCAGATCGGCGGTGGCGTATCGCGACTCAGGAAGAGATATCCCCGCCGCGAAAAGATTTGCCGGATCGAATCCCGGATCGACTCGCTGGATCAGGATGGAGCTGCGCACGAGCAGCCCGGCCGACACGAGGAGAACGAGCGCGATCGAGACCTCACCGACAACCAGCGCCTCTCGCAAATGTGCGCGCATCGAGCCGGCGGAGTCCCGCGATCCCTCGCGGAGCATTCTGTTGAAGATCGGGACTCGCCGCGCGCAACGATGGGTAGAGTCCGAACAGAATGCCGCAGCCGAGCGCTAGAACGATCGTGAACGCAAGCACCGGTCCGTTTAGCGATGCATCGGCGAGTCGTGGAACCGAACCCTCAGGCGTCACCGTCACGAGGAACCGAACGCCCGCTGCCGCCAACGCGAGTCCGGCTGCCGCTCCCAGGAACGCGAGCAGAAGGCTTTCGGCGAGTAGCTGTCGCACGATTCGTCCGCGGCCGGCGCCAAGCGAACCGCGAATGGCGATCTCCGTGCGTCGCGCGCCGGCGCGAGCGAGCAGGAGACTCGAGATGTTGCCGCACGCGATGAGCAGCACGAGGGCCACGGCGCCGAGAAGGAGGAGCAGGAGAGTGCGCGTCGAAGCGACGAGATAGTCGCGCAATGGGAGCGCGACGACGCCGCCGTCGAAGTAGCCGCCGGGGTACTCTGCCGCGAGCCGCGTCTCGATCGCGGTGAGCTCGGCGAGCGCGCGCGCCTCCGGAACTCCGTCGCGAACAAGGCCGACCACGCTATACTCGTGATCCGCATGCTGCGCGAGATCCGAGCTGCTGAGCGCGAGCGGGAGAAATCCATCGGCCGCGGACCACGTGAGATTGTACTCCGCTGGCGCCACGCCGATCACCTCGTAGGGCATTCCGTTGAGCGTGATCGTGCGCCCGATTGCGCGCGCATCGCCACCGAAGGTCGTTTGCCACAAATGTTGGGAGAGAACAACGACCTTCGGTGCACCGGGTCGGTCTTCATCGGCGCCGAAATACCGCCCCGCAAGCGGCGGCAGGCTAAGGGCGCGCCAGTATCCCGCCAATGCTCGAACGAATCGCAGCTCCTGCGGCTCGCCGGAGCCGGTGAGCGTCGCCGAGCCCCCTGTGTATGCGCCGAGCGCCTCGAAGTCGCGCGCCTGCGCGAGCCACGCACCGAAGTTCCCCGCCGGGAGATCCATTCCGTACTTGTCATCACGGCCGTTGCGCTCGCGGAGCATGAGCAGGCGGTCGACGTGCGCGAAGGGGAGCGGGCGAAGGAGCACGCTGTAGACGACGCTGAAGATCGCGCTCGTGGAGCCGATCCCGAGCCCGAGCGTGAGGATCGCGACAATCGTGAAGCCGGGCGCACGCGCGAGCTGTCGCGCTGCGAAGCGAAAGTCCTGGCGCATCTCGTCGATCCATTCGCGCAGCTGCAGGCGCCCCTCCCGTCGTTCGACGGACCGGCGAAGATGCGTGCGAGTGTCCTCGATCGCTTTGCCGTCGCCGAGCCAATGAATCGCCTCCGCTCGGGCATCGGCCGTGCTCATCCCATGCGCGACGAGGTCGTCGACGCGTGCGTCGAAGAACGCCGTGAGTTCGTCATCGGCATCGGATTGGATGCGCGCTGCGGTCCGAGGTTGGAGTCGGAACATTCGACGCACGCCGGCACGAATGCCTCGTTGCTCCATCATCACTTTCCCTCGGCCGATTGCGCAGCGAGAATCGTGGTGAGCGCGTTCGTATACTCGGTGAGCCGCTTCGTCTCGGCGCGAAGATGCGCGCGGCCGGCGCTGGTGAGGCTATAGTAGCGCGCGCGGCGTCCCTTCTCCGTGATTCCCCACTCGGCGCTGAGTATCTGTCGCTCCTCAAGGCGGTGCAGCGCCTGCATGAGCGCCGCGTCTTCGACGGCGAGGCGGCCGCCCGAGCGATCCTCCAACCACTTCGTGATCTCGAACGCGTGCATCGGGCCCCACGAGAGGGTCTTCAACACGAGCACGTCGAGGGTGCCTTTGAGAAGTGCCATGCGCCGGAAGGTCGGGGTAGTGTCTTACCCCTAGAGTCTATCCCCACCAATTAAAAGACGCAAGCATCGAATCACACCCAACTCGTCGTCTGCGCGGAGTTTCATCCGTTGAGTCCGTTCCCTCCGTTTGATCCGTTTTTCACACTGTTACGGCCCGCCATGAGCGGCGATCGCGAACGTGGTTCGAGACTGCGGAATTCTGGTGGTAACAAGGTTGATGAAACGGACTAAACGGAGGGAACGGACCTTAACGGATGAGTTCGAAAGGCGAGCGTCGACGTCATGCGGCGTGGACTGGACTAGAGACTTTGGCAGATCTGGTACTTTCGGCCAATCCAGACACATGGAGAAGTTCATCACGCGTGCGTCGAGCGTTCGACGACACTCAATACCAATCACCAGGAGAGGAACTTGAATCATTTGATGCAGACAGCGGTCGGCATGGGATTGGCCACAATCATATGCGTCTCTTATCCCTGCGTCGGCCTCTCGCAGACACCCACGCCGACACCCGCGGTCCGCGACGGGCAACACGACTTCGATTTCAACATTGGCGTATGGCACACCCACATCAAGCGAGTTCTCGATCCATTTGCGAGCAGTTCGGCAATCCGTCGAGCTGAATGGAACCGTGACCGTGCGCAAAGTGTGGGACGGCAAGGCGGAACTGGAGGAGATCGAAGCGGATGGGCCGAAAGGCCACTGGGAGGGCCTCACGCTCTTCCTGTACAACCCGAGCGCGCACCAGTGGAGCCAGTCGTTCGCGAACAGCAAGGTCGGGACACTGTCGTCGAATGTCGGTGAGTTCAAGGACGGCCGAGTCGTGCTGGTTGGTCAGGACAACAGCGTGAGTGACAAGACGATCCTGGTGCGGGCCGTGTGGTCCGACATCAAGCCAGATTCGCACCAGTACGAGGAGTGGTACTCGAACGACGGTGGGACGACATGGGTACGGTCGTTTACCGCCAACCTGACGAGATTGAAATAGTGAGAACCACCCTTCGCCTCCTGGAACGGGCCAATCGACCAGGACAACCCTAATTTGGTGCTAACCTATTGACACCATGCCAACCCACTAGCATATTCTCGGCGTCCTCACCGGAGTCCGCCTCATGCCCCCGCAGGAAGTCTATTCCCAGCTCGGCCGCCGAGAGCGCCAGCTCATGGAGATCGTCTACCGCCGTGGCCCGTCCACGGCCTCCGAGATCCGCGACGAGCTCCCCGATCCGCCCAGCTACTCCGCCGTCCGCGGCATGCTCCGGCTCCTCGAGGACAAGGGCTACCTCCGCCACGAGCAGGACGGGCCCCGCTACATCTACCTAGCCACGGCCAGCCGAAACAACGTGAGCAAGTCCGCCGTACGCGATCTTGTACGGACGTTCTTCGACGACTCCGCCAGCGCCGCCGTCGCCGCCATGATCGGGCAGTACGAGGGGCACCTGAGCGACGCCGATCTCGATCGGCTCGAACTGCTCATCGAGCGCGCACGCACCGCGGACCGCAAGAACATCAAAGGAGGACGGTCATGAATCCGTTCATCATCTCCCTCGCGATCAGGCTGACGATCCTCCTTGTCGCCGGCGGTCTCATCGCGCTCGCGGTGCACCGCTCCACCTACGCCGTTCGCCACGTCGTGATCGCCGCGACGCTCGCCTGCGTCGTCGCGCTTCCCGCCATGATGATCCTCGTTCCGGAATGGCGCGTGGGCGTGCTGCCTGCGGCGGCCAAGCCGGTCGAAGCACTCATTAGTACGGCACCGGTACACTGGACGGCGCCTTCGCATCCCGCCAAGCGTCCAACCGCGCCGAGCGCGCGCGAGTCGATCCACCCCGTACTGATCACGAGCCAGCTCGCGTTGCCGGCGACGAGCGAGCGCATCTCCGCCGCCGCACTCTCGTCGCCCGCCCAGGCGCCCTTCGCCCCGACGATCCCGCAGATCGCCCTCGCCATTTGGCTCGCCGGCGTGTTCATCGGCATCGCCTGGATCACGGCCGGTCGCTTCGGTCTCGCGCGCGTGCGACGCGGCGCGACACGGCTCACTACTATGGAGTGGCGCACGATCCTCGAGAACGAGGCCCTGCACGCCGGCGTCGCACGCCCCGTGCTGCTCTTCACCAGACCGCAGTGAGCATGCCGGTGACATGGGGCGTGCTCTCGCCAGTCATCGTTCTTCCGGAAGCCGCGCACTCGTGGACGCACGAACGCAAGCGCGTCGTCGTCATGCACGAGATGGCGCACATCGCCCGCCGCGACTCGGCCACCCAGCTCATCGCGACGCTCGCGTGCGTCGCCTACTGGATCCATCCGCTCGTGATCCTCGCCGCGCGACGGCTGCGCGCCGAGTGCGAGCGCGCGTGCGACGAGCGCGTGCTGGAGCGGGGAACGCCGGCCGCGGACTACGCCGCGCACCTCCTCGATGTCGCGAGATTCTCGCGCTCCTTCGGCGCGGCGAGCATCGTCTCCGTCGCCATGGCGCGTCCGTCGCAGCTCGAGGGACGACTGCTCGCGGTGCTCCGCGCGAAGCCGCGCCACTCTCAGCTCTCGCGGGGCACACGTGTGCTCGCCGCGCTCACCGCGGCGTCGCTGCTCATGGCGGTGTCCGCGTTCCGGCCCGTCGTGCGGGAGATGCAGGCGAGCAAGTCGCGCAATGCGTGGCAGGCTCCCGCGACCGCGCGCGCATCCGCACGGAAAGCCTCGGGCGCCAGCGCGAGCACGGCCGCCAGCGCCGCGGAGCCTCGGGTGGCTAGCGAAACCGTAACGTCAACCGCCACGGCGACCGCCACGGCGACCGCCACCAATGTCGCGATGGCCACCGCCACCGCTACGTCCACCGCTACCTCCACCATCATCTCTACCCGCATCGACAGCTCGACCATCAGGCCGACGGCCAACGTCCTCAGCACGCCGCTCCGCCCCGACTCCGTATTCGAGAAATCCGTGGAGGTGCACGAGGGCGGCACGCTCGTGCTCGATCTCGATACGGGCGGCGAGGTCGATATTTCCGGTACCAATGGCTCGCATGTCTCCGTCTCCGGTTCGCTCGGGGGACGCGACTGGCGGGGCACGACCGTGACCCTGGACGCGAGCAACGGCGACGCGCGCCTCGAAAGCCGGTACGATCGCAAGTCGAACAATCAATCGTTCAGCAACAAGTTCACGATCCACGTGCCGAACCACTACAACGTGCGCGTGAGGTCCGCGGGTGGCCGCATCTCCATCAACTGCGTCGACGGCACGTTCACGGGAAGCACCGGCGGCGGCAAAATCGAGATCGACCACGCGAAGGGCGAGGCGGATCTTTCGACGGGCGGCGGGAGCATCCGCATCGCGAACTCTCACCTCGACGGGAACGTGTCGACCGGCGGCGGCTCGGTGAGGTTCGAGAACGTCACCGGCAGCATCGTTCCCGGCTCCCACGACGGCAGCCTCAAGGAATACGGATCGATGTCCAGGATGCCGGATGATCTCGAGATCATCTCGTCATCCGACATAAGCGATTCGGCAATGGCAGCCACGCACGCGGCAATGGCGCGCGCGCGAGTGGCAATGAAGATCGCTCAGAGGAGCATGGAGCGCAGCCGGGAGCGGATGCGCCAGCGCGTTCGCGTGCGAGTCAATGGCGACAGCGCGAGCGCAGAGTCGTACTCGGAGCCCGACGACAACGACATGGACGACTCGGACGACAACATGGACATGTCGCGGGACGATATGGATCGCCAGCACGAGAAGATGGAGATGTCGCGCGAGAAGATGGATCGCTTCGGCGAAACGATGGAGCACAACCGCAAGATGCTGGACAGCACGCGCATCATCATCGAGCGCAACCGCGGCGCCATGGATAGCGCAAACGTGATGATGAAGATGGCGCCGTTCGCGCCGTTCAAGTTCAAGTTCGAGAAGGGCAAGGGAGACTTCGGCGACTTCGGAACGTTCGAGGGCGGGAAGAATTGGATCGTGATCGACAAGGACGGCGGCTCCATTCACCTGCTCAAGGCGCCGAACGGCGCGCACGTCGCCACGGGTGGCGGTGAGATCGTCATCGGCAGCGCCGGCGGCATCGTGTCGGCACTCACCGGCGCCGGCAGAATCAGCATCGGCCGCGCGGACGGCGCCGCGAAGGCGACCACCGGTGCCGGCGACGTCACGATCACGACGGGCGGAGGCGAGGCGCATCCCGTGGATGTGCGCTCCGGTTCCGGAAACGTCGAGCTCCTGTTGCCGAAGGGCGCGAACGCCACGCTCGATCTCGAGACCGCGTACACGCAGAACTTCGGCAAGGCGACGAAGATCAAGAGCGACTGGCCGCTCAACGTGACGGAGACGAAAGACTGGGACGATTCGCAGGGCTCACCGCGAAAGTTCGTTCGCGCACGTCAGAAAATCGGCAATGGTGGCCCGCTCATCCGCGTGCGCACGGTGAACGGCGACATCAACCTGAAGCAGGCGAACTGACGCGTCCGGGGTGATCTCGCGCCGTGATCTGCGGCGCGCTACGTTTGTGGCGCACGAAATCCCGTTTGCCTACTGGCCCGTCGCGACGCTCAACGGACGCGCAGGCCTCGCGAGCAACGTCTGGAATTCGGCGTCGCCCCGCAGCGGCGCCCACGTCGGATCGATGCGCAGCCACTCGCGCGTCAGGAAGTATGGTGAGTCGAGCAGCGTGTCGAGCTGCGCGATCGCGCGCGCGTGATCGCCCGCCAGGAGATATATCTGTGCGAGCCCGTGACGCGCGGATGGAATTGACTGATAGGGGTCGCCCGTCGCGCGCGCGAGAGCAAAACCGCGCTCGCCCTCTCGAATGGCGTCGTCGCCGCGTCCGAGGTAGGCGAGCACGAGCCCGTGCATGAGGCGCTGCCCCCAAAAGTGCGGCGTCTCCTGCATGTGTGCCTCGTAGGCAACGCGCGCCGAGTCGGCGTAGCGGCGGGCACGCGTCGTGTCGTGCACAAGCCAGAACAGCTCCGCGCGAATCCTTCCCCACGGGGCCGCATTGTTGTCAAACGTTGCTGGAGTGTAGCTGTTTTTCACCAGCGCCTGATCCGCGCTGTCGAGCTTCCATGACACGCCGGTCCATCGCGTCGTCACGAAAACGAGAAGTGCTGCCCGCGACAGCTCGGCGGGACGTTCCGCAGCGTCGCCCGCACCGAATCGATATTGCCCTCGGCCGCGAACGTCTGTGTGCGGGCGTCGATGAGCGCCACGTCGGTAGGAGCGATCGTCAGTCCCCGATCTGCCTCGGCCCTCGCTTCCGGGAAATGATGGAGAGCAATAAGGAGCCAGCTCAGATCGAGGGCGGCACTCGCCGAGCGCGGATCGAGCACGACCTCTTCGCGAAAATGCCCGAGCGCCGCGCGCCACAGTCCCTGAGCGGCTTCGGCGTAGGCGAGGCCACCCGCGGCGTTGGCCATCGACGGCGCAAGCTTTCTCGCGTCGAGGAACGCTGCCTCCGCGTTCACGGCCCTGTCCGCGACGAACAGATAGTAGATACCACGAGCGACAAATCCGTCCGGCAGCTGGGGCGCGAGCGAAACGGCACGCTCCGCCGCGTCGCGCGCGGCTCTGGCATCGTCCAATGTCGGGACCGTACTGATGTAGAGGGTCGAGTGCAGCGCCGACTTTCTTGCCCACGCAGCGGCGAAGGAGGAGTCGAGTGCGATCGCCTCGTTCGCGGCTGCCAGCGAAGCGCGAACACTCACGTGATCGAAACCGGTGATCGAGACGCTGCGCAGATACGCGTCGTACGCGGCGAGATTCTGCGTCGGCCGCGAGGCGAGCTGCGCCTGGGCGGGCGGCGTCAGCACAACGCCGAGCTTGTCGGCGACGCGAGTCGCGACGGCGGACTGTACGTCGAAGACGTCGGCGAGGGTCGTGTCGTACGACTGGCGCCATCGCGTGGCCGGCGCCGCGCCCTCGCGCAGCTCGACGAGCTCCGGACTCACACGCACTCGCTGGGCTCCGCTCGAGCTGCGCTCCCACTCGACCGTTCCGGTGAGAAGATAGCGCACGCCGAGCTCGCGCCCGATCTGCTCCGGTGTTTTCTGGGTGTGGCGATACTGATTGGAGCTCGTGGTCGCGATGATGCTCAATCCGGGGAGCACGGAGAGCTTGCCGCGAATCTCGCCCGTGATGCCGTCGGCAAAATACGCGTTGGCGGTGTCGCCCTGCGTGTCGAAGGGGAGAACGCCGAGCGTGACGAGTCCCGGCGAGCTGGCGCCGGCGATGGATTTCAGATGCTGCATCCATGCGTAGCGAACTCCGGCCGCGAGAAATGCGGTGATCGCGAGCGCGAGGACGATCATCCCGACGCGTCGGCGACGATGGGGGACGTGCGACGAGGCCGTGATTGACTCGAGGCTCGTAACCTCGAGCGCACTGGCGAAATCACCTCCGCTCTGAAATCTGTCAGTGGGCACGGGGCTGAGTGCGCGCCCGATCGCCGCATCGACCTCGGCCGGCACGTTGGGCCGAAGGCGACGTATGGGTAGCGGGCTTCCCGACATCTTCTTCACCGCGATTGCCTGCGCAGTCGGTCCGGTGAACGGCGGCTCTCCCGCGAGCATCTCGTAGAGCACCGCGCCGAGCGAATAGATGTCCGTCGTTCGATCGATCATCGGATCGGCCATCGACTGCTCGGGCGACATGTAGACGGGCGTCCCGATTGCGGTTCCCTCATCTGTGAGGGGCGAAATGGCGTCGGAGGTCCGGTTCGACACGCCCCGCGCGATGCCGAAGTCGGCGAGCATGGCCTGACCTTCGACGAGAAGAATGTTCTCGGGCTTCACGTCGCGATGGATGACGCCGTGCCGATGCGCGTAGTCGAGCGCGAGCGCGATCTCGCGCGCGATGCGGAGCGCCTCGTCGATCCGGAGCTGTCGGTGATGTTCGAGGCGATGCCGCAGCGACTCGCCCTCGACGTACGGCATTGTGAACCAGAGCCGGCCGCTCTGCGTTTCGCCGGAATCGAGCACGGTGAGGATGTGCGGATGCTGGAGCTTCGCCGCGAAGGTGATCTCACGGCGAAAGCGATCAGGGCCGAGGCTCGCGGCGAGATCGCTGTGGAGCACCTTCAGGGCGACCGACCGTTGGTGCTTCGCGTCGAGCGCGAGATACACGGTGGCTGTTCCGCCACGGCCGAGCTCGCGCTCGATCGTGTAGTTGAAACCAAGCTCGGTTTGGAGATCGTGCTGCGGGTCCGACTCCGCCACGTTCTGCCGCCGGGGTGGGGAACGGGGCGAAAGTTACAGTGACGTGGCCGGCTCCGCACCCACGCGATCCCCGAGGCGCCGCGCTACATCCAGGGTTCGTGCGCGGTTGGCCCGTAGATGCTCGGCACCTTCTCGCCGGCGGCGCGGAGGTACACCGAGAATTGCCCGCGATGATGAACTCCATCGAGGAGCATGAACCAGATGAGCTCCGACACGGGAATTTCTCCGACACGCTTGGGCCCGCGAATGAACGGGACCATCTCGTCGAGACGGCTCTCGGCCGCGGCGGCGATGGCGCTGGTGGCGGCGGCGCCGGTCGCGTCGAACATTGCGAGCACATCCTCGTAGGTATCCGTCGCGCCGGGCTTACCCTTGGGCGGCCACTGCCACTCGCCGTTCATCGCCTGCGCGATGCCCCACTGCCCCTGCGAGAAGATCGAGGCGACCACGCGCGCGACCGGTGCGTCCGCGTACGGCTTGAACTCACCCTTGCTCGCCGGCATCGCGTGGAGCACGCGACGAGTGGTCGCATGCTCGCGCGCGAACGCGTCGGCGAATTGCTGTTTGGGGTTCATGCGGCTCCCTCGGAGAAGTGCGCCTCGAATTTGTCGAGGATCGACGTCCATCCCTCGGTGTGGCCCGTGCGTTCCTTGTCGTGCGAGATTCCGGCGTGCCGCAGCACCACTTCGGTGGACGCGCCGCGATCGTGAAATTCGATCGTCACGACGCTGTCCTTGACCGGATGATCGCCGTCCCAGCCCCAGGTGTAGACGACTTTTTTCGGCGGATCGATCTCGCGATACACGCCGCTCACGCGGTGCTCCGTTCCATCGGGCGCGCGCATGTGAATGCGGTATGCGCCCCCCGGCCGCAGATCGATTTCGGCGAGCGAGACGGTGAGCGGTCCCGGCGCGTGCCAGGCTTTCAGCTCTTCCGCTTTCGTCCACGCGTCGAAGACGCGCTGGCGCGGCGCGCGGATCGTGCGGCGGACTTCGAGCGACGGGGGCGCGGCGGCTTGCTTGTCCATGTGGTCTCCGGTGCAGGTGACGAGTTTTCGAGGTAGGTGGCGAGGCGTTCGAGCTCCGACTCCCAGAATTGGCGATAGTGCTCGATCCAATCGCGCGCGCGCCGCATTGGAGCGGCGCGCAGGCTGGCGCGCCGTACGCGGCCCTCCCGTTCGACCGTGGCGAGTCCGGCGCGACTGAGCACGCGCACGTGCTTCGAGACGGCGGGGAGCGACAGTCGAAGCGCGATGCGAGTTCGCTAATCGTGCGGTCGCCGGCGGCGAGCCGCGCCAGGATCTCGCGGCGCGTGGGATCGGCGAGCGCGGAAAACGTGGCGTCGAGCGCGGGGATGGTAAACCATGTGGTTTACTATTGCGTACAGACGCGCTGCCTGTCAAGCGGCGAAGGTCAATGTGATTGACCGCTGCCGACGCCCGAGGCGGGGACTTGCGATCGCACGTACGATACAGCTATTATGTACAATTCGTACAGCCAATACGGGAGCCCCAAATGCCGGCTCGTCGCAAGTCCAGATCGAAGAAGGTGTCGGAGGCGGTACTAACAGCGTCGAGGCTCAGCGGGCGTAAGAAGACGCTGCGGCTCGATCAGGCATTGCTCGACAGCGCTCGGCGCGCCCTCGGCGTGCGTACGGAGACGGACGCCGTAACGCGCGCATTGGAGGCAGTGGTGAGACGTGAGCGGCAGGCGCAGGCGCTAGGGGTGCTTGCCTCGCTGGGTCCTGTCGATTCCGCGCGCATTGATGATTGATCTCTCCGCGCGCATCGTCCGTCAGCGGTAGACGTTCGCTGACAAGCGACCATGCCCGAATACATCGCCGACACCAACGTCTACATCATGGCCGCGAACGACGAGAAATTCCGTTCGCGGTTCGCGTCGTTCATTCGAACTCATGGTCCTCTGCTCGTGAGCGCCGTCGTGGCTGGCGAGTTTCTGATTGGCATCGCCGATGCCTCTAGGCACATACGAGCGATCGAGGCGCTGCGCGGCGGATCGGACAGTCGTCGCACCGAGCCGCCGACGATTGGTTCGTGGCCGGCACCGCAATCTCCCGACTCGGAGGAGGCGCGGTACACGAAGGGACGGTCGTTCTGGAACGACGCCCTCCTCGCCGCGCAATGTTCGAGACTTGGCGCGACCTTGATCACATCGAACCAAGCGGATTTCAAACGCCTGCGTACGTTTACTCGCGTTCGCGCAGTGGCACCCTTCCCGCCGTAGCCATTTGCGCTTCGGGTGCTAGCTTGCTCCTGCGTGCACACCTCCCTCCAGGATCTCGTGACCCCCTGGCACCTCGAATGCTCCGCGTGCGACACCCACGCACCCGGCGACGCCCTCGCCACCACGTGCCCCGCATGCGGCCAACCGTTTCTCGTCCGGTACGACTCGCCATATCCATCGCGCGACTGCGCTGACCGCGCGCTGGGACATGTGGCGATACGCGCCCGTGCTCCCGCTGCTCGCAAGCGAAGGTCCCGTGTCGCTCGGCGAAGGGCTCACGCCCATGCACGACTCGCCGGCGCTCGCGCGCGAGGTTGGCGTCGCGCGCCTGTGGGTGAAGGACGAGGCGCAGAATCCGACCGGCTCGTTCAAGGCGCGCGGCATGACCGTCGCCGTCTCGATGGCGCGCGCGCTCGGCGGCCGGAGTCGCTGATGCGCCGTCGGCCGGCAACGCCGCCGGCGCGCTCGCCGCCTACGGCGCCGCGGCGAAGCTGCCCGTCGTGTCGCCTGCCCGACGACACGCCGCGCCGTTCGTCGACGAGTGCCGCCACTACGGCGCCAGTTGAGCTGGTCCGGGGACCATCGCCGACGCCGGCAAGTGGCGCGCGCCAACGCGGCGTCGAGTGGATGCCTTCGATGTCTCGACGCTGAAGGAGCCGTATCGCGTCGAGGGCAAGAAGACGATGGCCTACGAGCTCGCCGAGCAGCTCGGCGGCGAGTTGCCCGACGTCATCGTCTATCCGACGGGCGGCGGCACGGGGCTCGTCGGCATGTGGAAGGCGTTCGCCGAGATGCGCGCGCTCGGCTGGCCGCTGCACGAGCGCATGCCGCGCCTCGTCAGCGTGCAGGCCGACGGCTGCGCGCCGATGGTGCGCGCCTTCGTCGACGGCGCGGACCACGCGACTCCGTGGGAGAATCCGACGACGCACGCGAGCGGGCTGCGCGTGCCGGGCCCGCTCGGCGACCGGCTCATTTTGCGCGCGGTGAAGGAGAGCGACGGCGACGCGCTGGCGGTGAGCGAGGATGCGATCCGCGCGTCGACGCTCGAGCTGTCGCGCGCGACGGGCGTCGACGCGGCGCCGGAGGGTGGGTGCGCGCTGGCGGTGGTGGCGGAGCTCGTGCGCGCGGGGAGGGTAGGGCGCGATGCGGAGGTGCTGGTATTCAACACGGGAAGCGGGGCATCGTACCGATGACAAATGCGTTCTCCGCGAGACGGCTCTCGCTCCTCCTCGCCCTCGCGGTGTTCATCGACTTCGTCGATCGCGGCAACCTCGCTACCGCCGCACCGGTGGTCGCGAAGGAGCTGCATCTCTCGGCCACGCAAGTTGGGATCCTCCTTTCCTCGTTCTACTGGACCTACGCCGTTAGTCAACTCGGCGCGGGATGGCTGGCCGAGCGATATCCGGTGCAGCGCGTCATCGCGGCGGGCTTCGCGCTCTGGTGCGTCGCCACGATCGCGACAGGCTTTGCGAGCACCTTCGTCGCGCTGCTCTGCCTGCGCCTCGTGCTCGGGCTCGGCGAGAGCGTCGCGTTTCCGTGCAGCTCGAAGATGCTGGCCCAGAACGTAGCGGTCGATCGGCGCGGACGGTCGAACGGCGACATCGCGATCGGACTCGCGCTCGGCCCTGCGTTCGGTACGTTCGCCGGCGGACTGATTCTCGCGCAATACGGATGGCGCGCGCTGTTCTTCTCGTTCGGCGCGCTCTCGCTGCTCTGGCTCATTCCGTGGCTCACCGGCCCGGCGCGGACGCTTCCGGTTCGCACCGTCGAACAGACTGCGGATTCGCCGTCGTTCCTCGAGATCATTCGGCAGCGCGCCGCGATCGGCGCTGGGCTCGGACACTTCTGCGCGAACTACATCTTCTACTTCGTGCTCGCGTGGCTGCCGTATTATCTCGTCGACGTGCGCGGGTATTCGCTCACTCGCATGGGCACGATCGGAGGTCTCACCTACGCGATGCACGCGCTTGGCGCGTACGTCACGGGACTGGTGGGCGACGAGATGGATCGAGAGCGGCGAGTCGCCGCATCGCGTCTACCGCACCACGCTGGTGGCGAGTCAAATCTCATCCGCGGTCTGTCTCGTCGGCGTGTTGCTGGGCGGACCGCTGCTGCTCGACGCGAGCCTGCTCGCGGTTGGCTTCACCTTCGGGCTCGCGTCGCCGACGCTCTACGCGGTGGGGCAGTTGCTCGCGGGTCCGAAGGCAGCGGGGCGGTGGATCGGTTTTCAGGGCGCGGTCGGAAATCTCGCGGGGATCGCGGGGCCGGCCATCACGGGATTTCTGGTGGATCGCACGGGAAGTTTCTACAGCGCGTTCGCGCTCGCGATCGGCGTGTCGCTGCTCGGAGTACTGGCGTGGACCGTCGTCATTCCGCGCATCGAGCCGGTGAGGTGGGGAGGGGTGCTCGCACAGCCGGCCAGCGCGTGAGCGCATGAGCGCCTGAATGAAAAAGCGACCCCGCATCGAAGCCCGATGCGGGGTCGCTTGCTGCGAGAGCGTGACCGCTCACGCCAGCTTAGTGCTTGTCGTGATCGTCGTGATCCCCGTGCTTGTCGCCCTTGTGCTTGCCGTTGTCGTGCTTGTCGTCCTTGTTCTGGCCGGGAGGCAGCTGCTTCATGTGCTTCTCCTTGCCCACACGGTAGCGATCCTCGAGCTCACGGCGTTCGGCCGCCTGGCGTGCCTCGCGACGATCCGCCGCCTCTTCCGCGCGAGCGTGCGCTGCCTCGTAACGCTGCCGGTTTTCCATGGCCAACCGTTCGCGACGATAGTTCTCGTCGATCGGTCGGGTGTCATACACGACGACGCGTGGCGAGCGGTATCCATCGTCCTCTCTGACCGATCGACCGCCGCACGCGGCGAGAGTCGAGACAGCCATGAGAACGGCAACAACTTGAATCGTGTGACGAGTGCGCATCGGTCTCCGCGAGCTAAAGGATTGGCAACACGCGCAGTGCCCGAGCCACTATGAGCGCGACGTAACCATTCAGGGCAATGAGCGAGCCACGTATACAGATTTCCTTGTGGAAAGCGGCCTCGAGTTGAGAATTGCCCTATGATTTGGACGATAAAGATATATTTGCGTCACCGGCAAAAGTTCCCGATGGGTTAACCCTCGTTCCGAGTGCGTGGGGGGATGAGAACGACCCCGCATCGATCGTCGACGCGGGGTCGTTCTTCGTTCGGGGCAACGCGATCCGTACTAGTGATTGTCCCTGTCGTGGTCGTGACTTGAAGGGGGCAGCTTCTTCATGTGCTCCTTCTTGCCGCGCTCGTAGCGATCCTCGAGGTCCTGTCGCTCGGCCGCTTGGCGCGCCTCGCGGCGCTCCGCGGACTCGTCTGCCCGCGCGTGAGCGACTTCGTCAGCGTGACGCGCAAGCATCGCGTCGTGCTCGCGTCGGTAGTCGCCATCCAGCGGACCCGAATCCCATTCGACAACAGCCGTCGTGCTGTATGCGTCGTTGTTTCTCGCGTGTCTGCCGCCACAGGCGGCGATCGTCGAGACCATCGTTAGGGCAGTGAGGAGTGGAATCGTGTTTCGAATGCGCATGGGCCCTCCGCGAGCCAAAGTGTTTGGGCACGCGCAGCGGTCGAGTGAGCATGAGCGTGGCACGACTGTGCAAGGCAACGAGCGAGCCAAACGATGTGTTCGGAGCGGCCGAAACGATGAAGCGCGAGGAATAATCACTCGCGCCTCGGAGTACAAAGTTTCCTTATCGTGTTCGGCTCGCCAGACGACACGTCATCTATCCCTTGATCGATGCATCGTACTCGGAACTCCCTCGAGAAACGTCCGCTCCTCGCGCAGGATGAAGCGCTTGCCCTGCGCGAAGTCGAAGTTCGCCTTGCTCTCGGGATCCACGCGCAGCCGCGCACGGTACGTCTCGTACGCCGCGAGCGAGTCGAAGGAGATGAGCGCGAACGCGATGTCGTTCGTGCCCTCGTGCGGGAGAAAGTAGCCGACGAGATCGCCGCCACAGCGCGGGATGATCTTCGACCATCCGCTCGCGTACTGCGCGAAGGCCTCGCGCTGGAAGGGGTCGATCTGGTAGCGAATGAAGCAGGTGACGGTCATGCGTGAGCTCCGTGCCTGGAGGAATGGCGGGTTGAAAGCGAAGGCGGCGAGGGCCGCGGCGAGTTTGCCGAGGAAGGAGCGGCGCGGCGTGGGATCGTTGAACAAGGAAGTGAGCATGGGCGACTATTCCGGGACATTCGTCGACGTGCGTGTCGCCGCTGCGAGGCGCGCGACTCCCCGCACGATACCGGTTGCGCGGCGTGAATGGTTCGATTACCATCGAACTATGCACGACACTCCGGACATCGCCGCGATCGCCAAGCTCATCGGGGATCACGCGCGCTCGACGATCCTGATGGCGATGATGACCGGCCGAGCGCTCACGGCCACCGAGCTCGCGCGCGTGGCCGGCGTGTCGAAGGCCACCGCGAGCTCGCATCTCTCGAAGCTCGTCGACGCGAAGCTCGTCGCCGTGGAGCAGGTCGGACGGCACCGGTACTTTCGGCTCGCGAACCACGAGGTCGGAACGGTCATCGAGACTCTCGTCGGGCTCGCGCACCGGATCGGCTCAGTGGACGTACACACGGGACCCGTGGATGTCGCGATGCGGAAGGCGCGCGTGTGCTACGATCATCTCGCGGGCGACCTCGGCGTGCTCGTACACGACAGCCTGCGACAGCAGGGGTGCGTGCGCGGCGACGGCAGGGAGCTCACGCTCACGGACAAGGGCGAGCGCTTTGCCGACGATTTCGGCGTCGACCTCGCGTCGCTCGAGAGCCATCGCCGTCCCCTCTGCCTCGCGTGTCTCGATTGGAGTGTGCGTCGGCCGCATCTCGCGGGCGCGCTCGGCGCCGCCCTGCTCGATCGCTTCTTCGCAATGCAATGGGCGACGCGGCAGAAGGGGACGCGCGTCGTAATCTTCTCCGCGGTGGGGGAGCGGGCGCTGCGACAGCGCTTCCGCTACCGCGCGAGTGGCGCTGCGCTAGCGGGGTAGCGCGGTCGCGGACGTAGGCGGGACGGCACGGTACGTGCCCCGTGGTCGCCTCCATGACACTCGAGCGTCAGCTGCTACTGCTGTTCCTCCTTCCGATTCCGATCGCGTGCGTCGCGTGGACCGTCACGCACGAGGAGGTTTTTCGCGAGGCTCGCGACTGGTGCACAGCTCGCAGCAGGAACAGCCGGTCACTATTCGTGCGCAAGTTTTTCTATCTATTCACGTGCGAATACTGTTTCAGCCACTACGTCACGGCGTTCTTCCTCGTCATCACGGGCTTTCAGCTCCTGTTCGACGACTGGCGAGGATATCTCATCGCCTTCTTCTCGCTGGTGTGGATTGCAAACATTTACATGAGCTTCTTCGGTCGCGTGCGGCTGGAGATCAAGGAGGAGCGGCTGGCGATCGACGAGGCCGAGTCAAGAAAGGAGACGAAGGCTATCTCCCGAACCGGTAGCTCGCCTTCAGATAGACCACGTTCTTCGCGGGGACGCTGAGCACGCGATCGAGGCCGTTCCACAGCGATGTGCCGTCGAGCGCCGCGTTGCCGTCGCGCGTCTGCTGCCACACGAGGTAAATCGCCGAGCCGCTGCGGTATTCCCAGCGGATCACGCCATTCACGCGAATCGCGCGCGATACGAAGCTGGTCTCATCCGGATTGTCGCCGAGCACGAACGCCGGTTGCGCGCCACTCTCGCCGTCCGGATCGATGCGCACGTGCCCGTCGCGGCAGCGACTCGACGGTGCCGCGATCCGTTCCGAACACATCGAACGTGAAGGTGCGCGGTGCGCGCAGCGACTTGTAGCCGCTGAAGTGCGCCGTCGAGACGAAGGGTTGGACGAACAGCTGGACGCTGAGCGCGTTGGTGAGTGACCAGTCGGCGCGTGCGCTCACCGAGAGCGTGCGCTGGCGCAGGTCCGCGAAGACGTAGTCGTTGCCATCCGTGGCCGTGTTGCTCGAGTCGGGAACGGTGCGCACGTACTGCGCGCCGGAGTGGAGCACGTCGAGAGTCGGCGCGAGCGACAGCTGAAGCTTGTTGATCGGCCGAAAGGTGAGCGTCGGCGTGACGGTCCACTCGTTTCCGTTCACGCCTCCGCGCGCGAGCGTCGCGGCGACGCTGCCGATGACCTTGCGACGGATGTCGCTCTCCACACTCGCCGCCGCGGTCCAGCGCATGGGCGCGCTCACCAGCGGTCCGCCGCGCGTGAGCCGGTCATCGAGTGAGGACGGAAGAATCGCGGCACGCGCGCTCACGTTCCACAGCGATCGAAGCTCGGCGCTGCTCGTGAAGCCGAACTCACGATAGAACGGATTGCCGCCGAAATTCCACGCGTCGATCGTGTACGCGGTCACGCGCGTGCTCCGCAGCAGGCTCGCGGACGCATCGTGCGTCGCGCCGATCGCGGCCGCGAGCGAGCGCGCGTCGCTTCGCGCGAGGTAGCCGAGGTCGTTCATCTCGAATCCGGGGGTGGTCTCGCGCAGCTGCAGCGAGCCGAACATTGGCGTGCCCTGGTAGACGATGCCCGCGGACGCATCGTGGCCCGTCAGCGATCGGCGCGACGAGTCGAAGGGGATGTAGCCGGCATCGGGGCGTCCGTAGTAGCGCACGCTCGAGCTCTGCGTCGCGGCGATCGCCGCCGCGCTCCCATCCACGCGGCTGCCGATCCAGTAGCCGCCGAGCGTCCAGCGCCGATTCGCCGAGGCGCGCGAGGCGTCGAGGCCGTAGAGATACGCGTCCGATCGCAGATAGGGATCGAAGTCGGCGCCCATCTGCCGATTCGTCGCCGTGCCCATCATGCCGATCGTGGCGCGCCCGTCGGAGAGGTCCTTCTTCATGCGTGCGACGAAATAGTTGGTGAGCGGCTCGACGCCCACGTCGCGGTGCACGCCGTCCGTATCGATGCTGGGCGCATTCTCGCGCGCGGTCACCGCGTCGACGAATCCGAGCGAGAGGCCGTTCGACGTGCGGCCGCTCAGCTTCGTCGCGCCGAGTATGGTCGTCTGGTCGGGCACGTCGCTGAACTCCGCGGTTGGCGAGAGCTGGGGCGTGCGGCCGATGCGTCGCCAATGGACGAAGCGCGAGAAGCCGTACGATGCGTCCACGGGGAGCGCGCCGAACTCGAAGATGCCGGCGCCCTCGAGAAAGAATGGCCGCTTCTCGGGGAAGAAGGTCTCGACGGCGGAGAGATTGAGCACCGCGGGATCGACCTCCACCTGGCCGAAGTCGGGATTGATCGTGCCGTGCAGCGAGAGCGCGGAGCCGAGTCCGAGGCGGAAGTCGGCGCCGGCGGTCGCCGTGGCGGTGGTACCGCGCGTGAGTGGATTGCCGGCGCCGGCGTCATTCGACACGGTGTGCGTGCTGACGTACGGCACGATGTCGATCGGCGACGCCGGCTCGATGCCGGTGAGGCCGCCGAGGTCGCCGAAGTTGGAGATGAATCCCGGGCGCGGTGGGTGGATACGGAGACCAGAACGTCCACTCGTCGCGGCGCGCGACGTCGCGGTAGAAGTTGAGTCCCCACGTCTGCTCGAGCGCCGAGCCGTGGAAGCGCAGCTGCGACAGCGGAACGCGGATCTCCGCCGTCCAGCCGAGCGAGTCGATGCGCGTCGCCACATCCCAGCGCGCGTCCCACGCGTCGTCGCTGTCGCCGTCGTTGAAGTGGTAGACGTCGAGCTTCGTGCCGGCGGGATTCACGCCGAAGCGGAAGCCGGTGCGGCGGTCGTGATAGCTGTCGAAGATGACGTCGAACCAGTCGGAGTAGATGTCCTGTGGATCGCGGCGCGCCATCGGGGCGACGATGGAGTCGGGATGCGGATCGAACATGCGCGCGCCGACGTAGATCGCATCGTCGTCGTAGAGGATGCGAACCTCGGTCTGGTACGTCGCGGGCTTGCCGGGATCGGGGAATCGCTGCGTGAACGATGGTCGCGACGCCGGCGAGCGACCAATCGGCCTCGTCGAGCACGCCGTCGAGGTGGATGGGGTGCGTGCGACGCGCGGCCGCGACGCGAGGCTTCGGTGCCGAGGGTGCGGGCGCAGTTTGCGCGCGCAGCGATGGAGCGCTCGCGAGAGTGAGCGCGAGGAATGCGAACGCGAGGCAACGGCTGCGAATCAGAGGCATGGCGGTGCGGGCACCGGGGCGCTGGAGGTGCCGCACGATCGTGCTCGATGCCCGTGCGCGCCGCAGCATTCCGCCCAACCGCGCCATTCCGCCCGCGAGAATGGCCGCGGCGGGCGCCCACTCGGCGTGCGCGTGGGCCGCTACGACGGGCCCGGCGCGCGACTCACCGGCGCGGAGTGGCGCGCGCGCGAGTCGATGCCAATGTTTGAAGCCATGGACACGTCGTGGCTCCCGAGGAATCGCTGGCAGCGCCGGCTACTGATGGGCGCCATCGTGGTGTACGCGTGGACCCTCTTCGGCGTGCTCTCCTCCGCGCACTTCTTCCTCGGCAAGGAAGCGAGTGACGCGGACGCGTCGCTCAGCGATATCGCCGGGCACGTGCTGCTGTTCTACTGGGCGTGGGCCGCGGTGACACCGCTGGTGCTGCTCGCGCTGCGTCGCGCTGGCGATCGCGAGGCGAGCGCGCGCAGGCGTTGGGGAGTCATTCTCGTCGCGTCGCCGGCGATCGTGATCGTGCACGGGCTGCTGTATCTGGGCGCGGTGCAGCTGTTCGGGGTCGAACCGACGAGTCCGATCGGATTGACGGCGCTGGGCGACTACGCGATGCGGCACGGCGGCGGCGACGTCGCGACGATCGCGGTGCTCGTTGCCGTGTACCTGCTGTTCGATGCGCGCCAGCGCGCGCACGAGCGCGAGGTGGAGGCGACGGCGCTCGAGGCGCGGCTCGCGATCGCGGATCTGGAGGTGCTGCGCTCGCAGCTGCAGCCGCACTTTCTCTTCAACGCGCTGAACACGGTGTCGACGCTGATGCTGAAGGGGGACGCCGGCGGTGCGGACGATGCCATCGGGCGCATCTCGCGCTACCTGCGATCCGCGCTGGCACAGCGCGCGGACGCCACGGTGACGGTGGCGGAGGAGATCGCGGACGTGCAGCAGTACTTCGCGATCGAGCGGCTGCGCTTCGGCACCGCGCTCTGTCTCGACCTGCAGATTGCGGACGGAGCGCGCGGCGCACGCATGCCGGCGCTGATACTGCAGCCATTGGTCGAGAACGCGATTCGTCACGGCATGTCGCCAGCCTCGAGCGACACGCGCATCGCGATCTCGGCCGCCGTCGGCGATGGGCGCCTTCGCGTGCGCGTCGCGGATCCCGGGGCGCAGAATGGCGCGGTGGCGAACGGCGCCGATGGCGCGGAGGGATTCGGGCTTCGCTACGTGCGCGAGCGACTGCACCACTACTATCGCGACGACGCGAGCCTCGCGCTCGCGACGACCGCCGCCGGAACGGTGGTGACGGTGGACATGCCGCTCGCGCCGCAACGATCGATGGTGCCGGTGTGAGCGCGCACCGCGATCCGCTGCGCGTGATGATCGTCGACGACGAGGCGCACGCGCGCGAGGGGCTGCGCATTCGGCTGCGCCGAGAGCCGGACGTGCTGGTGATCGGCGAGCACGGCGACGCGGAGGTGGCGCTGCGGGCAATCGCGAGCGACGCGCCGGACGTGCTCTTTCTCGACATCCGAGATGCCCGGGTCGGATGGCTTCGCGATGCTCGAGCGCATGAATGGAGCCGCGATGCCGATCGTCATCTTCGTGACGGCCTACGATCAGCACGCGGTGCGAGCGTTCGACGCGCGGGCGCTCGACTACCTGTTGAAGCCCGTCGAGCAGACCCGGCTGCGCGAGTCGCTGAACCGGGCGAGGGAGCAGCTCGCGAGTGCGCGCAACGGGGAATTCGTGCAGCGCGTGCGGGGGCTGAGCCGGGAGCTGGACGCAAATGCCGCGTCGGACGCAAGAGCTTCACGCGCCACGCGCGCGCTCGACAGGATTGCGGTGAGCGTCGACGGCTCGATCCACTTCATCATCGCGAGGGAGATCGACTACATCGCGGCCGCGGGTGATTCGGTGCAGGCGCACATTGGCGCGACGACGCACGTGATCCGCAAGTCGATGAGCGAAATGCTCGAGGTGCTCGACGCGAAGCGATTCGCGCGCATCCATCGGTCCACGATCGTGAATCTCGCGCGGGTGGTGCGGGTCGAGCCGTACCTACACGGCGAGTACATTCTGGTACTGCAGGGCGGCGCCAAGCTCAAGGTGAGCCGGGGGTATCGCTCGGCGGTGTCGGAGCTGCTGGGGCTGGGCGCGGGGTAATCGCAACTCGCGCGACTACCCTACGCGACCGGCTTCGCGCCGGTGAGTTTCTCGAACCGCGGATTGCCCCTGAGCGCCTTCCAGGTCGGATCGATGCGCAGCCATGCCGGGGTGATGAAGTAGGGCTCCTTGAGCAGCTTCTCGAGCAGATCGATGGCCTTGTCCTTCTCACCTAAAATCATATAGACGCGAGCCAGCAATTGCTCGTCATAGGGCCCGAAGAGGGCATCCTGGCTGGTCGGACGAAGGTCGACCGCACGCTGCCCCTCGCGGATGGCCTCCGCACGCTGGCCGAGGTACGCAAGTGAGAGCCCGCGGAAGGCATGTCGCTGGTCATTTTTCGGCGCTTCCTTCACCTGCGCGTTATAGATCGACAGCGCTGTGTCCGCGTACGCGCGGGTGCGAGCGGAGTCACCACGCAGAGAATACTGCTGCGCGAGCACAATGGCCCAGCTCGCGGAGTCCCCATCATACGCATCGGGTCGGAGCACGAGCAGAGTAGCCTCTTGCGCACTATCGAGGATCCAACCGAGGTCCCAATACTCCGCCATGTACGCCGCGAGCGCGGTCTGGCTGACGGACGATGGGACGTCATGAACCACCTTTCGCGCGCCAGCCAGGTTGCCGACTTGAAGCTCGGCGATTGCGCGTACCTCGAGCCGATTAATGTTTTCGGGGGCGAGCGCTCGCGCCTTCTCCGACCAGAGGATCGAGCTCGCGCTATCGCGGCGCCACATCGCGATCTGAGCGGCACGGCCGAAGGTGGCGGCGTCGCGCGGATCCAACGCGACTCCCTGCGCCGCGTGCGCGGCGGCGGCGTCCCAGTGCCCGGCCTGCGCCTCGGCATTGGATGCGACGGTGAGCGTCTTCACGTTGGGGGCGAGCGCGAGTCCGGACTCGGCCTCGTCGAGCGCACGTCGACGATCGCCAACCACCTGCCCTAAATATTCGGCTCGGAATGCGTGCGCCTCCGGAAGGTCGGGCGCCAAGGCAAGCGCTCGGGCCGTCGCCTTGTCGGCCGAGTCGGCGATCGCAGGCAAGGCAAGGCGTTGAAGAAAAGAAGATAGTATTCGTGACCGAGCTCGCTCCACGCGAGAGCGAAGATCGAATCGCGCGCCACTGCCTCCCGGAATGCACCAATCGCGCGATGCAGCAGTTGAGGCGAGTTGCCCTGTTCCGCAATCGCGACTCCGCGCAGATACGCGTCGTACGCGAGCAGGTCGGAAGTGGGTCGCGACGCGAGGGTCTGCTGCGCCGCAGGCGTGAGCGCGACCTGAAGCGATTGCGCGACCTTTCCCGCAATGTCTCCCTGCACCTGGAACACGTCGGTGAGCGGTGCGTCAAAGGGTTGCGCCCATTTGTCGGACGCACTGTTCACGTCGATCAGCTCCGGGCTCACGCGCACGCGGCTCGCACCGCCGGCTCCCTTCGCCCAGCGCACGCGTCCTTCCAGCAGGTAGCGCACGCCGAGCTCCTGGCCGATCTGCTGCGGCGTCTTCGTCGTGCCGCGATATTGACGCGAGCTCGCGGTGCCGATGACCTCGAGTCCGCTAAGGCCTGTGAGCTTGTCGTGCACGGCCTCCGTCATTCCGTCGGCGAAATAGCCGTCGGCGGAATCGCCCTCGTTCTCGAACGGGAGCACCGCAAGGCGTACCGCGCCGCTCGGCGACTTGTCGACGGCGCCGCCCGCGCCCTTCGACCGCCACGCGAACAGCAGTCCAATGCCAATGAGGAAGCCGAGTCCGAGCGTCAGCGCCGATACCGGAACTCGCCTGCGCGGCTGCTCCGCCTTCGCCGGTGGCGCGGCGGGCGCGGGTTGTGTCGTGCGCTCGGCGCTCGAGAGTGCGCTCGCGAACTCCCCCGCGGACGACCAACGATCCGCCGGCACGCGTGCGAGTGCGCGCCGGATCGCAGCGTCCAGCTCGGGCGAGACACTCGAGCGCAACACGCGAATCGACGGCGCATCCGTCGTCATCATCTTGGCGATGATCGCCTGCGCGGACGGCCCGGTGAACGGCGGCTCGCCCGCGAGCATTTCGTAGGTCACGGCGCCGAGCGCGTAGACGTCGCTGCGCGCGTCGAGCGCGCGCTCGCCGCTGGCCTGCTCGGGACTCATGTACTGCGGCGTGCCGAGCGAGAGCCCGGTGCTGGTGAGCCCATCGCCGATTCCGTGATCGCGTGCGCGCCAGAGGCGCGCGCGATCCCGAAGTCGGCGAGGAGGGCATCGCCGCGCTTCGTCAGGAGGATGTTCTCCGGCTTGATGTCGCGATGGATGACGCCCTGCTCGTGCGCGTAGTCGAGCGCCCCCGCGATCTCCCGCGCGATGCGCAGCGCGTCGGCCACGGGCAGCTGTCGCTCGCGGCGCAGCCGGTCGCGAAGCGACTCGCCTTCGACGAAGGGCATGGTGAACCAGAGCTGTCCGTCGGCGGTCTCGCCCGAGTCGAAGACGCCGAGGATGTGCGGGTGCTGGAGCTGCGCCGCGGTGGCGATCTCGCGGCGGAAGCGCTCGGGGCCGAGCGACGCGGCAAGGTCGGCGATGCAGCACCTTGAGCGCAACGTGGCGCTGGTGCTTGTTGTCGCGGGCCAGATACACCGTCGCCATGCCGCCGCGTCCGAGCTCGCGCTCGATCGTGTAGCCGGAGCCGAGGGCCGTCTGTAACTGATCCTGACTGGACGACGGCAACTGGGCAAGCTCCAGAATGGGAGATCCAGCTCGGAAAGTTAGGGAGTCGCGCCAGCGCTCGCCAGCGCCGGCTCGGCGGGGTACTTATACAGTTTGACTAAGCCGGCGTGGTTCGTCGCTGGAGAACGAATCCAATCGGCAGCAGCAGACCGATAGCAAGGCTCACGAGATTGAGATAGTGGCCCGGACTGCCCTCGATGCCCCAATGCATGAACGGGAAAACGTGCAGTCCCTCGAAGATATGCGTGATGCCGAGCATCGCCCAACCAGCCGCGCCGATTAGTTCCAAGAGCGGACCGGTTGTTCCAGTCCGGCGGAACGTGCGCCAGGTGAACGTGCCGATCGTGCCCATCAGCAGGAGGTCACCGACGGACTTTGCGAGGGTGGAGTTCATAGATTCCTCCGGAGCAGGACGTTTATGCGACGTGCAGCATTTCAGCACGCTCGACCGAGCTGTCCGACGAACTCGGACACCTTCCAGACGTGATCCGCGGGCATTGTCCACGGCCTGTAGATAAACTCTCACGCCCATTGAAATTGCACCACTTACCCTCCGTGGAGGAAATAATTCCGAGAGGCTCGCGCGGTACGGAAGCAACGACCCTCACTCGCAACCGACCTAGACAATGATGCATTGCCACGCTTCAGCGGCCGTTTCGATCTTCTTTCCCCTCGCGATCCTCGCGGGCCCATCGCCCGCGCGTCCGACGATCGCGATCGCGCCCGTGATCCTCCACAACATGTCGGCGCTGCCAGACACGCGCGAAGACTCGGCCGCAATTCTCCAGCTCACGAGCCAGGCGCGCGCTCGGCTCGATGGGTGTGGCTATCCCGTAGTCTCCGGCTCGGCGCCGTCGGTCACCGCGGAGCATCCAGGAGCTTCGTATCTCTGGGAGCACGCCAATGTCGTGGCCCAGTGGGGCGCGGCGCAGCGTGCGGACTGGGTGCTGCTCAGCCGCCTCAATCGCATCGGCCCGTGGGTCGCCGAGTGGGAGGTGCAGGTGGTGTCGACGCGCCTGGGTCGCGCGGTGGACACGCGAGTGGTGGAGCTCAAGGGGCTCGGTCGCGACACGACGCTCACGGCGCACATGTCGGCGCGCGGCGCCGCGTGGCTGATCGATCAGGCGACGCAGAGCATCGCGCACGCGAGTGGCGACAGCTCCGCGGCGGGGCGGCCGTGCCACGCGTGACGGCGTATCTCGAATCGAGCGAGCCAGGTGCGAGCCGCGCGGCTAGTTACGAGGCTGCGGCGCGCGGAAGCTCACCCGTTGCTCCACAACTGTCTCGATCCGGCAGCCGCCGATCGTCTCCGGCGAGAACTTGCTCGTCACGATCCAGTTGCGGGTCGCATCGAGAAACTCCCGATATTCCTCCTCGAAGAGCTGGGGATCCGTCCCAATATCTGTTGGTCGCACGTCGTGCGCGCTGGACGCAGCGACGTTGCCGTTCGTGTCGACGACGAACCGCAGGTAGACATCTCCTTCGACCTGGTTCTTCTCGTTGGAGTGGGGATATCGAAGCAGGCCCTTCGTGACGAGATGCACTGAGGAGTGAGCGGGCTCGAGAATTGAAAAGGCGGTAAGGCCTGGCTGATCTGGATCTGGAGGCGGCCAATTGCCCGCAGAATCGATATCGGGGGCCTCGAGCCAGAACGTCGCCACTACTGGCTCCGTCGCGATTTCGCTTCGCCAGGGCATCGTGGTCGCGCCGCGTCGGCTCGCATCGTCAAACGCCTTTAGCAATAGTGCCGAAGCACTCGTGTCCGCCCTGGGGCCGCGTGCGGAACGAGTGATTCGTCCATCCGCGTATCCGGTCACCGTCAGCACCGCCGGGAGTGCACGCCAGCTCAGTTTCGATTCGCCGTCAGCGATCGAGTCAGTGCGAGTGCCAAGCGCGTTTCGAATTTCCCGTATGATGCCACGCGCCATTTCCCGGGCCTGCGAAAGCTGCAGACGATTGTTGGTGTCGCTCGTAGTCGCGGAAAGGAATGCCGGAACACGGTACGTTCGGGCGACAGACAGAGCGGCGAGGCAGGGCAAGACTGGGCGCCACGTGACCGGCAGATTCCTCGCGGAGTAGAGTGCCGTCATGCTGTCGGACAGCAGCGAGATCGGACGTTGTGCACGCGCATGTTCGGGCCGCGCTGACGCTGCAACCACCATGATAAGTAGTGGTTGCCGCCACTTGAACGCGCGAGTGGAGGACATCGAAGTCTCCATGAGTTAGTCAGCCCGCACACGTCGCGTGGGGCGCATCCCTCGCGGCGAGCCCAGCCGCTTCCCGAATAGCCATGCTAGCACGTGTCGCCGATCACGGATAGACGGAGTCGGCGCCACACACGGCCGACCTACCGCGGTGTCCGGTTCGAGCGTACTCTTGCGCTCTCCCAAGCGAAGGGCTGCTTCGACCTCTCGCTACCCTCCCCACGGGCCGCACATGATCGCCGCGAATACGGAAGGACCGCAGTCGCTCACGCATTTGTTGAAAGGAGTCTTCGCCTACGCCTACTCCGGCTACCACGCCGAGCTGCCCTCGGTGGCTCTGCTGCGCAATGCGCCGCGAATCGGCAGCTATCTCGAGCGAACCAGGCCCGTGACCGGCCCAGCCCTCCAGCGCGGATGGGAGTTCTACGATGAGATCGACGGCTACGTCCTCGTCGACTACGTCGGCTGGATCGACTTTCACGGCGACGGGCGGCTGAGTGGCGGCGGAACGACCCAGCGCGCGGGCAGTCGCGCGGTGCCGTTCACGCATGCCGGCACCTACACGGTCGAGAGCGTACAGCCGCAGCTGCTCTCAGGCGAGCTCGCTCCGGGCCCAGCGGTCATCCTCACGCATGTGGTATCGAGCAACGATTCGACCCGTAGGCTGAACTTCACGGTGCTCGACGGCTCGAAGGGCACGCCCGTGGCGGCGGGGACGATGGTGCAGCGGTGAGGCCGTTCCGCCACGCGGTGCTGATCCACTCCGAGTAGGGTCCGAGCGCGAGACTGTTGAGATTGGGTGAGCCGATCATCATTGCGACACGAACTTGAAGGGCGCCTGCACGATCTGTCGGACTTTGCAAGTGCCGACGCGGGCCGGCGTGAATTTCTCGCCCGCCTCGAATTTCCGGATCGAGGCGAGGAACTCATTGTAGTAATACTCGAGTTCACCCGTCGGTCGAGGCGTATCCGACGGCCAGATGTCGCGGAACGAAGACATGATGGCGCGACCGCTGGTGTCGACGACGAATTGCGCAATGAGCTCTCCGGACACTCGATGCGTCTTGTTGTATTTCGGATACGTTGGTTGCCGTCCCCTGTCGATCGGAAGCGCTGGAGACTCCGTTGGGATCGAGACCGTGAAGGCCTTGAACTTCAAGCGCTTCCTGTAAAGCGAGTCGAAACCCTGTGCCTCGTGAAAATCTGCGGGAAGCAGCGAGAGGCGCACGACGAGCGAATCTGCGGCGTTGCCGTCGGGCCACATTATGAGCGCCGCGCCGTGGCGACGAGCGGAGTCGAGCGCGGTCGCGAGAAGTCGGGTGGCACTCGAGTCGCCGGATCGACTTACGCCCCGCCAAGACATTTGGCCGTCGGGACGCGCGGTGACGATGAGCTCCGCTGGTACCGAATACCATTTGACGTGCGCTGCCGCATCCGGTACGACTGAGTCCGATCCGCCGAGCATTGTGCGCAACTCCGCAGCCACGTCCCTGGCAATGAGATCGGCCTCGAGCGTGATCGACGAATCTGTTCGCGGCACCATCCTCGCGTCGAGTGACACGAGCTCTCGCACCATGTCCGACATTTGGGCAGATGCCACGCAGTCGCCCGGCGGCGTCCAGTTGCTCTGCCACGCCGATGCGGAGTCGAGCATGTTCGCGGGCGGGAGCTCGATGTCCGGGGTCGATTGCGCGACCTCAGTCTGCGCGGACACATGGGCAGCAGCGAGAAGGCCGAGAAGGACGACGAACCGTGCCGAGACCGTTCGGAGTTTCATTCGACGAGGCCTCCAACGAGGAGACGCGATCACCACTCACTGATCCATGCACGCTATAGGGCGAGCTCGGCCGGCGAAGAGTTTGGACGAATTCAGGGTATGGCTGGAGATTCGCGCGACTAGAAGGCGGGCGTCACGCGGCCCCGGTGGGCCATTGTTAACATTGTAGCTGGTCTCGCGCGTACAGCTCACACCACCGGTCCCGACCATGCCAAGCGAACAAGAGATCGCCTTCCCAGTACTCGGCGACGCCGAGCTCTCCGCCCTCAAGCGACGCGGGCATCTACGCGCCGTTCGCGCCGGCGACATCCTGTTCGCCGAGGGCGACAGCAATTTCTGCTTCTACGTTCTGGTAGAGGGCGCGATCGCAATCGTGGAGCATTCGAGCTGCGAGGAGCGGCTGGTTCGCATGCATCTTCCCGGCGAGTTCACCGGCGACGTCGACATGCTCACGGGACGCCGCGCGCTCGTCACCGCTCGCGTCGAACAAGACGGCCAGGTCATCGAGATGAGCACCGGTGAGCTGCGGCGAACGGTGGACGAAATTGCGGAGCTCGGGGAGATGTTCGTCAAGGCGTTTCTCATGCGCCGCTCGCTGCTGCTGAGTGGGGGGTTCGTGGGCGTGCGGATCATCGGTTCGCGATTCTCGCCGGAGGCACATCAGCT
Source organism: uncultured Gemmatimonadaceae bacterium (assembly GCA_963827355.1). Taxonomy (GTDB): domain Bacteria; phylum Gemmatimonadota; class Gemmatimonadetes; order Gemmatimonadales; family Gemmatimonadaceae; genus FEN-1250. The sequence continues at coordinate 32,534 of CAWHAS010000007.1, forward strand.
CACCGACTTCGCCACACGAAACGCGATTCCATTCCGTTTCATGGATCTCGAGACCGACGAGCAGGCCGACGAAATTCTCCGACACCTCGGTGTTCCGGCATCGGACACGCCGATCGTGATCGGCCGCGAGGGACAATGGCGCATCCGGCCGTCGATCGCCGACTTCGCGCACTGCGCCGGCCTGACGTCGACACTCGACGCCGGAGCACGTCTACGATCTCGTCGTCGTCGGTGCCGGGCCGGCGGGGCTGGCGGCGTCCGTGTATGGCGCCAGTGAGGGGCTCGACGTACTCACGCTCGATTCACTAGCGGCCGGCGGCCAGTCGGGCATGAGCTCGCGAATCGAGAACTACCTCGGCTTCCCGGCCGGAATCACGGGGAAGGATCTCATGCAGAACGCGCTCCTCCAGGCGCAGAAATTCGGCGCGGAGATCACGGTGCCGTGCGAGGTGCGCTCGCTCGGCATCGACGGGGGCGAGCGCGTTGTGACTCTCGCGGACGGGACGCGGATTCGAACGCGCTGTGTGCTCGTGGCGAGTGGCGTGGACTATCGCAAGCTGAACGTGCCTCGCGCATCGGATTTCTACGGCGCCGGCATCTACTTCGCGGCCACGGAGATGGAGGCTCGCCTGTGCGAGGGCGAGGAGGTGATCGTAGTCGGGGCTGGGAATTCCGCGGGGCAGGCGATCGTGTACCTCTCGCGACACGCGCGACGCGTACACGTGCTGGTGCGCGGAACCGATCTCGATGCTCGCATGTCGCGCTATCTGGTCGAGCGCATTCAGAGCATCGAGAATGTGTCGATCCACCTCGGTGCGACAGTCACACAGCTCGATGGCAACGGACACCTCGGCGCGGTTCATTTCCAGACGAAAGTCGGCGAGACGACGAAGATCGCGACGAGCTCGCTCTTTCTCTTCCTGGGTGCGGACGCCAACACGGGCTGGCTGCGCGGCTGCGTGGAGCTCGACAAGAAGGGGTTCGTGTCTACGGGAACCGCGATTTCCCCGGCTGCGGTGGATACGGAGCTGTGGCGCAACGCAGGTCGTGCGCCATTTCCTCTCGAGACGAGCCTTCCGGGCGTGTTCGCCGCGGGTGATGTTCGTAGCGGCTCGGTAAAGCGCTGCGCCTCAGCCGTCGGCGAAGGGTCGATGGCTGTGACCTTCGTGCACGCCTGCATCGCTCGACCTGTTTAATCGGGGATGATGATGACACGTACTTTTGCTCTGTGGCTGTTGGCCTTCGCGCTGCCCGGATCCGTTTTCGCGCAGGCGGCGCGCCCTGCCGATCTGATCGTGACCGGCGGCCGCATCTACACCGTCGACGTGACACGTCCGGTGGCGGAGGCGTTCGCGGTGCGCGGCGGGCGCTTCGTGCTCGTGGGCACGAGGCGGGATGTCATGATGCTCAAGGGGCCGCAAACGCAGATGGTCGATCTCCGCGGCGCAGTGGCGTATCCGGGTTTCATCGATGCGCACGCGCATCTGCTCGGACTCGGCAACGCGCTTCGGAGCGTGAATCTCGTTGGCGCGCCCTCGTACGAGGAGATCGTTTCGCGCGTGGCCGCGCGCGCGAGGATCACGCCGGAGGGGCAATGGGTGACGGGCAACGGATGGGACCAGAATCGGTGGCCGGTGAAGGAATTCCCGACGCACGATGCGCTGTCACGCGCTGTTCCCGATCACCCGGTGCTTCTCGATCGCGTCGATGGACATGCGGTGCTCGCCAACGCCGCCGCGATGCGCGCGGCGGGAGTCTCCGCGAGGACGCGAGATCCGGTGGGCGGGCGCATCGTGCGCGATGCGAGAGGAAACCCGACGGGTGTGTTCGTCGACAACGCGATGTCGCTTGTCTCCAACGCGGTGCCGACACCCACGCCCGCTCAGCTCAGCGAGCTGCTGCACGCCGCGGCCGTCGAGAGCAACAAGTGGGGACTCACGGAAGTGCAGGACATGGGCGAGGACCGCGCCACCATTGAGGCGCTCGAGTCTCTCGCTAGTGCGAAGCGGCTGCCGCTGCGCACGTACGAGATGGTCACGCGACGATTCCGCATCATCTGGCGTACTACTTCGCGCGTGGACCGAAGCAAGCGGAATACGACGGCCACGTGTGGGTGCGCGGCGATCAAGCTCTACGCGGACGGTGCGCTCGGCTCGCGCGGCGCCGCGCTGCTCGCTCCCTACAGCGATGATCTCCGGAATACGGGGCTGCTCGTCTCGACTCCCGAGCATCTGCGGTCGCGCACCATCGAGGCGCTGAAGCACGGCTTCCAGGTGAGCACGCACGCGATCGGCGATCGCGGGAACCGCAACGCGCTCGACGCGTACCAGGCCGCGCTCGATGCGGTTCCGACCGCGGATGCCCGTTTGCGCATCGAGCACGCACAGATCATCTCGCCGCAGGACATTCCGCGCTTCGCGCAGCTCGGCGTGATCCCCAGCATGCAGTCGAGCCACCAGACGAGCGACATGCCGTGGGCCGAGCGCAGGTTGGGCCCCGATCGCATTCGCGGAGGCTACGCGTGGCGGTCGCTGCTCAACACGGGGGTCGTGATTCCGAACGGCACCGACTTTCCCGTGGAGCAGGTGAATCCGATCATCACCTTTCACTCGGCCGTCACGCGCCAGGACGCCGACAATTCACCGCCGGGCGGCTGGTATCCCGATCAGCGGATGACGCGCGAGGAGGCGCTGCGCTCGATGACGCTGTGGCCGGCGTACGCGGCCTTTCAGGAGAACGAGCTCGGCTCGATCTCGGTGGGCAAGTACGCGGACTTCACGATTCTCAATCGCGATATCATGACTCTTGCACCCGAGCGAATCCTCGGCGCCCAGGTGGTGGCGACGTACGTGGGTGGCGCGCCCGTGTATCAGGCGAAGTCGTTGGTGCTGATGGGAAGGTTTAGCGAACTCGGTGCGCTAGTATCCGACACCAGCCGCTCGCTTCCATTGCAACGAGAGGAAGAATGGACTCGCGGCCTCGTCGCACGCGATCCGAAGGCATTCGACAGGCTTCTCGCGCCCGGGTTCGTGTACACGGAAGACGCGGGCGTGATGGGGCGGGACGATGTGATCGCCAGCGCGACCGGCAGCGACACGACCTCATGGGCACGGAACGAGGGACTCAAGGTGCACGACTTCGGCGACACGCAGATCATCACGGGGGTGTTGCACGTGAGGGGGAGGGGACTGAAGGGCCCGTTCGACAGGCGGTATGCGTTCACCGACACCTGGCAGAATCGCCCCGGTGGGTGGCAACTCATCGGCGCTCAGGATTACGTCATCCCACACTGAGTGGAGATCCCATGATTCGAGTTCGCGTTGTGCTCGCCGCTCTCGCGTCCACCCTCGCGGCCATCGGATGTGCCAGGCACGCGGGCGGCGCAGACGATCACGCCGGCCATGATTCGTCGCCGACGCCGACATCGACCAGTGCGTCGCGCGATGCGGCGCAGCAGGCGGCGGATCTTCCGGCCGGTGCTGCCGACGCGCCGGCGCGACTCGCGAAGTCGCCGCGCCACGGCGAGTGGGTGATGGTGAAGGTCGGGAGCGACAGCGTGCGCGCGTGGGTCGTCTACCCGCAGGTGAGCACGAAGGCGCCCGTGGTCGTGGTGGTACACGAGATCTTCGGACTCTCGACCTGGATACGCGGCGTGGCCGACCAGTTCGCGGCCGATGGCTTCATCGCCATTGCACCCGATCTGCTCACCGGCAAGATCGCGCCCAATCTCGACGACAGCACGCTCAAGGCGCAGGGTCCGGCGGTCATCGCCACGCTCGATCCCGCGGACGTGCAACGCAAGCTCGACGCTGTGGCGCAGTACGCAATGACACTTCCAGCCGCGGAAAAGAAGTACGGAATCGTGGGCTTCTGTTGGGGCGGCGGTGTTTCATTCGCCCACGACGCGCACGCCGGTGCGTCGAGTGAGCTGGGTGCGAGCGTCGTGTACTACGGCGTTCCGCCGAAGGCCGACCAGCTGCAGAACGTTCACGCGCCCGTGCTCGGACTTTACGGCGGCACCGATGCCCGCATTGCGCTCACGGTGCCCGGCACCGACTCCGCCATGAAGGTGCTTGGCCGCACCTACGAGCACACGATCTTCCCGGGCGCGGCGCATGGCTTTCTCCGCGCGCAGACGCAGACCGATGGCTCGATCATGCAGGCGAACCTCGACGCAACGCGTCAGGCGTGGCCCGCCACGATCGCGTGGTTTAGGAAATACCTGAAGTAGGGACACTCAGGGCGCGTCCGCGCTCTTCGCGAAACGAAACGTTCGGATCGTGGTGCGCGATGCCTGATCGAGCACGCGGAACGCGACATCGAGCGCGTACTGCGTAGCCGCTCGCACGGCGGCTGTCGACGCCGACTCGCGACCGGCATTGCTCGAGCCATTGATCGTCGCGTGCCCCGTCGCTTCGGTGTTCACCGACGCATTGATGGCCCGCTCCACCTCCGCCACGAGCAGCGTCGTCTCGCGCTCGATGTCCGCCTCGCTCCAGCCGAGCCGGTGGCGCTGCGCTCCGTGCAGCTCGGCCACGAGCCGCTGCAGGTGTCCGCCGTCGGCGAGCAGCTCCGGGTCGCGCCCGCAGGTCTCGCCCAGAATCGTCAGCTGCGACGCAAGCAGACCGATGAACGGCGTGGCATGATCGCGCAGCTGCGCGCCGTGCAGCTCGTGCGCGCCGGGAAATCGTCCGTCCGCACGAATTGCCGCCACGTAACGCTCCGCGATCGTCTCGGCGTCGTTCGATAGCCTCGTCCCGATCGCATAAAGTACCGCGTACGCGGCGTCGTCGAGATGCGGCCCGTCCTCTGGAAATGTCCACAACGTTCCCGACGGAGTGCGTCGACGGACCGGCGCGGCACTCGACGCGGCGGGAGATACGGCCGGCGATTGGGTCTCCTGTTCGCGCGTCGGAAGCCAGAGGGTGAACGTTGCGCCCGCTCCAGGCTTGCTACGCGCGGTGAGGTCGCCCCCCATTCTGCGCGCGAGCCGGCGGCTGATTGCGAGTCCCAGCCCCGTTCCGCCCTTCTCTCGTGTGAGCGCGCCGTCCGCCTGCACGAACGGCTCGAACAGCCGATGCATGAATGCCGATGGAATCCCCGGGCCGGTGTCCGAGATGCGTATGAATGCCCAACTCCTGCGCGCGTGCTGAGTCTCGCCCGTCGCCGGCGGCGTTGCTGGATCGATGAGCTGCGTGCCGGGATCGGGCTCGAGCGTCGAGCCACAGTCGACAATGACCTCGCCGCCCGAGGACGTGAACTTCACTGCGTTCGACAGGAGGTTGACGAGAATCTGGCGCACGCGGCGCTCGTCACCGATATACGGCACCCCAGCCTCGACGGAGCCGAGGTCGACGATCCGAATCCCCTTCGCCGTCGCCTGCGGATGCACGAGCGCGATCGCGGACACGACGCTCGCCGTGGCCACGAGCGCATCCTGCCGAACCTCGAGGCGCTCGGCGTCCACCTTCGCGACATTGAGCACATTGTCGACGAGCTGGAGCAGATGCCGCGCGCTCGCCTGCAGTCGCTCGAGATGCGCATGCTGCGCCGCTGTCGTCGGGCCGAGCACGCCCATGTCCAGGATTTGCGAGTAACCGAGGATGGCGTTGAGCGGCGTGCGAAACTCGTGGCTCATGGTCGCGAGGAATTCCGCCTTCCGTCGCCCCGCTTCCTCGGCCGCGCTCATCGCGCTCTCGCTCAGCACGCGTGCGGACTTGGCCTCGCGGTGCAGCCGCGCGTTGTCGATCGCCATCGCGGCGCGGCTCGCGAGGTCCTCGGCGAGCGCGACGTCGACATTGTCGATTGGCCGTTGCGCGTTCGTCGTGACGATCGTGATTGCGCCCAGCACTGCGCCGCGGGCGATCATGGGAACGCTCACGAACGAGCGCGCGCCGATCGCGCGAAGGCGCTCGAAATCGTCGTCGTCGCGCGCGAGGTCGCGGAGCATGTCATTGGGGATCTCGCGAACGACCCTCGTCTGCCCGCTGCGGATCGCCGTCGGTGTTCCGAGCTCGCCGGAGGGATCGGGCGGATACCGCTCGTCGAGCTCGCGAACGAAGGCCTGCATCTCCGGGTCGGGATGGTTTACCGGGAGCCGCCGAATCGATCCGTCGTCGTTGAGCACGTCGACGATCGACCACGAGTCGCCGTGCGGGAGACGCATGCCGGCGACGGTTGCGAGCGTGGTTTCGTAGTCGAGCGACGCGCCGAGGCGACGGCTCACGTCCGCCAGAATCGAAAACCGGTCGTCCGTCTCCGCCTCGCTCACGGTTTCGCCGTCACCGCAACCATGTCGCGACTAAGCGCAAGACCGAGGCCCGCTGCCACCCGCGCGAACAAATATTCACCGCGTGGGCTTGTCGATCGTTACTGTCCGGTAGACACCGCCATCTTCTTCAAATACTTGTCGTACCACGCAACGTAGCGATCGAGCCGATCCTTCTTGTAGCTCGGCGTCGATATGTTGTGGTGCTGGTCTGGATAGATGATCAACTCCGTCGGCACGCGCAGAGCTCGCAATGCCACGTACATTCTGCTCGCTTCCGGCGATCGGCACGTTGAAGTCTCTGTCGCCGCCCATGAACAGAGTTGGTGTCGTGATCTGTCTCGCGTGATAGAAGGCGTAGGAACGCCTGATCCACGCCTGCGGATTTATCCACGGCCCGGTGTCCGTCTCGGGCGTGTACTGATCCGTGCCGTAGCTCGCGAGCGCGTTCGCGCTGCCGGCGCCCGCGATCGCTGCCTTGAAGCGATGGTCGACCGCGATGATCTGATCGGTGAGAATGGCGCCGTTGCTCCATCCACCAACGCCGAGCCGCGCGGAGTCCGCGGCACCAGCTTTTACCGCGTAGTCGATCGCGCCGAGCAGGTCGGATACCTCCCTCTCCTTGGTCCCTCCCACGATCGCGCGTTGATGCCGTGCCCCACGTCCTCGACTCCCGCGATAGTTGGCGGCCACAACGACGTAACCGTTCGCCGCGAAGAGCTCGCGCTCGATGTTGAACGCGTGCGAGTCCTGACAACAGGCGGGGCCGCCATGGATGCGCAGTAGCGTCGGATATCTCCGCCCCGCGACGAACGCGGCGGGTTTCACGATCAGCCCATGCACTTCGTATCCGTCTTTCCCGCGCGACGCGAACTCCTCCGTAGTGCCGAGCTGTACTTCGCGGAGCCACGCGTCGTTCTGGTGCGTCAATCTGCGCAGCGTCGTTCCGTCGAGTGCGTAGATCTCGGGCGGCTCGCTGTCGCTGGCGGCGGTGAGCGTCGCTGCACCGTCGCGGCCGATCGCGAGCGACGTGATCATCCGCTTCTCACCCGCCACGCGCTCCACGCGGCCGCCCGAGGCGGACACCTTCGCGACGTACTGCGAGCGATCGTCTTCCTCCAATACGTAGATCGACGAACCATCCACGGACCATGCGGGCTCAATGACCTGACGGTCGAGCGACGCCGAGAGCACGGTCGATGTACCACCGTCGCTCGGAATCACTGCGAGCTTCCACATCCGAAAGGAGTGATCCGGCAATCCGACGCCGGTGAGATACGCGATGCGACTGCCGTCCGGGCTCCACGCGATGCGACCATCGTCCTCGCCGTCGTAGGTGGTGAGTCGCTTCGGCTGCGCCCCGCGCTGTGCATTGATGACGAAAATGTCATCGTTTACGCTGCGATCGGGATCGCCGGCCACTCGCTTGCTCACGAACGCGATTCGAGTCCCATCCGGCGACCAGACGGGATCCGAATCATCGAACGGGCCGGAGGTGAGCGGCTCGACGCGTTGCTCGGCGAGGTCGAGCAGCGCGAGATGGTCGTGCGCGTCGAGCACGTAGCCGCCGGGGTCGGTCTTGAAGTGATAGCGATCGATGACGATCGGTGGCTTCGTACCGGACTTGGACTTCGCGGCTCCGGTATCGCTGACGACCAACACCAGCCACCTCGTGTTCGGCGACCAGGCGTAGTCGACGATTCCTCCGGGCACGCTGCTCACGCGCTCGGGCACTCCGCCGTGCGGTCTCACGCGCCAGAGTTGCGCGCCGTCGCTTCCATCGCCCGACGAGAGAAAGGTCAGCCATGCTCCGTCGGGACTCCAGCGTGGGGAGCTCTCGCTCTCCGGTGACTTCGTGAGCTGCATCTGCTGCGTGCCGTCCCAACTCACGATCCAGATGTGGGCGATGTTGCGATCGCGCGCAGTGTCGACCGTCGACACAGTGTACGCGACCCACTTTCCATCCGGCGAGCGCTGCGGGTCGTGCACGTCGCGCAGTCGATAGAGGTCGTCGGAACGGAGCGCACGCTTCCCGGTCTGCGCGGCGAGCGGTTGGACAAGAAAAAGAACGGCGAGCAGCGGCAGGTATCGAGACACGAGACTCCACGGCGAAACGCGAATCGTTTCTGGTTGGCTCAGTTCGCTGCGACATTTGCCGCGGCTTGCTTTGCGCGAACACGTCGACAGCGGCGAATGAAAGCGTGCTTGAAAACTACTCCTTCACCGATAGCCGAGACTTCGTGCATCTCACCCAGTGGGCCCGGTTGGGCCGAAGCGCTCCGTGCGCACCGACTCCGGGTCGTGGCCGAGCGCGACGAGCGCCTCGGCCACCGCCTCGACGAGCGGCGTGGGCCCGCACACGAAGAGATGCGGGTTCGACGCAGCGGGCCACGCGATCTCGGTGAGCATCGCCGCGTCGATGCGTCTGTGGAATCCCGTCCAGCCAGGCGGGGGCATGCGCGTAATCGTATGCACGACCTCGAGCGAGTCGTCGGCCGCCGCCAGCCGCGCGAGCTCATCGCGGTAGATCACCTCGTTCCAGCTCCGCGATGAGTACAGCAGACGCGCCGGCGCGCTCCGTCGCACCTCCTCGCTGGCGGTGGCGCGGTGACGCAGCATCGCCATGAGCGGCACGATGCCCGATCCCCCTCCAACGAGCATCAGCGGCCCACCGTCGCCGACGCTCCACACGAAGTGCCCGCCGATAGGTCCACGCAGCTCGAGTGGATCGCCCACACCGAGCACGTCGACGAGATACGACGACACCTCGCCGTCCTCGAGCCGCTCGATCGTCAGCGCGATGCGCGACTCCTCCGGCGGCGACGCGATGGAGTAGCTGCGCTCAGTCTGATAGCCATCGTCCGCGGTGAGGCGCACATCGACGTGCTGGCCGGCGCGATGTCCGGGCCAGCCGGAGACATTGAGTGCGAGCGTGCGCACGCGCGGCGTCTCGGGGATTATCTCCGCGACGGTCGCCACGCGCCAGGCGATCGGATGCACGATCGGCGGCGACCCCGCCGCCGCAGGATCCGCCACTACGCTCGGGGCGAGGCGAGGTGCATCACTCGTCGCCGGTGTAGCGCTGCTCCCTCCACGGATCGCCGCGCATGTGGTAGCCGAGCGCCTCCCAGAATCCGGGCTCGTCGCGTTGCCGGAAGTGAATCTGGCGCACCCACTTTGCGCTCTTCCAGAAGTACAGATGCGGCACCAGCAGACGCACGGGGCCGCCGTGCTCCGGATGAAGGGGTTTGCCGTCGAAGGTCGCCGCGAGCCACGCTTTTCCGCCGGTAACGTCCGCGAGCGGAAGGTTCGTGGTGTAGCCGCCATCGCACGCGGCCACGATGTACGGGGCCGTCGTCACTCCCTTCGCGGCTCCGGCCGCGATGATAGCGTCGATCGAGACGCCGGTCCACATCGTATCGAACTTGGACCACTTGGTCACGCAGTGGATGTCGCGCGTGATCGTCTCGTGCGGGAGTGCCTCGAACTCGGCCCAAGTCCATTTCGCCGAATTACCGCCGGCATCTCCGAGGGTGAAGTCCCACGCGGAGAGCGGCGTATGCGGGGTAGGTCCGGCAGACAGCACGGGGAAGTCGTTCGTTACGTATTGGCCTGGCGGGAGCCGTGCCGCGGTTCCCGCAGCGGGGCGGCGGCCGAGAAAGCCGCGCGAGATTGGAGATGTCACCGTGATTCTCCTCCGGAAGTAGCGGTAGTCCCGGTGGCGCGTTCCCTGGCCGCGGCGACATCGGCGAGCGCATTGATCTCGGGCGAGCACAGGATCGGTCGCGGATAGCCTTCCACCGCAACCTCGATCATCGCGCGGCCCACGTTCACCGTCGTCGTAACGTGTCGTGGAATAGTGCTGCGGAGAAGTGGGTAGAGAAATCCAAGCACGTCGTACATTGCCTGGTAGACGCCGGTCTTCGAGCGCACGCCCCGAAGCGGTTGAATGTATCCGGGGCGGAACATGTAAGCCGCCTTGAACGGCATCGCGAGCAGGTCGTTCTCGGTTTGTCCCTTGACGCGCGCCCACATGGTTCGGCCGCGGGCCGTGCTGTCGGTTCCCTCGCCGGAAACGTAGACGAAGGTGAGCTGCGGGCTCAGAGCGAGAAGGGCCAATGCCGCGGCGAGAGTGACGTCGTGCGTGATGCGACGGTAGTCGGGCTCCTTCATGCGAAAGGAGGACACGCCCAGGCAGAAGAAGCAAGCATCGACCCCGACGAATTCTTGCCGAAGCGAATCGAAGTTGAGGAAATCGTGATGGACGATCTCGCGCAGCTTCGAATGCCGCACTCCGGTGCTGCCGCGGACGATCGCGATCACGGAGCTCACTCGCGGCGAATCGAGACATTCGAGGAGCACACCGGCTCCGACCATTCCCGTCGCGCCGAACAGCACAACTTTCATCACACATCCGCCGAGCAGCAGGGTCGCATCACGCGATCGCGTTTGCTCCGAGTTCGTGGTGTCCCGTCGAGACGAGCGCATCCTGCTGACCGCGCACCAACTGCTCGAGGAGCGCTGCCGCGTCCTCGATCGACGTCTTACCGGTGTTGATCTGCACGTCGTACAGCAGTGGATCGAGAACATTGCGGTGGAAGTAGCGCTGGACGTACCGGCGTCGAATGTCGTCCATCTCCCGTGCCTTCGCCGCGGCTGTCGCTGCATCCCACCCGAAACGCGAGCGAAGGCGTGCCACTCGCGACTCGAGGGGCGCGACGAGCCGCACGTGAAGCGCGTTCGGCCGCTGCGCGAAGATGCACTGCGATCCGAAGCCGACCACGATGAGCGGAAGTGACTGCGCCGCCTCCGTGATCGATTCCAGCGCCGCCTCGGCGATCGCGTCGATTCGAAGCATGTTGGAGAAGTCGATCCCCGGCGCCTCCGGCGGCGCGATCAGCAGCGCCGCAGTGAGTCGCGCCAGCAGGGTGGGCGCGTGTTCGCGCAGCCGCTCCACTGCGGCGGTGTCCATGTTCAATCGCTTCGCGCAGCGACAGGCCACGTCGTCGTCGAGCACGGGCCAATTGAGCCGGGCTCCCAGCAGACGCGCGACGTCGCTTCCTCCCGCGCCGAACTCCCGCGAAACCGTGAGGAGCTCGGGGCGTGTGCTGTTCATTGTCCGATCCCTCCGCGCGCGGCAAGAATGCCTTCGGGACGTACAATGCAAGCATAACTCGCGCCCGTGCCGGAGCGGAAGCGGGGAGGCGTTCGCCGCTAGCCCTCCCGGAGCGCCTCGGAGGGGTGCACCAGGGCTGCGCGCCGGGCCGGGATCCAGCTCGCCGCGAGGACGGCGAGAACGAGCACGACCAGAATCGCCGCGAAGGTGAGCGGGTCCGTCGGGACGACATCGTAGAGCAGCGAGCGAAGAACGCGAGTCGCAGCCAGCGCCGCCGCCAGACCGATCGCGCCACCTACACATGCGAGCACGAGCCCGTGGCGCACGATCATCCGAACGAGCTCGTGTCGCGATGCGCCGAGCGCCACGCGAATGCCGATCTCGCGCGTGCGCTGCGCCACGCCGAACGAGATGACGCCGTAGGTTCCCATCGTCGCCAGCGCGAGCGCCACGAGGCCGAACAGCGCGAGCACCAGCGTGCTGAAGCGCGCGTAGCGCATCGCGTCGGAAAATCGCTCACGCATGGTGCGCATTTCGTACACGGGCGATGATGGCAGAAGGTCGCGAACGAGCCGGCGTGCGGGCGCCGCGAGCGAACTCGCATCGCCGGCCGAGCGCAGAATGAGCATCATGCGCGAGCGCGGGGACTGATAATACGAGAGGTAGACGTCGGGTAGCGCGGCCGAGTCGGGCGCCGCGAATCGAACGTCGCCAACGACACCGACGACGTACGCGGTATCCGTCCAGAAATCACCCTGTCCCACGCTGACCGGGCGACCGATGGGATCCTGCCCCGGCCAGAACTTGCGCGCCGCCGCCGCGTTCACGAGAACGACCTTGCGGACGCCCTGGCGATCGTCGCGCGTGAAGTTGCGGCCGCGCACGAGCGGCACGCGCAATACCGACATCCACGACGGAGTCACCCAGTGCGACGCCGACCTCAGGCTCCGTTCCCGGAACCTGTGCGGGCCTGTCGCGGAAGACGATCACCGTGCCGTTGCATTGCCCGCTCAGGGGAGGGCAATCGATGAGCGCCGATCCCGTCGCACCGGGAAGAGACGCCGTGCGATCGAGCATCTCGTCGAAGAAGCCCGGGAGCGAATCGCGGCCGTAGCCTTCCGGCGTGTAGAAGCGCATGGTCAACGTCTGCGTGGGGTCGAAGCCCGGGTTCACACGCAGCAGCTTGTCGAGGCTGCGCAGCATCAGCCCCGAGCCCGCGAGGAGGACGACGGCGAGCGCGATCTCGATCGTCGCGAGAACATTGCGGCTCGTCAGGACGCGCTTCGATCCATCGCCGCCGCCGGATTCTTCCTTCAGCGCGCCGGTGAGCGAGCGGTGCGTGGATTGCAGCGCCGGCACGAGTCCGAACGCAACCCCGGTCACGATCGCGAGCGCGCCCGCGAAGGCGAGCGCCGCGCCATCGAGATGGATGTCGGCGAAGCGCACGGCGCCGATGCCGGCGAGATTCTGCACGCGGAGCGCGTTGCCGGGATCGAGGGCGGCGAGCACGCGCACGCCCCACCACGCGATCGCGAGGCCGGCCGCGCCACCGGCGAGCGAGAGGATCACGCTCTCCGTGAGCAGCTGGCGGATGAGCCGCGCGCGGCCCGCGCCCACCGCGAGCCGCACCGCGATCTCGCGGCGGCGACCCGAGGCGCGCACCAGAAAGAGATTCGCCACGTTCGCGCACGCGATCAGGAGCACGAGGCCGACGGCCGCGAGGAGCACGAGCAGCGACTTGCGCACCGTCGGATCGATTCGCGTGTTGTCGAGCTCCTGCGTCATCGCGCCCCAGTGCTCGTCGTGCACCTCGGGGTGCGGGTACGCGCGATCCACCAGCGCGCCGAGTCGCGGCACCTCGAGCTTCGCCTGCTCGGCGGTGACGCCGGGTGCGAGGCGTGCCACGAGCGTGAACGAGTGGCTCCACGCCTGATTCAGCTCTTCGCCCGAGTGCGACATGAGATTCGTCCACAGCTCCGCGCGGCCGGACAGACCGCGAAAGCCGGGCGGTAGCACGCCGATGATCGTGAACGGCTTTCCATCGAAATCGATGGTCTTGCCGAGCACACTCGGGGTCGGCGTTGTAGTGTTGCTGCCAGTAGTCGTCGGAGAGCAGGATCACGCGCGGACCGTCAGGGTGGAGATCCTCGTCGGCCGAGAAGTTGCGGCCGAGCGACGGCTGAATTCCCAGCGTGTTCAGGTAGCGCGCTCCTGCCACCTCGGTGCGGACGCGCTCGACGTCTCCCCCGCTCGCGATCGTGTTCTGGTCGTCAGTGTAGAGCGCGAGCTCGGAGAACAGATGCTGGGTGCCGCGGAAGACGACGAACTTCGGATAGGACCATACGCCATCGATGCGCGCGAGGCTGGCCGTTGATCGCGGGCACCGTGAGCGACACCTTCATCAGGCGCTCGGGATGCGGGAAGGGAAGCGGCCGCAGGAGGAGCGCGTTGACGGCGCTGAAAATCGCGGTGTTCGCGCCGATGCCGATGGCGAGAGTGAGCACAGCGACGGCGGTGAAGGTCGGTGCGCGTCGAAAGGTGCGGAGTGCGAAGCGCGCGTCCTGCAGCACGCCATTGAGGAACGAGAGTCCGGCCATGGCGCGCGTCGCCTCGGCGATGGATGTGAGATTGCCGAAGCGGCGGCGCGCGGCGAAGCGCGCCTCGCTTGCCGAGAGCGTGCCGCGCGCGGCGTGCTCGCGCTGCATGGCCTCGAGGGAGAGATGGAAGTGCATTTCCTCGTCGAGCTCGCGCGCGTACTGCCGCGAGCCCGTCAGCGCGCGCAGCTGGTGGCGGAGACCGTCGACGAGAGACAAGCGTGCCTCAGGCCTTCTTCATGACGCGATGGATCGCGACGAGCACGCGGTCGAAGCTCGAGATCTCCTTGCCGAGCTGCTTGCGCCCCGACGCGGTGATCGTGTAGTAGCGCGCACGGCGGCCGGTGGGCGATTCGCCCCACTTCGATGTCACCCACCCCTTTTTCTGGAGGCGCTCGAGCGCCGGGTAGAGCGAGCCCTGCTCGACGGAGAGTACGTCGTCGGAGAGCTTCTCGATGTGTTGCGCGATGGCGTAGCCATGCTGCGACTGCAGAGTGAGCGTCTGCAGGATGAGCATGTCGAGCGTGCCTTTGAGAAGCTCGCTTCGGGACGGGCCGGACGCTGGAGCCACCTTCGGATCCTTGCGGGCAGCTGCCCGCCGACAGGTAGAAGTCCTACACGTGAAGTGTAGGTATTCTACCTATCGCGGATCGGGAAGCGCAAGAGGGTCGGGAAGGGGTCTGGTGCGGCGCGGCTAGTGGGTGGCGCGGCCATTGAGTTTGCCGTGCGGGTTGCCATGCTTGTGCCGCTTCGCGTCGGCGGCCAGGCGATTCTTGTCGCTCTTCTTGTTTGCGTCGTCATGCTGAACGCGATCCTCGACGAGCCGGTGTTTTCCCGTGCAGAGCTCGCCCTTGATCTCCTTCGTGTGCACGGCGGCGATTTCTGCGTCCGGGACTTCGCGCGGGCCCGCGGGAGGCGTGCCGTTGTTCGAATGCGATTTGAGTTGTTTTGCGAGCGCGGCCAGCGTCTTCGGGCCGTGCGTTGTGGCAGGAGCGGAAGGATGACTGTTCTTACTGCGACTCATGGGCAGTCCGGGGAAAAGGCGCGTCGATGTCGTGCAAGAAGCGTACGTCTGTGTGCGCGCTACAGCATTGGGGCTTCCTCACTCGAATCGGATGTCTCTTCGAGGTCGTCGTCCTCGGGCTCGCTCAGCTCGAGCACCAGATTCGAATCCTGAGCGGACAACAACTGCACGTCGTGCAGCGTGCGGTCCATGGCTCGCTTGCGCGTGCTGGCCTTCTCGATGGTCCTCTGCGCGGAGCCAAGCTGTTTGTGCAGCGCATCCAGCACCTTGCCGAAGCGCGCGAACTCGGTCTTCACCGCCGCGAGGACGTTCCACACTTCACCCGCGCGCTGCTCGAGGGCCATCGTGTGAAAGCCCATTCGAAGACTTGTCAGGAACGCGCCGAGGGTGGTGGGACCTGTTAGCGCGACGTTGTAGTCGCGCTGGAGCTCCTCGACCAGTCCGGGCTGGCGCAGGATTTCGGCATACAGGCTCTCCGTCGGAAGGAAGACGATGGCGAACGGGGTTGTCTGTGGCGGCACGATGTACTTGCTGCAAACCAGTTTGGCGTAGCTTTTCACCTGCTTGTAGATCGCCTCGCGCGCCTCGCTAATGCCGGCGATGTCGGCACGATCGCTGGCGTCGAGCAGGCGAAGGTAATCCTCCTGGGGAAATTTGGAGTCGATGGGGAGAAACACAGGGAAGCCCATTCCGCCCGGCCCGGGAAGAGCAACCGCGAACTCGACGTTGTCGCGCGAGTTCAGGGTCGGCGCATAATTCGCGCAGAACTGGTCGGGTGTCAGAATGTCCTCGAGGATCGAGCGGAGCTGAACCTCGCCGAATATTCCCCGAGTCTTCACGTTCGAGAGCACGCGCTTGAGATCGCCAACTCCCGTCGCGAGCAGCTGCATTTCGCCGAGTCCCTTCTGGACGGATTCGAGCTGCTGCTGCACGAGCTTGAACGACTCGGTGAGGCGCCGGTCCAACGTTCCCTGCAGCTTCTCGTCGACCGTCTGTCGCATGAGCTCGAGCTTGATCTCATTTCCTTCCTGCATCTCCTTCACGCTGCGGGCGAGCGTCTCTCGCGATCGGTCGAGCGCGCCGACGGTGAGATTGGACATGCCGTCGAGCTTCTGCCCGATCTCGGTGCGCAGCTGCATGGCGCTGCCGGAGGTCTCCTGACGAAACGTGCTCAGCTCATTGCGAAGCGCGGTGCGGACGACGCTCGTGGGATCGCCGCGTGACCGCAGGAGCATGATCTGCAGCACGAGAATGGCGGCCAACAGGCCGACTATCGTGATCAGCCAGATCTGCGTCATGCGTGACTGCCTCCCATGCAAGTGAACATAGCGCGCCGCGCGAGCAATCCGCCAAAGAGTGCGGTTCGGTGCGCGAGGGTTGAGTCCGCCCTATAGCGACGCGGCTGTCGCGCTACCACGATTCCGTTGGGACGTCCTTTGGCGGCGGGAGCGACTTGATGTACGCCACGAGCCGCCAGATCATTGCGGGTTGCAGCACCCCGCCGAAGGCCGGCATCCCCTTCGGTCTGCCCTCGGCAATCGAGCGAAAGATGTCCGCCTCCGTTCCGCCGTAGCGCCAGCGTCCGTCGGTGAGGCTCGGCCCTACCGCGCCGACGGCGCCGCCACCGTGGCAGCCATCGCAGTTCATCCCGGTAAACAGCGACGCGCCAGCCTCCGCCGCCTTCGCATTGTTCGAATGCGGAGTTCGTGAACTTTTCCGCGGGCGGCGCGACGCCACCAGCGAAGATGCGATCCTCGTGACGCGAGATGACGAGCGCGTTCTCACCACCTGCGGCGGTCGCGGTGGCAGGAACCGAGGTCTGTTCGCGGCACGCAACGCTCGCCAGCACGACGATCGCGAGTGCGGCGCGAAAGCGGGGGAGTGAAGGGAAGTGTGTCACGCGTGAGTTCCTCCGCTACAGCGCGAAGATCCAGACTATCCCGCCCTGGCTGGTGTGCCGGGCGAGATTGCGCATGAAATCCGCCGGATCGCGCACGTCGGCGGGATCATTCGGATTGTAGTCGCCGGAGAGCAGCAGCCAATCGCCACCAATCCCCGCGTAGATCGCGACGTACTGTTTTCCGTCGGCGCCCGTGTACGTGATCGGGTTGCCGACGACGCCCGATCCCACCTTGAACTTCCAGAGCACCACTCCGCTCCTCGCATCCGCGGCCTTGAACCATCCGTCGAGCGTACCATAGAACACGACGTCGCCCCCGTGGCGAGACTTCCGCTCCACACGGGAACGGCTCCTTGATCGCCCACGCGCGCTTGCCGTTCGTGGCATCCCACGCGATGAACGCGCCCATGTTGGTCGCCGTCCGCCGTGATACGGCGCTGTTGACCCCCATGAACGGCGTTCCTTCAGATGCGCCGCCTGCACTCGCCTCGTAATCCATGCACATGCTGTTCGTCGACGTATAGAACAGATCCGGTGCTGCGGCGAATATGCAACGGGCGACGCCGGGCTCTTTCCGCCCTCGAGCGCTCGGGCAGATGTCCTTCACGTTTCCCTTCGACGCGCCCGTCGCCTTCGCATCGAGAGCACCGGCCGTCCGGTCGCGAGATCGATCCTCGATGCCCAGTTCACGTGACGTACGGCTCGGCCACGAGCACCTCGCCGGTGGCGCGATCGATCGTGTATGCGAATCCATTCTTGTCGAAGTGGACGAGCGCTTTGCGCATCTTGCCGTCGATCGTGAGATCGACGAGGATCATCGCGACGGCATCGTAGTCCCAGCTGTCGTGCGGCGTGAACTGATAGGCCCACACGAGCGACGCCGTCTGTCCGGGTCGCCGCGCGAGCACGCTCGCCGTCCACTTGTTGTCGCCCAACCGCTGCTCGGCGTTGTACGGCGCCGGGATTGCCGACTGCCGTAGTAGACGAGGTCGAGCTCGGGATCGTACGACATCCATCCCCACACCGGGGCGCCGCCGTGCTTCCACGCATCCGCCGGGCCACGTCGATTGTCCGAGCTGCGCTCCTTTATCGTAGAACGGCTTGAACGTACCGGGCTTCGCGAGCACGAGGCTGTCGGGGCCAATGTTGTCGCGGTCCACACGATCTTGCCCGTCGCGAGATCGAGCCCCTTCACCCAGCCGAGGATGCCGAACTCGCCGCCGGACGCGCCGACGAGCACGCGATTCTTCACGACGAGCGGCGCCATCGGTGTCGTCTCGCCCGAGGCGAGATCCGCGATCTTCGTCGACCACAATTCCTTGCCGCGTCGCCGCATCCACCGCCACGGTGTGCCCGTCGAGCAGGTTGTAGATGATCTTCCCGTCGGCGTACACCGCGCCACGATTGACGACGTCGCAGCACGCGATGCCGATCGAGTTCGGATCTACCGGCGGACGGTACTTCCACTTGAGCGGATAGCCCTCCTTCGTGAGATCGAAGGCGTACAGCACGTTCGGGTACGGCGTAACGACGTACATCGTGTTGTTGACGACGAGCGGCTGCCCCTCGTGTCCGCCGAGCGTGCCGGTGGAGAAGGTCCATACCGGATGCAGGCTCTTCACGGTTGCCGGAGTGATCTGCGCCAGCCCGCTGTAGCGAGTGGCCGCGTAGTCCTTCGACGGCATCGTCCACTCGCCATTCCGCCGCGCTCTGCGCCGCGACGTGCGCGGACGAGAGCGACGCCAGCAACAACGCCAGTGCGACGGCCGAGCGATGCAGGGGCATCGCGGCTACTTCGGCAGCTTCGCGGCCAGCACGTCCGGCTTGCCTACGTTGGGCGCCTCGCTGAAGAGAGCGGGTGCCTTACTGAAAAGTGCCGCGGCGACCCGGCCGGTGAGGTGCGCTTCGCGGCCGGCCTCATTCTCGAAGACATTGAAGATGCCGTACACGCCCGGCGCGGTCTTGATCGCGAACCACGCGATGGTGCCGGGCTCCTGCTCAACGATCGCCTGGCCGCTCTTCAGAAAGTCCTCGACTTCCTGTTCCTTGCCCGGCTTCGCTTTCATGTTCACGTATACCGAAAGGCTCACCATGATCGATGTTCCAGCGTGAAGGTCTGCTCTACGTACCTCTGTTGGAGAATATGCGCCGCGGGCGGGGCGACAGGCCAGTCCGGCCCCGCGAAGGGCGACGCGAGACGACGAGTGAGCTCGGATTCGACAAGGCGCAGCTCGCCATCGCCGAGCTCGCACTGCGATCACGTCCCGCGAATCGCCTTCTCGATTCTGCGGTCGGGCACGAGCCACATCACGGCAACCGCGGCGTACAGCGCCTCCGCTACGGCTGGCCGGTAGAACGCGCTGGCCACGGCGATCGCGTAGATGACAACAGAGGCAAGTCCCTTCTTGTCGATGCCAACGGCCGCCGCGAGCCGCGAGTTCGGGCCCTGCTCACGGATGAGCGCGCGCTCCAGAATCGTGTAGGCAGCGCCGGCGCAAAGCAGCACGATTCCATACAGCGCCACGGGCACGGATGCGTCGTGACGCTCGCCCATCCACTCGGTGGCGAACGGAACCAGCGAGAGCCAGAAAAGCAGGTGGAGGTTCGCCCACAGTATGCCGCCGTTCACTTCCTCGACCAGCTGCAGCATGTGATGATGGTTCGCCCAGTAGATGCCGAGGAAGATGAAGCTCAGCACGTAGGCAAAGAACACTGGAACGACCGGTCCGAGCGAGCGCCAGGCTACCTCCTGCGGAGCGTGAAGCTCGAGCACCATGATCGTGATGAGGATCGCGACCACACCATCGCTGAACGCCTCCATTCTCGCTTTGCTCAACTCGCGCTCCGGGAGATCAGGTTGGTGAATTCTGGCTGCATCGTGTGCGACTGCAAGCCCCAGGATACTCTCCGCCGGTCGCGACGTTGGAGACTTGACCGGCAGTTGGCACGGGCGCATCTCTGAGCCAGGAGATCGACCACACTTATTCCGTTCATCTGAATGCGATTTCGTGCTCCGCTCATCATCGCGCTCGCGGTCCTGCTCGTTCCGCGCGCCGGCGCGCAACAGGCCGCGACCAAAGTCACGGAGGTCGAAGGGATCACGGAATATCGGCTGTCGAACGGCTTGCGCGTGCTCCTCTTTCCGGATCAATCCAAGCCGACGGTCACGGTCAACGTGACATACATGGTGGGCTCTCGGCACGAGGGATACGGCGAGACCGGGATGGCGCACCTGCTCGAGCACCTGCAGTTCAAGGGCACCGCGACCCGGAACAACATTCCGGTGGAGATGGACAAGCACGGCGCCCGGTGGAACGCATCGACGTGGCTCGATCGCACGAACTACTACGAGACGATGACGTCGAGCCCGGAGAATCTGACGTGGGCGCTCGGGCTCGAAGCGGACCGCATGACGCACAGTCTCATCGCGGAGAAGGATCGCTCGATCGGAGATGACCGTCGTGCGCAACGAGTTCGAGGCGGGGGAGAACGATCCGTCGAGTATCCTGCTCGAGCGTACCATCTCGACCGCGTTTCTGTGGCACAACTATGGTCACTCGACGATCGGCGCGCGATCGGACATCGAGAACGTGCCCATCGAGCGACTGCAGGCGTTCTATCACAAGTACTATCAGCCCGACAACGCGGTGCTGCTTGTCGCGGGGAAATTCGATCAGGCGGCGACGCTTCGGCAGATCGTCGCGCTGTTCGCGCGCGTGCCGCGTCCGGTGCGGTCGCTGAGTCGCGGCAACATCCTCTATCCTACCTACACGGCCGAGCCTACGCAGGATGGGGAGCGGTCGGTCACACTGCGACGTGTGGGCGATGTGCAGGTGGTGGACGCCGTGTATCACGTGCCGGCTCTGTCGCACCCCGATTTCGCGTCGATCGATGTGCTCGCGAACGTGCTGGGGCGCGAGCCGTCGGGCAGGCTGTATCAGGCGCTGGTCGTGCCGAAGCTCGCATTGTCTGCCGGCGCGTTCGACTTTCAGCTCCGCGAGCCTGGAATGCTCATCGCTTTCGCTCGCGTTCGGCAGGAGAGCTCGCTCGAGACCGCGCGAACAGTTCTTCTGCAGAGCATCGACAGCGTGCGCACGCGTCCGCCGACGGTGGCCGAAGTGGAGCGGGCGAAGGCATCGCTGCTCAAGGACATTGATCTTCTGTTGAACAATTCCGACCAGGTGGGTCTCGCGCTCAGCGAGTGGCAGGCCGCGGGCGATTGGCGGCTTCTGTTCGTGCACCGGGATCGCATCAAGCGCGTCACCCCAGCGGACGTGCAGCGCGTGGCGGCAAACTATCTGAAGCCGTCGAACGTGACTGTGGGGATGTTCTATCCAACCGCAAAGCCGGATCGCTCCGAGATTCCCGCCGGCGTAGACATCGCCGCGCTCGTGCGCGACTACAAGGGCGACAGTGCGCTCGGCGCCGGCGAAGCGTTCGATGCAGCGCCAGCGAACATCGATGCGCGCACGGACCGTGCGGCGCTCGCCAACGGGCTGCGATTGAGCCTGCTCGAAAAGAAGACTCGCGGTGGCGCGGTGAAGGGGCGGCTCGTGCTTCGATTCGGCACCGAGAAATCGCTCGAGGGTCAGCGCGCAGCGCGCGAGCTCGCGTCCGGGATGCTCGAGCGGGGCACCAAGGCGTTGTCGCGCCAGCAGCTGCAGGACAGTCTCGATCTGCTCCGCGCGCAAGTGCAGGTGCGAGGCGGAGCCGATCGCACGACCTTCATCATCGAGACGGTGCGGGCCAGCGTTCCCGCGGTGCTCACCCTCATCGCGGACATGGCGAAGGAACCACGCTTCGATTCGGCCGAATTCGAACAGCTGAAGCAGGAGCGCATCGCCGGGCTCGAGGCGGACCGCTCAGATCCGCAGGCGCTCGCGTCGGTCGCGTTCGACCGGCGCATCAATCCGCGCGCGCCCGGACATCCATTCTACGTGCCGACCATCGACGAACACATCAAGTCGATCACGTCCGCGACGCTTGCGGAGGCGCGTGGCTTTCGCGATCGCTTCTACGGCGCGGGGGCGGGCGACCTCGTGCTGGTGGGCGACTTCGATTCGACCGTCGTACGAGCTGCCGCGGGCAAGCTGTTCGGCGACTGGCGAGCGCCCGAGGCCTGGGCCCGAATTCCGGAGCCATACAAGGCCGTCGATTCGTCGACCACCGTGATCGAGACACCGGACAAGGCGAACGCACTCTTCTTTGCCGGACTCAACATGCCCATCCGCGACGATGCGCCGGACTATGCGGCGCTCCTCTTGGGCGATTACATTGTGGGCGGTGGCTCTCTCGACTCGCGGCTTTCTACGCGCATCCGGCAGAAGGAGGGGATCAGCTACGGAGTCGGCTCCTTCATGTCGATCAACTCGGCGGACAGTAGCGGCCTATGGGAGAGCTATGCGATTTACGCTCCGGAGAATGCCAGCCGACTCACGCGCGCGTTCGACGAGGAGATCGCCCGCGTACTGAAAAGCGGAGTGACTCCCGAAGAGATGCTCAAGGCAAGAAACGGCTGGCTGCAGGAGTACGCGCAGGAGCGATCGAATGACGACGAGCTCGCTTCGCAGATCGCCTCGCGCCGCGAGTACGATCGAACATTCAAGTACGACGCGGAGCTCGAGCGCAGGGTGAGGGCCGTAACGATCGACCAGGTGAACGCCGCGCTGCGCAAGTACCTCGTTCCGGGGAGCTTTACGGTGGTGCGCGCGGGCGACTTTGCGAAGGCCAAGTCAAAGGTGCCCGTGCAGTAGTTTGCGGTGTGCTGGAGGCCTTCAAAGTGAAACTTCGGGGTATCAAATCGAGTTAATACGGAGTACAGCAGCACACACGGGAGAACACATGATTCGTTCAGTCTTGCGCGTCGTTGTCGCTTGCGGCGTGGCCCTGGCGGCGCTTGCGATGTTCGTTGGGCGAGGGGCCAGCGCGGCCGTACTGGCGCCCAGCGCCGAGATAGGTGGCGGCCTCGCGGCCGCCCACGGCGAGGAGGTAGCAGTCTTCTCCGGCGGATGTTTCTGGGGAGTGCAGGCGGTGTTTCAGCACATGATCGGTGTTACGAGCGCCGTGTCCGGATACACGGGCGGAAATGTGAAGAACCCCGGCTACGAGCAGGTCAGCACGGGGACCACGGGGCACGCCGAGTCCGTGCGCGTCACCTTCGATCCGTCGAAAGTGTCGTACGCGGATCTGCTGCGCGTCTTCTTCTCCGTGGCCACCGATCCCACCGAGCTGAATTATCAGGGTCCTGATCACGGAACCCAGTATCGCTCGGTGCTCTGGTACACGACGGATGCGCAGAAGACGACGGCGAAGGCGTACATCGATCAGTTGAGCAAGGCGCACACGTACTCGAACAAGATCGTAACCGAGGTGAAGCCCGCGCAGGCGTTCTACAACGCCGAGGGCTACCACCAGGACTACGAGACGCTGCACCCGGACCAGCCGTACATCGCGATCAACGATGCGCCGAAGGTGGCGAATCTGAAGAAGCTGTTCCCGGCGCTGTATCGCGAACAGCCGGTGCTGGTCGGCTCGACGCAGCCCTAAGGCTGAGAATCGTTACGGCGGCGTCTTCGCCGTAACGCGTACAACGGTGCCCCACGGGTCGGCGGCGACCATGTCGCCGTCCTCGCGGGCGACCGTTGCGCCGGCTTTTTCGAGCGCGCGCGCGGTGTCCTCCACATCGCGATCGGTCGGCAGAATCACGCTCCACTCGAGCAGGCGCGCGTCACCTGGTTTCGCGTGAGGTGCGCCGGCCGCCCAGGTGTTCGTGCCGAGGTGGTGATGATACCCGCCGGCCGACATGAACAGCGCTCCCGGAAATTCCAGAACGACCTTGTCGAGCCCGAGGCCGTCGTGATAGAAACGGGATGCGGCGTCCAGATCGCTCACGAACAGATGCACGTGTCCGATGCGAGTTCCCGCGGGAGCGCCGGACCACGGAACGCCCTTGCTCGCGCGAACGAGGTCCGCGGCGTCGAGCGTGAGCGTGGCCATCTCGAGAGCGCGGTTTGCGATGCGCCATGAGGCGCGCGGGCGATCCGCGTATACCTCGATTCCGAGGCCGTCGGGATCCGTGAGGTACACGGCCTCGCTCACCAGGTGATCGGACATTCCCGCGTACGCGCCGATCGCCGCGAGGTGCGCGATGAAGCGGCCGAGCGCGGCGCGGTCGGGGAGGAGAATCGCGAAGTGATAGAGTCCGAGCCGCCCGCGTGTGGGCATGGGTGCGGCGCCTTCGAGGTGGTGCAACACGACGATCGGGGTGGAATCGCCCTGCGGCCCGAGCACGGCCTGCGCGTCAGTCTCGTGCAGCGTGCGCAGCCCGATCACCTCGCGATAGTACACGCTCGAGCGCGCCAGGTTGGCCACCTGCAGATGTACCGCACCGAGTTGTGCCTTCGCGTGGAGGCGGTGCCCGGCTGGCGCGACCGTGTACGCGAACTCGCTCTCGCTGCTCACTGATGCCCGGACTGGGCCGGTGCGCGAGTGTAGGACCAGTTCAAATCTTCCTCCTCAACGAAAGTGCGCGCGGCCTTTTCATGGAACGGGTGCGCGTCGGCGCGCCATCAGGGCGTCTACCGAATACGCGCCCGCGCCCAGAAGTGCGATCGCGACCGCCATGGCCAGGTTGGCGAGCACGAGCTCGACGCCACCCTTCGAGGCGGAAAATCCAGCCTTCGCGTGCACGAATATTATCGCACCCAGCATGTCGCAAGCGAGGAGGACCGCCACGACTCGAGTGAAAGCCCCAAGCAGCACCGCCACGCCGCCCCCAAGCTCGAGCACACAGATCAGGGGTGCGATGAGCGCGGGCATTGGTACCCCCATGTGCGTGAAGGACGACGTAACTCCCGCGAATCCATACACGAACACCTTTTGGTAGCCGTGGACCAGGAACACGGTTGCGAGCACCAGGCGAAGCACGAGGGTGGCACGATCGAGATCTCCTTCCTTGTCGGCAACGAGCGCAGTCATGGTCCTGGACGGGTTTGGGAGAGGCTGCACGAGTCGAAACTCAACGAAATCGTTCGACGCGTGTATCCAGTGGTATCGTTCATGTGATGCGGACGTGCTTCCACTGAGATGCCGGCCGCGACAGATTAAACGGGCGAGCGCTACGGATCGTTCGAAAGTCGTGCGGAGGTCCATCGCTCCGGTTCGGGCATTTATTGCGAGGCAGACAGGTGAGCACTCGTTCGCAGGCACGTTCGCGCCGGACAGCGTCATGCACGAGCCATGCGCGCACCGCGGCGGGAGTCATGATGTTGCTGGCGTGCGCGGCTGGTGCACTCGCCGCGCAGGGAAGGCGCGGAGGGGGATCTAATGACCCGTCCGCTCCTTCACGACCCGCGGTGGCACCGGTGTTGTGGGAGCCGGAGCAGATCTTTCCGCTCGCGATCGCTCATTCGTCGGATTTGAAGCTGACCGACGAGCAGCGCACGCAGATCGAGACCATCAACTCGAAGCTTCGCGCGAGCAACGCGCCGCTGCTCGAATCCATCGACACGCTGCGGCCTCCCCGCGTGCAGCTTCCGGATCCGGGAGCACCGACGACATCCGGTCCGACACCGATTCCGCCGCCTCCTACGCCGGAGGAGATCGCTGCGATCGTTGCCCGGCGACATGCTCTCACCGAGGCGCGCGCACAGGTGCACGAGAACATTCGGCTCGCGCGCGAGCAGATGACGCAGCTCATGACGCCTGAGCAGCAGACGCGTCTCGCAACGCTGGAGACGAATGCGCGCAACGATGCGGAACGCGGAGACCGCGGCGGAACGACTCCCGACCGCAGCCTCACGGGCGGCCGTACGGGCCAGAGGCGTGGCGGGCAAACGGGGCCACCGTACTAACGCATGCCGCGCCAACTGTTCGCCACGAAAACTCAATGGGAACCGTTCGTCGGATATTCGCGAGCCGTGCGCGTTGGGGATCACGTGTTCGTGTCGGGAACGA
This sequence comes from uncultured Gemmatimonadaceae bacterium, assembly GCA_963827355.1. GTDB lineage: Bacteria > Gemmatimonadota > Gemmatimonadetes > Gemmatimonadales > Gemmatimonadaceae > FEN-1250. The sequence goes on from CAWHAS010000007.1 coordinate 58,391, forward strand.
CGGCAACGGACGAAAATGGCGCGCTGGTCGCGCCGGGTGATGCATACGGCCAGGCCATTCAGGTGCTCGAGAACCTGAAGCGCGCGCTCGAAAAGGCCGGCGCGTCGATGGGCGATGTCGTCCGCACTCGAATGTTCGTCACCGACATCTCGCTGTGGCAGGAGTACGGTCGGGCACACGGGGAGTACTTCCGCGACATTCGCCCCGTGACATCCATGCTCGAAGTGAAGGCACTGATCGATCCCGCGATGATGATCGAGATCGAGGCGGATGCGCTCATTGCGTCCTGATACAGGCGTTTCGCTCCTTTCCTCTTGACGCGCCTGTACGGACTCGACATCCATTCTCCCGTGATCCGAACCCTCGTGCACTCGCTCCGCTGTGCCGTCGTCGCGCTGCTTGCGCTGGCGATCGTTTCGGCGCGCCCCGCGATGATGCTGTCGCACGCGACTGATGGAATGCATCATGGCTGCGGCATTGCGATGGCCTCGCACGATCAGTCGGGGCAGTCGTCGCACACCAGGCATCACTGCTCGAGCACCGACGAGGGCAACTGCTGCGACGATTGCCTGTGCGCGTGCGCGGTCGGCGCGGACATCAGGCTTCCCGCAATTGCACTCACCGCGACGTACACGCATCCGCGAGCCGTCGCCACTCGCTTCTCCGAGGTCGTTCGCGACCGCAAGCCGCTTGCGCTGCGACTCCCTCCTCCCATCGGTCCTCCGCTCTTCACTCGCAGCTGACCACTGTGACGTGCGCACCGCGCACGCCGGCGGCCGGGACACGCCCGCGCCGCTAACTCGAGTGAAGCGGAGATCATGTTTCGACAATTGTTCGTGTGCGTCTGCATCGCCGCGCCCGTGCGCGCAGCGGCACAGCAGCCCGTCCCACGAGACACCACGCGATCCGATAGCGCTGCGCGCGCCGATTCGGCGCGCGCGCGGATGACCGGCAGACTCGCGGTCGTCACCATCACCGCGACGGCGGTAAAGCCAGCGGAGTCGCGCCAGGCGGTTGCGGTGAGTCCCGAGGACATCGCGCGTACCCCGGCAACCTCGCCGTGGGAGCTGCTGCGCCAGACCGCGGGCGTCGAGGTGCACATTCAGGGGCAGGGACCCGGATTCGCCTCGGATGCATCGGTGCGCGGATTCAGCTCCGACCACTCGACCGACCTCGCTCTCTGGATCGATGGCGTGCCGGTGAACGAGCCGGTGAATGGTCATGCGGAGGGCTACAACGACTGGAGCCTGATCTTTCCGCAGGCAATTCAGGATCTCGACGTGATCAAGGGACCCACGAGCGCCCTGTTCGGGAATTTCGCGTTTTCCGGAATCGTGAATGTGCGCACGCTGGACCACCTCGATGGAACGCGCGCGTGGGTGAATGGCGGTGCGGCCGGGCATCTCGAGGGCGCCACGCTTTCGGGTTTCGGAAGCGACAGCGGCGTGGGCGGCGTCGTGGGAGCTCGCTACGTGCGCGAGAACGGATGGAGGCCGAACAGCGATTACGATCTGGGTCAGGGGCACGTGCGATTGGTGCACGACCTCTCCCCCAATACAACGATCAATGGCGGGGTCGAGCTGTACGGCTCACGTTGGAACTCCGCCGGCTATCTGAGTGAGAGTGAGTTTGCGGCTCACGACTACGACATCGTGTCCAATCCGAGCGACGAGGGCCACAAGATCCGGGCGCAGGAGCGCGCGAGCCTTCGAGTGCTCGACGGAAACAAGTTGTGGCGCTCGACGGTGTACGCGACGCAGGGCGATTGGAGGATCTTCCTGACAATTCCTCCGGCGGGCGGTCGCTTCGAGGGAATCGGCAGCCAGACGGAGGAAGACGATGCACGTTTCGGTTTCGGCGCGACCTCCGCGCTCACCTGGCAGCTGTCGCGCGCCGAGCTAACGGTGGGCGCCGAGGGGCGCTTCGATCAATCGCACTACCAGAATTGGTTCACCACCGATCGCGTACGGGATTCGGTGCAGGCCCTGATTCACGCGAACCAGTTGGGCGGTGGACTCTTCGCGCAGGCGGGCATCAATGTCACCGACCGGTTACACCTCGACTTCGGCGCTCGCTACGACGCCATCGACACGCGCTCGTCGCCTGGCGACGCATCGGAGCAGGACTCGCACGGAATCTTCTCGCCAAAGGCCGGCGCGCTGTTCAAGCTCACGGATGCCGTTGGCGCGTACGCGAACGTCTCGCGTGGGTTTCGCGCGACCGACGGTATCATTGAGGACCCGGCGCTACCGTTCATCACCGTGTGGGCGTACGAGAGCGGATTGAAGTTCAACGTGGCTGGCATGAACGCCACGGCGGCGGTGTTCCGAATGGACGTGAGCAACGAGCAAACCTTCAATCCGCTCACAAGCGGCTCGAGCAACGGAGGCGCGAGCCGGCATCAGGGAGTCGAGCTGTCACTGCGCGCACCGGTGTCGAAGTCGTTCACGCTCACTGGCGACTGGACCTTCAACAATGCGCGCTACAAGCGGCTCATCACCCAGCCCGAAGACGATCCGACACACGTCGATACCCTTTCGGGAGAGCGCGTCTACAACACGGCGAAGTACATTGGCTCGGCGGCGCTGCAGTGGGCGCCACCATCGTCGGTCTGGTCGGTGCGCGTGAGCACGAACGCGGTGGGTCCCTATTCTCCATTCGATGAGCCCGGAGTCGTGCTTCCGGCGTACGCGCTGATGCACGCGAGCGCGACGCGGAAGATCGGCAAGGTCGAGCTCGAGGCCGGCGTGCGGAACATTCTCGACAAGGCGTACCCGGAGCTCGTCGCGGGCGGACTCGTCGCGCCCGGACAACCGCGCGCCGCGTTCGGCACCGTTCGCTACGACTTCTAGAGACTACATTCGGTCGACGATTTTCGCCTTGATGGACTCGTATTCGGAATCGGTGATGAGTCCTCCGGAGAGCATTTCCTTCGCGCGCTGAAGTCGCGCGAGCGGATCATCTCCGGCGGCTCCGCCGCTTCCCGATCCGCCGGGCCCCGAGCCGCCACCGCCGAGCTGGATGCCCCCGGACTTCGCGCGCAGCTCGTCGAGATCGCGCACGCGACGCTTCTCCCTCCAGGACTGCTCCTGCGCCTGGGCCGCCCGATACACCTGCTCTGCCTCCTCCTTTCGCAGCCCTTCGGCGCCGATGACTCCGATTGCCTGACCGGTGGACGCGAGATCCTGACGTCCCCGCGACGTAATGGTGAGCTCGGCACTGAGGATGTGCACGCGCAATTGGGCGCTCTCAATGTCCTGCCATCGCATGTCGACGGGAGAATAGCCGCCAAAAAGGCCGCGCTGGATGCGAATCAACCGCCCGCTCGTCGCGGCAATGACCACGCGCCGGTGCGTGAGCGCGAAGAGCCGTCGCTGCACCGCGTAGGCAACCAACGATTCTCCGGGTACGAGCAGCGCGTTCAGGTGCTGGAGTGCCTCAGCGAGGCGCGGATCATCCGCGCCCGTAGAGTCCGAATGCGCGCGAGGGATTCCTATCGGGTGCGCGTGGCGCCGCATCCGTACTCGACGAATTGTCAGCGGAGCCGCCAGGAGTGGTCATCGTGAGAAACCTCGGGGAAAAGAGTGCGAATCGCGACGATCGCCCTGCCCATACAATGGAGTGCGCGGGGTCCCTCTGACAAGTACAGGCGCCATGTCTCCTGCTGCCAATGCGCTCGCGAACCTTGACAGCAGGCACCGGCGTGTCGAGTATAGAAATGCAGTCGTGGTCACCATTCGAAAGTACGGAGAGCTGCTCGCCTTGACGCTCGTACGACTCGCACTTGCCCCCCGTTTCGCTACTCGACCCTCCTCGAGAGGCGGCGCGATCGCACACGGCTGACGGGCTGTTGACCGACACCACGCGAACCGGCCTCTCGGACTGACCGAGGGGCCGGTTCGCGCTTCATTCCATTTCTCGCGCGGCAGGGGCTTTTTTGTTTTTCGCTCTCCCGGGGTGCACATGAGCTCTGCAATGCGATCGGACGTCATCAAGAAGGGAAATTCGCGCGCGCCGCACCGAAGTCTGCTCCGCGCGACAGGGCAGATTCGCGACGCGCGCGATTTCGACAAACCCTTCATCGCCGTTTGCAACTCCTACTGCGACATTGTCCCGGGACACGTCCACCTGCAGGCGTTTGCCCGGGTGGTGAAGGATGCGATTCGTCAGGCAGGTGGAATTCCGTTTGAATTCAATACGATTGCCGTGGACGACGGCATCGCGATGGGGCATGACGGGATGCGGTACTCGCTGCCGTCCCGCGAGCTGATCGCGGACGCGGTCGAGACGATGATCGCGGCGCACTGCTTCGACGCAATGATCTGCATTCCGAATTGCGACAAGATCGTTCCCGGGATGCTCATGGGCGCCGCACGCGCGAATCTGCCGACGGTGTTCATCTCCGGCGGACCGATGCGCGCCGGGATGGATGCGAGCGGCAACAAGGTCGATCTGATCACGGTGTTCGAGGGCGTCGGCAAGCAGGCGGCCGGGGAGATCACGGACGCGCGGCTGCTCGAGCTCGAGGAGGTCGCCTGCCCGACGTGCGGAAGCTGCAGCGGGATGTTCACCGCGAATTCGATGAACTGCCTGTGCGAGGCCCTCGGCGTCGCGCTTCCGGGCAACGGGACGATCCTCGCCACGAATCCCGCGCGCGAGGAGCTCGCCCGCACGGCCGCGCGCCAGGTGATGTCGCTGCTCGCGAGCAACGTTCGCTTCTCCGATATCGTGACCGCGGCGGCGATCGACAACGCGATGGCGCTCGACGTCGCAATGGGCGGGTCGACGAATACGGTGCTCCACGTGCTCGCGCTCGCGCACGAGACGGGGCTCGAGTATCCGGTGTCGCGATTCAACGACGTGGCCGAGCGTGTGCCTCATCTGACGAAGATCAGTCCGGCGTGGGATGGCGACCGGCAGTGGCACATCGAGGACGTCGACGCAGCGGGTGGCGTGCAGGCGATCCTCGCCGAGCTCGCGCTCAAGCCGGGGACGCTGCGCCTGGACGCGCGCACCGTCACCGGCCGCACGCTCGGCCAGAATCTCGAGGGGCTCACGAATCGGAATCGCGAATGCATCCGTCCCGTCTCGAATCCGCACGCGCCGCGCGGCGCGCTGGCGGTGCTCTTCGGCTCACTCGCGCCGGAGGGATCGGTGGTCAAGGTGGGAGCCGTCGACGCGCACCAAATGGTATTCCGCGGGCCCGCGCGCGTGTTCGAGTGCGAGGAAGATGCGGTGCGGGCCGTGTGCGCCGGTGATCTCGCGCCGGGGTGCGTCGTGGTCGTGCGCAACGAGGGCCCGCGCGGCGGGCCGGGGATGCGCGAGATGCTGCAGCTCACGTCGATGCTCAAGGGGATGCCGCTGGGCGCGGACATCGCGCTCGTCACCGACGGAAGGTTTTCCGGCGGATCGCGCGGACTGTGCATCGGTCACGTCGCGCCTGAGGCGGCGGAGGGCGGCGCGATCGGGTTGGTCGAGGACGGCGACTACATCTCGATCGATCTCGGCGCACGCAGGATGGATCTCGAGGTCGACGGCGAGGAGATGGCGGTGCGGCGCTCGGGGTGGGAGCCGCCGGCGGCGAAGTATCAACGCGGGTGGCTCTCGCGCTACACGCGCATGGTGACGAACGCCAGCCACGGAGCAGTGCTCGCGTGACCCAACCGTCGCCGAGGCGTCGATGGACTCGAAGCGCTCAGTCGCGACAGCTGTTCAGCAGCTGAGGATAATCCGTATGCCCTCAAGGAAACGATCCACCTCTCGCGAATTGGGAGTCCCGGTCCCGTCCTCATCGACGTCACCGAAGATGCGCAACAGGCGAGGACCTGGGCGCGATGGACCCGACCCTTCCGCCTGCCACGCCACAAGAGTGTCGGCGTCGTCAATCGCGGAGCGGTCGAGCGCGCGACCGCGCTCCTCATCGGAGCGAAGCGGCCATTCATTGGGGCGAGGAACGGTGTAATTCACGGCGACGCGCGCCACAATGCACGAACGCCCCGCGCTGACTCAGCGCGGGGCGTTTGTGCGAGCTGGTGGCGCTGCCGAGGCAGCGCGTCAGATCACGGATCGCAGGTGATGATACCGTCGAGCGTCGTCGCAGCGGCCTGGCTACCAAAGCCGGCGTAGCACTTCTTGGTCGTCGCGCTGTGGCTCGAGGTGCCCTTCCAGCCCTTCGCATCAGCCGCCATGCCCGTGATCGACACGCCCTGTGAGGTCGTGAAGTTCATCGCGCTCTGATCGGTCGTGTACGTCTGATTGCCGGAGAAGTACGCCTCTTCCGACGTCGCCATGTTACGCAGATCCGACTTCTCGGACGCGAGATACGCCTTTTCCTTGGTGCTCGCAAACTTCGGAATCGCGATCGCGGCCAAAATGCCGATGATGACGACAACAATCAGAAGTTCGATCAGGGTAAAGCCCTTGCGCAGACGAAGCATGTGATCTCCACAGATGGATAAATGGCTTTCACGAATCTCCCACGGTCGGGTGGGTGCCGTTTGATTCACGCGCTTCCGTAAGGCACGTCTGAGGCCGTATCCGATCTCGTTCGCAAGTCGATATCGTTTAGTGACTTACGGTTTATCCGTCCGCGCTTGGTTTGAAAGACTTCACCGCACGACACGGCACAGCGTGCATTCTGCCCGATCGCGGATTCTCGATCCTGCGTCTCTACTCGGCAGGATTCGAAGTACGAGCAAGGAGCGCTCGTGATGCGTTACGAGGGAGGACGATTCAAATGGCCCGAGGGATCACGAAGGGCCGAGATAGTTCGCACAGACGGGGGAGGACAATGCACAAACGCCCCGCGCTGATTCAGCGCGAGGCGTTTGTGCGAGCTGGTGGCGCTGCCGAGGCAGCGCGTCAGATCACGGATCGCAGGTGATGATACCGTCGAGCGTCGTCGCAGCGGCCTGGCTACCAAAGCCGGCGTAGCACTGCTTGGTCGTTGCGCTGTGACTCGAGGTGCCCTTCCAGCCCTTCGCATCGGCCGCCATGCCCGTGATCGACACGCCCTGTGAGGTCGTGAAGTTCAGCGCGCTCAAGTCGGTGCTGTAGGTCTGGTTGCCGGAGAAGTACGCCTCTTCCGACGTCGCCAGGTTACGCAGATCCGACTTCTCGGACGCCAGATACGCCTTCTCCTTGGTGCTCGCGAACTTCGGAATCGCGATCGCGGCCAAAATGCCGATGATGACGACGACGATCAGAAGTTCGATCAGGGTGAATCCACTACGGACGTTGCGACGCATGGTCGAGCTCCTATCCTGGCAAAATGAAGGCGCTCCGAGCAGCGCGCGAGAGTGACTGAGGAGGTACTCGGTTGTTGATAGGACGCGCGTATTAGGGAGAAATAACACCGAAATGCCGAACGGAACGAACTCTTTGTGCGTCGCGAAACCGGATCGTGACCTTCTGGTTAAAAGGTCCGAATGCCTTACCTGCGCTGGTACTTTTCGTCACACTTCCGGCCATGACGCCTCATAACTCCTCCGAACCGCCTGCCGCCGAGGTGCTTGGCCGCATCGGACTTCCGGAGCCCGTCGCCGTGCTCGCGGGTCGCACCTGGGATGTCATCATAGTAGGAGCGGGTCACAACGGCCTCACGTGCGCCGCATACCTCGCGCGAGCCGGCAAGCGCGTACTCGTGATCGAGTCGCGCGATCGCGTGGGCGGCGCGTGCACGATGGATGAGCCCTTTCCCGGCGTGCGCTTCTCGCCCTGTGCCTACGTCTGTGGACTCCTTCACAAGAAGGTGATCGAGGAGCTCGATCTCGAGGGACACGGCTTCCACTGGATGCCGGCCGCGGGCGGGCTGTTCGTTCCGTTCGAAGACGGATCGAGCGTGCATCTCTGGAACGATGACGATCGCTGCGAGGCAGAGATCCGCAAGCTCGCCCCCGGAGACGTCAAGGGATGGAAGGAGATGATCGCGGTGAAGACGCGGCTGCGCGATGCGCTGCGCCCTCCCGACGATCGCGACCTCTGGCTCGATCCCACTCCCACGCGCGCGGAGATCGATCGTCGCCTGGGCGACGACGATGATGCACGCGCGCTCCTCAACGAGTGGTCGATGCTGGAGTGCGTGCAGCACTTCATTCGGGACGAGCGGCTGCAGATGGCGTATCTCGGCCAGGGCGTCATCGGCACGAATGCGTCGCCGTCGGACGCCGGCACGGCTTCGGTGTGGTTTCACCACGCCTCGGGGCGCATGTATGGACAGCCGGGCGCGTGGGGCTACGTGCGCGGGGGAATGGGGATGATCTCGTTCATCCTGTGCAATGTCGCGCGCGAGGCGGGCGCCGTGGTGGCGACAGGGGTGAGTGTCGCGCGCATTCTGCCTGGCGAGGGCGTCGAGCTCGAGTCGGGCGAACGCATCACCGCCCGCCACGTCGTCTCGAACGCGGACCCGCGTGTCACGCTCCGGCTGCTCGGCGACTTCGCCGATGCGCAGTGGCGCAGCGCCGTCGAGGACGTGCCGGTTGACGGAGTGACCGTGAAGGTGAACATGACGATTCGCGAGCTGCCGAACTTTCGCGCCCGACCTGGCACGAACGAGCCGCACCACACCGGCCAGGTCAATACGCCGCTCACCATCGACGAGTGGAACGAGGGGCATCGCAAGGCGAACGCTGGAGAGCTTCCGGATCGCATCTGGACGGAGCTCTACATGCACACGGTGTACGATCAATCCGTGGCGCCTCCGGGCGTGCACACGCTCAGCGTGTTCGCGCAGTACGTGCCGCGCTACTTCGCGCATGGCGACTGGAGCTCACGGCGCGTGGAGGTTGGTGCGCGCGTGATCGCGTCGATCGCGCGATTCACATCGAATCTTCCGGACGCGATCATCGATCTCGAAGTGCTTGGCCCACCCGACATCGAAACGCGTGTCGGGCTCACGGGCGGGCACATCTTTCAGGGCGACATTCTTCCCGCGCACATGTGGGAGAAGCGGCTCACGGCGCGCACGCCCATGGACGGCGTGTGGCTGTGCGGCGCAGCGACGCACCCCGGCGGAAGCGTGATGGCGGTGAATGGACGCAACGCCGCGATGGAGCTACTGCGCGCTACGGCAACGTAACGACCTGTCGTTCAGCTGCGAACGCACCTGACGGAGTCAGGACGCGTAGATGATGGCCGGTGCGTTCGTCAGCTGCAACGGCGTGTTAGCGCGCAGGCGCGCACGTCGTCAGCACCGCGCGCGGCTGCGTGACGGCGCAGCCTCCCTCGCAGATCGGGTTCACGGGCAGGTAGGCTTCGACACGCTCTGAGCAGCCGAGTGCAACGCGCAGCCGCAGGCGAAGACGCCTGAAGCCGATCCTCGCCACCATGAGCGAATGCACGCCAGCCGGCACGCCTTCAAACCGGACGACACCGTCGGACCCCGTGGTACCGACGCGCGAGGAGTCCAGGTGAACCGCTGCTGCAGCTACCACCTCCTCCGGCCGGTCGGCATTCCGCACTGCCACAATCACCGCGCCGACGTCGCGTGCGGCTGCTAGGGTATCCAGACGGAGCCAGTATGCCACGACGTGGTCGACACGCGGTGGCGCATCCCGCGGGCCGGCGTGTCGCGCGGACGCGCAGGCACCGGCAGTGGATAGAGCACACAGCGCGCCAATGACGGTGAATCGTTGCATGCAAATCCGCTTGTTGCGGGCTAACTAGTAGATGTAGACGCCCGTTCCGATGGGGACATTCGTGTAGAGCCACGTGATGTCCTCTTCCTTGAGACGCACGCATCCGTGCGTCACCGCATCCCCGACAGTCGACTCCTCCGGCGTGCCGTGAATCAGATAGCCGTCGCCCATGTCGAGCCGATAGCTCCCAAGCTCTCCGTAGATGCGGCGGTTCTTTGTGCCGAGTGGCGGCATGTAGAGCGTGTCGTCGAACACGACCTCCTCGTCGAGCGGGAGCGCCATCCATCCCGAATCCGGAACGATGATTCCGATCTCGCCGTGCCGAACCTGAAGCTTGCGCCCGTTCGCGATCTTCACTGATCCCTTAAGGGGCAGTTTCGCCAGCGCGAGGTGATTTTCCTTGGCCACTTCGGCGTAGTGCCAATCGGGCGGGATCCAGAGTGGATTTTCCGACTTCCCCTGGACGGTGCGCCTGCCGCGCGGCGTGCCAAACTTCCACGTTTTGCCCGCATAATCGAGCGTCGAATCCATCGCGACGGCGGCGGGCGCCGAGCGAAGGGTGTCGGCTCCATTGACGACCCAGAGGTGGCGGTCGAACAGCGACACGATGACGCGGTAACCACTTGCTTCAGCGGCCAGCGCGCGGTTCTTCTCGAAATCGAGACTGTCGGCCATCGAGTCGAAGTGCTTCACGCGCTCCGGCGTGGAGGACACCTCGCCGGCCGCGGAAATGCTATCGAGGACGCGCGAGCTGTCGGCGCGAGCCGAGTCGGCCGCCCATTGAGCCGCGCGCGCGCTGTCTGCGGCTGCGAGAGTCAGCTCACGCGACGCGGAGGGGTGCACGCAGCCGCCGAGGGCACCACCGAGGAGCAGGCCGGCGACGGTTGCCAGCCGTGTTGCGCGAGTGGTCGAATCAGCGGGGATCATCGTCTCTCAGCTATGCAATCGACGCGCCGTACTCCGCGCGCGGCAGCGGTGTAGCGCGCTTTGCTCGCGAGCTCGATTCGAGGCTGGCGTCCGTCGCCCCCGGTGCATCTCACCGCCGTTAGTGCGTCGCAGCGGCGTTCGAGCCAGATTCGACGCCAAGATGGGCGCCATACCAAGCGAGGTAGCGCGTCAGCCGATCGGCAAGGAAGCTGGGGCGCGTGAGGCCGTGAAACTGCCCCGGGTAGATCACGAGCTGAGTCTCGACGCCAAGTGAACGAAGTGCCTGGTACATCTGCTCCGAGTTCTGAAGAGGCACGTTGTAGTCCTGGTCACCGGCCATGAACAGGGTAGGGGTCACTATGCGATCGGCATGCAGAAAGGGATATGACACGCGAAGCCATGCATCAAGGTGCTTCCACGGAACGCCCAACTCGTCTGTGTACTCGCGCACGTATTGATCGGTTCCGAATCCGGCGAGCACGTTGCCGATCCCGGCGCCGGCGATCGCGGCCTTGAATCGCGTATCGCTCGCGATGACGTAGTCGGTGAGCTCACCTCCATAGCTCCATCCGCCCACGCCCAGGCGTTTCGGATCCGCAATGTCGTGCGCGACGGCGTAGTCCACGCCGGCAAGCACGTCCTGTACGTCTTTCTCCCCCCAATGCGCGTAGATCGCCTTCGCCCACGCGAGCCCGCGACCGGAGCTGCCGCGCGGATTCATCCCGATCACCGCAAAGCCGTGCGCGGCGAGCATCTGCCACGAGAGCTCGAATCCGTTCTCCCATTCCGACACTGGGCCGCCGTGCAAACGGAGGATTGCGGGCACCGGCTCGCCGGACGCGTGGCCGACCGGTAGCATGAGGAAGCCGTGCACGATGGTTCCGTCCTTGCTCTTCGCCGCGATCGGCTCCTGGTCGGCGAGTTGAATCTCGCGCAGCCATGGGTTGGCGTCAGTGAGCTGGCGCGCGCTGTCGCCCGCGGCACCGGCGGCTTCGTAGACGGCGAAGAGCTCGTCGGGATGCGTCACCGTGCTCTGGACGATCGCGACGTGCGAACCGCCGCCGTCACCGCGCTCACCACGCGGCGACCGTCGAGCACTCGCTGCACGGCGCCGCCCTCGCGCGCGGCGCGCGCGAGGATCATGGAGCCGTCGTCCTCCAATTGCGCGTAGATCCATTTTCCGTCGCCGGACCACGCGGGATGCACGAAGCTTCGATCGAGGGAGGCGGTCACGATGCGCACCGGCCCGCCTGCGGCCGGCACCACGGCTAGACGCTGTAGCGCGAAGTAGAGCAGGCTGTCCGGACCGCCCTGCAGGAATGCGATCTCCTTGCTGTCGGGGCTCCAGACGGCCCGGCTCTCCCACTGCGGGTCGCTGTCGTCGAGATCGTTGTGCGTGAGCTGGCGGGCGGCGGCGCCGGCGGTGGGCGCGATGACATAGAGATCCCAGTTGTCGGAGCGATCGGGATCCTGCTGTTGTTTGGACGAGAACAGAATGAGCGAGCCATCCGGCGACCACTCCGGCATCATGTCGTCGTGATTGCCGCTCGTCAGCTGGGTGAGCGACTGCGTCTCGACGTCGAACAACCAGAGATGCACGCGACGATTGTCGAGATAGCCCTCGACATCCTGCTTGAACTGGTAGCGATCGAGGACGATCGGATGCGGAGCGCTGTCCGCGTCGGCAGTCGAGTCGCGAATCGCGAGCACGACGCGCTTTCCATCGGGTGACCACGAATAGTCATCGACACCATCCTTTACGGCGGTGAGCTTGTGTGCCTCGCCTCCTTCGGTAGAGAGGAGCCAGAGTTGGTCGGAGTCGTGTGGATCGCCGCGTGCCGAGAGAAACGAGATCGCATGATCGCTTCCCGCGAACTGCGGCGAATGCTCGTCTTCGGATCCGTACGTCATGCGGATGGCGCGCGTGCCGTCCCACCGCGCGAGCCAGATGTCGCCGTTCGCGCGATCGTGCGCGGAGTCGGTGCCGGAAATCGTGTACGTGATCCAGTCGCCGCTGGGGGAGAGTCGTGGATCACTCACTTCGTGCAGCCGCTGCATGTCGCCGATGGAGAGTCGGGCGCTTGCCCTGCTGCGCGACGGCTTTCGAGCTGATGATGACGCAGGCGGAGGCGAGGAGAGCGCCCCGCATGAGGAATTCGGAGACCATGATGGGCCAGAGAGGGGGATCCGAGCGGTGAACGGGATGGTATTTGCGCGCGCGAGGGGCGGCAAGACGCAGCGGCCGCGGCGACGCGCGGAAGAGTGGTCGTCCGAACCCAGCGGTACGCCTGTTGCTTATGGATGAAGCGTACTTCTCACCCTAGAGCGGGGGCTCGGACAATGCTTTGGACACTTGCGCTAATTCTCTTCATTCTGTGGATTCTCGGCTTCGGCGTGTTTCACGTCGCGGGCGGGTTGATCCATATTCTGCTCGTCATCGCGATCGTGGTCGTGATCGTTCGCCTCGTGACTGGACGCCGCGTCGTCTAACTCATGAACGATACTGGGATGTAACGAACAAACGGAAAGACCCGCGGGGCGAGAGCCGCGCGGGTCTTTCATTGTTCGCTTCGAATATCAGCCGCGCGCTGGTGGATTCGGAGGCGTGTTGGTGGGCGGTTGATTCGTGGGCGTCGTGGACGGCGGCTGGCCAGTGTTCGGCGTGCCCGCCGGGCACTCGCCGCGCGACGGATCGCAGTTGGCCGGCGATGGGTTTCCCGTGTCGACGGTTCGTTGGCATCCCGCAAGCATCAGTGCCGCAATAATGGTCGTGATCGCGACTCGCATTCCGCACCTCGTGAAGAGAGGACTCGCGCATTAGTTGCTTAAGGCGTGCCGCGAGCGCCTGAAGCAGCGCAACAGCGTGCGGCTGACCCTGTTTCCGGGCGCGGCGGCGGGATAAGTTAGCCTTCTTCCCCCGCAGGAAACGTCCGATCGCTGCCACGCATCGCTACCCCGAGAGCAACGTCTTCTACCGGAAGCTCACCCGCGATTTCCCCGCGATCGTGCGCGCGGAAGGGTGCTATCTGTGGGACGATCGCGGCCGCCGTTATCTCAATGGGTGCGGCGGCGCCTTCGTCGCGAACATCGGGCATGGCGTGCGCGAGATCGGGGAGGCGATGGCCGCGCAGGCATCGCGCATTGCATATGTGAACGGAACGGCCTTCACCTCGGAACCCGTCGAGGAGCTCGCTCGCGAGCTGGCGACGCTTCTGCCGCGCGAGCTCGATCACATCTATTTTCTCGCGAGTGGCTCAGAGGCAGTCGAGGCGGCGCTCAAGCTCGCGCGCCAGTACTGGGTTGAGAGCGGCCGACCCGAGAAACAGGAGATCATCTCGCTCTCGCCGGGCTACCACGGCAACACGCTGCTCGCGCTTTCCGCGTCGGCACGAGCGCACTACTCCACTTTCTTCCGCGACTGGATCGTGCCCGTGCACCGCGTGCCGGCGCCGCTCGCGTATCGCTGCGCGTGTCGCGGCGCTGATGCCGCGTGCCCGGTGTGCTCGGGAACGGCGCTCGAGGCGAAGATTCTCGAGATCGGCGCGCATCGCGTCGCCGCATTCATCGCGGAGCCGGTTGGCGGATCCTCCACGGGCGCATCGGTGCCTCGCGACGACTACTGGCGCACGGTGCGAGAGATCTGCGACCGGTACGAGGTCCTGTTCGTCGCCGATGAGGTGGCGTGCGGCGCGGGACGAACCGGCACCTGGTCCGCGCTCGAACCGTACGCCGTGGTTCCGGACATCATGACGATGGGAAAGGGGATCGCCGGGGGATACGCCCCGCTCTCCGCGGTCGCCGCGCCGCGTCGCATCATCGACGTGCTCGCGCGCGGCTCCGGATCGCTCATGCACGCGCAGACGTTCTCGCATCATCCGGTGCTGTGCGCCGCCGGTCTCGCAACCGTGCGCTACCTGCGCGAGCACGCGCTCGTGGCGCGCGCGGCAAGTATGGGGCACGTGTTGCACGACAAGCTGCGCGCGCTCCTCGAGCTGCCCCACGTGGGCGACGTGCGCGGGCGCGGAATGCTCGCGGGTGTGGAGTTCGTGCAGGATCGCGAATCGCGCGCCCCATTTCCACGCAGCGCAAAGGTCGCGGAGCGATTTACGGAGGCCGCCCAACGCGCGGGGCTCGTCGTGTGGCCGAACACCGGGCACGCGAACGGCATCGACGGCGACCTCGTCATGCTCGCGCCGCCGTTCATCATCGAGCCCGCGCAAATCGATGAGCTCGTGACGCTCTTCCGGGTCGCCTACGACGATTCCGTCGCCGGCGCGCTGGCGACGACCTGATTCCCACTCCGAGCGATATGGCCGTAGCGACCCTGAAGAAGGTCACGTACACGTCGACCAACGTCGATCTCGAACAGTTCCACGCACTGTTCGACGAGGCGCTCGTGCGCGCGCGTGGGGCGAGTGGCAAGGAATACCCGATGTACATCGACGGCAAGGCGGTGACGACGACGGCGGAGCCGATCGTCGACACATCGCCGATCGATACATCGCGCGTGCTCGGAACGTTCCACACCGCACGTCCGCAGCAGATCGATCTTGCGGTGCAAGCCGCTCGCGCGGCTGCAAAGGGGTGGGCAGCCCGCAGCTCCGCCGAGCGCATCAAGCTGCTGCGTCGCGCGGCCGCGCTCATTCGCGAACGCAAGTTCGAGCTCGCCGCGATCATGAGCATCGAGGTGGGGAAGAGCCGCCTCGAGGCAATGGGCGACGCCGAGGAATCGGCGGATCTCATCGACTACTACTGCCAGCAAATGAAGGACGCGCGCGGCTTCATCCGCGAGATGGCGCGCATGACCCCCATCGAGCGCAACGTCGACGTGCTGCGCCCCTTCGGCGTGTTCGCGTGCATCGCGCCATTCAACTTCCCGCTCGCGCTGTCCGCCGGGATGTCGTCCGCCGCGCTCGTCGCCGGCAACACGATCGTCTACAAGCCCGCGGAGGAGACGCCCTGGACCGGGCTCAAGCTCTACGAGATCTACCGCGACGCGGGAATCCCGCCCGGCGTGTTCAATCTCATTCAGGGGCGCGGGCATCTCATGGGGGATGCGATCTGGCACCACCCGGGAGTCGATGGCGTCGTGTTCACGGGCTCGAAAGAGGTCGGGATGCGAATCTTCGCCGAGTTCAGCGCGAAGTGGACACGTCCGTGTCTTCTGGAGCTCGGCGGAAAGAACGCGGCGATCGTGATGGATACCGCCGACATCAATGCGGCAGCCGAGGGCGTCATGCGCTCGGCGTTCGGCCTCCAGAATCAGAAGTGCTCGGCGACGTCCCGCGTCTACGTGCACAAGTCCGTCGCGAAAAAGTTCATCAATGCACTCCTCGCGAAGACGAATGCGATCGCGATCGGCGATCCGTCGGAGCGAGACGTGTTCTACGGCCCGTTGATCAGTGAGGAGAGCGTCGAGCGCTACGAGCGCGCGGCCGCGCAGGCGAGGGCCGAAGGGAAGCTCTTGACGGGCGGCACCCGCCTCGAGTCGGGCGCACTGGCCAAGGGGCACTATGTTTCGCCAGCGATCGCGACGCTTCCGCTCGAGAGCTCGCTCTTTCGCACGGAGCTCTTCGCGCCGCTGCTCGCGATTGGCGTGGTCTCTTCGTTCGACGAGGCGATTGCCGAGAGCAATCGAACAGAGTACGGCCTCACCGCGGGCATCTACAGCGGCGACGACGAGGAGGTGGAGCGCTTCTTCGACGAGATCGAGGCGGGCGTGTGCTACGCCAACAAGCGCACCGGCGCCACGACCGGCGCATGGCCGGGTGCGCAGGCGTTCACCGGCTGGAAGGGCTCCGGCTCCAGCGGCAAGGGCGGATGCGGGCCGTACTACGTAATGCAGTTCATGCGCGAGCAGAGTCGCACGACAATTCACGCCAGGGTGCAACGCAAATGACCGCCACCGTCCGTCCCTCCGCCGCTCCTGCGGCCGCGCGCAACTATCCGCGCATCGTCACGCCGGTGCCTGGGCCAAATGCGCGCCGCATCGTCGCGCAGGACGAGGCATTCGCCTCCCCGTGCTACATCAAGGAGTATCCACTGGTGATCGCGCGAGGCGAGAAGGCGATGGTGGAGGATGTCGACGGAAATCGCTTTCTCGATTTCATGGCGGGGATCGCCGTGTCATCCACCGGCTATGGACATCCGAAGGTCATCGCGGCCATCAAGGCGCAGGCGGACAAGTTCCTGCACATCTGCGGATCCGATTTCTATTTCGAGGGACTCGCGACAATGTTCGAACGGCTTGCCGAGCTTGCACCCGGCCCGAGCAAGAAGCGTGTGTTCCTCTCGAACTCGGGCGCCGAGGCGGTGGACGGCGCGATCAAGCTCGCGCGAAACTCGACGCGGCGCGCGGGGCTGATCGCATTCAAGGGCGCCTTCCACGGGCGGACGTACGGCGCCATGAGCCTCACCTCGAGCAAGGTGAAGCAGCACGCGGGCTTCGGTCCGCTGCTCTCCAATGTCTATCACGTGCAGTACGCGAATCCGTACCGCTGCGAGTGCGGACAGGCGCATGCGGATTGCCACCTCCACAGCATCGGTGCGATCGAGGAGCTGTTCGATCGCCAGGTCGATCCGCGCGATGTCGCCGCAATCTTCGTCGAGCCGATTCAGGGGGAGGGCGGGTACATCGTGCCGCCGCCGCAATTCCTCCCGGCGCTGCGCGCGCTCTGCGACAAGCACGGAATTCTGCTGGTGTGCGACGAGATCCAGTGCGGGGTCGGCCGCACCGGAAAGATGTGGGCCACCGAATTCGCGGGGATCGAGCCCGACATCCTGCTCACGGCGAAAGGGCTCGCCTCCGGCATGCCGCTCGGCGCGATCATCGCGAAGGACTCGATCACGAAGTGGGAGAACGGCGCGCACGGCTCGACGTTCGGCGGCAACCCGGTGTGCGGTTGCTGCGGCGATGGCGACGCTCGACATCGTGGAGAAGGAGCTCATGCCGCGCGTCCC
The DNA here is from genome assembly GCA_963827355.1 of uncultured Gemmatimonadaceae bacterium. Taxonomy (GTDB): domain Bacteria; phylum Gemmatimonadota; class Gemmatimonadetes; order Gemmatimonadales; family Gemmatimonadaceae; genus FEN-1250. Next base: position 75,913 of record CAWHAS010000007.1, read on the forward strand.
CGCGCTGGGCGACAAGCTCATTGGGGCGATGCGCGATCTGCAGAAGAAGCATCCGTCAATGGGGGACGTGCGCGGCAAGGGGCTCATGATCGGCGTCGAGTTCGTGAAGGATCGCGCGACGCGAGAGCCTGCGCCGGAGCTCGCACGCGCGCTGGTGGAGAAGGCGTTCGAGGAGGGGCTGCTGCTGCTCACATGCGGCAAGAGCGTGCTGCGCCTCGCGCCGCCGCTCGTGATCGAATGAGCAGGACATCGACATCGCGGTGGCGATCATCGATCGCGCGCTGACATCGCTGACGTGAGCGGGTCGGCGCCATTGGCGTCCAAGGTCGTCTCAATGCGCGACGCGATCGCGCGCTTCGTGCACGATGGGGACACCGTCGTCATCGAGGGGTTCACCCACCTGATCTGCTTCGCGGCGGGACACGAGATCATCCGGCAGCAGCGCCGCGATCTCGTGCTGTGCCGGCTCACCCCCGACTTGATTCTCGATCAGCTGATCGCCGCCGGGTGTGCGCGCAAGCTCGTGTTCTCGTGGGCCGGAAATCCGGGCGTCGGCTCGCTGCACGCCTTTCGGCGCGCGGTGGAGGCCGGCACGCCACCGCTCGAGATCGAGGAGTACTCGCACTTCGGCATGGTTGCTCGGTTCAGCGCGGGTGCGGCGCATCTCCCCTTCTGGCCGCTGCGCGATTATCAGGGTACCGACATTCCCGATTCGAACCCGCGCATCAGCCAGGTGACGTGCCCGTACACCGGCGAGCTGCTGGCGACGGTGCCGGCGCTCAACCCCGACGTGACCATCGTGCACGCCCAGCGCGCGGATGCCGAGGGGAACGCGCAGATCTGGGGACTCCTCGGAGTGCAGAAGGAGGCGGCGTTCGCGTCGAAGCACGTCATCGTGGTCGTCGAGGAGCTGGTGGACACGAGCGTCGTGCGCGCGGATCCGAACCGCACTCTCATCCCCGGAATGATCGTGGACGCGGTCGTCGTCGAGCCATGGGGCGCTCATCCATCGTACGCGCAGGGGCACTACGATCGCGACAACGACTTCTACGTCGCGTGGGAAGCCATTTCGCGGGACCCGGAATCGCTGAACAAGTATCTCGACGAGTTCGTGATGGGCGTCGATGACCGCGCCGGCTATCTCGCGCTGCATCCCGGGCTCACCGAGCGCCTCGCCGCGCGCACGATGATGTGCGGGGGAGTGAACTACGGCTACTGGAATGCCCTATTCGGCCGAAGAGATGATGACCGTCGTCGCTTCGCGCGAGCTGCGCGACGGCGAGATCGTGTTCGTCGGGAATCGGGCTGCCGAATCTCGCCTGCAATCTCGCTCGCGCGACGCACGCGCCAGGGCTCGTGCTCATCTACGAGTCCGGAGCCGTGGGAGCGCTCCCCGAGCGGCTGCCGGTTTCGATCGGCGATCCATCGCTCGTCACGGGTTCGCTGATGGTCACGGGCATGGCGGACATCTTTCAGCTTTTTCTGCAGGGCGGGCGCATCGAAGTCGGATTCCTCGGCGGCGCGCAGATCGACAAGTACGGGAACATCAACACCACCGTGGTGGGCAACTACGCGCATCCGAAGGTACGGCTTCCGGGGAGCGGCGGCGCGGCGGAGATCGCGACGCATGCGCAGCGCACGGTGATCATCTCGAGGCTGAGCACTCGCGCGTTTCCCGAGGCGGTGGACTTCATCACGAGTCCGGGCAATCGCTCCAAGGGGAAGACGCGAAAGGAGTGGGGGATGCCGGGGGCAGGTCCGGTGAAGGTGATCACGGACCGCGGAGTTCTTGTCGCGTCCGAGGAGGATGGCGAGATGGAGCTCGCCGCGCTCTATCCGGGCGTCGAAGCAAAGGACGTGACCTCTCGCGTGGGCTGGCCGCTGCGCGTGCGAGCGCGACTCGAGTCCACTGTGCCCCCCACGGCCGAGGAGCTGCGTCTGCTGCGCGACGTGCTCGATCCGGACAAGCTCTATCTCAAGGGCGGCTGAATGCCGTCGAATGCCGTGAAGACTTATTGGCGCGCGAGCCGGGCGCCGCGGTACAGCTACACTTTCGCACTTCCGCTGCTCGCGCTCTACGAATTGCTGGCCGCCATCCTGCCGCTCGGCGAGACGCATGGCGTGCGCAACGGGGCCGACGTCATCCTCAAGTCCGTGTTCTACGCGGCGCTCGGGCGCTGGGGACCGCTCGCCTTCGGCGTGCTGCTCGTCGGGCTCTTCCTGTACGGCGCCTGGCGTGACGCACGCGCGAACGGCGAGCCGCTGCGCGCCGCGTACTTTCTCTGGATGCTCGGCGAATCGGTGGCGCTCGCGCTGCTGTTCGGCGTGGTCGTAGGGTTGATCACCGCGCGGCTGCTGGGAACGCTGCACATGCTGTCGCTTGCTCCAATGGAGCAGCTCGACATGCCGACGAAGTTGATGGTGTCGCTCGGGGCAGGGCTGTATGAGGAGCTTCTCTTTCGCGTGATTCTCGTATCCGGACTGGCGACCTTCGGACGCGTGGTGTGCCGGATGACGCCGCGCGTCGCTGGCGCATTCGCCGTCGTGCTGGGCGCCGCGATTTTCTCCGCGTTTCACTACGTGGGCGCGTACGGCAATGTGTTCACCGTGCAGTCGTTCACCTTTCGATTGATCGCCGGGCTGTTCTTCAGCGCGCTCTACCTGCTTCGCGGCTTCGGCATCGTGGCGTGGACGCACGCGCTCTACGATGTCTTTCTGATTTTCGCGTGACGGCATTCAAGGAGACTCACGTGCGACGCACCCTGCTCGCTCTCGTCGCGCTTGCGTTCGCCGACCCCACTCTCCGCGCAGCGGGAGGCGGTGTTGAAGCAGATCGACGTGCCGCACCCGTACTACTTCCGCGAGATGTACCTGCCGCAGCTCACGACGGGTCCGAGTAGCGTGGCGTGGATGCCCAATGCCGGCGCGCTGGTCTACTCGATGCGCGGCTCGCTGTGGAAGCAGGCGCTCGACGCGACGGTCGCAACGCAGTTGACGTCGGGTGGCGGCTACGACTATCAGCCTGACGTGTCGCCCAATGGGCGGTGGGTGGCCTTCGATCGCTACGACGGAAATTCGGTGGAGCTCGAGCTGCTCGATTTGTCCACGGGGAAGGTCGCTCCACTCACGAGCAATCGCGCCGTGAACATCGAGCCGCGCTGGTCGCCCGACGGCAAGCGCATCGCATTCGTCAGCACATCCTATAAGGGGCGGTGGCACGTCTACACTATGGATGTTCGGGACGGGCGAGGATCGGAGCCCGCCAGGATCACCACTGACCGCGACAGCAAGCTCCCGCGCTACTACTACAGCGTGTACGATCACTACCTCTCGCCAACGTGGTCGCCTGACGGGAAGGAGTTGATCGTCGTCTCGAACCGCGGACAGATCTGGGGGACGGGCGGCTTCTGGCGCATGAGCTCCGAGCCGGGCGACTCAATGCGGCTCATTCACTACGAAGAGACGACGTGGAAGGCGCGGCCGGACTGGTCGCCCGACGGCAAGCGGGTGGTATACAGCTCGTACATCGGCACGCAGTACAATCAGCTCTGGCTCATGACGAGCGACGGCGGCGTGCCGTTCGAGCTTACCTACGGCGCGTTCGACGCGACGAGTCCACGCTGGTCGCACGATGCGAGGCACATTGCCTACGTCTCCAACGAAGGCGGAAACACCGCGCTGTGGGTGCTCGACATGCCCGGCGCATCAAAACGAAAAATCGAGGCGAAGACGCTCGCGTTCATCGAGCCGGTAGGAACGCTCACGCTCGAGGTGACTGACGAAGCCGGGAAAGCCGCTCGACGCGCGCGTGTCCGTGACGAGCGCCAATGGGCGCAGCTGGGCGCCCGCTTCGGCCTTGATGCACGCCGACGATTCGTTCGATCGCAGCGAGCGGCACTTCGAGGTGGGCTACTACCACACGTCGGGCACGTCGACGCTCACGGTGCCGGTCGGCGCGATGACGGTCGAGGTGGCGCACGGGCTCGAATACGCGCTCGCCACTCAGACCGTGGAGGTGACCGCGAAGCGAGCGCAAACGCTGCACGTCACCATGCATCGCCTCGTGAATCTGCCGGCCGCTGGCTGGTACAGCGGCGACCTCCACGTGCACATGAACTACGGCGGCACCTATCGCACGGTGCCGACGCAGCTCGCGTTCATGGCGCGCGCCGAGGATCTGCACGTGATCGAAGAGTTGATCGTGAACAAGGAGCAGCGCGTTCCCGACATCTCGTACTTCGGCAACGGCGTCCCCGACCCCGTGTCGACGCCGACGATGCTCATCGTGCACGGACAGGAGTTCCACACGAGCTACTGGGGCCACACCGGGCTGCTCGGCCTCACGAAGAACATCATCCTCCCCGGATACGCCGCGTACGCGAACACTCCCGCGGGCAGCCTGTATCCCGCGAATGCGAACGTGTTCGATCTCGGCCATGCGCAGGGCGCGCTCACCGGCTACGTCCATCCGTTCGACGACGCGCCGAATCCCGAGGACACGGTGTCACGCGTCACGAGCGAGCTCCCCGTGGACGTTGCGCTCGGCAAAGTCGACTACATGGAGATTCTCGGCTTCAGCGATCATCGATCGACCGCCGCCGTGTGGTACCGACTGCTCAACTGCGGCTTCAGAATCCCGGCTGGCGCGGGAACCGACGCGATGACGAACTACGCGTCGCTGCGTGGTCCGGTGGGGATGAACCGCGTGTACGTGCACACCGGCACCACACTCACCCACGCGAACTGGATGCGCGCCATCAAGGCGGGAAAGACGTTCGCGACGAACGGACCGCTCCTCACGCTCGCCGCAAACGGGAAGGAGCCGGGCGACGAGATCGCCTTCCCGCTTGGCACGCACACCATGGCCGTGCGCGCAACAATGCACTCGATCGTGCCCGTCGACCATCTCGAGCTCGTGCAGAATGGGAGGGTTGTCGCGACGCTGCCAATGTCATCCGATCACAAGAGCGCGTCGGTGACCGTGAAGGTGAAAGTAGAGCGGAGCGGCTGGATCACGCTGCGCGCATGGAGCGACCACGCCACGCCGCCGATTCTCGACATCTATCCCTTTGCCACGACGAGCCCGGTCTACCTGACGGTGGCCGGCATCCCTCCGCGCTCTCCCGACGACGCGCGCTTCTTCGTGGACTGGGTGGATCGGCTGCGAGAAGGGGCCGAGCGCCACGAGGGCTGGAACAGCGCAGCCGAGAAGGCGTCGGTACTCGATCTGATTTCCCGCGCGCGGGCGGAGTTCGAAAAGCGCGCGTACGAGATCAGCGTCTCGCGTTAGCTCACGACGGCGGGGGCGGGGAGACGTCGCGCTCGCGCACGCCGCTTCCTGGACGGCAGGCTGCGAGGTGGGCGGCGAAGCGAGCTGTGGTCACCCTGCGCGAACATCGCGGACAGCGGCGGCAACACTCCAGCACGTGCATGACGACGGCACCGGCGCGATGACACGCGCATCGGCATTCATCAGTGGACTGCTCCTGGAGCACGTCCGCCATGAGCATCTCTATCGAGTAGTGTGAGCCTGCGAGTCCGTTTATCAATGCGTAATGTGATCTACATCACGCACGAGTTTCTATCGCGGCAACAGGATGTGACACGTTCACATGTTCCGCAAGTGAAGCGAGCCCAGCCTTCGCTTCCTATTCCTGGTCGATTGTCTGCGCCACCCAGTGCGTGCGGCCTCGTACGCGGCCTCGAGCACTGCCGCGACGTTCCCGATATCGGCCAACGACGGCTCGATATCGTTCGCGTCGATCGCGTTCGCGAAGGCATTGAACAGTCCCGCGAACCACGCCGGATAGGCCGACTTGTCGAGCTGCGCGGTAAAGTCGAACGACTCGACCTCGCCATCCCGCTCGAGACGGAGTACGCCGCCAATCCAGTCGATCGAGCCGGCGTCGCCGATGAACCGAACGTGACTCTCTCGATGGCGCGCTGCCCATGTCAGGAACATGACGCCGAGCCGCTCAGGATACTCGAAGAGAAGGTGCGCGCTGTCCTCCACATCGTAGTCTCGATGACGAAGCAGTCCCGTCCACGCACGCACGCGCGGCGGCAACCCGGCGACGTCGAGCATCTCGTAAATGAGGTGCGTCCCGTGGTCGAGAAGAATCCCGCCGCCGGCATCCGCGCGCAGGCCGCGCCACGGCGTCGGGTCGGCACTCGTGCCGCGATCCGCCATGAGGCGATAGACGTGCAATTCGGCCAGATGCCATCGGCCGATCGCGCCCTCGGCCAACCACTTTCGCAGCTGCACCCACACCGGATTGTAACGATACTGATGGCAGGGCATCACGACGCGTCCAGATTCGCGGGACGCATCCGCAATGCGGCGGGCCTCGGCAGTCGTTAGCGCGACCGGCTTCTCACACAGAACGTGGTAGCCGTGCTCGAGCGCCCAGATCGTGAGATCGAGGTGCGACGCCGTTGGCGTGCAGATGTCGACGAAGTCGACGTCCTCGATCAGCCGGAGGTCATCGCGCGAGGTGAGCTGCGGCACGCCATCCAGTGGAACGACGGATGGCGCATCGTCCACCGTCGCCACGATCTCGAGGCGGCTGCGCGTCGCGGCGTCGAACGTGAAGCCGGGAATGTGCGAACCGCGCGCGACGCCGCCGAGTCCGATCACCGCGCCGCGATACTTCCGCGCAGGCGGTGATGCGGAGGCCGCGTCCCCATGAGGAGACGCGGCAACTGCTACGTGCTCGCTCACCGCGCGAGCGCGTCCGCTGTTTCGCGGAGAATGTCCTCGGTGATCGCGAGCGCTTCCATCGCCAGCTCCTCGTTGATCACGAGCGGCGGGTTGATGCGAACCTCGGGATTGTAGATCATGGACAGCACGCCACGAGCGAGACACTTGTCGAAGATCTGCCTCGTGAGCTTCTTGTCGAGCAGGGTGTCGGTTCCCGGTTGCACGATGTCGAAGCCGATCATGAGTCCGCGGCCCCGCGCATCCTTCACGATCGGAATCTCACGCTCCCAGCGCTGGATCTCCGCGAGCATCTTCTCGCCGATCGTGCGCGAGTTCTCAACGAGGCCTTCCTCCTGGATCGTCTCGATGGTCACCCGCGCCGCTGCCGCCGCCATGGGGTTCCCGCCGTAGCTCGAGGAACTGCCGCTCGGGTTCGCCCACGGCTTCGCGAACGCGATTTTCTCGCGCACGAGCAGTCCGCTCATCGGGAAGCCCCCGCCGAAGCCCTTTCCGCACGTCATGATGTCGGGGACGATGTTGCCCTCGTGCTCGATGCCCCAGAATTTCCCAGTGCGGCCGAACCCGGTGATCATCTCGTCCGCGATCAGCAGCGCGCCGATCTCGTCGCACAATTGGCGCAGCGCCTTCAGGAAGCCGCGGCGCGGCACGATGTTGCCCGCCGTGCCCTGGATCGGCTCGACGATGATCGCCGCGATGTCGTTCGAGGTTTCGTACTGGATCTTGCTCTTCAGAAATCCGATCGCATCGCAATCGCAATCACGATGCGACTTGTCGAAGCCGCAGCGGTGTGCGGGGTCGTACGGCGACAGGAAGCGGCCGGGCGCGAGCGGTCCGAGATCGAACTTGAAGTTCGAGCCGAGGAGTGGAAGCACGCCCGCGGTCTTGCCGTGAAAGCCGCCCCAGAAGCCGATGACCTCGTTCTTCCCGGTGAACGATTTCGCGAGGCGAAGCGCCGACTCGACAGCCTCGGCGCCGCTCGAATAGAGCTGAGTGCGGTTGACGTCGCCGGGAGCGAGATCGGCCAACATCTTGACCAGCGCAGCCCGATTCTCGGAGGTGAAGCTCCCGACGTGGATCTTCGCGACCTGCTTCTGCATGGCGGCGACGTACTTGGGATGCGCGTAGCCGAGGCTGGCCACGCCGATTCCGGCCATGAGGTCGATGAATCGGTTTCCATCTACATCGAAGAGCAGCGCGCCTTCGCCATGATCGATGCAGATCTTGCTGAAGAGCGCGAAGCTCTGGGCGCCGGGCGCGAGGTGGAGCTGCTCCTCTTCGAATATCTCACGCGATTTGGAGCCCGCAACCCACAGTGGCGTCTCGACATTCGTCACGTATACCTTCCGGGAATCAGATGAAGTAGGCGAAATGACCGCGCGCGAGAACTGATGGACAGCGCGCTCAGGCGCTCAAAAATTATGAGGAGAAAGCTGGCGAAACCAGCAACCGCACTCGAATCAAGAGTTCTTTGTTCGCGGAACCGTTCACTGAACGGTAATCGGAAATCGCGCCCAATACCTGTCCAATCTGTCAGGTTGGGCGGAGTGCGCGCATGACACCGGCAACCGCACTCACCGTCGCGTCGATCTCGATGGGCCGATTCGCATGCGGCGGCGGCGGTTCCGTGACGCGATGATAGCGGTCGAGTGACTCCGGATCCTTGAGCACGTGTCCCGTGAGGACGCACACTACACGCGCATCCGGTGCGATCGTTCCGGCGAGGCGCAGCTGCCGCACGCCCGCGACGCTGGCCGCGCTGGCCGGCTCGCAGCCCACCCCCGCGCCATCGATGATCGCCTTCGCCTCCATGATCTCGTCGTCGCTCACCGATGTGACGACGCCATTCGTCTCGCGAATCGCCTGCACGCCGCGCTCGTAGCTCGCCGGCGCGCCGATGTTGATGGCCGTCGCAATCGTGTTGGCGCGCACGCGATGCATCACGCGGAAGTTCTCGCGAAAGCTCATCGCGAAGGGCGCGGCGCCATCCGATTGCACCGCGAGCAGCCGAGGGACACTGGTGATGAGCCCGAGCTCGACCGCCTCCCGGAGCGCTTTCCCGAACGCCGCGGTGTTGCCGAGATTTCCAGCGGGAAGCGCGATCCAGTCGGGCACGTCCCAACTCAACTGCTCGAGCATCTCGAGGACGATGGTTTTTTGTCCCTCGATGCGGAACGGATTCACCGAATTCAGGAGATAGACTCCCAGCTCCTCGCTTGCCTCGCGCACCAGGCGCAGACAGTCGTCGAAGTCGCCGCGCACGAGCAGCGTGTGCGCCCCGTAGGCCAATGACTGCGTGAGCTTCCCAAGCGCGACCTTTCCCAGAGGGATGAGAACGAGCGCCGGGATTCCGGCGAGCGCCGCGTACGCGGCAAGCGACGCACCGGTGTTGCCCGTGGACGCGCACGCGACTGCGGTCGCGCCCACGCGCACCGCCTGCGTCACACCGACGGTCATTCCGCGATCCTTGAACGATCCGGTGGGGTTCATCCCCTCGTGTTTGAGCTGGAGCGCCGGCACCCCGGCCCACTTCGCGATCGCCGTTCTCGAGATGAGGGGTGTGTTGCCCTCGGGCCACGTAATCGCTGCACCGCCGCCGCCAGGCAACACGATGGATCCGAAGCGCCACACGCCTGATGGCGACTTCGATGTTCGGAAACGGGACGCGAGCGCCGAACCGCGTTCCACTGGCCACGTGTGCCGGAGCTCGAGCAGACCACCGCAATGGGGGCATTGGGGGCGCGGATCGAGCTCGTCGAGCTCCCTCGCGCAGCGCACGCAGCGTTGCACCGAGGGTCCCTCGGCTCGTGGCGTAGTTTCCATGTACCATGAGGATACATGGCCTCTGGAGGCATTGAAAGTGCGAAGGCAACACCGAATCGCGGTTAGTGTCTCACTGAGAGGCGCCGCGGTGATTCCCCCGGCGCCATTTCCGCGCTACACTGCAGCAGTGATTTCGACATCACGCATGACCCCCGAGGGCCGATGACGCGCGTCCGTGCTTCCGTGTTGGCAGCTGTTGTGCTGGTGCCGCTTACGACCGGCGCATTTCTGATCGAACATCAGACCACGCGCGACAGCGCGAGGCTGTTCGACCAGGTGCTTTCGCTCGTCTCCGATCGATTCGTGGACACAGTTCCGAACGCGGACCTGTACGAAAAGGCGGCGCGAGGGCTCGTGCGCGAGATCAATGATCCCTACGCGGCGCTGTACTCGCCCAAACAGCTAACCGAGTTCACGGCGAGCACAGGTGGCCGCTACGCCGGACTGGGGATGCTGGTGGAAGACCAGCAGGGTGTCACGGTGGTCAGCCGTGTCTATCCGCACACGCCGGCGGAAGCGGGCGGGGTGCACGATGGCGATCACATCGTCGCGGTGGAGAGCCAGGCGGTGCACGGGTGGAAGCTGCCGCAGGTCACCGACGCGTTGAAGGGCAATCCGGGCACGCAGGTGAGCGTCACGTTTGCACGGCCGGGCGTCACCGCGCCGATCGTGCTCAAGCTCACGCGCGCCATCATCCACATTCCCGCTGTGCCGTACACGATCCTGCTCAATGGAAAGATCGGCTACGTGCCGCTCCTCCAATTCAACGAGACGTCGGGGGAGGAGTTCGAGCACGCGGTGCAGGCGCTCACGCGGCAGGGCGTGCGCGGCATCGTCATCGACCTGCGCGGCAATGGCGGCGGGATCGTCGATCAGGCCATCGACATCAGCAACCTGTTTCTGAAGGACGGCGCCGAGATCGCGACGGTGCGCGCGCGCTCGGGCGAGGTGCAGCGCTACGCGGCGCGCGGGACACCGCTCGCGCCCACGCTGCCGCTGGTGGTGCTCACCAATGGCTACACGGCATCGGCGAGTGAGATCGTGGCGGGCGCCCTTCAGGATCACGACCGCGCGCTCGTGGTCGGGACCACATCGTTCGGGAAGGGCCTCGTGCAATCGCTGTTCACTCTCGACGGCGGCTGGGCGCTCAAGCTGACCACGGCCAAATGGTACACGCCGAGCGGTCGCTCGATTCAGAAGGAGCGCAAGGTGGTGGACGGCAAGCTCGTGGAGGAGCCGGATTCGCTCGAGACGGACACCGTGAAAAAGAACCGGCCGAAGTACAAGAGCAATGCGGGACGTGTCATCTATGGCGGCGGCGCGATCACTCCGGACGTCGTGGTGCAGCCGGACACGCTGGACGCGCCGGAGCAGCAATTCCTCAAGGCGATCACGCCGAAGTCGCAGGACTTCTACATCACGCTGTATAACTACTCGATGGAGCTCAAGTCTCAGGTTCGCCCCGACTTCACGGTCACTCCCGCGTGGCGCGATGAGCTGTATCGCCGCCTGACTGCGGTCGGCGTCACGATCGATCCCAAGCTCTACTCCAATGCCGCGCCAGAGGTCAACCGTGTCCTCGGCGATCGAGTCGCGCGGTTCGCATTCGGAGATTCGACCGCGAAGCGGCGCGAACTCGCCGACGACAATCAGCTCGTGCGTGCGCTGGAGCTGCTCCGCAAGGGCACGACCCAGCAGGACTTGTTCACGCTGGCGCAGCACGAGCGCCCGAGCGGAACGCGGTGACCGAATAGCCTTTCGCGTGGTACGCTCCCTGTTCGCCATCGTGTTGTTCGTCGTCGCTCCGGCCGCGTTACGCGGTCAGGAGGCGCGGCGAACCATCGCCCGCTATGGATTCACGGACGGAGCCGTCGCCATCGACGTGCGTCCGGGAGGGATCGTGGCCATCGCCGCCGCGCAGGGCGACAGCGCCGCGACGATTGCGTTCAAGGCGAGCGACGCCCGCGCGTGGGTGGACTCGACGCGCCGCTTCGTCACGCGTCGCGCGCCGCAAAAGCGGACCATGGTGGTTTTGCAGCGCAGCATGATGGCGGAAGCGGCCGACAGCGGCGCCGCGATGAGCTTCCTGCGCCGCGCGGCATCGGACACGACGACGTTCGCGTTGCTCTTTTCCACGCGCGACTTCGGCAAGTTCTCGCTGGCGCTCGAGCGGCGCGAGGCCATGCTCTTTTTCGCGGCAATGCGACGGGCAGTCAACGCGACGCGACCGCCGGTCGCGGCGAAGCCCGACTCGAGCGCGACGAAAAAACCCTAGGGGCGCCAGCCGATCATGCGATCGGCCCGCCACTCGGTAGGCTCCGAGCGATCGCTGTCTGCTGCCACCGCCGCAATGTCCGCGACATCCGCGCGCACATCGGCGAGGATCGCCACCGGCGGCGTGCGTCCGTCCGGTCGCTCGTGGAGCCAGTTCGCGAGCACGATCACATAGAGCCCGCGGTCCGGGTCGATCCAGAGCGAAGTGCCAGTGAAACCGGTGTGTCCATACGCGCGCTCGCTCATGTGCTGTCCGCAGCTCGCGCCGCCCGCGCACGTGTCCCATCCGAGCGCCCGCCAGCCCGCGGATCAATGCGTGAACAGCTGGACGGTGCTGTCGGCGATGATGCGCGTGCCATCGAGGGTGCCGCCGTCGAGCAGCATCTGCGCGAAGCGAGCGAGGTCGGATGCGGTGGAGAACAGCCCCGCGTGTCCGGCGACTCCTCCCAGGGCGTACGCGTCGCCATCGTGCACCTCGCCCTTGAGCGCGTGGCCTCGAGCGCTGTTGATCTCCGTGGGTGCGGTGCGCGCGCGCAGCGCCGGAGTTGGGCGATAAGTAGTGCTCGTCATCGCGAGCGGGGTGAATATGCGTCGATGGACGAAACGATCGAGCGGCTCGTGCGCGATCGCCTCGACGACGAAGCCGAGCACGTCCATGCCGACGTCGGAGTAGAGCTCCACGGTTCCGGGCTCACTCTCGAGCGCGGTCGCGAGCACGAGCCGTCGCGCCTGCGCGGGCGAGTGCGCGAGTTGCGAGAGATTGCGTCCGGCCGGAAGCCCCGAACAATGTTCGAGGAGCTCGCGGATCGTGACGCGCGACTTCGCACCACCCGCGAAGGCCGGGAGATAGCGCGCGACCGGCGCGTCGAGTGCAATGCGATGCGCGTCGTAGAGCACCATCACCGCCGAGGTGGTCGCGACGACCTTCGTGAGCGAGGCAAGATCGTACAAGGTGCGTTCGGGCGAGACCGCCGCGCTCGCGGGCGAGTAGTCCAGCGTACCAAAGCCCCTCGACACGACGGTCGCGTTGCGCCGCCCGACGATCACGGCAGCACCGGGGAAGTCCGGCGGCGGCCACCGCCCGCTCGAGCACGCGATCAATGGCGCCGAGCCGCTCGCCCGACATTCCCAGGCTGTCGGGCGCGCGCGCGGGAAGCGGGCAGGGCACGCCGAGCGTGCAGAGGAGTGCGAGGACGGGGAGCATCATCCTCGGGTGACGAGCGCGCGGCGAAGCGCGCAACGATCGTCACCATTCGTTACGGTCGCTTGTATATCACCCCTCCTTTCATCACCAGAACCACCTGTCGCACGGCGTGAATGTCCCTGGTCGGATCGCCGGTGACGGCGACGAGATCCGCAAGTAGCCCCGGCTTGACCGACGCCAATCTTGCGTTCGAATGCAGCACCTTCGCATCGACGCTCGTGGCGGCGCGGAGGGCCGCCACCGGCGTCATCCCGTAGTCCACGAGGAGCTCGAGCTCGCGCGCGTTGTCGCCGTGCGTGAACACGCCGACATCGCTGCCGTTGCAGATCGTGACTCCCGACGCGAGCTCGAGCGCGAACATCGCGCGACAATGCTTGATCGACTCAGGCTCCGGGTCCACGCCCTTCTTCCATCCCCGGTACTGCGCCACCGCATCGCCCGCGGCAAGCGTCGGGCAGAGGGCGACGCCGTGCTCGCGCATGAGCTGCAGCGTGGCGGCCGACGCTTCATCGGCGTGCTCGACGGTCTCGACGCCGGCAATCACCGCGCGCCGAATGGCAGTGTCGCTGTAGGCGTGTACGGCCACCGGTCGACCGCTCGCTCGCGCCGTCTGCACGACGAGGTTGACCTCTTCCTGCGAGAACGTCGGGCGAGTCTCGCCGTTCGGTCCCCAGCGATAATCGCCATAGATCTTGATCCAGTCCGCACCTTTCGAGATCTGGCTGCGCACCGCGTGGATGAGCCCATCGACTCCATCCGCTTCTTCCGCTCCCTGCGGCACCGCCCACCGAGAGTCGAATCCCTTGGGCCCGTACGACCCCGTCGCGACAATGGCGCGCGTGACAACGAGCATTCGCGGCCCGGGAATGATTCCCTGATTCAATGGCCTGCTTGAGGCCAACGTCCGCCTCGCCGGCGCCCTCGGTGCCGAGATCGCGGATGGTCGTGAACCCCGCCATGAGCGTGTTGCGCACGTGATTCGTCGCGCGTGCGACGCGAAGGGCGAGCGGCTCGTGGAGCACCTGGTCGTCCCACGGCGTCTCGTTGTACGGGTGCAGAAAGACGTGCGAGTGCGCGTCGATTAAACCCGGAAGCAGCGTCGTGCCTGGAAGATCGATGTGCAACGCGTCCGTGGGCGCGTGCACGGATGCTGCCGGACCAGCGGCGACGATGCTGTCGCCCTGCACGAGCACCACCCAGCCCTCGTGCACGACGCTGCCGTCGAAGACGCGCGCAGGGGCGAGAAGCGTCGAACGCTGCGCCGTGAGCGCGAGCGGAGCAAGAAGCGAGAGCAGTAGCGTACGCGCGAAGCGCATGGCAGGGCGGGGCAAAGGAAGCCCCATGATATCCTCTGCACCGCGCGCGAGCCACCCGCTCGCACGCCATAGACGCCACAGACCGCGACTCTCGTCGCCACTTCGCTATCGGCCACGTCGCTTTACATTTTGTGCGTGCCTGACGCCGCCATTCGCACCGAGCGACTCCGCAAGGTGTACACGACCACGCCACCCAAGACGGGCCGCGGCGCGCCCGGCAGCGCGCCGGACGCGTCGCGCGCCGCCGCCGATCGTCGCGCCGGCAGCGAGGTCGTCGCGCTCGAGGCGCTGGACCTCGCGGTCGCACCGGCGAATTCTTCGGCCTGCTCGGCCCCAACGGCGCGGGGAAGACCACGACGCTCGGCATCTGCACCACGCGCGTGCTGCCGACGGCGGGGAGGCGCATCATCGGCGGCGAGGACGTTCGCACGCAGCCCGACGCTCGTGCGCCGGCGCATCGGCGTGGTGCCGCAGCGGCCGAATCCCGACAGCGGTCTAACGTGCTGCGAGAATCTGGTCTTTCACGCCGCGTATTTCGGCATCGCGCGCGTCGGTGTCGCGCACGCGCGCGCCAAGGCGACTCCTCGAGCAGCTCGGGCATCGCCGAGCGCGCCGAGGCGCAAGGTCGATGCAGCTTTCGGGCGGCCAGCAGCAGCGCCTCATGATCGCGCGGGCGCTGATCCACGAGCCGCGCGTGATCTTTCTCGACGAGCCGACCGTCGGTCTCGACCCTCAGGCGCGGCTCGATCTCTGGGACGATTCTGCGCGCGCTGCACGCGCAGGGACGCACCATCGTGATGACGACGCACTACATGGAGGAGGCCGACCACTGTGCGACCGACGTCGCCATCATCGACCAGCGGGAAGCTTGCTCGGCGTGCGACGCGCCGCAGGCGCTGAAGGCGCAAGCGCGCCCGGCGGCACGCTGATCGAGCTCGTGCTCGATGGCGGCGGCGAGGCGCTGGTGGGCGACGTGCGGGCGCGTCGCGGCGTGCTCGAGCGTCGAGAGCGCACGACGACCGCGTTCGCGTCTACAGCCGACGCGGAGGCGAGGCGTCGCGCCACTCGTGGCGATCGGCGCAGCGCGCGCGGCTCGCCAGGTCACGAACATCCATCTCGCGCCGCCCAGCCTCGAAACGCTGTTCGTGTCCCTCACTGGGGGAAGCTGACATGACTGGCGCCGTCACTGACATGGCGCAGCGCGCCACCGCCGGCCGCGATGTTGCTCGCGCTGCTGATGCGCGACATGATCGTCGTCCGGCGCGAGCTGGCGTACTTCCTGATGCGCACGACGATGCAGCCGCTGATGTTCATCGTGGTGTTCGGCTACCTGCTGCCGCGCATGGGCTTCATGCATCGCGAAGCGTACACGGCCGCGCTGCTGCCCGGCGTGCTCGCGGTGAGCCTGGCGCTCGCCAGCGTGCAGTCCGTCGCGCTGCCGATGGTCGCCGACTTCGGCTTGACGCGCGAGATCGAGGACCGCCTGCTCGCGCCGGTCTCGAGCTGGCTGATGGCGCTCGAGAAGACGTGATCCGGGTGCGGTGCAGGGGTTGATCGCCGCGCTGTTCGTGCTGCCGATCGCGCGCCTGATCATGGGCCCGATCGCCGGCCTTCGGCGGCGCACGTCGGCGCTCGTGTTCCTGGTCACCGTGTTCGGCGCCACCGCGTTCAGCGTGATCGGCCTCTACATGGGCAGCGTGTCGAGGGGACAGCAGATCGGCCTGCTGTTCAGCATCGTCGTCGCGCCGATGATCATGTTCGGCTGCGCGTACTATCCGTGGCGGGGCTCGACGCGGTGCCGGTGATGAAGTACGCGGTGCTCATCAATCCGCTCGATCTACATCGCCGAGGGGATGCGTGGAGTGCTCACGCCGGGGATGCCGCACATGGATCTTCGCGCCGTGAGCGCGGCGCTCATCGTCATCATTGCGATCTTCTGGACGCTCGGGCTTCGCAGCTTTATAAAGCGCGCGATGGGGTGAGCGCCGGCACTCGAGACAGGCTGCGCAGCCTCAATGCCGACCCATCCCGCCGGCACGTTCACCGCCTCGATCGACGCAGCCGACAATAGACTCGCTGCCACCGCTGAGCGCGTTCCGCCCTGGCAGTATACCGCGATGGGCCGGTCGCGCGGCAGCGTAGCGAGTGCGCGCGGCAAGTCGCCGAGCGGAATGTGATGCGCCTCGCGATGATGCCCCGAATTCCATTCGCTCTTCGCACGAACATTCGATCAGCATCACCGCGTTCGCCTCCAGTTGCTCCTGCAGCACCTCCGGCGTGAACTGCCGGATGCGGCTCAAGGCGTGTCCACTCTCGACCCACGCGAGGCAGGCCGTCTCGTCGAAGAAGCCGGAGATTTTATCCAGCCCGATCATCGTGAGCGCTCGCGCGGCCGCGAGAGCCGTGGTCCGGTCGGCCGCGAGCAGGTAGATATCGTGGCCGTAGGGGAGCAGCGAGCCCGCGAGCGTCGTGAAGGAGCCGCCCCACGGAATGTTGAGCGTCCCCGGCACGTGCGCGCGGGCGAAACGATCCGGCGCACGGACGTCGACGACGAGCGCGCCCGCGAGTCCCAGCGCTTCGAGCGACTCCGGCGCCGGCGACGGTGGCTCCTCGCGAACGCCGAGTATGGGCGGTCCATCGCGATTGATGCGCTTCATCACGCCGAAGTACGCGGGCGGCTCTGGCTGCCCCTCGAGAACCTTATCGATAAACTTGTCGACGTCGCGTTCGACGAACGCCCAGTTCGCGAGGCGTTCGTACCCCACCGTAGACGAGGGCATGTCGCCGAGCGCCTTGCCGCACGCGCTTCCCGCGCCGTGCGCCGGCCAGATTTGCAGATAGTCGGGGAGCTTCCGGATGCGGCTCAGCGAGAGATAGAGCAGTCGTGCGCTCGCTTCCTTCGTCCCCGCTTCATCTGCCGCACGCTCCAACAGGTCCGGCCGTCCGACGTCGCTCACGAAGACGAAGTCGCCTGTGAGAACCCCGACCGGCTCGTCCGCCGTGTCGAGCGCCTTCACAATGAACGACAGGTGCTCCGGCGTGTGTCCGGGCGTGTGCTTCACCTTGAAGCGGACCTTCCCGACGTCGAACATGTCGCCGTCGCGCAGCAGCGTGGCCGAGGATTCCTCGGCGAAGTCGTAGCGCCAATTCGGCGGTCCCTCGTTCGAGAGCAGCATCTGCGCGCCCGTGCGCGCGGCCAGCTCCCTCGTGCCGGAGATGTAGTCCGCGTGGATGTGCGTCTCGGTCACGTGCGTGATCTTGAGATTCGCCGCGGCGGCCGCCTCGATGTACATGCCGGCATCGCGAATCGGATCGATGACGATCGCCGTACGCGTCTCTCGACACCCAATGAGATAGCTCATCTGGGCGAGCTGCGGTTCAACAAAGCGGCGCAGAATCATTCAGCTACCCGTCCGTTCGTGTCGGTTGACGTAGTCGAGCGCGAGCGCGGCATAGTCCGGTGAGCGCATTCCGATCTCCACGGCGCGTCGCTGCGCCTCCTGGAGCGGCATGTGCTCGTCGAGCACGAGATACGGCAGCATCAGTGCACCGACGCGATTCGCGGACTGACAGTGCACGAGTACAGGACGATTCAGTGGATCGCGAAGAAAATCGCGCAACGCATCGAACTGCCCGTCGCCCAGCGAGCCATGGTCTACTGGCAAGGCAAGGTAGCGCAACCCCGCGCGCGCGATCTCGCCCGCCTCGTCGTGTCCTCGCGGCTCCCGCGGGGCGCGGAGATCGACCACGGACTTGAATCCCGATCGTGCCAGCGAGCCCCACGCCGCCGCATCCGGCTGTCCCGCCGTCGCGACGCCCGGAACCGGGTATCCGCCGTAGGGAAGAAGCTCGACGACCTTCCGCATTGCGCCTTCGTCCATCGGACCCGCGTCGGTAGCCATGGGTGGAAGATGCAACATTGCCTCGCTCATGTGAACTGTGTCGTTGTACGAGTTGTGGCACAGGTTCATCTTGGCGCCATGAATCACGACATGCGTCGTTTCTTTGTGGTGGGGTCGATCGTCGGCGCAGCCGTGCTCCGAGCGCCCTCCGCACCGGCGCAGCAGATCACAATTCCGCATCTGCCGTGGCGCACGCTCGATACGCGCTACTTTCGATTCTTTTTCACCGAAGACGCCGCGCCGTGGACCCGGGACGTGGCGTCGCGGATCGATGGCGCGCGCGACGCGGTCGAAGCGCTCGTCGGCAGCGCGCCGGCGAAGCGCGTCGTGGTGATCGTCGAGGATCCGAACAACGTGTCGAACGGCTTCGCGCTGCCGTTCCTCGATCATCCGCTGATGTTCCTGTGGCCCACGCCGCCCGAGCCTTCGTCTCCACTCGGCAACGGTTCCTGGAGCGACCAGCTCTCCGATTCACGAGTTTGCGCACATTGCGCATCTCACACGCGAATCGCGAAATCCGGGCGTACGCCGACTCACGAGACTGCTACCCGTGAAGTTCGGACCGGTCGCGCTGAACGCGCCGCGCTGGGTTGCGGAGGGATACGCAACCTTCGTCGAGGGGCGAATCGTACGCGGCATTGGCCGGCCCAACGGCGTGTGGCGCCCGGCCGTGCTGCGCCAGTGGGCGCTGGAGGGGCAACTGCCATCGTACGGCGCGCTCGACGGATCGCCGCACTTCGAAGGCGGGGACATGGCGTATCTCGCGGGCTCCGCGTTTCTCGAGTGGCTCGCCGCGCGGGACGGCGACTCGAGCGTCGTGCATCTCTGGCGCCGCATGACTGCGCGCACGAAGCGTTCATTCAGCGAGGCGTTCGTTGGCGTGTACGGTGCGCCGCCCGACGAACTGTATGGCCGCTTCACCGCCGAACTCACGCACGACGCGGTGGATGCGCGCGCGGGCGGGCCGCAGCAAGCGCTGCTCGCCGCGCGCGCGGATAGCCTTCCGCTGGAGGGCGAAGGGGAGCTCGTGCAGCGATTGCATTGGGCAACGGGCGCTCCGGCGCTCTCGCGCGACGACACGCTCATGGCAATGGTGCTCTCGGATCCGCGGCACGCATTGCGGGTGGTCATTGTGAATCTCGCGCGCCACACGCCAGACAGCGCCGCGCTCCTTCGGGCGGAGCGCGCTCGAGAGCTGGACCCGGAAGATGTTCCGGCGATTCGAGCGCGCCCCCCGGCGCTCGGCGTCGTCGCGCGGCTCGGACCGCGCGGCGGAATGTCGTTTGCCGAGCCGCGATTCTTCGCGGACGGAAGTCGAGTGCTATTGACGGCCCTTGCGGCGCGCGGAGACGGTGTTTCGCGCCGCGATCTGTTCGTGTGGAACTGGCGCACGGGAGCCGTTCGGCGCGTCACGCACGGCGCCGGCATTCGTCACGCGGACGTCTCCCCCAATGGTCTCACAGCGATCGCGGATCGATGCATCGGCGGGCGTTGCGATCTCGTGCGAGTGAATCTCGCGACCGGCGCGATCACGATGCTCGCGCCGGGTGACCGCACGCATCTCACAACCGGCCGAGGGTATCGCGCGACGGGAGCACGATCGCCTTCGCTGTTCAGCGCGAGGAAGGATGGCGCGTGGCCACGATGCCGTTCGCCGGCGGTGACATATCCATCGTGAGCGAGGCATCGTCGAGTGCGTACGCGCCCGAGTTCGCGCGCGGCGGCGCCGATCTCGTGTTCACGAGCGAGGATGGTGGAGTGGCGAACATCGTGCGGATCGATCGCGCGACGGGTGCGCGCTCCGCTCTCACGAACGCGAGCGGCGCGGCGATCGATCCCGAGGCGAGCGAAAGCGGATGGGTCTACTTCCTCCGCTTGCACGCACGCGGCCTCGATCTCGCACGTGTTCGACTCGGCTCCACGGCGCAACTCGCGGACAGCACGCGCCCGCGATTCCCGTGGGTGCTGAGAGAACCGGCCGTGGCCGCTCTCGATTCGCTGCCCGTTTCCTCGATCCCGAATGATCGAGCGTATGGCATCGGCCCGCGCGCGCAGCTGCTGCTCATCTTCGGAAGCTGGGCGCGCGAGGGGAAAGCTGCGGGACTCGCGTATTCGGGAACGGATCCCGTCGGCAGGCTCACGTGGCTCGCTTCAGGGACAGTGGGGCGATCGTGCCAGCTGGCGCGGCGCATCGCTCGCGGCGGCGTATCGTGGATGGCGGCCAGTTCTCGGCGTCGAGGGGTTCGCGCTCGAGAACCAACCCTCAAAGCAGCGCGACTTTGAGACGCCGTCGGTATTCGACGCGCGCTACCGTGCCGTGTCCGCGTGGACGGAGCTCGAGGTCGACAGGCAATCGCTCGATCTCGGTGTGCGCGGCCTGGCTTCGTTGGGAACCGTGGACCCTATTCACCTTCCGTCGATGCGCCGCGCGCTCGCCCAGCTGTCCATCTCGGGCGGGCTTGTTCAGACTCCACAGGATTGGCGAATGACCGAGCGTCTGGCGGTGCGTGGCGCCGTGGGCGACCTCGGCGATGAATCGTGGTCGCGCGTTCGTGGTCACCGGCTCGTTCGCGATCAAGGGCGGGGGGTACCAACTCGCAGTTGACGCCCTGTATGGCGCGCTCTCCACTTCTGCGCCGCAGTTCGAGCGATTCGCGCTCGGTGGTCTCGCGCCGCCGCTGATGGACTCCTCGATCCTCACGCAGCGCGTGTCGATGCCGGTGCTTCCGGTAGCTGTGGCAACCGGCTCCGAGATCGAGACGATCCGGGTGTCGCTCCCAGGCCCGATCTGGCGGCCGTATTACTGGATTGGTAGCGCGAACGACCAGAGCGGAAGTTGGAGCCAGGTGATCGGGATCGAGGCCGGGTGGCACACCGACGGCGTGTGGATCGTGCGCGTGCCCGGCGCCACCCTGCTCGGTGGGATCGGTTACTCACTCACCGGTCCCGCGCGCCACCACGTCCAGGGTTACATGTCGGTTGCCTATCGGCCCTGAGCACTGCACGCGACATCGCATTTGCGAGAAGGTCCGGCAGCCAAGATATTGCCCGAACAAAGGCCGCACTGGTGACCTGTGGCACCTTTTTTCTCGCCCGAATATTGCCGTGCTCAGCCGGTTACAGCGAGCGCGCCTCCGCGTCTTATCGAAGGGAGGAGCGAATGAATGACACTATAGAAACTCGCTGGGAACAGCAGAACGAAGCGGGCCGGTTGGCCTTCACCGACGGCGACTACGTTCGCGCCGAACAGTCGTTCCTCGCAGCGATTCGCGAGGCGACGCAGCTTGGCGCCGACAACGTGCGACTCGCGTCGAGCCTGAGCAATCTCGGGCAGCTCAAGTACAAACAGAAGGATTTCGCGCAGGCCGAGGCCCTCTTTCATCGCGCGCTCGCCATCCGCGAACGTGTGTTGGGACCCGAGCACTTCGGTCTCGTCCAGAACATCAACAATCTCGCGGCGCTGCACTATGCGCGCGGCGAGCTCGATCAGGCGGAGCCGCTCTTTCAACGCGCGCTCGGCATCAGCCAGCAGCACCTCGGCGAGGGGCACCCCGACGTCGCGGTCACGCTCAACAACCTGGCGCGGCTCTACTTTCGCAAGAACGAGTACGCGTCGGCGGGACCGCTGCTCGCGCGGCTGCTCACCATCAAGGAGCAGGCGCTTGGCGCGAGTCATCCCGAGATCGCCGCCATCCTGACCAGCCTCGCGAAAGTGCGGCTGCACATGGAGGACTACGACGGCGGCGAGGAATTCGCGCGACGTGCGCTCGAGATTCGCGAAAAGCTCCAGCTCCCCAACGACCTCGCGGTGGCGACGGCGCTCGAAACGCTAGCCGAGATCAACGCGGCGCGCGGCCGCATGGGAGAGGAGCTTCGCCATCGCGAGCGCGCGCTCGCAGTGCGCGAGGGTGCCATGGGTCCGGACCATCCCGTGGTGGTCGCAGCGCGCGCGGCGCTGCAGGCGCGTCGTGCAGTAGCCGAGGGAGAAATGCCGCCGGTCATGGCGCCGCCTCCTCGCGCGATGAAACCGCCGCAGGCTCCGCCGCCGGCGGCGCCGCCCGTGGTGAAGTCGCCGGTCGTCGCTCCGCCATCGATCATCATCTCGCCACCGCCAGCTCGCGCGGCACGCTCCTCGTCACTGCCGTGGATCGAGGTAACCGAGGCTCCGCCGACGTTCGACCGTGTGCGGCCCTCAGGTGCGCCGCAGACGATCGGATCGAATGCCGCGGTAGCGATCCCGGTGCGGAACGCCGGAAACGGCGCTCGCTCTGCGGCGATCGA
The DNA here is from genome assembly GCA_963827355.1 of uncultured Gemmatimonadaceae bacterium. Taxonomy (GTDB): domain Bacteria; phylum Gemmatimonadota; class Gemmatimonadetes; order Gemmatimonadales; family Gemmatimonadaceae; genus FEN-1250. The sequence continues at coordinate 98,431 of CAWHAS010000007.1, forward strand.
CTCGCGCACGATGGAGTCGCCGCTCGCATTTCATCCCGCACTCCGAGAAACTGGAGGCGAGTCATGCAGCGCCAACGATCGCCGCGAGTGCGCCGGCGGCGGCAATCGACGTCGCTCCTGCCCCCAATGCGAATGGCGAGAGCTCGTTCACGAATTCGTTTGCGCGTCTGGTCGCCGATACTCCTTCGGGTCGCACCCCGATCGTTCACGAGTCACCGGCACCCACGACGCATCGGATTTCGGATCCGCGTCCGGAGATAAGCCTCGACTGGCCGATCGAAGCGCGTTGGCCATGGCTGAAAATAGGCATCGCACTCGCGACGCTGGTGGTGATCGCAGGTGGATGGCGTTACTTCTCGCGCAAGGAGAAGCCGGCAACATTGGCAGTCGCTCCGACGGCGAACGCGAAGTCGTTCGTCGCCGCACCAACGGATACTCTCGCGGTGAAGCACCAGGCGGTGCCCGCAGGCCCACCGGCGAGTGTCGTGAAGCCCGGCGTCGCCAGCGTGATCATCCCTTCCTCGAAAGCAGAGGGTTCGCCTGGGAAGACTGCCGCCAGCGTCGTGAAAAACGCGTCAGCGGCTCCTGCTTCCGAGACAACCGCGCCTCCTCCCGACGGTTCGGTTACGCAGGATCCGCCCCCGGCGCACTCTGCCGCGAAGAACGTCGAGGATACGGAGTCAGTGATCAAGGCGCCGAAGCTGCCATCGATCAAGGTTGATGCGATCACCAAGATGATCGAGGACAGCGCACGTCGTCGTGCCGACTCGGTGGGGAATCTCATTCAGCAGAAGCCGCCGACCTTCAAGCCCAAGGCGTATAAGTCGCCATAAGGTTCGTTCGTCACAAACCTTTCCCCACGCCCCTCGGCATCTTACTGTAGCTGCAGGGTGCTCGCGACTTATCTGCCGGAGAAGTTATGGAGCGACAGACCGGGTCCGGGCGGCGGACGGGATCGCCGCGGACCCAGGAGCGTGAGGACGAACTGTTGCGGGCGGTGAAGGATGCCGCCGCCGCCGAGTTCGAAATTCTGGGCGAGATGGGACGTGGGGAGCGTGGAAGTGTCGTCTACCTTTCGCGCGAGCGAGCGACGCAGAAACTCGTCGCGCTGAAGCTTCGCCCCAACGGCAGCGACTTCGAGCTGAGCGTCCTCCGCGAGCTCGACGCCGTCCTCCCAGTCGCACCCAACACGTGTCCCTCCTGCGGCATCGACCTCGTTGGAGGCGGACGATTCTGCAGCAATTGCGGCAGGGATCTCTCCGGCAGCCACCAGGGCACGGAGACTCGCGAGCAGGCGCTCGAGGCCGTGCGGCACGCCGCCGAGGGCGAGTACGAGGTGCTCGGAGAGATGGAGCGCTCCGAAGGGGGCGGTCCGGTGTATTTCGCGCGCACGCTGAGCAGTGGGCGACTGGTTGCGCTGAGTCTCGTGCGTGAGCAGGACAGCGACGGCAGCGCGTCGTATTCGCTGGACGTGACGCATGTCATCAAGCCGCTGGTCGCATCTCTCGGGGCGACCTATGCCACGCCGACCTCGGTGATGCAGGCCGTGAACGTGCCGGCGTCGCGCGCCGCGGCACCGTCGTCCCGCTCTCCGCAGCCCATGGCGAGAAGTGCGACGCCGCCGAGCGTGATGGTCCCCGACGATCTGGTCGCCGATGACGAAGCACTCGGTCTAAGGAAGCGTGTGCCACTCATCCCGATTGCGGTCATCAGTGCGATCGTGCTGATTGGCGGGGGGCTGTTCTACTTCTCCAATTCGAATCGCGGCGCTGCCAATGCGTCGGAGGATCCAGCGACGAGCGCGATCGTACCGGCGAGCGTCCCCGTTGCGCCTCCGCCCGCGGTCTCGACGTTGACGATGGACAGCGGTGCCGTCTCCATCGGTCCACTTCCCGATGGTGCGCGAGTGACGCTCGGCGGGAAGCTCGTGACAGCGCGCCAGCTCTCGTTGCCGCCGGGAACGTATCTGCTCGTTGCGTCGGCGTCGGGGTACAAATCCGCATCGGAGCGAGTGGACGTGTACGCCGGGCAGACGACGAAGTGGTCGCCGCAAATGACAATTGCAAAGAGCCTCGCCGCCGCGCCGGCGAAGACGAAGACGAAGGCGAGGGCGCGCGAGGAGCCGGCTGCGCCAACGCTCGCCGCTCCGCCGGCGCTCAACTGTCTGAACGCCTACAGCGACAGAAACTGGGCGGCAGCCTTACCCGCCTGCACGCGCGAAGCGGGCGCCGGCAACCAGTCGGCGCAGCGCAACCTCGGCAGCATGTACGACCAGGGGCTCGGCGTGAACAAGGATCCTGCGCAGGCGGTGATCTGGTACCGGAAGGCGGCGGACACCGGCAATCGCGATGCGATTTTTCAACTAGCCACGATGTACGAGCAGGGGCGCGGTGTGCCGCAGGATCAGAAGCAGGCTCTCGACTGGTATCGCAAGGCAGCGCTGCTGGGCGATGGCGACTCGCAGGTCAAACTCGGCCGGGCGTATCTGGACGGGAAGGGCGTGGACAGGAATGAGGGCGAAGCGACCGCGTGGTTTCAACGCGCAGCGGACCAGGGCAACTTGTATGCGCTCAACCGCCTCGGCGCGATGTACGCCGAGGGGAAGGGCGTGCGAAAGGATGAAGCCCGGGGGGTGAAGCTCTTCCAGGCGGCCGCGGCGAAGGGCGACGCGCAGGGGCAGTTCAATCTCGCCGCGATGTACGCCAAGGGTCGCGGCATCGCGAAGAGCGACTCGGCGGCGAACGATCTGTACGTGAAGTCGGCGCGACAGGGCTACGACGACGCGATCAGGGAAGCGAGACATCGCAACCTGAAGATCTGATCGCGCGTCCGTTCGCGACGCCCGCTGCCTACGAATCGATCGTCACCCGCCTAGCTTTCCCACATGGATCCCATCGAGGAATTTCGCGCGCAGTTCGCGCTGGCGCAGGCAGTCGATCGCACCCGGCTCCCCGATCCAACGGCAATGTCGCTCGCGACCGTCGGTCACGACGGCTCGCCCTCTGTTCGCATCGTGCTGTTGAAAGGCGTCGACGAGAGAGGCTTCGTCTTCTACACCAACCTGAATAGCCGCAAGGGTCGCGAGCTTCTCGCTACGCCGCGCGCGGCGCTGTGCTTCTACTGGCCCGCGCTCGAGACGCAAATCCGCATCGAGGGTGTGGTCGAACCGGTGAGTGATGCCGAAGCGGACGCGTACTTCGCGTCGCGCGCGCGAGAGCGCCAGATCGGCGCGTGGGCCTCGCAGCAGAGCGAGCCACTCGCGAGCATGGATGAGCTGCGGGCGCGAGTGGCCGCCATCGAAGATCTTTATGCGAACCGTCCGGTGCCACGCCCGCCGCACTGGACCGGTCGCCGCGTTCGTCCGGATCGCATCGAGTTCTGGCACGCCGGTGAGCATCGGCTGCACGAACGCAGGCTCTTCGAGCGCGACGGCGATCGCTGGAGTCTCCGCCGGCTCTTTCCGTGACATGTTCGGTACTGTCGAAGCGCATCCTCCGTCCGTAAGATTCGCCGCATGGCAACTCGAGTGGAGGCTAGTCCTCCTTCTGTCGCAGCGACCAACTGGAGCATCGACGAGTCGCGCGCGCTTTACAACATCGAAGGCTGGGGAATCGGCTATTTCGACGTGAACGAGCAGGGACACGCGGTCGTGTGTCCCGATCGCTCCCACCCGGAACGCAGGCTCGATCTGTTCACGATGGCGATGGATCTCGCCGAACAGGGAGTCGGGCTCCCGGTGCTTCTCCGCTTCAGCGACATTCTCCGCTCTCGCATCGAGACGTTGTGCGGCACCTTCGATCGAGCCATCAAGGAATTCGAGTACGAGGGCAAGTACACACTCGTCTATCCGATCAAGGTCAACCAGCAGCGGCATGTCGTAGAGGAGATCGTGCAGTTCGGCGCGAGACACGGCGTCGGCATCGAGTGCGGAAGCAAGCCCGAGCTGCAGGCGGTGCTGGCCCTCACCGAATCCACGGATCACCTCATCGTGTGCAACGGCTACAAGGACGAGGAGTTCATGCACCTCGCCCTCATGGGACAGAAACTCGGGCATCAGGTGTTCATCGTCATCGAGCAGGAGGGCGAGCTCGATGTGCTGCTGCGCGTCGCGGATGAAATGGGAGTTACGCCGCAGGCCGGCATCCGCATCAAGCTGGCGTCGGAAGGTTACGGGCGCTGGGCGGAGAGCGGGGGAGAGAAGTCGAAGTTCGGGTTGAGCGCGAGCGAGCTCGTTCGCGTGGTGGACAAGCTGCGCGACGCGGGCCGACTCGACGTCCTCAAGCTCATCCACTTCCACCTCGGCTCGCAGATCACGGACATCCGCTACATCAAGTCCGGGCTGCAGGAAGTCGCGCGCTTCTACGCCGAGCTCCACGCCGCAGGGGTACGCGTGAGCCACGTGGACGTCGGTGGCGGACTCGGGATCGACTACGACGGATCGGGGTCGACGGTCACCGCGAGTGTGAACTATTCCGTGCAGGAATACGCGAACGACGTGGTGTACACGCTCGCCGAGATGTGCCGCGAGCTCGAGATCCCGATGCCGAATCTCATCTCGGAATCGGGACGGGCGCTCACGGCGCACCACGCACTGCTCCTGCTCAACGTGATCGACGTGGAGTCGCAGCAGGACGTCGAGCTTCCGCTACTCACCGACGACGATCACACAATCCTGCACGATCTGCAGGATTCCTATGCGTCTATTTCCGTGCGTTCGGCGCGCGAGGTCTATCACGACGCGACTTTCGCGAAGGAGCGCGCTCAGGCGCTGTTCAACAGCGGTGTGCTCTCGCTGCGGGCTCGCGCCATGGCGGAGCAGCTCTATACCGCCACGGTGAACGCAGTGGCGGTGATGGCGCAGAAGGACCGCGAGGAGTACGAGGACATCATCGAGGAGCTCGAGGCGCGGCTCATCGATCGCTACTTCTGCAACTTCAGCGTCTTCCAGTCGCTCCCCGATAGCTGGGCGATCGATCAGATCTTCCCGATCATTCCGATCCACCGGCTCAACGAGGAGCCGGAGCGCCGTGGCACCATCCAGGATGTCACGTGCGATTCCGATGGAAAGATCGACCGCTTCGTGGGCGGCAGGCACGGCAGCCCGAGTCTTCCGCTGCATCCGTATCGGCCGGGCGAGCCGTACATCCTGGGAATATTTCTCACCGGCGCGTACCAGGAGATTCTCGGCGACCTGCACAATCTGTTCGGAGACACGAACGCCGTGCACGTGCGGCTCTCGGAGTCAGGCTACGAGGTGACCGATCTCGTGCACGGCGACACGGTGACCGAGGTGCTGAACTACGTGCAGTTCCGCGCGTCCGACTTGCTGACGACGTTCAGGCGGAAGGTCTCCGCCGCGACGAACATCACGCGGCAGGAGGCCAACACCTTCATCGCGGACTACGTCGCCGGACTCGAGGGATACACGTATCTCGAGGGCGACGCGGCGCCGCAATGAAGGCCGCGCGCTACCGAGCGTCGAAGCGCTTCGATACCTCCGCCCAGTTCACCACGTTCCACCACGCGGCGAGATAGTCGGCTCGGCGGTTCTGGTACTTCAGATAGTACGCGTGCTCCCACACATCGACGCCGAGAATGGGAGTCTTCTTGTCGCTGAACGGCGTGTCCTGATTGGGTGAGCTCTCGATGGAAAGCTTGCCGCCCTTGTCGGCGACGACCCATGCCCATCCCGAGCCGAAGCGCGCAAGCCCGGCGGCATTCAGCTGCTCCTTGAGCTTCGCAAAGTCGCCGAACGATTTTGCGATCGCATCGCCAACGGAGCCGACTGGATCGCCGCCGGCCTTCGGGCCAATGATCTGCCAGAAAAATGAATGGTTCCAGTGTCCGCCGCCGTTGTTGCGAACGGCATTGCGTACCGCCTCGGGCACTGCGGCGAGATTTTGCAGGAGCCACTCGAGACTCTTGTCCTGCAGCTCGGGCGTCTTCTCGACTGCCGCGTTCAGATTCGTCACATACGTCTGATGATGCTTCGTGTGGTGAATCTCCATCGTGCGCGCGTCAATGTGCGGCTCGAGGGCGCCGTAATCATATCCAAGCGGTGGCAGCGTAAAAGCCATTTCAATCCTCCGGTATTGTCGTGCGAAGATCCGCGGTCGCGGCTGCTACGGCCGCGGCGTGCCTGCGACGCCATGCACCGATGACCGCCGGCGCGAGTGACACCGCGATGACCAGTATGATAACCTTGTCAATGTGCTTTTCGATCCCGGGAACGTAGCGGCCGAGGCCGTAGCCGATCATGAGCATACCGCATACCCAAGCGACGCCGCCGACGATGTTGAAGATCTGAAATGGGCGATAGCTCATGCGTGCGGCACCCGCGACGACCGGTACGAACGTGCGCACGATCGGCATGAATCGGGCGAGCACGATCGTCACACCGCCATGCTTCTCGTAAAAGTCGTGCGCGCGCTGTAGATGGCTTCGCTTGAAGAACGTCGAGTTTTCGCGCGCGAACAGTCGCGGTCCGGCGGCGTGGCCAATGGCGTACCCGACGGTTTGACCGAGAATGGCCGCCACGGAAAGAATCGCGCACATGAACCAGACGTCGAGCGTGCCGCCTGCCGCGATGAGTCCCGCCGAGACGAGTAACGAATCGCCCGGAAGAAAGAATCCGATGAGCAGCCCGGTCTCGGCGAAGATGATGATCGTGAGCGCGACGTAGCCGCCCCACATAATGAGGCCCGTGGGATCCGAATACTGGTGCCAGAGGTCTCTAAGCGAATGCATGGGGCTCCGTGTGAGTGACGAGCGTCGCCCCGGAACTTCGACTGCTCCCAACCGAGGGTCAACCGCGAGCGGAGTGTCGCTGCGAATCGCGACGCGCGAGTCCCCTAGAATCGCTCGAGCAGCACGATGCCGGACATGCGGCGGAACTCCTCGCGCATGCGCGCCGGGTAGAATCGCCCGATGAATTTCCACAGCCACATCATCTTCATCTCGCGATCGAGCCGCTCCGCCTCTTCCATCGTGGAGTGGTACGCCCGCTCCTCCCAGCCGAACTGGCGGAAGTAGTCGGTGCCGTCAGGCGGGGCAAATCTGAATGGCGCATTTCCCAATGCCACTGCGGCTCCCCATGACTTGGTCATCATCTTCAGGAGGCGCGGGCTCGCGAGATCGATCACCCATCGCCAGAACGTCGGCGTGGCGTGAAGGTCCGACGCAAGCGCGCCCACGTCGGCGTCGGACAGGTAGATGAGCAGCCCCTCCGTGACGACGAGCGCTCGCTTGGACCGCGCGCCGATGCGCGCGAACAGCTCTCTGCGTTGCTCCGCATTCGTCAGGTCCGCCTCGACGGCCTCGTACGCGCAGCGAGGCTTTGCATCACCCATCGTCTCCAGCTTGTAGCGGAGAATATCGGGAAGGTCCACGTCGATCCACGGCAGCGACGTCGGCAGCGCGAGTCGCCATGGTCGCGCGTCCAGTCCGGCGGCGAGGTTCAGCACGAGATCGATGCCGTCGGTCGCGACTTCGGCGAGTATGATCTCGTCGAACACCTGCGTGCGCACGATCATCGCCCACGCCATGGAGTGCGCGTCCTTCAATGTGCGGACGATGTCGTCGCCCTTGGCGCCCGCGAGCGACCGGGCGAACGGGTCGTGAAAGAGAGCGTCGGGACGCTCGCTCTCCATTGCCCGATAGACCGCAACCCAACGCGCGGTGTCCGAGACGTGCTCAATTGGCATGGGTTTCTCTCGGCAGAGGTCGCCAGCGGGATGCGGGGTGAGCATTAACGCTAGCTCCGGATCGACTGGTACGCGAGTTGCCCTCTCACGTGCAAGAGTTCGACACAGCCCTTTTTTCGCGGAGCCCGACAATGTTGTGGACGATCGCGGTAATTCTCTTCATTCTTTGGCTGCTCGGCTTCGTGGTCCTCCACGTCGGCGGCGGCTTGATTCACCTGTTGCTCGTGCTCGCGGTCATCGCCATCGTGTGGCGTCTCGTGACCGGACGGCCAGCCGTCTAGCTGGGCGAGTGAAAGGGTTTGCGAGGGGCGGCCATTCGGTCGCCTCTCTTTTTTTCTGCGCCCGCTGATCGCGTTGCACGAAGCGCTGTGCACACGCAGCTTTGCGAACCCATGACGAATCCGCCCGTGTCATCGTTGATCGTCCACGTGGTGAGCCACACGCATTGGGATCGCGAGTGGTACCATCCCGTGGGGCGCTTTCGCCAGCGGCTCGTGGCCCTCATCGACGCGCTGCTCGACGATCACGACGACGTCGCGCCTTTCCTGCTCGACGGCCAAGCCATCGTACTGGAGGACTACCTCGACGTGCGCCCGGAACGGCGCGACGAGCTCCGAGCACGCCTGATCGACGGCTCGCTCGAGGCGGGCCCGTGGTACGTGCTCGCGGATGAGCTGATTCCGTCAGGCGAGTCGCTGGTGCGAAATCTGCTGGTGGGGCGCGCGGTGCTCGACGAGCTCGGCGCCACCTCGCCGAAGGTACTGTACTCGCCCGACGCATTCGGCCACCCAGCGATGCTTCCCGCGATCGCCGCCGGGTTCGCGATGCCACTCATCGTGCTCTGGCGGGGATATGGCGGCGCCGCACATCCGCGCCGCGACGTCGCGCGCTGGCGGGCGGCCGATGGGAGCTCGGCGCTGGTCTACCATCTCTCTCCGCACGGATACGAGCTCGGCGCGTCGCTGCCGGTCGATGCAAAGGGCGCTCGCGATCGATGGGCTGCGCTGCGCGCGGTGCTCGCGCCCCGCGCGCTGACCGGGCACGTGCTCCTGCCCAACGGCGCCGATCACCACGCTCGACAGCGCGATCGTGCGCGCGCCGTCGAGACGCTCGCAGTCGCGGCCCGCCCGGACGACGTGCGTCTCACGAGTCTCGGCGAATTCGCTCGCGCGCTCATTGCGGCCGCGGCAGCCCACCCGGAGATCCCCGAAGTGCGCGGCGAGCTTCGCGACTCGTACGGTTACACGTGGACCTTGCAAGGCACGTTCGGCACGCGCAGCGCCCTCAAGCGCCGCGCGGCGCGGGTAGAGCGATCGCTGCTTCGAAACACGGAGCCGTGGGTCGCGCTTGCGGAACGCGTGTGTCGCGCGAATCGCGGTGCGCTCATGCGCGCGGCGTGGAAGACGCTCCTGCAATGCCAGCCGCACGACACGCTGTGCGGTTGCTCCGTCGACCCGGTCGCGCGCGCAATGGCGGCCCGGCTGGAGGATGCCGAGGTGCAATCCGGGGGACTGCGCGAGGATGCGCTGTTCGACCTGATCGGGTACGACGCCGATGCCACACGCGCGGCGCCAACCGCATGGACGTCCGCCGTGGTGGTGTGCAATCCCTCCGCGCGTACGCGGGGAGGCATCGCCGAGGTGGAAGTGCTGGCGGTGCGCGACCACGTGCGGGTCGGGCCCGGATCCGGCGGCGCGGATGCGATGCCGATCGGCGAGTCGCCGCCGGAGTGGGTGCTCGATGGCGGCGACGTTCCGGTGCAGCGGCTCATGACCGAGCGCCGTCACGACAGAATCGAATCGCCTCAGCATTATCCGTGGGATGATTTCGTGGAGTCGGCGCGTGCGCTCGTGTGGGCGCCACCGGTCGCGGGATATGGCACACGATCGCTTGCACTGAGCAGCGGCAACGCGGCGGTCGCGTCCAGCGCGGCTGATCAAGTGCTCACGGCGGGGCTCTCGATCCAGAACGGCGCGCTGCGAATCGAGGCCGATGCGCGTGGCGACATCCGCATCGACGCCACGGATGGGGCGAGAAGCATCGCCTCGGTTTTCTCGATCGAGAGCGTTACCGACGCGGGTGACCTCTACACACCATCACCGCGCGGCGCACCTCGTGTTGCGGAATTCAGCAATCCGCGCCGCGGTCTTCGCGGACCGCTGCGCGCGTCGCTCGTGGTTCAGTGGCGCGTCGAGTATTACGATCAGCTCAGAATGCTGGCGCCGCGCGCCGCGCATGGTACGCTCACACTCACGCTCAATGCCGGGGCGAAGTACGTACGTGTCGACATCGACGGAGACAACGGCCTCGTGGACCATCGCCTTCGATTGCGAGTCTCGACGGAAGTGTCCAACGCAGAAGTGTTCGCGGACGCCGCCTTCGGACCAGTTCGCCGTGAGAGGATCGTCCCGCCGGAACACTCCTCGGAGACGCCGCCCGGCACCGCGCCGCTCGCGCGCTACGTGACGTTGGCCGCTCCGGATCGTGGCGCAACCATCTACTCCGACGGGCTCGGCGAGTACGAAGCACTGGCCGACGGCACCGTCGCGCTCACGTTGCTGCGCGCGGTTGGCGAGCTGTCTCGCAACGATCTCCCCGAGCGCCCCGGTCACGCCGGATGGCCGGCGAGCACGCCGGAGGCCCAGCAACAGGGCCATTTCAGCGGGCGATTCGCGCTCCTGCTGCACGGTGCGCGCGACGATGACGTTATCGCCGACATCGAGCGCACAGCGGATGACGTGCTGCATCCGCTCGCCGGACGAACAGTGCGCTCCGCGACCGTGCTGCCGAAGGCGACGTCGGGCGCCACGCTCGAAGGCGACGGGCTCGCATTCTCGACGATCAAGACCAGCGAAGATGGCGCCTGGCTCGTGCTGCGCTGCGTCAATCTTCTCGATCGCGACGTCGCGGGTGCATGGACGCTCGGCGCGCCGATCAGCGAAGCGCGTGCGTCGCGTCTCGATGAATCGCCCGGCGAATTAGTTGGAATTCAAGACAATCGCATCACCTTCGTCGCCCCTGCGCGCGCGATTATTACGACGCTCGTGCGCTAGGAGCGCGCCCGAATCGTTTCCAGCTCATCTCCTGCGAGTCGGTCGCGCAGCGCGTCGCCAAGCAGCGTGCACGACAGCACCGTGCGCGATCAGCGCGATCCCGGGCGCGAGCGCGACCCACGGCGCCGGCACGATGAGATCGCGGCCAGCCGCGATCATGTTCCCCCAGCTGGGCTGCGGCGGCTGAATCCCGAGGCCCAGAAAGGAGAGCCCGCTCTCGAGCAGCATCGGCGTTCCCGACGCCGAGCGCGATCGCGACGATCGCCGGCGCGATCGCATTGGGGAGCGACATGTCGCCAGAGCACGCGCACGGGCGTCGCACCCATGGCATGCGCAGCCTCGACAAATGGCCGCGAGCGCAGGCCGCGCACCTCGCCGCGCACGAGACGCGCGACGCCCATCCATCCCGTGAGCCACGAGGATCGTGATGACCATCGTGGCGCCCGGCGTCCAGAGTGCGGCGCATACGAGCAGGATCACGAGGCGCGGTATCGCGAGCAGCGCGTCGCCGAGCAGCCATCGCGACGCGATCGATAATCCCTCCGTCCCATGCGCCGATCGCGCCGATCGCGATCCCGACACCGCCCGCGAGCAGCGGAACCAGCGAGCCCGACGGCGAGCGAGAGCCGGCCCGCGAGCATCACGCGCACGAACAGGTCTCGCCCGAACGAGTCCGTGCCGAGCAGGTGAAAGTGACGTGTGACATCGAATGACAGCGGTGGCAGCAGGCGCAGCGCGAGCGCATCGCCGATCGCGAGCGGATCGGTGTTGGCGAGCGCCGGCACGAGCAGTGCGCCCAGGGCGAGCGCAACGAGGGTGAGCATCGCGACGCGCGTCTGCGCGCCCGACCTGCGCCAGAATGCGATCATGATCGCCGCCGCGGATCGACGAGCGGCAGCGCGAGATCGGCCGCGAGATTCGCGAGAATCACCGAGCGGCGTACACCACCGTCGCGCCGACCACCACGGGATAATCGCGCGCGAAAATCGGAGCTCACCATCAGCCGGCCCACGCCGGGCCACGCGAAGACAGTCTCCACGAACACGGATCCGGCGAGCACGCCTGGCAGGGCGAGGGCGAACAGCACGAGCAGTGTGGGGAGCGCGTTGGCGAGAACGTGGCGCGCGTGCACTGCGCGTGTCGACACCCCCTTCGCCACTGCCGTGCGCACCCATTGCAGCTGCAGCAGCTCGACCACGCGCGGTCCGCGCGTATCGAGCGATGCCGGCCGCGCCGACGAGCGTGAGCGTCAACACGGGGAGCATCGCGTGGCGCACGAGATCGGCGATTCCGGCACTCGCCGGCGGGGTCGCGCACGCCGAAGGCCGGAAGACGCAACGATGGCGGGAAGGCCAAGGCGCGCTGCGCCGTACGTAAATAGCGCGATGAGCGAGAGTGCGAGCCAGAAGCTCGGTGCCGCGTAGATCGGTCGTGGTCGCGAGGGTGAGAGCGCCGTCGAGTCGTTTCCCGCGGTGCGCACCCTGCACGCTGCCAACGGCGACGCCGATGATGAAAGTCAGCAGCAGCGAGATCCCGCCGAGCGCGAGCGAAATCGGGATCGCGTCGCCCAGCACGCTCGTGACGGCGCGATGCGCGACGAAGCTCGTCGCCGAGGTCGCCCTTGAATACATCGCGTGCCCAACGACCATATTGGACGGCCAGCGGTCGCATCGAGGGCGAGCGACGCGCGCAGCCGGGCGACGCTCAGTTGCCGTCGCGGCCGGCGGCGCGAGAAAGGACACCGGGTCGCCGGGGGCGGCGCGGATGAGGACAAAGGTGAGACTGAGTACGACCCAGAAGAGCGCGAGGGCGACGCCGAACTGGCGCAGAGCTGATCGCATTTGCGGATGATGATGCGCACGCGGCGCCCGTCAACCCGTGAGAGTGCGCGCCTCGTGCGATCGCTCGCGATTGTGGCGCTCGCGGCCGCGTGCGCCGGGCCGCCGCGCGCCGCGGACACGGTGGTGATCGCATCCGGCGCCGATCTCGAGAGCGCCAACCCGCTCGTCACGATCCATCCGCTGGCGAAACAGGTGCAGCGCTACGCCCTGTTCGTGACGCTCGCGACGCTACGACGCCCTGCTGGCGCCCGCGCCATACTACGCGCGCGCCTGGCGCTTTTCGCCAGATCGCCGCGCGCTCACCTTCTACCTGGCAAGCTCGCTCCGATGGGACGACGGCGAGCCAACGACCGCGCGCGACGTTGCCTTCACGCTCGATGCCGCGCGAGACCCGGCAACCGGATTTCCCCGCGCCTCGCGATCTCGCCGGCGTCACCGCCGTTGCGGCCGGGAACGATTCGACGGTGACGGTTCGCTTCGCGAATCCGCAGCCGCATTTCCCGTCGATCTTCTGCGAGCTGCCGATCGTTCCCGCGCATCTTCTGGCGCGAACGCCGCTCGGCTCCATGCGCGCGGACAGCTTTGGAGCTGCATCCCGTCGGCAACGGACCCTTCCGCTTCGTTCGCCGCGTCGCAGGGCAGCGATGGGAGCTCGAGCGACGCCCCGGCTTCCCGGCCGACATGGGCGGAGCGCCCAGGCTCCGCCGGCTCATCATCGCGATCATCGACGAGTCCGCGACGAAGTTCGCGGGGCTGACGAGCGGCGAGCTGGATCTCGCCGGCATCTCGCCCGCCATGGCCCCGCTCGTGGCGCGCGACCCAGTCGCTGCGCGTGATCGACTACCCGGTGCTTCAGTCGTACGGAGTCGTGTTCAACGTATCGCGCGCACCGTTCGACGACGTGCGCGTGCGCCGGGCGATCTCGCTCGCGATCGATCGGCGGCGCATCGTGTCGGTGGCCGTGCGCGGATACGGCGAGCCATCGAGCGATGCGATTCCCTCGACGCATCCCTTCGGCGCCGCGAGTGAAACGCCTCTGCGACACCGCGCGCGCCGATTCGCTGCTCGAGGCCGCCGGGTGGCCTCGGGCGCCGACGGCGTGCGGCGTCGCGGAGCCCACGCGCTCTCGCTCGAGCTCCTCACGGTCGGGAGCTCCGACAACTCGGCCGAGCAGCTGATCCAGTCGGATCTCGCGAGGATCGGCGTGCGCGTCACCATCCGCCAACGCGAGCTCGCCTCGTTCCTCGCCGCGGCCCGCGCAACGCCGCGCAGCTTCGACGCCCTCTACACCGGCATTCCCGGCGATCTCTCGCTGTCGTATCTCTCGGCCATGTTCGATTCCCGCTTCGCCGGCAGCGCGCTGGACTATGCTGGCTTCCACGAGCCGCGTCTCGACTCGCTCCTCGCTGCGGCGCGCGAGGCGCCCGACACGCTCGGGTCGGGCGCGATGGGGTGCGGTGGAGCGCGAGCTGGACGCGACGATGCCCGTGGCGTGGGTCTATCACGCGCGCGGGGTGCAGGGCGCATCGCGGCGGTTGCAGGGGGTGACGATGGATCTTCGGGGCGAGCTCGCGACGCTCGCGTCGTGGTACGTGCAATCCACCGCGACCGCTACGCGGGCGCCGTGACAATTCTCTTGAATTCAAGCGATCTGCGAAGCGCGCCGGCGCATCGCCGCGGCGCCCTCTCGCCCCTCGCACACTCGCTGCGCGCCGACATGGAGCGCGTGCTGACGCGAGGCGCCCGCTATTTCGGGGCAGAAGGCGATGCTCACGCGCGACGGCGGCCGCTGTCCAATCGATGGCGCGCCGCTGGAGTTCGATCCGTACTCGCCGCACGCGCACCGCTGCCCGACCTGTGGCGAGGTGCAGACGGGCGAACGCACCATCGATGGTGGCTCATGTTCGCGCAGCTCTGGCGCGCCGAGCGCGCCGTACACGCCGCGACGCTGCATGCACTGGGCGACGAGCCCACGCTCGGCGCGTTCGCGCGCGCGACGCTCGACGAATACGCCGATCGCTACGCTCGCTATCCGCTGGACGACAACGTGCTCGGTCCGTCGCGCCCGTTCTTCAGCACCTACCTCGAGTCGATCTGGCTGCTGCAGCTCTGCGTCGCCGCCGATCTGCTCGATGCGGCCGGCGCCGGACAGGACGTGACGGGACGCTTTCGCGACCGCGTCGCCGCGCCGAGTCGCCGCGCTCATCCGCCGTATGATGAGGGGGAATCGAATCGCCAGCTCTGGAACAATGCGGCGCTCATTGCCGCTGGCCGCGCGCTCGGCGACGACGCGCTCGTCGCGCACGCGATTCATTCGTCGCCGTCGGGGCTGACGACGCAGCTGGGCACGGGATTGCTCGCCGACGGGAGCTGGTACGAGGGGGAGAACTATCATCTCTTCTCGCACCGCGCACTCTGGTACGGCGTCACGATGGCCGAGACGGCTGGCCACGAGATTCGGGGCGAGTTGCTCGCGCGCTTCCAGGCTGGATTCTCGACGCCCTTTCTCACCGCTTTCCCGGATCTTCGGCTTTCCGGCGCGACGCGACTCGCAGTACGGCGCCTCGCTTCGCCAGTGGCGCACGGCGGAGTCGTGCGAGCTGGGACTCGCGCGCGCCGATGACGCGCGGCTCATCGCGCCGCTCGCGGCCCTCTACGCTGCCGACATCCCGCACCGCGACACCGGACGGTGGAGGTCGGCCGCCGAGGCGGAGCGCAACGAGCCGGCGAGCGCGCTCGATCGCGCCGATCTCGGATGGCGCTCGCTGCTCTTCGCGCGCGAGGCGCTGCCGCCGCTCGGCCATGCTCGCGTGCCGTCGGCGCTGCTCGAGGGGCAGGGGATCGCCGTGTTTCGTCGGGAAAACGGCGAGGCGTACGCCGCGCTCGACTACGGGCACCACGGCGGCGGTCACGGCCATCCCGATCGGCTCAATCTCCTTCTGGCACGCGGCGCGCGGCGAATTCTCGATGACATGGGCACGGGGAGCTACGTCGATCGCTCGCTGCACTGGTATCGAAGCACGCTCGCGCACAACGCGCCGTTGGTGAACGGCCGCTCGCAGTCGCGCGCATCGGGAACGCTCATGGCGTACGACGAGCGCGGCGACCTCGGCTGGATTTGCGCGCGTGCGCGCGTGTCCGAGCTCCCCGAGACGATCGTCGAGCGCGCGCTCACGGTCACCGGGCACGCGTGCATCGATGAGCTGCGCTGGACAGCGACCGAATCGGTGCGCGTCGAGCTCCCTGTGCACGCGGGCGTGCGCGTGGAAACGGCGTCTGCGTGGAGCGAGGCGCGGCTCGATGGTGGCGACGGGCTCGAGGACGGCTTTTCGTTCGTGCACGATGCGCGGCGCGCGGCGGTGCAGGCGGGTGCGCTCGTTCGCCTCGCGGATGAGCGAGTCGGGCGCGACGCTCGCGTGGGCCAGTGCCAGCGTAGATTCGGAGTGGTGGACGGCCGTCGCGCCCGGTGCGCCCGGCGCGGGCGATCGGCGATTCGTGCTCGTTCGCATGAACGGAGCAACGGGGCGCATTCGCATGGTGTGGGACTGGTCGCGCGCGCTCCGTGAGGTCACGATGGATGAGGAGCGCGTGCGCATCTCCGACGCCAGCGGTGCGACGATCGAGTATGCGTGGCGGGACAATGGTGCGCACCTCAAGCGTGGGCGCTGGCGCGGGCGGCGGCGACACCGTGCTCTCGGGTTTTCGCGATGCACAGCTGGACGCGGTCGTGCCGGCGGGCGAGGCGGATCGCGCCACGAGCCCGCACCCACTTCCCTTCGTGCGCGACCTAGGCGAGCCCGAGTACCGAATGTCGGAGCACTCGTGGTCTGCGGCCGGTGCACCGCGAGCGCGCGTCTCGATCGATGCGAATGAACGCGAGCTCGAGGTTCACGTCGAGATTCGAAAGTCACCGCTCTTTTTCAGGGACGCGGATGCGTCCGATCCTGCTCTCGACAACGAGTCTCCCGACATCAACAGCGACGGGGTGCAGCTTCATCTCTGGTGCGAAGGATGGCTCGAGCCACTGGCATGGCTCGCCATCCCGGAGCGCGATTTCTCCCATACGCGGATTCGCCGGATCTCCGGTTCGAGCGACGCACCAACCCTCACGGCCGTCGCGCGCGTGACTGCCCATGGCTATGAGATCCGTTTCGCCCTGCCGCGCGCCGCGCTCTGCGCCGAGCTGTCCATCGACGTCCTCGTGAACGAGATGTCGCCGGGTCGCCAACGGCGCCGCGGCCAGCTGGTGCTCAGCGGTGCGCGCGGCGACCGGGTGTACCTGCGCGGCGATCGACAGCCGCTCGACCGATTTCTTCGCGTGCGGTTACCGCGATGAGCGTGCTCGAGAACGTCTGCGTCGTGCTGGTGGAACCGCAGGATCCGGTGAACATCGCCGCGGTGGTGCGCGCAATGAAGAACATGGATGTGCGGCTGCTCCGCCTGGTGAATCCGGCGGAGTACGATCCCTCGCGCGTGGAACGCGTTGCGCACGACACGCGCGACGTCGTACAGCGGATTCAGCACTTCGACTCGCTCGACGCGGCGATCGCGGACTGCGTGTACACCGCCGGCTTCACCGCGCGCCGGCGCAAGGCGAAGTGGAAGCTCACGTCGCCGCGCGAGGTCGCTACGCCAATGCTCGCCTCCGCCACGGAGGGCAAGGTCGCGATCTTCTTCGGACGCGAGGACCACGGTCTCTCCAACGAGTCGCTCGACCGTGCCCACGCCGTCGTCACGATCCCGACGGGCGACCACCCGTCGCTCAATCTCGCCCAGGCCGTGCTCCTCGCACTCTACGAGCTGCACGTCGCCGCCGACGCATCGCGTACGCTCGCGCCGCCGCGCAAGAACGCGCCGCCGGCGAGTGCCGAGCAGCTGGAGCGATTCTTCACCGACGCAGACCGGTCGCTCGCGATGATCAACTTTTTTCGCACACGCAATGAGGACCTCGTGCTCCGCTCGCTGCGCTCGCTCACCTACCGCGCCGCCCCGGACGCGCGCGAGATCGACCTGATGCGCTCCATCGCAATCGAGGTCATGCGCGCACTTGAACGCGCGCGCGAGCCCCGCACTTGACGCTGCCGCCGCGCTGCGGCTTCTTCCCCGGATGAGCGAAGACGAGCTGAGTCCGGAAGAGGTAGTGGAGGACGATTGGCGCGCGCGCGCCGAGAAAATCATCGTCGGCGGGGCATCCACGGGGAGCAAGCAATTCGCGACCCTCTACGGCGACGCGCACGACGAGATGCCGATGCACTATCTGCGCGCATCCGGATGCCGCATCTGGACCGCCGATGGGCGTGAGTTGATCGACTGCACCATGGCACTCGGCGCCGTCGCCCTGGGCTACGCGGAGGCCGCGGTGACACTCGCGGTCACTCAGGCGGCAGAGCGGGGAAATATCGCAGGGCTTTCGCACGTGCTCGAGGTAGAGGTCGCCGAACGGCTGTCGGATGTGATACCGTGCGCCGAGCGCGTGCGCTTTCTGAAGAGCGGAGCGGAGGGCGTGGCCGCGGCGGTGCGCATTGCGCGCGCGCACACGGGGCGCGCGAAGGTGATCGGCTGCGGGTATTTCGGATGGCTCGACTGGTACACGGATGGCCCGGGCACGGTGAGCGGCGCCCACGAGGACTTCACGGCGGTGCCGTTCGACGACATCACGGCGCTCGAGAGCGCGGCAGCCGAGGCGGGCGACGGGCTCGCGGCGATCGTGATCGAGCCGGTGATCGAGCGACTGCCGAGCACCGCGTGGATCGAAGCCGCGCGCGGCATCGCGGACGAGCGAGGCGCGGTGTTGATCTTCGATGAAATCAAGACAGGATTCCGTCTGCGCACCGGCGGATTTCAGGAATACTCCGGCATCACTCCGGATCTCGCCGTGTTCGGCAAAGCGATGGCCAACGGATATCCGCTCAGCGCGATCGTGGGCCGAGAGTCCGTGATGCGCGCGGCGTCGGACTGCTGGATCTCGTCGACGCTCGCGGGGGAGACGATGGCGCTCGCCGCCGCGGCCGCGGTGCTCGATTGGCACGAACGGGCGGAGGTCTGCGAAGGGCTGTGGGCGGCGGGCGAGGAGATGATGCAGGGCGTTCAGCGGGCGATCACGGCGTCCGGAATTGCCGGTGTGACCGTGCGCGGCATCGCGCCGATGTGGCTGTTCGACTTCGAGGATGAGGATCAGCGCACGCGTTTCGGCGAGCTCGCACTCGAGGAGGGCGTGCTGTTCAAGCGCGGGGCGTACAACTTCGCCTCGCTCGCGCACGATGAGTCGGATGTCGGCGAAATCGAGAGTGCCGCAAGCGCCGCGTTCGTGGCGCTGCGCGAGGAGCTCGCGGATGGCTGAGGATTCAGGCGAGCCTCTCGCGGGGCGCACGCCGCTCGTGGACGTGCACGCGCACTTCCATCATCCCGCTTCGGGGCGGAGCGACTGGAAGCGCGTCAACGCCGCGAGGATGCGCGCCGGCGAGCGAATCGGGATCCGCGCGCACATCGCGTCGATCCTCGGGAGCTGGGGCCACACGTCGCCGACGTATTTCCCGTCGCCCGAGGACGTCACCGAAGGAAACGATGCGATGCTCGCGCTGCAGGACGCGCATCCCGATCGCATTCGCTGTTACGTGTGCGTGAACCCGAATGACGGGGCGCACGCGCGCGAGGAGATCGAGCGGTGCGTCGGGCGCGGCGCGGTCGGGATCAAGCTCGCGGCGAGCCGTCGAGCCGACGATGCGTTGCTCGATCCCATCGCGGACGAAGCGGCGCGGCGAGGGATTCCTGTACTACATCACATCTGGCAGCATCGCACGCGCGAGTGGCCGGGGCAGGAAATCTCGGACGGCGTGGATCTCGGCCGCCTTGCGCTGCGGCACCCGCGCGCGTCGTTCATCCTCGCGCACATCGGCGGGGGAGGCGATTGGGCGCACAGCTGCGCCGCAGTGTCGGATATCTCGAACATCCATCTCGACCTGTCGGGAAGCGGTGTCGATCGCGGGATGCTCGATCTCGCGTATGCTTCCGTGGGCGCGGCTCGGCTTCTCTGGGGATGCGACATCACGATGGAGACCGGACTCGCGAAGCTGCGCGCGCTCGAGGCCGTGGGGCTCGACGACGACGAGCTCGAGGATGTGCGCTGGCGCAACGCCGCGCGCATCTTCCCGCACAATTCGCTTCCGGGTATTCCGACGAGCGGAGTCGCCGCGCGTCGCACCGACGCACACGTGCGCGTGCAGCAATGATCGACGTCAATTGCTTCATCGGCGCCTATCCATTTCGCGAGCTTCCGCATCCGAATCCGGAAGTGCTGGTTCGTGTGCTCGAGCGTGAAGGGATCGCGGGAGCGTGGGTGGGTCATCTGCCCACGGCCTTTCAGCGCGATGTGACCGCGGGGAACGAGGCACTCTTCGCCGCCCTCGAGCCGCACCGCGCGATCCTCGAGCCGGTGCCCGCCATCCGCCCCGACTGGCCGCGCTGGGAGGCGGCGCTCGCGGCCGCGCATGCGTCGGGCGCGCGCGCGATCCGCGCGTATCCGGCGCACTGGGGGATGGGCGCGCACGACTCCAGCCTCGCGCATCTCGCGGGCGCGTGCGGTGAGCTCGGACTGCCGCTCGTGCTCACGACGCGATTCGAAGATGTTCGTCAGCGAAGCTCGCTCGACGTCGCGCCGGACTTGAGCGGCGCGCACATCCGCGCGATCGTGCGCGCCAACTCGCGCGTGAACGTAGTCGTGACCGCGGCGGGGCGCGCGCTCATTGAGGAAACGCACTGGGGGCTCACTCCGGATGAGCGTGCGCGATTGCGCTGGGATATCTCGTGGATTTGGGGGCCTCCGGAGGACGACCTCGCGCATTTGCTGCTGACAATGGGCGCGGGTCACTTCCTGTTCGGGAGCGCATGGCCGCTTCGCCTCGTGCAGTCGCCGGTCGCGAACCTGGAGCTGCTTCCGCGTGATGCTCGCAACCTGACTCTCGCCGTGGCGCCGTGAGCGGCGGAGTGTGCAGAGCATGCGAAGGGTCTAATCCCTTGCGTAGACTGCTACTTGCGCGTGGTGAGCCACATGTGCAGATTCCCGTTCACTTGCGCTGCTTGTGAACGATTTCACAAAGGCAGCGCCCTCTGATTGCACCGTTTCCGTGGCGCAATGACGATTCGGAAAAAGTGGACGGTTCTGCCGGGGTTCGTGGCGTTGACGGTCGTCGCAGCAATTGCATCCGCGTACACCGGCGCACTTCAGCAGCAGCAGCCAACAGCATCTCCCGCCTCCGCGCCAACCGTCCGACCGTCCGCACGCGCCACGAACAAGGCCCCTGACACGCTCATCGTGAACCGCGGCGAGTGGGGCTATTGGGGTGGATCGACGCCGCAGGGACGCGCGCCCGAGCAGCCGATTGCCTTCCCGCACCCACGGCACGTGCAAACGCTGGGCATGAACTGCCTGTACTGTCACTTCTCAGCAAACAAGTCGATGGACCCGGGCCTCCCTGCTGTCGGCACGTGCATGGGCTGCCACACGGTCGTGACCGCGCAGCGCCCGGCGACGGACGGACTTCCCGCGCGCACGAGCGAAGGGATCCAGAAGCTCACCACGTACTGGCAGAACAAGCAGCCGATTCCGTGGGTGCGCGTGCACAAGGTCCCCGATTACGTCCAGTTTCCACACATGCGCCACGTGAATGCCGGCGTCACCTGCCAGACCTGTCACGGACAGATTCAGCAGATGACGAGGGTGTACCAGTACGCGCCGCTCAACATGGGATGGTGCGTCAACTGTCACATTGGCAACGTGAATCCGGCGTGGAAGGCTCGCTACGATTGCAGCACCTGTCACTATTAGGAATCGCGCATGAGTGAGAGCTCCACGCCCGTGGAAGAGCAGAAGCAGGGAACGTCCCGCCGCACCTTTCTCAAGGTGCTCGGCGCCGCGGGAGCGACGACCGCGGCCATGGGGTGCAGCTCGAATACGGGCGAGAAGCTCATTCCGTATCTCGTCCAACCTGACGAAACTGTCCCCGGTGTCTCGAACTACTACGCGTCGACGTGCCGTGAGTGCGCCGCGGGATGCGGCGTGCTCCTCGAGGTGCGCGATGGCCGGACGTTCAAGATCGAGGGCAATCCCGATCATCCGTTGAATCGCGGAGCGCTCTGCTCGCGCGGGCAGGCGAGTGTGCAAGGGCTGTACAACCCGGATCGCTATCGCCAGCCGATGCTCCGAAAGAATGGCAAGCTCTCGGCGATCTCGTGGACTCAGGCGATCCAGCTGCTCGAGCAGCAGCTCGCGACCGTTCAGAGCGCGGGGAAAGCGGGGTCCGCGGTCTTCATCAATCAGCATGAGAGCGGAAGCTTCCCGGGCTTTCTCGATGCGTGGCTCGCGGGCTACGGAATGCCGGCGCATCTCGAGCCACGAAGCGCTCGCGGACGGCGGCGTGATCGCGGCGAACAAACAGAGCTACGGCGTGGCGTGGCCATCGCTGGACTTCACGGCCGCGAAGCTCATCGTCTCCTTCGGCGCCGATTTTCTGGAGACTTGGGGCGCCAACGTGCCGCAGCAACTCTCGTTCGCGGACGCGCGCGCGAAGGGCGCGGACGCGCCCCGGTTCGTGTACGTCGGGCCCAGGCGTTCGCTCACCGGCATGAACGCCGACCAGTGGATCGCGTGCAAGCCGGGCACCGAGCTCGCGATCGCGAACGCTCTGGGCGGTTCCGGCTCCGTCGCCCAGGCCGCGCAGGCGAGCGAAGTGCCGGTTGCCACGCTGCAGGCGCTGGCGGCCGAGCTCGCGAAGGGGGCACCGAGCCTTTTCCTCGCGGGGGGATCCTTCGATGTGGCGCTCGCGGTGAACGGGCTCAATCAGAAGTTCGGCAACGTGGGACGCTCGGTGCTCACCGCTCGCCCAATCGAGAGCTTCGAGGGAATGTCGACCGACGCCGAACTGATGGATGCGATCGAGCGGATGCGCGCGGGGCAGGTGTCGATCGCTCCTCGTGCGCGGCGCGAATCCGGTGTTCACGAGTCCGAAGAGCGCGAAGGTCGCCGACGCGATGGGCAAGGTCGCGTTCAAGGTTTCGTTCTCGAGCTATCCGGACGAGACCTCGGAGCTCTGCGATCTGGTGCTTCCCGACAACCATGCGATCGAGTCGTGGGGCGATGCGCAGCCGCTGAGCGGTGTGATCTCGTTGCAGCAACCCGGAATGGACCCGGTCTACGAGACTCGCGCGACGGCTGACGTGTTGCTCGCGGTCGCAAAGGGCAATCCGAAGCTCGCGGCTGTGCATCCGGCGACGAACTATCGTGAGTATTTGATCGGACGCTATCCCGGTGGTACGACAGCGTTTACGGCGTCTCTGATAAAGGGGATTAGCAGCGGTACCCTCACCGGCGAGCGCGCGAAAAAAGCCGTCGCGGCCACTACCCGCACCGCGGCGAACATCGAAGCGACGTCCGGCGACACGTATCTCGTCGTCTACCCGTCGCCGCTGCTCGACGATGGAAGCGGCGCGAACAAGCCGTGGCTGCAGGAGATCCCGGATCCCGTGACGAAGGTGTGCTGGCAGACCGTGGTCGAGGTCGGATCATCGGCTGCTGCACGACTCGCCATCGATAGTGGCGACGTGCTTCGGGTCGAGACCGCGGCCGGTGCGATCACCGCGCCCGCATACGTCTGCCCCGGGCTCCGCGGCGACACGATCGCGATCGCCTTCGGCCGCGGACACACGGCGTACGGGCGCTACGCGATGAACGTTGGCGTCAACCCCGGCGATCTGCTGCCTGTCGCGTTCGACGCCAAGTCCGGCGCGCAGGCCTGGACGTCGACGAAGGTGAAGGTCACCAAGACCGGCGACTTCATTCCGCTGGTGAGCACCGAAGGCTCGGCGCGTCAGCACGGCCGCGGGATCGCGCAGGCTGTCGACGCGCGCGATCTCGGCATCGTGCCCACGCCGGCCGAGGCGGAGAAGGCGGGCGGCGAGGAGCACTTGCCGGGCGACGCGTCGCACGAATTTCTACCCGGGCTCCGGGCGCCGGTGGCGCAGGATGCGCAGGGCGACCTGCCGAGCGACGACAACAGGAAGGGGATGTACGATCCGAATCACTGGAGCGGGATGGCCAAGCGCCGCTGGGCGATGACCGTCGATCTCGCTCGGTGCACCGGATGCTCCGCCTGCGTCACGGCGTGCTACGCCGAGAACAACATTGCCACGGTGGGCGCGATCCATCAGTCGAACTCCACGGCCGGCCTCGAAGGACAACCCGGCGCGAACATCCTGCGCGGCCGCGAGATGGCGTGGATCCGGCTCGAGCGCTACTTCGAGGGCGGCGAGACGCTCGACGAGAGCTTCGAGACGCGCTTCGTTCCGATGATGTGCCAGCAGTGCGGAAACGCGCCGTGCGAGCCCGTGTGTCCGGTGTACGCGACCTATCACTCGCCGGACGGGCTGAACGTACAGGTCTACAATCGATGCGTCGGCACGCGCTATTGCTCGAACAACTGCCCGTACAAGGTTCGCTACTTCAACTGGTTCGGCTACGGCGAGCCCGCGCGGCCGCAGTACGCGTGGCCCGAGCGCATGAACTGGCAGCTCAATCCGGACGTCACCGTGCGCGGCAAGGGCGTGATGGAGAAGTGCACCTTCTGCGTGCAGCGCATTCGCGAGACCGAGCATCGCGCGAAGCTCGAGGGGCGAGCCGTGGAAGCGGACGAGTTCACGACGTCGTGCGCGCAGGCGTGCCCGTCGAACGCGATCACCTTCGGCGATGCGGCGGATCCTGCGTGGTCCGTGACGAAGATGATCGCGGACAAGCGCGCGTACCACGTGTTCGAGGAGCTCAACACGTTCACCGCGGTGGTGTATTTGAAGAAGGTCAATCACACGGTCGCGGCGGGGGCGTAGACGAGATGACTGCCGTCGCACCCGAGACGTCACGAAGAGCGCAGCGACAAGATCGCCACGGCGGACGTGCAGCTCCCGATGGTGAGGAGCTACACGCAGGTCACGGACGAGATTCTCGACACGCTCAAGATCACGAAGGCGTGGCTCACGGGACTGGCCATTGCCGTTACGTGCCTGGGTATCGGTGCCACCGCGTGGATCTATCAGATCTACATGGGACTCGGCGTCGCGGGGTACCACCCGCCGGTGATGTGGGGCGTCTACATCATCACCTTCGTGTTCTGGGTTGGTATTGGACACGCGGGCACGCTGATCTCCGCGATTCTCTATCTGTTCCGCGCCGGCTTCCGCACCACGATCTATCGCTGTGCGGAGGTGATGACCGTCTTTGCCGTCATGACGGCGGGACTCTTCCCGATTCTGCACCTCGGGCGGCCGTGGAAGTTCTTCTGGCTGATCCCGTATCCGAACTGGCGGCTCATCTGGCCGCAGTTCAAGAGCCCGCTCGTGTGGGACGTGTTCGCGATCCTCACGTACCTCACCGTGTCGGCGACGTTCCTGTTCATCGGGCTGATCCCGGATCTCGCCGTGCTGCGCGACCGCGAGACGAACCCGATTCGCAAGCAGATCTACGGCGTGCTTCGTTCGGCTGGCGCAACTCGGATCGCGAGTGGCGGCACTTCGCGCGCGCGTACCTCTTTCTCGCGGCGTTCTCGACGCCGCTCGTGCTCTCGGTACACTCCGTCGTTTCGTTCGACTTCGCGATGGCCGACGTACCGGGATGGCACACGACGATTTTCCCGCCGTACTTCGTTGCGGGCGCGATTTTCTCGGGCATCGGAATGGTCTTCACGATCATCATCCCGGTTCGCCGCTGGTTCAAGCTCAAGCACTACGTCACGCTCAACCATCTCGACGCGGCGGCCAAGCTCTGCCTGTTCACGTCGCTCGTGGTCGGCTGCGCGTATCTGACCGAGTTCTTCATCGCGTGGTACAGTGGAAGCGAGACCGAGCAGGCGTACTTCGTGAACCGCGTGCTCGGTCAATGGTGGTGGGCCGCCTGGATCATGCTGACGTGCAACTGCGATCCTGCCGATGCTGCTCTTCTCGCAGAAGCTGCGGCGCAACACGACGTTCCTCTTCATCGCTCTCGATCTTCATCAACCTCGGGATGTGGTACGAACGCTTCGTGATCATCGTCCCGTCGCTCTCGCACGAGTTCGAGCCGTGGCAATGGGCGCCGTACGCGCCCACCTACATCGACTGGGCGATTCTCCTGGGCAGCTTCGGCTGGTTCTCGATGTGGTTCCTGCTCTTCGTGAAGCAGCTCCCGGTGATGGCGATCGCCGAGATCAAGGAGATCGTGCCACCGCGGATGCGGCAACCCGTGTCTCGCCTGAGTCTGGACGGGCACGGCGAGACGCCAGGCACCGGACGCCAGCAACGAGGTGCTCTGATGCGAGGCATCGTTGGGGTATTCCCGGAACTCGACTCGCGCGGTGGAAGCGATCGAGGAGCTCAAGAAGCTTCGCGTGGGTGATGTGACGGTGTTATTCGCCCGCGCCGAGGCACGAGTTCGACGCCGTGCTCAAGGCGCCGCCGAGCGTGGTTCGCGTCTACACGCTCATCGGGGCGCTCCTTGGTGTGACCTTCGGCTACTGGATTCCGATCTGGATCTCCGACTACTGGCCGCTCGTGGTCGGAGGAAAGCCGATCGCGTCATGGGTGCCGTACACGATCATCGGGTTCGAAGTGATGGTGCTCATCGGGTCGCTGTCGACGGTGTTCGGCATGTTCGTCACACGCGCGCATTCCCGCGCATCACGCAGACCGTGGGCTACGATCCGCGATTCAGCGACGGAAGCTTCGGAATCTGGGTCGAGTGCAGGCCCGACGAGCAGGAGACGGAGCGGCGAGTGCTGCGCGAGAACGGTGCGGAGGAGGTGCGCGGTGATCGCTAGGACTCTCAACCGGCCGTCGATGATGCTGCGCCGCGCTGCTCGCTGCTCGGCGCATGCGCGTGGTTCTCGGACTTCAAGCGATCAGCCGCGCATCGAGCCATGGGAAGCGATCGCCGCGAACGACACGATGCCGTTCCGCGGGCAATCCGCAGCACTCCGTCGCGTACTCGGTGCCGATCACGGTACGGCGCCGGGCTATGCGTGTCCAAACGGGAGCATGACGCCGGTCCAGGCGCGATCGATTCGCGTGTCGACCAATGTCGAACCCGAATCCGACCGACTTGCGCGCGTCGCTGGATAACGGTCGCAAGTACTATCAGATCAACTGCGCGGTCTGTCACGGGGCCGCGGGAAGGGCGATGGTCCGGCGTGCAAGCTACGGCGTTCCCGCGCCGAACCTCTTGGCCGTCGTCACGAAGGGCCGGACCGACGGCTACATCTTCGGCATGATCCGAAACGGCCGCGGCCTGATGCCGAACTACAAGCGCATCGAGGAGATGGACCGCTGGGACGTCGTCAACTACGTCCGCGGGCTCCAGGGCAAGCGCGGGCGTTGTCGCCGACACGGCGCCGGTGGGCTATCCCGGCGAGACCGGACAGATGGTCCGGGCTACACGCAGACGGCGCCAACGCGCCCGTCGCCGTATCTGCCGCGGCACAAGGGAGCGCAGGCCGATCCGGGGGCCTCCGCCGACGCACCGGCACCGCGCAGCCTCCCAACGCAAGCGCCGAAACCGGCACGGCGACCACGCCGGCAACCCTCCCGCACCCGCGAAGCCGGAGATGCAAGAGTGAGCGTGCATGTGCTCGCGTTCCCTCGCGCGAAGAGGTTCTGCGCGTGCACCAGACGGCCACATCCCGCGCAACCTGACTCATGGGGACGTGCGCGCTTTGCCGCGATCGGGTGGCTCGTGTTCCTCATCGGTGCATTCACCGGTCGGACACGATCGCGCCTGGCAGGCGTATCACGTCAACTGGCTGTTCTTCGCCACGATTCGTCGGCCGGGTGATGTTCGTGGCGGTGCAGCGCATCACCACGGCGCGCTGGTCGCGGCCGGTGGTGCGCTTCCTCGAGGGCTACGTGGCCTTCCTGCCGATCGCGTTCGTGCTGCTGCTGATCGTCGATTTCGCTGGGAAGAGACACATCTTCCCGTGGGCGAACGGCCGCTCCGCAGCCGGAGAAGCGCTGTACTGCAACCCGTTCGTGGTGGCACGCGATCTGGTGCTGTTCGGCGCCATGACGGTGCTGAGCGTCTGGTACATCTACATGTCCGTGCGGCTCGACGTGGGTCTCGTGCCCGAGGCGGGATCGCCAGTGGGCGGCGGGCATCCGCGCAGCGCATGCGGCGCGGCTTCGGCGACGAGCGTCGCGAACTGCACACGACCCATTCGCTGCAGGGCAAGCTCGCGGTCTTCCTCGCACTCGGCGTTCGGATACTTCTGGTCGGTGCTGGCTGGGATCTCTCGATGTCGCTCGACGTGCACTTCCAGAGCACGCTGTACTGGCTGGTGGTTCTTCATGGGTGGCATGGCTCGCTCGCTCATGTGCTGGACGCTGCTCACGCATGGCGTGGCGCCGCTATCCTGGGCGCCGTACGATATGATTCCCGAAGTAACACTTCCACGATCTCGGCAAGCTCTGTTTCGCGTTCACGGCATTCTGGGGCTACCTCACCTTTGGCCAGTATCTCGTGATCTGGTACGGCAACATCGGTGAGGAGACGCACTGGCCGCGGCTCCGGTTCATCGGCCCGTGGGTTCGCGTGACGATGGTCGGCGGTGTCTTGGTGTTCGTGTTTCCGTTCTTCGGTCTTGTGTCGCGCGCGGCGAAGGTGTATCTCCCCACGTTGACACTGTTCGCGTTCATGCGAGCCTGGTCGGCCTCTGGTCGCTGCGGTACATCGAGGTCTATCCGTCGATTCTATGGCATGGTCGAGAGGTTCCCGTTCGGATTTGGGAGGTGGGCGTCACGCTCGGCTTCCTCGGCATCTGGAGCGCGTGCTACACGTCGTTCATGAATGCGTTTCCGCGCATGCGCGTGACGCTCATGACGAGCGAGTACCGCGACGAGGTGCAGGTGCCGGTGGATCCGGAGACGATGGAGCCGCTGCCGGCGCACGAGTAACCGAAGGGAGACAGGCGCGGCCTGGCCGCGCTCTCCCTTCGCGTGGCACTGCTGCGTATCTTTCGCCGCGCGGGGCGTTAGCTCAGTTGGGAGAGCATTCGGTTTGCAACCGAAAGGTCGCGAGTTCGAGCCTCGCACGCTCCATACTTTTCTCCACGGAACACCTCTGCTGCCTCCTCTCGGTGGAGCGCTGGCACTCGCCGACTCGATGGCGAACGTCGCTCCGACGTTCGGCGTGGACTCGCCGGCCTACGTCGCGATTCGCGCGGTGATGTATCTCGCCGCGCTCACGATCATCGGATCGTGTGCATTCATCCTCCTCATCGCGACGCGAGTGTCGCACCTCTCGGGGAGCCAGCTCGAGATTACCGCGGTGCTTCCCGCGACGCGGCGACTCGCGCGATGGGCAACGATCGTTCTCGCGTGCGCAATGGTGGCGCGCCTTCTCGCGCAGGGGTACTTGATCGGCGAGGGAGGGAGTTTGGTCCTGATGCCGCTGCTCGGGAGTACCGTGTGGGGCTGGGGATGGCTGGTGGGTGCGGCGGCGACGGTCGCGATGGCTGTGGCGCTTACCGTGAAAGAGGGCAGTCGTGCGACGTGGCGCATTGCCGCGGCGGGGACGATGGCGCTCGCGCTCTCATTCTCGCTTACGGGTCACGCGACATCGGTGAGCTACCCCGCGGTGCACGTCCTCCTGGATTCCGTGCACGTCATGGCGGCGGGAGGATGGATGGGCACGCTGTTCGTCGTCGCGACCATCGGGCTTCGCTCGGTGCTCTCGGTTCCCATCGAGGAGCGCGGCCACGCCGCCGCGGAGCTGGTCAATGCATTCTCCACGTTCGCCATCACGTGCGTGGCGACGCTGGCATTCACGGGCGTGGTTGCCGCGTGGTCGCATCTTCCGACATTCTCCGCGCTGTGGCAGACGCCGTACGGATCGGCGCTCTTTCGTAAGCTCGTCTTCATCGCATTCACGGGGCTCGTCGGCATTTACAACTGGCGCGTCGTGAAGCCGCGCCTCACCAACCCGGAGACGATACCAACGCTGCGAACGAGCGCGCGCGTCGAGCTGACGATCGGTATGGCTGTGGTGATCCTCACCGCAATTCTCGTTGGGACGTCGCCGCCGGATGCCGACGATGCGCCACCGACCGGTGCGCAACACGCGATGGCGCACGCGCCTTCCGCCTCGCGCGGTGAGTGACTGTCGCGCTCCCGCGCGCATCCTTGCTCGCGTTTCAAGCCCTTTCTACCTTCCGGCACACCAACTCACAGGCCTTCTCAATGACATCTCCCGCCGTCACCAAAGCGCTTGCCGCCGGCGATCGCGCGCCCGACTTCACGGCCGATTCCACCAGCGGACAACCGGTGACGCTTTCCTCCTTTCAAGGCAGGAAGCGAGTGCTCCTCGCGTTTTTCCCGCTTGCGTTCACGTCGACCTGCACAACCGAGCTGTGCGATTTTTCGGCCGAGTTCGATCAGTTCGCGAGCCGGGATGTGGAGGTGCTGCCGATCAGCGTCGACTCGGTGCCGACGCTCAAGGAGTTCAAGGCGAAGCACCACATGCGGCAGGATCTCCTCAGCGATTTCAAGCGCGATATCTCGCGCGCGTACGGCGTGCTCCTCGCGGACAAGTTCTTCTCGGCCCGCGCCTACTTCCTGATCGATATGAACGGCATCATCTCGTGGGCGCACGTCGAGGCGAACCCGGGGCTCAAGCGGTCGAACGCGGAAATTCTCGAGCAGATCTCCGCCGTCACTGTCTAGTTCCGCTGCGCGCGTCATGAGCGATCCGCTCGCACTGCTGGCGCGCGCCGACAAGTGGTCTCTCTCGGCCACTGACGGGATCGCGTACGCCCCTGCGTTCCCGCGGTGGGTGGATTCGCCCGGCTTCTGGGACGAGGCATCGCTCTACCACTACTCGTTCGCGCCCCTCTTCACGGTGAGCGCCCTCGATGGCGACGGGCGCGAGATCGCGCTGCGCCCAGTCGCGCGACGGTGGACGCCGTCCGAGCTGACGGTTGACTACCGGCTCGCAAACGGGATGATGGCGAGCGAGGTGCGCACGGTACAGCCGGGTGGCGTGTTCGCTTCGGAGTGGTTGGTGCAGGGGCTGCGTCACGCGCCACTGCACCTCATCGCGTGGACCGCGCACGCTGCGGCGAGCGTGGATCGGTGGACCGTGGGCTATAATGGCGCGTTCGTATTCCACACGACGATGCACGACGAGCGCGGCGAATCACTGGCGGTTCGCGCCGAGCTGGCGTGCTATGGCGAGACGGCGAGTTGGGCGGCCTATCTTTCCGCGCGCGTGCGGTCGGTGCCGCGATGGGATCTGACGCCATTCGTCGAGAAGTGGGCCGGCGACGGGCTTCCGCGAGAGATTCGGCTCGAGGGCGGATGGGGCGACGCGATGCTCTTCGGCGCCGTGCATCGAACGCTCGCGGTCACGACCGAGGGCGCCTGGAGCACCTTCGCGATGCGCCTCACCGCACTGCAACTGCCGCAGCGCGCGGGCGCGACGCCCGAGGGGATCGCCGCGTCCGCGACCCCACCTGTTACGGAACAGGCGGCACACGCGACACACGCATCGACGCTCGGCGGCGCGAGCAGGCGTCGCTGGTCGGAGCGCTTCGCACGCGCGCCACGGTTCGCCTGCGCCGATCCGTATCTCGAGCACTACTACTGGTATCGTTGGTACGGGCTCTGGTCCAATGCGATCGAGCACGATGCCGGCGCGATCGGCGCGCCCGCGATGTGCGAGGGTGTGGGTGAGCTACACACGCCCTCGACGCTCTCGGCAGCGGCGCACGTGCGGGAGCTCCGCTGGCTCGACTCACCGGAGCTTGCGCGCGGCGTGCTGCGTGGACTCTTCGCGCACCAGCGTGGCGATGGGAGCATGCCCGCCCAGATCTTCGCCGATCATCGCTACGGGAGCGGCGTGGCGCAGGCGAATTGGGGTGATGCGATTCTGGCGCTCGACGCAGTGTGGCCGGACGACGCGTTCCTGCGCGAGATGTACGGCCCGCTCTCACGCTACGCGGACTGGCTAATGCTCGCTCGTGACGCCGAGTCGTCCGGGATGATCGACATTCTCGCGCCGCGCGAGGTCGGTGAACGGCACGCGTCGCGCTTCGAGGGCGTAGATCCCGGAGGCGCGCGCGACGAGCTCACTGTGGGGGCGCGGCTCAAGGGCGTCGAAGTTACGACGTACGCGTACTCGCTGGCGCACGCGCTCGAGAATATCGCGCTGCGTGCCGGCCATCCGCCGGACGCGCGGCGGTGGCGCCTGCTCCGCGAGCGGATCGCGGCGGCGCTTCACGAGCGCATGTGGGATGCGAGCGACGAGATGTTTTCCGATGTTGATCCCGCGAGCGGCGACCGCACGCGCGTCAAGACCGCGCACGCGTTCTATCCGTACGCCACCGACCTCACGAGCGCGAGCGACGTGCCCGGACTCGAGCGACATCTGCTCGATCCCGGCGAGTTCTGGACGCCATTCCCCGTTCCCGTCACGTCCGTTGATGATCCCTTCTTCAGCGCGTACGGCGAGTGG
Source organism: uncultured Gemmatimonadaceae bacterium (assembly GCA_963827355.1). GTDB lineage: Bacteria > Gemmatimonadota > Gemmatimonadetes > Gemmatimonadales > Gemmatimonadaceae > FEN-1250. The sequence goes on from CAWHAS010000007.1 coordinate 130,544, forward strand.
AAGGGTCAGCGTCAACTGCAGCCGTGGAACGGGCGCGTCTGGCCGTCGGTCAACAGCAATATCATGGACGCGCTCGGTGCCGTGGCCGCGTCGCACTCGCCCGAGCTGCGCACGCACGCCGCGCTGTTTCTGCGTCGGTTCGTGCGCATGATGTTTCACGAGGGCGATCTCGCTCGCCCGAACGCGTTCGAGCACTACAATCCGCTCACCGGTCACGCGTCCGTGTATCGCGGGCTCGACAATGTACAGCAGTCGTGGGTGGCCGACCACATCGTGCGGTACGTGATGGGCATCCGTCCCCACGAGCACGGCATCATCGTCGATCCCTTTCCGTTCGGGCTGGAGCGCGCGGAGATCACCGCCGTGCGAGCGCGCGGCCGTCTGATCAACGTGCACATCATCGGTCAACGTGTCGTTTCGAACATCGATGGCAACACGCACGAGACCGTCATCGGCGAGGCGCTGGAAATCCCGGACTAGCAGCGTGTCGGTACCTCCCCGATACCTCCATCGCTCGCCTTGCGTTTCGCATCGCCTATTCGGTCAACTTGTCCAATGGAGGACCGCCCAGTATGTTGGGGTGTCCCGCAACCGCGAGTGTCATTGTCGCCACGCGCCCGTCATCAAGTCGAGCCGGTAGCTAGTCTCCCATCAGTCGCGGACACGGCTGTCGATCAGGCTTCGCAGAACCACTTTACGCAGCAGATCCTCGATTCTCTGCCGCTCGGGCTGCACGTGATCGATCGCGAGTACCGCGTCTATGCATGGAATCGCACACGGGAAACGGGGCATCAGGGTGTACAGCGGGACGACGCGATCGGGCGAAGATTTTCGAGATGCTGAACCGCCAGCCGGAGAGGTGCTCCGTCGCGAATTCGACTCGGTGTTTCGCACCGGGGAGATTCTTCGCTTCGATATCGAGTCGTCCGTGAGCGGCGATTCGCGCGTATTTCGCGTGTCGAAAATCCCGATGCGAAGCGGCGGTGCCGAGGTGACGCACGTGATCACGATCGGCGAGGACGTCACCGAAGCGGTGCGCGCGCAGGAGGAAGCCGCCCAGGCCGAAAAGCTGGCGGCAATGGGGACGCTCGCGGCCGGCGCCATGCACGAGATCAACAATCCGCTCGCGACGATCAGCGCCTGCGCAGAGACGCTGGCGATGCAGCTCGCGGACCCGGCGTTGCCGCACAACCTGCGCGCGTCGTTCGCCGAGTATCTGCGACATCATCGATCACGAAGTGCATCGGTCGAAGCGCATTCTGAACGGGCTTCTCGACTTCAGCCGGCCGACGGGGGCGACGCGCTCGCCAGCGGAGCTTCGCGACAGTCATCGAGCAAACGCTTCGGCTGCTCAAGTATCACGCGACCTTCGCGAGATGCGCGTGGAGGTGGATGTCGCGTCCGATTCGGCGCTCGTCGTGCGCGGCGAACAGAGATCAGCTCGTGCAGGTGCTCATGGCTCTTCTGCTCAACGCCATGGACTCGATGAAGCGAGTCTGGCGTCATTCGTCTTCGTGCGGTTCGATCACCAGTCAGGGGAGGAAGTCGTGATGGAGGTGGTCGATGCGGGGAAGGGAATCGCCGCCACTGTGCGTCAGCGTCTCTTCGAGCCGTTCTTCACGACGAAGGCACCGGGGCGCGGTACCGGGACTCGGGCTCTCGATCTGCTATGGCATCATCGCCGATCACGGCGGCCGCATCGAGGTCGACAGCATCGTCGGAAAGGGGAGCACCTTTCGTGTGACACTTCCACTCGCGGAGCCAGTGTCATGAGGGCGCATGACAACCGCATCAAGGTTCTGATCGCCGAGGACGAGGCGCACCTCGGCTCCATCCTTCAGAGCTTTCTCGAGGGGCGCGGCTATCAGGTCTCCGTGCACACCGATGGCCGTTCGGCGCTCGATGCGCTGCGCGCCGAGGCGTTCGACGTGGCGCTGCTGGACATCGTGATGCCGGAGATGGACGGGCTCGAGGTGCTGCGTCAGATCCGCGAGGAGCTCTCGCCTCCCGAAGTCATCATCATCACGGGCAACGGAACGATCGAGACGGCGATCAGCGCCATGAAGCTCGGCGCGTACGACTATCTCGCGAAGCCGTACCGGATGGCGGAGATCGATGTGATGGTGCGCCGCGCCTGGGAGAAGCGTGAGCTCACTCGCGAGAACACCCTCTTGCACAAGCGACTCTCGCTGGCCGAGGCGCAGTCGGAGATCGTCACGCAGTACGCGCCGATGCAGGCGGTGCTCGCGCTCGTCGAGCGCGTGGCGCGCAGCGACTCGGCCGTGCTGATTCTCGGCGAGTCGGGAACGGGGAAGGAACTCGTCGCGCGCGATGCTGCACCGGCTTTCGCATCGCGTAACCGGCCCGCTCGTGGACATCAGACTGCGCGGCGATCCCGGACGCGCTCGTCGAGAGTGAGCTGTTCGGTCACGAGCGAGGCGCGCACGCGGAGGCGTCCACGCGCAAGCTGGGTTTGTTCGAGCTGGCGAACGGCGGCACGATCTTCATGGACGAAATCGGAGCGCTCGATCCAAAAGTGCAGGGCAAGCTGCTACGTGCGCTCGAGCTGGGGACGTTCTATCGAGTGGGCGGAACGCAGAAGGTGCGATCCGACATTCGCGTGGTGGCGGCGAGCAATCAGGATCTCGCGCAGCGCGTGGCGAACGGAACGTTTCGGAGTGACCTGCTACTATCGCATCAACACGATCAGCATCACGCTGCCGCCGCTGCGCGACCGAAACGTCGACATCCCGCTGCTCGCGCGGCACTTCCTGGAGAGCGCGCCGGACGGCGTTTCGCGCACGCTCAGTCCGGAGGCTATCGATGCCCTCCAGGCGTATCCATGGCCTGGCAACGTGCGCGAGCTGCGGAACGTCATCGAGCGCGCCGCGCTGGTCTCGACGGGGACGACGATTCACGCGCAGCGACATCCCGCTCGGCGGGCTGCCGCCATCGAACGGCGGCAGGCCCACTGATCCGATGGCGCCGCTCGAACAGGTTGAGCGCCAGCACATCGAGACCGTGCTTCAACACGCCCGACTGGCACCAGGGGCGAGCGGCGGAGATTCTCGGGATTTCGCCCAAGACGCTCTACCGGAAGATCCGCGAGTTCGGTCTGCGCCGGCCGAATGAGCGCTGAGCCGCGGCGGTCATGAAGATTCTGTGATCGAAGATGATCCCACCGTCGGCCAATACGTGAAGCGGGGGCTCGAGGAGCAGCGCTGGGGCGTCGACCTCGTCGCCGATGGCGAGGAAGGGCGAGACGCTCGCGCGGCGGCGGAGCCGTACGATCTCGTGGTGCTCGACATGCGACTTGCCGGGCCGCTCGGGGATGGAGGTGCTGCGCAACATTCGCGCGCGCGGATTCGAGCGGCCGGTGCTCGTGCTCACGGCGCAGGACGCCGTCGACGCGAAGGTCGAGACGCTCCGCGCCGGCGCCGACGACTACGTCACCAAGCCGTTCGCGTTCGAGGAGCTGCTCGCGCGCGTCGAGGCGCTCGCGCGGCGCCCGCGCGCGCTGGCGACGCCGGTGCTCAAGGTGGCGGACCTGTAGTCGACTCGACACGCGCGAAGTGCACGCGCGGCGGCGACGCCGATCGAGCTCACGCCCAAGGAGTACGCCGTGCTCGAGTATCTCATGCGGCACAAGGGCCGCGTGATGAGCCGCACGCTGATCACCGAGTACGCGTGGGGATATCACTTCGATCCCGGCACGAACATCGTGGACGTCGTGATCAATCACCTGCGCAAGAAGATCGACTGCGCGCAGCCCGAGAAGCTGATCACACCGTGCGCGGAGTCGGCTACGTCGTGCGCACGTAGCCGCGCATGAGTACCATCCGCGCGCAGCTCACGACGGCGTACGCGGCGGCGCTCATCGGCACCGTCGGCCTGTTCGCGGCCGTCATCTGGACCACGCGGCGCGAGGGCGCGGTGGACGAGCTGCGCCGCCACGCGCTCACCGAGGCCACCCTCGCGCTACGGTTGATCCGCCAGTCGGAGCTCGCGGGCGAGCCGGTGACCGCGAACCGCGATTCGCTCGTCGGCGCGCAGCTCAATGCGCCGCTGCGCACGATGCTCGATGGCATGCCGGACTACCTGCTCGTGCTCGATGCCAGCGGGCGCATTCTGTACGTCTCCGCTCCCATCCGCGATCTCAACGAGGATCCCGATCAGCTCGCGGCGCTGATGGCTGCCGCGGTAAGCGCGCCCACCAACGGCACGGCGAAAACGGTTTCTCTGGATAATCTCAAGCTCCTCATGGTTGCGCAGGCGCCTGGCGATCGCGGCTCGACCGTGTCGCGCGTGGTCGTCGCGACCGCGGCGGACGTTCCTGATCCCGGGATTCGCGATCTCGTCGAGACGATGGCCGCGGTCGCACCAATTCTGTTGATCGCGTCGATCGCGCTCGCGTACGCGATCGCCGGTCGCGCGTTTCAACCCGTGGACCGCCTCGTGAACGAGGTGCAGGCGATCACCGACGGACGAAGCCTGCATCGGCGCCTGCCCGTCACCGCCGGCGAGGAGATCGCGAGGCTCGCGGTGACGCTGAATGAAATGCTCGAGCGACTCGAGAGCTCGTTCGCGGCCTTGCGCCGCTTCACCGCCGACGCGAGCCACGAGCTCAAGACGCCGCTCGCCGTCATGCGCGCAGATGTCGAGCGCGCGATGAGCGACCGCGCGCCCGGGCCCGAAAAGCTGGTCGCGCTCGAGGAAGCGCTGCACGAGACCACCCGGATGGCGGATCTCGTCGACAGTCTGCTCACGCTGGCACGCGCGGACGAGGGACGATTCGACCTCCATCGCGAGCGCGTGGCGCTCGCACCGCTCGCGCACGAGGTCTTCGAGACGGCGACGATCCTCGGCGAGGCCGCCGGGCTCACCGTCTCGATGCCGGAGGTCGCCGACGTGGTGGTGCTTGCGGACCGCACGAGGCTTCGTCAGCTGTTCCTCAACATCGTCACCAACGCGCTCAAGTACACGACCACCGGAAGCGTCGAGTTGACTCTCGTCGCGCACGACCGCTCGGTCGCGTTCACCGTGCGCGACACGGGGATGGGAATCTCCGCGGCCGACCTCCCGCACATCTTCGAGCGCTTCTATCGCGCCGACCGCGCGCGATCGCGGTCGGCGGAACGCGGGGGCTTCGGACTCGGACTCGCGATCAGCCAATGGATCGCGCGAGGCGCACGGTGGTACGATCTCGGTGCGCTCTCGGCTCGGTCGAGGTACGACCTTCACGGTGACGCTGCCGGTGGCGGAAGATGAGGCAGCCATCGCCTCTACAGAACTCGCCTCGGCGGAGTAGGCGGTTCGCGATCGAAAGGCGCTCGACACTCGCGATGCCGGAGTGTCGAGCGCCCGTTGCAGGTGGCCTTGCCGTTATCGACTGGCAGTGACTAGGTCGATTCGAATCGATCCGCTGCCGTCGAGCTGGTTGCGGTCGAAGCGGACCTCGTCTGCGCGACGGCGGCACCCTTCATTGAGCCTTCCGTGATCGACCCGGTGAGATCCAGCTTGCCCGTGTTCCAGTCCAGGGTGCCCTCGGTTTCGGCGAGGAAGGAGTGCGACGGATCATTGGCGGCGACGAAGGTCATGGCCCGCACCGGCCAGACGGGTTGGGATACATCGATTGGCGCGCCCCGATATTCGATTCGCAGCGTAATCTCTCCGGGCTCGGCGCCTCCAACGGAACCCCGCCAGACATTGTCGATGCCCTCCGCACCCACGCCTTCGAAACGAACGTCGTGTTTCATTTCCGCGTGGCGGGTCGGCAGCATTGACGCAAGCGCCGATTGACCACGTGGGGAGCCCGTCCGCTGCGCAGCCATCGGTGCAAGCGCTACGCAGGCCAGCATCCCCAGCAACACGTTCGAGTACTTGCGCGCCGTCGAGAGCATCATCGAGCGTTGCATGTTCGACTCCGTGTCAGAAAGTTCCCTTCGATTCACGGCGTTGCCGTAGTGGTCTTCGTGGGTGGCGATCGAGAGGCTCTATCCGCCCGCTCTCGCCTTCAATTGGGATAACGGAAACACGGATCGAATCCCCTCATGACCCGCAGCGACCCCCCCGCGCAAAGAATCCTTGACCTCCCGGCGCTAGCGGCGTATCGTCGCCTTCGGAGGCGAATGGGCGCCCGGTGTTGCCGCTACTGCCGTGCGGCAAGCGGATCACGGTCGCTACCCTCAGCACCGAGACTACTCCCATGTCCGCTCCTGAGTCGCACGCCGTGACCGCTTTGCTCCGGGCCTGGGGTCGGGGCGAAGGTGGCGCTCTCGAGGAGCTGCTCCCGCTCGTCTACGGAGAGCTTCACCGGCAGGCCGAGCGCTACATGCGAGGGCAGGCCGCTGGGCACACGCTTCAGACCACGGACCTCGTACACGAGGCCTATCTCCGCCTGGTCGATCGGGAGGACGCAGCGAACGACTGGCAGGGACGCGCCCATTTCCTGGCGGTGGCCTCGAAGACGATGCGCAGCGTGCTGGTCGATCACGCCCGCGCGCGCCAGGCAGCGAAGCGCGGCGGACCGGCGCGCGCGCTGACGATGGGCGCAGCCGGCGATGTTGCCGGGCGCGAGCCGGAGGTCGATGTGATGGAGCTTGACGAAGCGCTCAAGAGACTCGCGGAGCTCGACCCCAGGCAGGCGCAGGTCGTCGAACTTCGGTACTTCGGCGGATTGGGCATCGACGAGGCAGCGCAGATACTCGGCGTCTCGCACGCCACGGTAGAGCGAGATTGGAGGACGGCGAAGTTGTGGTTGAGGCGCGAGCTCTCCTCAGAGTGACGCCGTGACACCGGAGCGCTGGCAGGCGGTGAAGGAGATTCTCGATGACGCGCTGCAGCGCGCGCCCGCCGAACGACTGGCGTTTCTCGAAAACGCGTGTGGTGAAGACGAGGCCCTCCGAGGGGAGGTGGAGTCGCTGCTCTCGGTTGATGGTGACGATGCGGACTTTCTCGAGCCACGAACCGCGGCGCCTTCCAACGACGACGACGAAGAAGAAGAGGATTTCTCTGGGCAGCTGCAGGCCGCTCTTGGCGCTGGTTATCGCATCGAGCGCGAGCTCGGACGCGGCGGCATGTCCACGGTCTTTCTCGCGTACGACAACAAGCACAACCGGCAAGTGGCGATCAAAGTGCTTCGCGAGGGCGCCGGAACCGTGAAGGGTGCCCGACGATTCCGGCGCGAGATAGACGTGCTCGCGCAGTTGCAGCACCCGAACATCCTGCCCCTGTACGATTCTGGCGCGCTGAACGGGGCCTATTATTACGTGATGCCGTTCGTCGCGGGGGAGACACTTCGCGCCCGCTTGATTCGCGAGAAAGTGCTCCCGATCGACGACGCATTACGAATCGCGTGTGAAGTCGCGGACGCCTTGGGCCACGCGCATGCGCACGGCATCGTGCATCGCGATATCAAACCGGAGAACATTCTGCTCTCGGGAGAGCACGCGATTGTTGCCGACTTCGGGATCGGGAAGACGATGAAGGATATCTCTGGCCCCGCTCTCACTTCCTCCGGCGTCATCGTCGGGACCCCGGCATACGTCAGCCCGGAACAGGGTGCCGGCGAGCACGACATTGACGGCCGAAGTGACCTCTACAGCCTCGGCATCATGCTCTACGAGTTGCTGGTCGGCCACCCGCCGTTCAGCGGACGGACACCACAGGCAGTCATCGTCGCGCGTTTTACCGAACCGGTTCCGTCGCTTCGAGCTCGACGCGACGCCATTCCCGCGGCTGTGGAACGCGTGATTCTCAAGTTGCTCGCACGCGGACGCGCAGACCGGTTCGGGACCGCCGGCGAATTCATTGCCGCGCTCACGGCACCGGTCGCCGACGAGAGTCGATCGACGATTCGGTTGAGTGCCCAGCTCACAGCATCAAACGCCGCCATGGCAGCGCCGTCGATCGTCATCCTTCCGTTCGTCAACATGAGCGCCAACCCCGACGATGAATTTCTCTCCGACGGCATCACCGAGGAAATCATCAACGTCTTGACGCAGCTTCGCACGGTTCGTGTCGTGGCGCGGACCTCGGCGTTTTCGTTCAAGGGTAAAGCTGAAGACGTCCGCGTCATAGCGCGTCGACTCGACGTGAGCAGCGTACTGGAAGGCAGCGTTAGACGTTGGGGGAGCCGTCTCCGTGTGGCGGCGGAGCTCATCGACGCCACCGATGGATGCCGTATCTGGGGCGAGCAGTTCGATCGAGAGACGGACGACGTGTTCGAAATTCAGGATGAGCTTGCGCGCCGGATCGTCGATACGCTCGAGGTGACGCTTCTCGGAGGTGCGACCCGGGCGCTTGCGGATCCGCTCACCGCGAGTCCGCAGGCGTACGAGTCGTACCTCAGGGGCCGTCAACGCTGGCACAGACGCACCGAGCGCAATCTCCTCGAGGGCATTGCTCACTTCGAAAAGGCGGTCGAGCTGGATCCACGTTTCGCGCTGGCATTCGCCGGCCTGGCCGACTCGTACGCGGTGCTCTGCATTTACGGCCTGCTTTCACCCGGTGCGGGAATGCCGCAGGCGCGGGCCGCGGCGCTGACCGCGCTGGATCTGAGGCCATCGCTCGCCGAGGCCTTCACGACACTCGGATGCATTAAGGCCGTGTACGACTGGAACTGGCCGTCCGCGGAGCGCGACTTCCAGCGGGCGCTGATGTTGAATCCCCAACATTCCTCTGCGCATCATCGCTACGCCATTGACTGCCTCACGCCGCAGAGACGATTCGCCGAGGCGACGGCGGAGCTCGATCGGGCACGAGCGCTGGATCCGCTATCACTCGTCGTCAACACGAGCATGGGCTTGCCGCTGTACTTCGCTCGGCGCTACGAGGAAGCCATTGAGGCATATCTGAAGGCGCTCGATCTGGATGCGAGCTTTGGAATCGCGCACTATTTTCTCGGCCAGGTTTATGTGGAGAAGAGGCTCTTCGCTGAAGCTATCGCGGCATTCAAGCAAGCGATTCAGCTCGTGGGGTCCAGCGCCGAGGTGACGGCGGCCCTCGCGCACGCGTACGCGGTGTCGGGTGAGCGCGCGGCGGCTGAGGTCGCGCTTTCCGATTTGCTTCGCGAGAGCGAGGCGCGATACGTGTCTCCCTGCTTGCTCGCGCAGATTTACGTCGGAATCGGCCAAACGGATCGTGCGCTCGCGTGTCTCGAGCACGCTGCTACAGAGCGTGCGGCCGATCTCATTTGGCTGGGTGTTCGACCTGTGTTCGATCCTCTGCGATCCGATGCGCGGTTCCGCGCACTGGCTTCGCGAATCGGACTGGCGTAAAGGATGTCGCGAGGCTACGCGCGTGCCGTTGACTCTCGTCTCTGATCACGGAGGAACGAGCGGATCTCGGGCGACATTGACGTGAACGTGATCGACGCGTTCACGCCGCCCCCTGACGCTGCGCCGGAGACCTTGGCGTACAGAACGCCGGGAATCTCAGCACCGGCGACGTCGAGCACGCGCATTGAGAGGCTGCTCGAGAGAGGGGCCGGACCGTTCAGTCGCGCCTCCGCCTCTCTCGTCGCAAGCTTCGTCAGGCTACCATTGAGCACCGTCCCAGCGACATTGCTTCCTTCTACCAGCGAATACCTCACTGGAATCGCCGTCGTCAGCGGCACGAGCGTCTCCGCCGTATCCGGAAGCGAGAGTTTGTGCGGTCGGCCGATTCCCAGGGCCTCGCAAACGGTAACGGGGTGATCGATACCCTTGGCTCTGACTTCGAATTGTTTGCCGAATCTCAGTGTGCGTCCCACATTGTGACGCGTGTTCTCCGAGAGTAGGATCTGCCCGCCCGTCGCGTACGTCTGGATGCGCGAGGTGAGATTTACGTGGCGCCCCACGACGCCGTATTTCATGCGGTCGGGAGAGCCGATGTTGCCCAGAACCACCTGGCCGGTGTGAATCCCGATGCCCATTTCTATCTCGGGCAGATCGTCTTGCCTATTCTGTTCGTTGATCTCGGGTATCGCCAATTGCATGGCGATCGCGCACGCCACGGCGCGTTGCGAGTCATCTCTCGCCATACCGGGGCTCCGAACAACACGAAGATCGCGTCGCCGATGAATTCGTCGATCGTGCCGTCGTACCGTTTTACGATCTTGACCATCGCCGCCAGATAGCGATTCAGCATGAGCACGACGCGCTCGGGCGCCAGGCGTTCCGAGAGTGACGTGAATCCCCGCAAGTCCGCCATCATCATTCGTGACCTTGCGTTTTTCGCCCCCGATCTGCAGGCGGCCTGGGGACTCCAGCAGTGTCGCAACCACCTCATTGGTGAGGTAGCGACCAAAGGTCTCTCGAATGAACCGATTGCGTATCTCCAACTGCTCGGCGACGTGTTGCAACTGCGACTCAATGCGCTTGCGATCGGTGATGTCCGCCCACGATCCGATGAGCTCCTTGGGTTGTCCATTCTGATCGCGGATGACGGTGAACGTGTCCTGAATCCAGATGAAGCGGCCCTCTCGATGCCGAAAGCGATATTCGATGGCCCCTCCGCCCCGTTCGATCAGCGGACCCATGTCGTTGAAGACCCGCGAGGCGTCCTCGGGATGCAGGCGCTTCGCCCAGAACTTTGAATCCTCGCGCATTTCCCACGGAGCGTACCCCATCGTCGATTTCAGATTTTCGCTGACGAACGTGCACGCAAACGCGCCAGTTGCTTGCGTGGTGTAGATGACCGCCGGGCTGGCCGCGACGAGATTTTGCAGGTCATTCATGAGAGCCATTCGCTCTCCCAGCGCCTGCTCGACTCGCTTGCGATCGGAGATGTCCGCCCACGATCCAACGATCTCGGATGGGCGCCCCGCCTCGTCATGCACGACTTTGAACGTGTCCTGAATCCACACGTAGTGCCCGTCGAAATGCCGGAATCGATACTCAATGGCCCCGCCACCGCGATCGATGAGGGGAGGCATTTCGTGAAACACCCTGGAGGTATCCTCCGGATGAAGGCGCTTTGACCAGAACTCTGAATCCTCGAGCATCTCCCACGTCGAAAATCCCATGATCGATTCGACGTTCTCGCTCACGAACGTGCACGCGTAGTTGCCGAACGCTTGATTGGTGTAGATCACCCCTGGCGTGACCGTCAGCAAATAGCGCTGCCGCTCGCGCGCCGACCTCAACTCCGCAGTGCGCTCCTCAATCCGCGTCTCGAGTTCATTGCGAATCTTCTGTAGCGCCTCCTCGCCCTTCTTGCGCTCTCGCAGATCGGTGGTGAATGCGACCGTCCCGACCTCGCGTCCCTCGTCGTCCACGAGAACGGAAGCCGACACGAGCACGGGGATGCGGCCGCCGTCCTTCGCAACGAGTACACTCTCGTGTCCCGATACGCTGCCGCCGCGTTTCCGCATCTCACGCACGACTTCGTTCGTTCCTGCCTCTCCGCCGTACATGGTGGCCACAGGGCGTCCGACGACTTCCTTACCGTTGTAGCCCAGGAGCGTTTCGGCACCTTCGTTGAACAGCACGATGTTTCCGTCGCGATCAGTCGTGATGATCGCGTCGGGCGAGCTTTCGATCAGCCGCGTGAGATAGCGTTTGGTCTCCTGGAGCTCGTCATTGGCCTGGAGACTCACCTGCTCGGCACGTTTGCGGTCGCTGATATCGGCCCAGGCGCCCACGAGCTCCAGCGGTCGCCCAGCATCGTCGCGCACGACCTTGAACGTGTCCTGTATCCAGAGGTAGTGTCCCGCCTGATGTCGGAACCGGTACTCGATCGTTCCTCCACCCCGCTCTATCAGCGGAAACATTTCGTTGAAGACGCGCGACACATGTCCGGGTGAAGCCGGTCGGGCCAGCACTTCGCGTCGGTGAGCATCTCCTCCGCTGAATGTCCCATGATCGAGGTGAGACTCTCGCTCACGAACGTGCACGCATAGTCGCCCGACGCATGCGTGGTGTAGATGATCGCGGGACTCACGGCGAGCAGGTGCTGCAATCGCTGGCGTGTGCGCTCGAGATCCGTCTCGATCGCCTTGCGCTCGACTACGAGCGCCTCGAGCGAGCCAACTCGTTGGCGCAGTGCGGCGAGCTCGTCGAGGAGTTGCTCTCTGGTCCTCTCCCCGTCGCGCAGGAACGCAAGCGCTGCGTCCGCACTGTCATGTTCGTTTGTGCTCGTCGAACTGCGATTGCCTGAAATGCTCATGAGCGCAGCCCTCCGATCCGGACACCTGCTGCGGACAAGCTCCGGACCTCGTTCAGCACCGGGTCGTCGTCGCGTCGTTGCTGGAGCTCTTCGCGGGCTCAAAGCCGGCTGCGAATCCGTGGCGATGACGACGGACGTGAGACACCATATATGGTTTGCCTGGCGTCGGTGTCAACGCCCAGCAGGCTCATCGAACATTAACGATCGATTCATGACGTCTTAACGCGAGCGTAAGGGCCGCGATAACTTCGACTTATAGGTTGGATCCCAGGGATGGTGCAGCAGCTCGTGTCCTTCACCTGGGAGACCTTGCGCGTGTCCATCAATCTGCTCGAGTCGAAGCGCCGGTCGCAGAAATCGCTCGGACACACGGCGATCAGCGTCGCGCTGCACGCCGCAGCAATCACACTGGCGGTATTCGCGACGGCGAATGCTCGCGACGTCATCAAGGCGACCGTCGAGGTCCCCACACCGATCTATTTTCCCCAGCACGAGAAGCCCGCGCCGGCGCATCCGCGCGTTTCCGGCGCTCCCGACACGCACTCGCCTGTCGCGCCGCGTGGGCGGGTGATCGATCCGCCCGTCGCGATACCGGATGGACTTCCACCCATCGTTCCATCAGGGATCGATTCGCCTCCCGAGAGCCTGTTCACGAGCGTCCAAAGCGGGGGTGGTTCCGCGAGTGGATCGGCGATCGACGCGGGCGAACCGCGGCTCGCATCGCAAGTCGAGAAGCCCGCACTCCCACGCGACGGGAATCCGAGCCCAACATACCCCTCGACGCTCGAGCGATCGCGCGTCGAGGGCACCGTGCTCGCGCAGTTCGTCGTCGACACGCTGGGCCGCGCGGACATGCGCACCTTCCACGTGCTCGCGTCGACGAACGATCTCTTCTCGGCTTCGTTGCGCGCAGCGCTACCGGAGTGGCGCTTCTATCCTGCCGAAGCTGGCGGACACAAGGTGAATCAGATCGTGCAGCTTCCGTTGCAATTCGTCGCGCCTCGTCGTTGAGGCACTCCGCAAGTCATTCATCAGTACGGCTCGACAAATGCATACAACCGATCCGATTGACCAGCGGACGCGACCAAAATGGGTGGGGCACGATGTGTGAATAAATGCTAACGTGGCCTTCATGATTTCTTAATGTGGGCTACATCCCATCCATAACTGCTTGACGTAGGTTCAGTTCCAGGTCTGTCACAATGCTCGTGTATTCACTCCAGATGCCAGGCGCATGTTCAACAACCTGATCGAGTCGAAGCCGCAGAAGAAGGGAGGTATCGGCGGGACTTTCGTCAGCGTCGCGCTGCACGCGATCATCATCACGCTCGCGGTGTACGTCACGGCTCACGCTGGTGAGAAGGTCGTCGAGAAGAATCGTCAGGAAGACGTCACATTCGCAAAGGCGCCGGAGCCGCCGCCGCCGCCACCGGATGAGCCGAAGCCGCCGCCGCCGGACGTCGTGGCCGCACCGCCCCCGCCAAAGGGATTCCAGGTGCTCACCGCTCCCATCAACATCCCGGACAAGATTCCGGATGTCGATTTGTCGAAGGCCGTGACCGACGAAAAGGATTTCTCGGGAAAGGGTGTCGCCGGCGGTAAGGCGAACGGAGTCGTTGGCGGGGTCGCGCAAACCGATCAGCCGTACTTCGAGTTCCAGGTGGAAAAGCCCGCCCTGCCGCGCGAAGGCAATCCGAATCCGAAGTATCCGTCGATGCTCGAGAGCTCCCGCGTCGAAGGAGAGGTGCTCGCTCAGTTCGTCGTCGACACGATGGGCAAGGCGGACATGAGCACGTACAAGGTTCTGCAGGCCAGCAACGATCTGTTCGCGTCGTCGCTCAAGACGACGCTGCCGCAGTGGCGCTTCTATCCTGCCGAGGCGGGCGGGCACAAGGTGAAGCAGATCGTGCAGCTGCCGTTGAAGTTCGTCGCGCCCAACCATTGAGCTGACCACAGCACTTTCACTTTTCGTCTTTTCATTTCGGAGAAGGTCAAATGAGCATTTCGTTACTTGCGCTCTTTCAGTCGATGGGTGGCTTCGCGAAGGGAATCGTGTTCTGTCTCGCGATCATGTCGGTGTACTCGCTCACCGTGATGGTCGGCAAGTGGTGGACGCTGCGTAAGGCGCAGGCCGAGACGCGCAAGTTCGCGCCGGAGTTCTCGCAGTTCCTCGAAGAGGACAACCTCAACGAGGCGATCCGTCTCGCCGAGAGCTACAAGAAGTCCCACGTCGCCCGCGTGCTCGGTGGTGCGCTCGGCGAAGTGAAGCCGCTGCTGCAGGATGGCTCCGTCACCGTCGCCGACATCAACTCGGCAGAGCGTGCCGTCGAGCGCAACATGATGATCATTCTCTCCGAGCTGAAGCGCGGGTTGGCCGTGCTCGCGACGGTCGGTGCCACGGCGCCGTTCGTCGGTCTTCTCGGCACGACGATGGGAATCGTGAACGCGTTCACGGGCATGGCGCAGTCGGGCGCGGGCGGAATGGGCGCGATCTCGGCCGGTGTCGCCGAGGCGCTGATCACGACGGCGTTCGGTCTGCTCGTCGCGATTCCGGCGGTGTGGGCGTTCAACTACTTCACCACGAAGATCGACAACCTCTCCGTCGAGATGACGTACACCTCGAAGGAAATGATCGACTATCTGATCAAGGGTGTTGCTGGTGAGTTCGGCCGTTCCCGCTTTACCCGTGAGTTCAACACCACGGGCGGCGCTGGCCCCATCTCGCAGTAACCGCGGCCACTCAGAGGAGATAGCTCATGGCCATGTCAACCTCGGGGACAGGCGGCGGTGTCGCGTCGTCCCCCAATGTCACACCAATGATCGACGTCATGCTCGTGCTCCTGATCATTTTCATGATCGTGACGCCGCTCATCAACGCCGGCTTTCAGGCGCAGCCGCCGGTGGGTATCAATCTCAAGTCGCACCCTGAGGACAACGAGGATCAGGTGCTCGGGATCGATGCGTTCGGCCAGTACTACCTGAACAAGCGGGCGATCAAGAACGAGACACTGGCCGATCAGCTCAAGAAGATCTACGACGCACGCACCACGGACAAGATTCTCTATCTGAAGGCGGACAAGAATCTCGACTATTCCAAGGTGCTCGACGCGATCGACATCGCCGCGCACAACGGAGTCCGCGTGCTCGGCGCGATCTCGGATCAGCAGCCGGGAACCGAGTCGACAGTCGCGGGCGACATACTCAAAACTGGCAAGAAGCCGTAGGAGAATTGCATGGCGATTACGACTGGCGGGAGCACCGGGCTGTCGAACGACATCAACGTCACGCCGATGATCGACGTGTTGCTGGTGCTGCTGATCATCTTCATCATGGCAGTGCCGATGATGCGGAAGGCGATCGATCTGCAGCTCCCGGATCCGACGCCGCAGCCGAATGCGACTCAGACGCCTCCCGATCAGATCGTGCTGCAGGTGCTCCCGGGCGGCGCGTACAAGATCAACAGCGAGGCGGTGACGAAGGAGAAGCTCGCGTCGCGCCTCAAGGAGATCTACGAGCCGCGTCCGGACAAGATCATCTTCGTCAAGGGCGATCCGAAGGTGAAGTATCAGGACGTGATCTTTGGAATGGACCAGGCGCGCGGGGCGGGCGTGAAGGTCATAGGCATTCCGCCGAAAGACGTGGCAAAGTAGCGCCGAGCTCGTAACACCGTTGTGGCAGGATCTCGCGACGGACGCATCTCTCGGTGCGTCCGTCGCGTTATTTTTTGTGGTAGCCAGAGGTCATCATCGACATGTCACCGTACGAGGCTCGAAGCGACCTGCCCGTTGCGCGACCGCCGTATCGTCCGCCGGTTGGAGTTCCGGCTCGGCGGGACTCGAGGTGGGCGGGTGCGATCTCGGTCGCGCTGCATCTCCTTCTCCTCGCGCTGATGATCGTGCCGCTCCTCATCGTGCACGATGCGGAGGATGCGACGAGGGGCGCGGGCGGCTTGGGACCGGCGGGCGGCGGCGGTGGAGGGAGCAGAGGCGGTGCCCGCGATCCCTACATTCACGAGGATCTGCGCTTCGTGCACGTCGCGCCGCCGCCACCGCCGCCGGTTTCGCTGCCCAAGCCAAACGCGCTCGTGCCACCGGTACCCACGCCGATACCGCCGCCCAAGCCGGTAGTCGTGCCAGCTGCGGCCGTCCCGCCGCCCACCGCCGAGGCGCCGCCGGAGAAGCCGGACACGACTCCGGTTACGGTGGCAACCGGCCCCGCGCCGGGGCCGGGGAATGG
The DNA here is from genome assembly GCA_963827355.1 of uncultured Gemmatimonadaceae bacterium. Lineage (GTDB taxonomy): Bacteria > Gemmatimonadota > Gemmatimonadetes > Gemmatimonadales > Gemmatimonadaceae > FEN-1250. The sequence continues at coordinate 146,927 of CAWHAS010000007.1, forward strand.
CGCCGGCCTCACGGGCGGGCCAGGTGCCGGGCCCGGAACAGGCGGAGGCACCGGCACCGGAGCGGGGCCCGGCCGCGGCTCGGGAGTGGGACCGGGGCATGGTGGAGGGGAGGGAGACATCTATCCTCCGACAGCGGAGCTACTGCTCATTCCAGAGCTCCCCGTGCCCGGCGCACTGCGCGGAAAGACATTCATCGTGCACTTCGAGATCGACGAGACGGGACGCGTCGCTCGCGTCGACGTCGATACCGGCGACTCGCGCTACGATCGCAGGCTCCGCGATCGCTTCATGCAGTTCAAGTGGCGCCCCGCGCATCGCGCGGATGGCACTCCCGTGGCTGCCGGCATCGACGTTCCGCTTGGTCTGTAGCCCGGAATTGCCGCACGCGCGACCTAGCGCATCTGCTGACTGAGCCGTTACTTTCCCCCCGGTTTACTGCACGCCGCGAGTCTGCAGCCGTCCGTCTCGCCCGGCAGTCCCACCTGCGCCGAATCCGCATCGATCGAGGAAGTAAATGACCGCTGGGAACGTCGAGCGCGATGGTACGCGGTCTCCGACCGAATTCGTCAGGGCCATGACCCTGACCGACGCGACGATGCTCGTCGCCGGCTCCATGATCGGCTCGGGGATCTTCATCGTCTCGGCCAGCATAGCGCGCGCCGTCCAGTCGCCCATGTGGCTTCTGATCATTTGGGGACTCACCGGACTCATTACGCTCCTCGGCGCGCTCGCGTATGGCGAGCTTGCCGCGATGTACCCCCGAGCCGGAGGGCAGTACGTTTTCCTCCGCGAGTCGATGGGTCCCCTCATGGGTTTTCTCTACGGGTGGACCCTTTTTCTTGTCATCCAGACGGGCACCATCGCCGCCGTCGCGGTTGCATTCGGGCGTTTTGCGGGCGTGCTCTGGCCGTCGATCTCTCCCGATCGCTACTCCTGGTTTCCCCAGGCCGATGTCTGCATCCGCGCGCTGGGCTGTTCCGATGCCTCGACGGCTATCCAGATCGGCCTCACGCCGCAGCGGCTCGTGGGACTCGCCACAGTGTGGTTCCTGACGTGGGTGAACCTGCGCGGCGTGCGCGAGGGGAAGCTCGTACAGACGACGCTGACCATCGTGAAGACCGGTGCCCTCGCGATTCTCATCATTCTGGGCTTCACGATAGGCCGCAACAGCACGGCGATCGCGGCGAATTTCGGTGCGGCGTTCGCGGCGGGGCCGTCGATCACGGGCGCGTTCGTGCTCGCTGCTGGCGCGGCAATGGTGGGTTCGCTCTTCTCGAGCGACGCGTGGAACAACGTCACCTTCGCCGCGGCCGAGGTGCAGAATCCGCGGCGAAATTTACCGCTGGCGCTGGTGTTCGGGACGGGGCTGGTGAGCCTGTTGTACATCCTTGCGAACGTGTCGTATCTGCAGGTGCTTCCCCTGCAGGGTGCGGCGGACGGCGCGACGGTGCTGGCGCGCGGCATCGCGCGTGCGACGCAGGATCGCGTGGCCACCGCCGCGGTGGAGCAGATGTTCGGCTCGAGCGGCGCGACGTTCATGGCGATCGCGATCCTGATCTCGACGTTCGGCTGCAATAACGGACTGATTCTGTCCGGTGCTCGCGTGTACTTCGCGATGGCTCGCGATCGGCTGTTCTTCCGGCGAGCCGGAACGCTCAACTCGAAAGCGGTTCCCTCGTTCGCGCTCATCGTGCAGTCCGTGTGGGTGTCGCTGCTGTGCCTGACCGGCACCTACGGACAGCTGCTCGACTACGTGATCTTCGCGGCGCTGCTCTTCTATGTCCTCACCACCATCGGGTTGTTCATCCTGCGGAACAAGCATCCCGAGATCGAGCGCCCCTATCGCGCCGTGGGTTATCCGGTACTGCCCGCGCTCTACGTGCTGCTGGCCGGCGCGGTGGCGATCATCCTGCTTCTCGCGCCGCAAACGCGCACGCAGGCCTTCTCCGGCCTCGTGATCGTGCTGATCGGCATTCCGGTGTACGCGCTCTGGCGCCGTGTGGAGGCCGTGTAGGCGTGCCCCCCGTGCAGCCGGGCGCGCTCGCCCGTTGCTCGTCCCGCTCGCCGACACTGGCGCGGCGGCTTCTGTACCTCACTGGAGACCTTCACTGATGAACAAAATGCACCATTCGCTCACACGCATGTTCTCGCGCTGGCCGGCGATGCTGCTTGCGGTACTGGCCCTTCCGCTCACCGTCGTGCGCGTGCTCGCGCAGAACAGTCCCGAGGTCGGCGGCGAGGCAAACCTGAAGGTGCCGGATCTGTCGCAGGTCACGTTCCTCAACGGCATCCCCGGCGACAAGCTGCTTCTCTGGGGGCTTCTCATCTGCGCTCTCGGCCTGGCCTTCGGCGTCGTGATCTACTCGAAGCTCAAGTCGATGCCGGTGCACGAATCAATGCTGGAGGTCTCCGAGCTGATCTACGAGACGTGCAAGACGTATCTCACGACGCAGGGGAAGTTCATTCTCTTGCTCGAGGTCTTCATCGGCCTCGTCATCGTGCTCTACTTCGGCTACCTGTTGAGCTTCGCTCCGGTGCGCGTCGCGATCATTCTCGCGTTCAGCCTTCTCGGCATCGCCGGCAGTTACGGGGTCGCGTGGTTCGGCATTCGCGTCAACACCTTTGCGAACTCGCGCACGGCGTTCGCCAGCCTTCGCGGCAAGCCGTATCCCTGCTACGCGATTCCACTCAGCGCCGGAATGAGCATCGGCATGCTGCTCATCAGCATCGAGCTCTTCATGATGCTGTGCATTCTGCTGTTCATTCCGGGTGACTACGCCGGTCAGTGCTTCATCGGGTTCGCAATCGGTGAATCGCTTGGCGCGTCGGCCCTCCGAATCGCCGGCGGCATCTTCACGAAGATCGCCGACATCGGCTCCGACCTGATGAAGATCGTGTTCAACATCAAGGAGGACGACGCGCGCAATCCCGGCGTCATCGCGGACTGCACGGGCGACAATGCGGGCGACTCGGTGGGCCCGAGCGCCGACGGCTTCGAGACGTACGGCGTCACGGGCGTCGCGCTGATCGCGTTCATCCTGCTCGCGGTGCCCGACACCACGGTGCAGGTCCAGCTGCTCGTGTGGATCTTCGTGATGCGCATCGTGATGATCATCGCGAGCGGCGTGTCCTATCTGATCAACGGCGCGATCGCGAAGGCGCGCTTCGCCAATGCGGACGTCATGAATTACGAGACGCCGCTCACCACGCTGGTGTGGCTGACGTCGATCGTGTCCGTGGTGTTCACGTACCTCGTGTCGAAGATGATCATTCCGAACCTCGGCGACGGCACGCTGTGGTGGAAGCTGTCGACCGTGATCACCTGCGGCACGCTCGCGGGGGCGATCATTCCGGAGCTCGTGAAGGTGTTCACGTCGACTTCGATCGCGGCACGTGAAGGAAGTCGTGACGTCGTCGAGGGAAGGTGGCGCATCGCTCAACATCCTGTCGGGACTCGTCGCCGGGAATTTCAGCGCCTACTGGCTGGGAATGACGATCATGGCGCTCATGGCCGCGGGCTACTACGTGAGCATGGGCATTCCCGCGATCACGCCGGGTGAGGCGTCGGCGGGAGGGCTCATGCTCGCGCCCGCGGTGTTCGCGTTCGGCCTCGTCGCCTTCGGATTCCTCGGGATGGGTCCGGTCACGATCGCCGTCGACTCGTACGGTCCGGTTACGGACAACGCGCAGTCAGTGTTCGAGCTCTCGACGATCGAACAGCTGCCGAACATCGAACAGGAGCTCGAGACGAAGTACGGATTCAAGGTGAACTTCGAGCGCGCAAAGCATCTGCTCGAGGAGAACGACGGCGCCGGTAACACATTCAAGGCGACGGCGAAGCCTGTGCTAATTGGCACGGCAGTAGTCGGCGCGACGACGATGATCTTCTCGATCATCGTGGCGCTCACTGATGGGCTGAAGCCGGAGCTGATCGGGAACCTGTCGCTGCTGCACCCGCCGTTTCTGCTCGGGCTGATTACGGGCGGATCGATGATCTACTGGTTCTGCGGGGCGTCGATCCAGGCCGTCACCACGGGCGCCTACCGCGCCGTGAAGTACATCAAGGCGAACATCAAGCTCGAAGGCGCGACCAAGGCATCGGTGGAGGACAGCAAGGCCGTGGTCGAGATCTGCACGAAGTACGCGCAGAAGGGGATGCTCAACATCTTCATCTGCGTGTTCTTCGCGACGCTCGCCTTCGCGTTCGTCGAGCCGTACTTCTTCATCGGCTATCTCGTGTCCATCGCGCTCTTCGGGCTGTACCAGGCCGTGTTCATGGCCAATGCCGGCGGCGCATGGGACAACGCGAAGAAGATCGTCGAGGTCGAGCTCAAGCAGAAGGGAACCGAGCTTCATGCCGCGACGGTGGTGGGCGACACGGTGGGCGATCCGTTCAAGGATACGTCGTCGGTCGCGCTCAATCCGATCATCAAGTTCACGACGCTCTTCGGGCTGCTGGCCGTGGAGCTTGCGGTGTCCCTCACCGCGCAGCGCGGCCCGAACTTCAGTCACGGCCTGGCGCTGCTGTTCTTCTTCATCTCCGCCGTGTTCGTGTACCGGTCGTTCTACGGTATGCGTATCGAGGAAGCGGCATAGTGTTATCGTGCGGTTACGGCGCGCACTCGTGCGCGCTGTAGCTGCATCCCGCCTCGCATTCTCTCCACACCGGGCTTCGCATGGCATCACTGTTCAGCCGAAAACCGATCGCCGATCTGATGGCGGAAGCCGACAATCCGAATGCGCTGCGGCGCCTGCTCGGGAGCCGGCGATCTCATCATGCTGGCGATCGGCGCGGTCATCGGCGCCGGCATTTTCGGCGCGATCGGTTCTGCGGCTGCGGGCGAGCTCGATGCCGCCGGTCACGTCATTCGTAGTGGCGCCGGTCCGGCGCTGGTTCTCTCGTTTCTCCTGCTCGGCGCTGCGTGTGCGCTCGCGGGACTGTGTTACGCGGAGCTCGCCGCGATGATTCCGCAGGCTGGAAGCGCGTACGCCTACTCGTACGCGACACTCGGCGAGTTCGTCGCGTGGATCATCGGCTGGGATCTGATCCTCGAGTACGCGGTAGGAAACGTCGCCGTCGCGATCTCCTGGTCGGATTATTTCAAGACGTTGCTGGCCGGATTGGGGATGGTGATTCCCCGATGGCTGGCAACGGGGTATCGCACCGCGCTGCTGAGCAGCGATCCGGCCACGCATGGCCTGATGGATAGTGCGCCGCATGTGTTCGGGCTTCCGATACTCATCAACCTGCCGGCGTGCGGGATCGTCCTCGCGATCACGTGGCTGCTCGTGCTCGGCGTTCGCGAGAGCGCGCGCGCAAACAACATCATGGTTGCGGTGAAGCTCATCGCGCTGACGCTCTTCATCGTCGTGGGTGCGCAGCACATCAACACCGCGAACTACCATCCGTTCGCGCCGAACGGCTTCACGGGAATCCATCACGGCGCTGCGATCGTCTTCTTTGCCTACATCGGATTCGACGCGATCTCGACGGCGGCCGAGGAGACGAAGAACCCGCAGCGAAATCTGCCGATCGGGATACTTGGGGGGTTGGCGATCTGCACGCTGATCTACGTCGTCGTGGGCTTCGTGCTGACGGGGATGGTCCCGTACAGCACGCTCGGCAGCACCGCCGATCCGCTGTCGTTCGCGTTGACGTCCGTCGGCATGACGAAGGTGGGATGGCTGGTGGCGCTCGGAGCCGTCTTCTCGATGTCGGCGGTGCTACTCGTGTTTCAGTACGGGCAGCCGCGCATTTTCTTCGCGATGGCGCGCGACGGCCTGCTTCCGAGATTCGCCGCCAAGGTGCACGGCAAGTACCGCACTCCGTACATCACGACGATCATCACGGGCGTGTTCGTGGCAACTGGGCGCTGATCGGCGACGCGAACGAAGACGTACGATCTCACGAATATCGGAACGTTGTTCGCGTTCATCCTCGTGTGTGGCGGGGTCGTCGTGCTGCGCTTCACCGAACCGGAGAGACCTCGTCCGTTTCGCGTGCCCTTTCTGTATTTCATCGCCCCAGCTCGGTGCCGCGCTTTGCCTGTTCGTGATGTGGGGGCTGCCGCACAAGGCGTGGGTGCGCTTCGGCTTCTGGCTCGTGATCGGCCTCGCGCTCTACTTCGCCTACGGCTACCGACACTCGACGTTGCGGAGCGGCAAGCCGCCGGTTTCGAGTGAGTAGCGACCGAAGGGCCGGGCAAGGCCGGCGGGATGTTTCGCCGCCTCTCGCTCACGCACTGGATCTTCCTCTCGATGGTGATCGGCGTCCTCGTGGGCGTCGCGTTTCCCGACGCCGCACCGGGGCAACCCGCGCCGTTCTTTCAGGCGGCGTCGACTCAAGGTGCTCTCCACGATTTTTCTGCGCATGATCAAGCTCGTTGATCGTGCCGCTGATCTTCTCGACGCTCGTCGTCGGGATCGCGGGACATGGCGACGACATGAAGCGCGTGGGGAAGCTGGCGCTTCGGTCGATCGTCTACTTCGAGATCGTGACGACGCTCGCGCTCGTCATCGGGCTCACCGCCGTGAATCTCATCCGCCCCGGCGATGGCGTGAACATCACCGGTGCGTCGGCGACGGTGGGAAACGATCTCGCTCAGAAGCACGTCACGCTCACCGGCGTGCATCGAGCACATGGTGCCGCAGAGCTTTTTCGAGGCCGCGGCGAACAACGAAGTCTTGCAGATCGTGTTCTTCTCCGATGCTCTTCGGTGTCGCGCTCTCGCGAGCGGGAAGGCCGATCAAAGCTCACGATGCTCGGCGTTTTGCGAGAGCCTGTCCGAGATCATGTTCAAGCTCACCGACCTCGTGATGCGCTTCGCGCCGTTCGGCATTGGCGCGGCGATCGCGGTGACGGTGGGAACGAGCGGGATCGGCGTGCTGCGGCAATCTCGGAGTGCTCGATTCGCACGCTCTACGCGGCGCTGATCGTGTTCGTGCTGGCGGTGCTCGTGCCGGTGGCGCTCCTTGCACGTATCCCGATCGGAAGGTTCGTGGCGCGCGGTGAAGCGAGCCGTGGCTGATCGCGTTCTCGACCGCCTCATCGGAGGCCGCGCTCCCGCGCGCTTTCGAGCGATGGAGCAGTTCGGCGTGCCGAGGCGCATCGTCGCGTTCGTGCTGCCCACGGGCTACTCCTTCAACCTCGACGGGAGCACGCTCTACCTCGCTGTCGCGTCGGTGTTCGTGGCGCAGGCCGCGGGCATCGACATGCCGACTCAAGCCGCAATTGCTCATGATGGTGACGCTCATGCTCACGAGCAAAGGCGTTGCGGCCGTGCCCCGGGCATCGCTCGTGATTCTCTCGGGCGCGCTGTCGCAATTCGGTCTGCCGCTCGCAGGGGGTCGCGGTCATCCTCGGCGTCGACGCGGTGATGGACATGGCCCGCACGTCGATCAATCTCGTGGGGAATTGCCTGGCCACCGCGGTCATGGACCGCTGGGAAACGGTGCGCGGAGAGCGTTTAAGCTCGATGCGCCCTTCGGTGTAGGCCGCCGGCTCCCCAACGTGCATCGCCCGCCGCACCGCCCCGCGCACCGCGACGATCGGCGCCGCGTGCATCTTGCCACCCGGCACCGCGGACTTGAGACGATGCTCTACGCGGCGCCGAAGCGCGCTCCCAGGCTCCAGCAGCCCGCCTCCCAGCGCGACCTGCATCGCCGCTCGTTCATCTTCGAACAGGCTTCGCGCGAGCGTGCGCACGTGCAGCACCAGCTCTTCTGCCGCGAGCCCCAGCAGCGCATTGGCGCGCAGATCGCCGGCTTCCGCGCTCGCCACCACCACCGGCGCCAGCGCCGCGATCTGCGACACCGTCGCGCTCGCGGCCCACGGGATGAGCGACTCCACCTCGTCGAGCTCCGCGGCGGTGAGCATCGCACCGACCAGCGAAGTCTCGGGCTCGCGACCATCCGTCGCCGCGGTTACCACCGATAGCGCGCGCCGAGCGATCCAGTAGCCGCCGCCCTCGTCGCCAATGTGGGGGCCCCAGCCGCCCACGCGCTCGAGGATCCCGGTGGGGCCCCGGCCATGCGCGATCGACCCTGTCCCCGCAATGAGCACGATACCCGCCTCGTCGCCGAATGCATCCGCGAGCGCGATCTCGGCGTCGGTCACCACGAGCACATCATCCGCCAGCGATTCGTTCAGCAGCGCCTCGCTCAAGGCCCGGCGCTCCTTCTCGCGTCCCACCCCGGCCACTCCCGCGCAGAGCGCGCGCGGTGCGCCGAGCGTGGGGTCGAGCGCGGACAGCGCATCGCGCACGGCCGCGGCAATGATCGATGCGGATCGCTCGATATCACCGGGTTTAACGGCGCTACCTTCGCGCTCCGACGTCGCAACCGTTTCTCCGCTCGCATCCGCGATGATCACGCGAGTTCGCGAGCCGCCCGCGTCGACGCCGATTACCAGCCCGATCATGCGCCTGCCTCAGTTGTCGCGGTGGGCGACACGGGATGAGCGAGCGACGACAGCATGCCCGTCGCCACTGTTATGGTCGTGCCGATCAGCACATACCACGGCCACGCGATGCGCGCGAGAGGCGCGAGCGTCGGAGCCATCGACGGAAACGCCGCGGTGAGCGGCTTTGCGGACACGACTATTGCCATTGCAAGAATCCCCACGCTCATGCCGATCAGCGCATCGCGCTGCATCGCGCGCCGCCAAAAAATTCCGAGAAAAAATCCACCGAGCAATCCGCCGTACGTAAAGCTCGCAATCGAGAGGGCGACCACCACCACCGGCGTCCCCTGCGCATGAAACATGAGCGCACCGCCGGTGAGAATCACACCCCACATGACCGCCAGGGCGCGCGAGATCCGGAGCGCGCGCGGATCGTCGGGCGAGACCTTCGCGATCGGGAGATAGATGTCGTTCGTCGCCGCCGCGGCAAGCGAGTTAATGGCTCCCGAGTGCGTGCTCATCGTCGCCGCCACGATCGCGGCCACGATCAACCCCAACAGTCCCGACGGCATGTGCTCGACGATGTACGTCGGAAAGATGACATTGGTCGCGTCGAAGTGGCGCCCCTGGTAGAAGGCCCACAGCCCGAGTCCGATCACCAGAAAGAGCGCAAACTGCGCGAACACCGCGAAGCCACTACCGATGATCGCCCGGCGCGAATCGCGCAACGAGCGCGCGCAGAGCAGCCGCTGCACGATGAGCTGATCGGCGCCGTGCGACGCCATTGACAGGAATGCGCCGCCGAGCAGTCCGGCGAAGAGAGTGTACGGCCGGTCGAAGCCCATGTAGGGATCGATCACGCGGAGCTTGCCGGCGCTGCCAGCCGTGTGAAGAATCTCGCTCCATCCGCCCGGCACCGCGCGCCCGAGCAGCACCACAGCGACGATTCCGCCGAACACGTACACGCCAGCCTGTACGAGCTCCGTCCAGACCACTGCCTTCATGCCGCCGCGATACGTGTAGATGATCGTCAGCAGGCCAAGCAGCAGCACCGCGATGGGCGTGACGAGCGCGCGGATTGCGCACCGCCGGCCCGATGATCAGCGCGATCGGAATCGCCGTCGCGAACACTCGCACCGAGTCGGCAAGCGCGCGCGTCGCCATGAAAACGATCGAGGTGAATCGTCGTGTCGCCACCCCGAAGCGGCGCTCGAGCAGCGCGTACGCCGTCACGAGCTGCCCGTTGTAGTAGCGCGGCAGGAGCGTGTAGGCGATCACCACTCGACCGATGACGTATCCCGCGACGATCTGCAGGAACGCGAGATCGCCGGAATGCGGCGCACTGCCGTAGCTCAGCCCCGGAGTGGAGATGAAGGTCAGCGCGCTCGTCTCCGTCGCCACCACCGAGAACAGCACCGCCCACCACGGGATCGACCGCTCGGCCACGAAGTAGTCGTTCGAGCTGCGCTGCCGGCGTCCCACCCAAAGCCCGAGCGCGGTGGTGCCTCCGAGATACGCGAGGAGCACCGCGAGGTCGAGCGCGCCGAAGGTGTGCACGGCTATGGGTGCGGAGCGTGTGCGGAGAAGCGGGTCGCGCGCGCATGATTCTGCGCGCGCGAGGGAAACAGGAAGCCCGCGACGGCACTCACCGTCGCGGGCTTCGGGCACTCATTCGTCCGGCGCACTGGATGCGCCGGCGTCCGTTCCTCAGCTCTTACGCGTTGAACGAGCTGCCGCAACCGCAGCCGCCCGTCGAATTCGGATTCGAGAATGTGAAGCCGGATCCCTGCATCGACGACACGTAGTCGATGGTCACGCCATTGAGATACTGGGCGGAGAAGGGGTCGACGAACACCTTGAATCCGTCCTGCTCGACGATGAGGTCATCGTCCGCGGCTTTCTCTTCGATGAGGAGCCCGTACTTGAAGCCGCTACAGCCACCTGGCTGCACGCTCACGCGAAGGCCGCCGCCGGTCTCGACGACGCCTTCCTGTTCCATGAATCGCTTGACCTCGACTGCGGCCGTAGGCGTAACGGAAACGGTGACGGCGGGTTCCTGGGTGGTGGCCATGGCTACCTCAAAAATGTGTGGCGGTTCAAAGCCGTAACTCAATGAGAAATATAGTGGCTAGCTTCCCGGCCTTCAACGGTCCGGGGCGAAACGGTCCCCTGTGAATGACCGGGCGATCCAGGCGAAGGCAACGGCGGCGATCGCTACCAGCACCGCACCGGCAACCCACTCCCCAAACAGGATCTTGCCGATCCCGAACAGAGTTGCATACACCGCAATCACGCCCGCGAGCCAGTTGGCCCAGGCCCAGCGGCCTCCCGGGATCTCCTCTCGCCCGTATCCCAGCTTGTTCGAGATGTGGAGCCAGCCCGGCCCGCCGGGCCGCACGCGCTTGTAGAACGCCTCGAGTACCGCTTCGGGTTCCGGCTTGGTCGCGAACGTCACGACCAACCACACCACCGTCGTCACGCACACCGTGATGATCATGACCCACGCGTCCGCCTCCGGCCCGCCCGCCGCCACGACCTTCGGCACCAGCGCTGGCCCGAAGTAGCCGAGCACCGCCAGCGAGGTCACGAACGACGAGATCATGCCGCTGATCTCCGACCACGCGTTGATGCGCCACCAGTACCAGCGCAGGATCAGTACGAGGCCCGTTCCCGCGCCGAGCGCGAGCAGGAGCCTCCAGGCCTGTCCGACGGACGAGATCTGCCAGGTGACGACGAGCGACATCGCGAACAGGAAGATCGTCGCCGTTCGCGACACGTTCACGTAGTGCTTCTCGGTCTCGTTCTTTCGGAGAAAGCGCTTGTAGAAATCGTTGACCAGATACGACGCCCCCCAGTTGAGCTGCGTGCCCACTGTGGACATGTACGCGGCCGCGAAGCCGGCGAGCATGAAGCCGCGCCACGGGGTTGGCAGCAGATCGACGAACGCGTGCACGTACCCGGATTCCTTGTCCTGGAGATTCGGGTAGAGGATGATCGTCGCGAGTCCCGTGATGATCCACGGCCACGGGCGCAGCGCGTAGTGCGCGACCTGGAAGAACAGCGTCGCCAGCACGCCATCTCGTTCGGTGCGCGCCGAGAAGATGCGCTGGGCGACGTAGCCGCCGCCTCCCGGCTCTGCGCCCGGGTACCACGCCGCCCACCATTGCATGAAGAAGAACACACCGAGCGCCGTGAGCGGCATCCAGGGATACGCGGAGAGGTGTCCGTTGTGGATCGAGACCGGCAATACCGAAAGCCCCGCCGACTCGCTGCCGAAGTGGGCGGCGACGCCGGCCTTCAATGCGTGCATGCCGCCCACGGCGCGCACGGCGAAAACGGCCAGGACGATGACCGCGGTCATCTTGATCACGAACTGCACGAGGTCCGTCCATAGCACCGCCCAGAGTCCGGCCGCCACCGCGTAGAACATCGTCACGAGGAAACAGATGCCGACGGCCGCGTACGGATTCACGCCGAGCGAGATCGTGAGGATCTTGATCATCGCGCGGGTGACCCAGCCGAGCACGAGCAGGTTGATCGGGATGGCGAGATAGAGCGCACGGAAGCCGCGCAGTACGGCCGCCGGCTTGCCGCTGTACCGGATCTCGGCGAACTCGACGTCGGTCATCACGCCTGCGCGCCGCCACAGCCGCGCAAAGAAAAACACCGTGAGCATGCCGCTCATCAGGAAATCCCACCACAACCAATTGCCAGCGACCCCGTTGGCGACGACGAGTCCGGTTACCACGAGAGGCGTGTCCGCGGCAAATGTGGTCGCGACCATCGAGGCGCCGGCGAGCCACCACGGAACGTCGCGGCCCGAGAGGAAGTACTCAGTAAGGCTCTCGCCGCCTCGCTTCGTGAAATAGAAGCCGATGCCCGTGGAGAGCGTGAAGTACGCGGCGACGATCGCCCAGTCGATCACGGTGAGCTTCATGCGTTGGCTCCGTGAGCGCGGAAGGCGTGGATGTGCCGGCAGCACGCGCGCGATGTATCTTGTGGCGTCATCGGCTCACACCGGAGAGGGAATGCATCGATATACGAGAAAGGGCGCGCTTGCGACACTGGTCATACTCATCGCTTGCATGGGAAGCATGGGACACGAGCCCGCGCGGCGCGGTGCCGGACATGTGCGCCCGGGAATCTCCGTACTGCTCGCGGACAGCTCTGCGCTGATCGCGGGCAAGAAGGTTGGGCTGCTCACGAATCAGACCGGAGTGGACGAGCACGGCACGAGTGACATCGATCTCCTGGTTCGCCGTGGAAAGGAGCAGGGAGACAAGGGGCCGCAACTGGTCGCGCTCTTCTCCCCTGAGCATGGAATCCGCGGAACGGAGGATCGCACGAATCTGGCGAGCGGAAAGGACGAGCGCACCGGGATTCCCATCTACTCGCTGTATGGCGCGACGACGCTCGCTCCGCCGGACAGTGTGCTGAAGACGCTCGACGTCCTGATCATCGACATGCAGGACATTGGCGCGCGTCCATGGACATTCGTCGCGACGATGGTGTACGCGATGCGCGCCGCCGCCGCGCTGCACGTGCGCGTGCTCGTTCTCGACCGGCCAAATCCGATCACCGGAGAGCACGTGGAAGGACCGATGCTCGACACGCAGTACGCGTACGCGGGCAGCCACAGCTCGACGCGCGCTGCCACGCCTACGGCGCTCTATCCGATTCCGACACGGCATGGCCTGACGATGGGCGAGCTCGCGCTGTTCTACAACGATGTGTTGGCGTTGCACGCGGATCTGAAGGTCATCCCGGTGACCGGCTGGCGTCGCGTCGACTGGTTCGATCAGACGAAGCTGCCGTGGATCAAGCCGTCGCCGAACATGCCGAATCTCACGAGCGCGACCCTCTATCCTGGCGTCGTGTGGCTCGAGGCGACGAATATCTCCGTGGGCCGCGGCACGCCCGAGGCTTTCCAACATGTCGGCGCGCCCTGGCTCAACGCCACCAAGGCGATCGATCTGCTCAAGACGCACAGCCTTCCGGGCGTGAAATTCGAGGCGGAGCGTTTCACACCCGTTCATCCGGGCGACGACAAATACGGCGGCGTGAGCGTGCATGGCATCCACATCATCATCACCGATCGCGAGCGGGTGAACACCGCGCGGCTCGGCGCGTCGTTGCTGTGGGCCATCATCTCGACCAACGGCGACTCGGTGCGCTTCCAGGACAAGGGATTCAAGCAGCTGTACGGAGTGCCCGGCGCGCAGGAAGCGTTCATGAGGGGCGCGGATCCGGACTCGATGATCGATGCCACGATGGCGAAGGCGATCGCGTTCGAGGTCGCTACGCGTAGGTATCGACTCTACAAGTAGCCGCGCACCGCGGCGAACACCGCGTCAATGTCCTCGGGCATCGTGCCGGGATTCACGATGCACGAGCGCAGCCACGTACGGCCGCGCAGCACGGTGCTCGAGAGAAATGCCTTGCCGCCGAGCTGCAGCGAGGCGAGTACTCGCTGATTGAGTGCATCGATGGCCGCGTCGTCTCCGTGCAGTGGGGCTGGGACGAGCGCGGAAGCACACGATGCTCAGCCCCTGCGGCTCCCAGAGCTCGAACCCGGGAGTCTCGCGCACGAGGTCGGCGAGGCGCCGCGCCATTGCGATATCGTGCTCGATGAGCGACGCGTATCCCGACGTTCCGAAGTAGCGAAGCGCCATCCACACCTTGAGCGCGCGGAATGGGCGCGTCTGCTCGGAGCCGTACTCGCTGAGCCACGGCGGCCCGTGTACGCCATGCCGGTCGTCATCGCTCCGTAGGTACGGCGGCACGAGGCTGAACGTGTCGCGCATGAGCGTCGCGTCGCGTACGAGCACCACGCCAGCATCCACCGGAACGTACATCCACTTGTGCGCATCGATGCCGACGCTGTCGGCGCGGCAGATCGCGGCGAGCTGCGATCGAAACTCGCCGGTGAGCACCGCCGGCGCGCCGTAACCGCCATCGACGTGCAGCCACACGCCGTGCTTCGCGCAGATGTCGGCGATTGCACTCAGCGGGTCGATCGCGCCGGTGTTGACTGTTCCCGCGCTCGCGATGACCGCTACCGGCAGCGCGCCCGCGGCGATGTCCTCGGCGAGCATCGCATCGAGGGCCTCCGCTTTCATGCACAGGGCCTCATCGCTCGGGACGATGCGAATCGCCGCGCTGCCGAGTCCGAGCAGCTCGACCGCCTTCTGATGACAGGAGTGTGCTTCGGCGGTCTCGTAGATCAGCATGCGCACGGCGTTGCCGTTCGCATCCACGATGTGGGCGCCCGCGCGTCCGCATGTCCCATCCGCGTCGCGATGCGGCCGCATGACGCGCGACCGCGAGTCCTGTGATCGCGGCGGCCGAGCTTCCACTCACGAGCAATCCCATGCTCTCGGCCGGGAAGCCGAAGATCGATCTGAACCACTGGATCACCTCTCGCTCCACCCACACGGCGGCGTGATTGCCGCCGGCGACGCTCGGGTTCATCGCAGCCGCGAGTGCCTGCGCGAACACGCCGATCGTTGCGGGAGGGGAGTTCACCCACGCGGAGAAACGTGGGTGTCCGTTGCCGAAGGGGTAGCGGCCGATCTCTGTCGCGAAGCGGCGCAGAATCGCGTCGACGCCCTCGCCGAGCACGGGAACCGGAGCGGCGATGAACGCGAACGCGGACTCGGTCGGCACCGGCTCGAACACCGGCGCGAAGGG
This sequence comes from uncultured Gemmatimonadaceae bacterium, assembly GCA_963827355.1. GTDB lineage: Bacteria > Gemmatimonadota > Gemmatimonadetes > Gemmatimonadales > Gemmatimonadaceae > FEN-1250. Next base: position 162,019 of record CAWHAS010000007.1, read on the forward strand.
GAGCGAGGTGAGGTAGGTCGCGATCCAGTCGGCCACGACGAGGCCGACCCGCCGAATCTCCGCAGCCGTCCACGCGAAGCCTGCGTCGGGGCGGTCGTCAGCGGTCGAGGACATGTCTCGCGAAAGAGGGGATTGCCGAGCGGAAATGGTGGCGGCGGGGCGCGCTAGCGAATGCTCCGCCGTCACTCGAGGCAATATCGTGACCGCGCACATCGGCTGCAATCTGTAGCGAGAGGTACGATTTCCGACGGCTCAGCACGTACCTTGCACGGGTGGCGTGCATCACTCGTCCCGAACACAGGAGTTTCAGATGCGAATGATTACCGCGGTCCTTCTTGCAGCCTCGCTCGTCGCATGCTCACGCAAGGTCGAAGTCGGCAGCGCTCCATCGCCCGCGAGTGGCATGGCGGTGCACCTCACGAACAACGCGAGCCAGGCCGTGAATGCGTACGTGACGGCGAGCGGCAGCGACGTCTTCATCGGACAGGTCGCCGCGAACAGCGAGAAAACGTTGACGGTATCCGGCGTCTCGTCGGGGAGCTCTGTCACGCTCAAGGCGCGCACCGCGGACGGCTCGCGGACCTACACGAAAGACAACGTGTCGCTCACGTCGAGCACGGACTGGACCGTCCCCTGATGAGCGCGTAAACGCGGGTTGCTCCGCATGTTACGGCGGGATAACTTAACGGGCCGGAGCATCCCCCTCCGGCTCGTACGCACGTTCGGGGACAGCGGTGTCAGAGGCGCCGCGCGGGGACGGATGAAAATACTGCCGGGCTGGCTGAAGTCTGGATACCTGCGCCTCATCGAACCGGTGGCGGACGGGTTGGTTCGCTACGACGTTCATCCGAACACGATTACGACGGTTGGAACGCTGTGCACGATCGCGGGCGGCGTGCTGTATGGGCTTGGCCACATCAGGCTCGGTGGGTGGCTCCTGGGCGTAACGGCGCTTTTCGACGTCCTCGATGGGATGGTGGCGCGTCGGACAGGGCGAAGCTCCGTGTTCGGCGCGTTTTACGATTCCACGCTCGACCGGGTGGCTGATGGGTTCGTGCTGGGCGGGCTCGCCGTGTTCTTCGCGACGCGCTCGGAGTGGTGGGGAGTGCCGATGGTCGGCGTGTGCGTGCTGGCGCTCGTGGGATCGTACCTGACGTCGTACACGCGCGCGCGAGCGGAGGCGCTCGGGATCGATGCGCGAGTGGGAATCCTGCAGCGTCCCGAGCGGGTAGTGTTGCTCTCGGCACCGCAGGCGTTTTTCGGATTGGCGTTTCATGGGCTCGTTCTGATCGCAATCATCGTTTTGTTGACCGTTACCGCGTGGATCACCGCGGCGCAGCGCGTCAAGGCCGTGCACAAGGGGCTGCAGACGGAGCCCGCGGGGCCGATACGTGTGCTGCACGACACGACGCGAGCGCGACCCTCTCGGGGGGCGCTCGCAGCGGCGGTTCATCGCGAAAGGAGAATAAGTCGTGCAGGGTACGACCTCGGGGAAAGGGCGCCCCGCGGGCGACAAGCCCGCAATTCGTCCGGCTGCTGGCCGTCTCGGTGTACTCACCCCGGGACTTGGCGCAGTGGCGACTACGTTCATGGCCGGTGTCGAGAGCATCCGGAAAGGACACTCGAAACCGATCGGCTCGCTCACCCAGATGGCGACGATTCGCCTTGGCAAGCGCACGGAACAGCGCTCGCCGCTCATCAAGGACTTCGTTCCGCTGGCGGACCTCGACGGTCTCGTCTTCGGCGCCTGGGATCCGATTCCCGACGACGCCCTCACGGCTGCACGGAAGGCCGGGGTGCTCGAGGAAAAGCATCTCGCCCAGGTCGCGGATTTTCTCGCGGCGATCAAGCCGATGCCGGCGGTATTCGACAACAAGTACGTGACGCGCATCAACGGCACGAACGTGAAGAAGGGGAAGACCAAGCGCGATCTGGCCGAGCAGCTGCGTCAGGACATTCGCGATTTCAAGGCGAAGCACAAGCTCGACCGGGTCGTCATCGTGTGGTGCGCGTCCACCGAGATCTTCATCAAGCCCGGTCCGCAGCACGCAACGATCGAGCAGTTCGAGAAGGCGATGGAGCGCAACGACGACGCCATCTCGCCGTCGATGCTGTACGCCTACGCGGCGATCATGGAAGGCGTGCCGTACGCGAATGGTGCGCCGAACCTCGCGGTGGACACGCCCGCGTTGATTCAGCTCGCCAACGACAAAGGCGTGCCGATCATGGGCAAGGATTTCAAGACTGGGCAGACGTGGATGAAAACCGTCATCGCGCCGGGGCTCAAGGCGCGCATGCTCGGACTTGCGGGATGGTATTCGACGAACATCCTCGGCAATCGCGATGGCGAGGTGCTCGACGATCCCGCCTCGTTCAAGACGAAGGAAGAGTCGAAGCTCAGCGTGTTGCACAACATCCTGCAGCCCGAGAAGTATCCGGAGCTGTACAAGGATTTCGCGCACGTGGTGCGGATCAACTATTACCCACCGCGCGGCGACAACAAGGAAGGGTGGGACAACATCGACATCGTCGGGTGGATGGGCTACCCGATGCAGATCAAGATCAACTTCCTCTGCCGCGATTCGATTCTCGCCGCGCCGATCGTTCTCGATCTCGCGCTGTTCATGGACTTCGCGCACCGCGCGGGAATGAAGGGCATCCAGGAGTGGTTGTCGTTCTATTTCAAGAGCCCGATGGCAGCCGCCGGACTCCAGCCCGAGCACGATCTGTTCATTCAGCAGACGAAGCTGAAGAACACCCTGCGGCACTACATGGGTGAGGATCAGATCACGCATTTGGGCGTGGAATACTACTCGTCGTGAGACACTCGCTCGTAGATCGCGGCCGGACTCACGCTCGCAATTGGGTCGCTGTCCGCATGCGGCCCCAAGGCGGCGGGGACGAACACGACGGACTATCGCGCATTCACCGAGCACTACGCGTTCAACATCACGAGCGATCCGTCGCCGCCGCACGCGCGCGAGAAGACCGTATACAGGATTCGAGTGCGCGACAAGAATACCTCGCAGCCCATCGAGGGCGGCGAGGGCATCATCTACGGCAACACCGAGGATGCGAGCGGGAAAGTGTGGGACAGCTTTACTGCGGGTCCGGCGCCGGGCACCTACACCGCCAACCTGCAGTTCGTCGTCGCGAACAACTGGGGACTCGCCATTCAGTTTCGAAAGGATTCCACGCAGCCGCTCGAGAAAGTCGACACGTGGTATCAGCAGGTTCTACCCGAACGACCGGCCACTCACTGACCTGATGCGACATTTTCATCGTACGCCACCTGGGTGTCGACGAGGTGCTCGCGCTCGCCGACAGATTTTTCCCGACGATCGGTCTCGGCGAACGCGCCCGCCGCCGCGCGCACGCGCACGTTCTCGGGCCCGCTGGGCAACCGTCCAGATCGGCCCGCGCCCCGAAGGCGGCCACTACACGTTCATCGAGGCGGACACGGATCAGGCGGGCGAGAGCCGGCTCGATCGAAACGTGAAGCGCTTCTTCGTGCTGGTGCATCGCGAGGCCGACGCCGGCGCACAAGCTCGCGGCGGCGTACTCGATGGCGACTCGCACCGCGTCGCGCGCGCCATCGCGACCGTCCGATGCGCTGACGCTCGAACAGAAGGTCGAGCTTTACTACTGGATGCGCCTCACGCGCTCGCTCGAGGAGCGGCTCGTGAATCTCTACCGGCAGACGAAGGTCGTGGGTGGACTCTTTCGCTCGCTGGGCCAGGAGGCGGACGCGGTGGGGAGCGCCTTCGCGCTCGATCGCGTCCAAGGGCGATATCCTCGAGCCCTCTCATCCGAAATCTCGGCTCGATGCTCGTGCAGGGCGCGCAGCCGCTCGAGATCATCCGCCAGTACATGGCCAAGGGCGACTCACCGACGCGCGGGCGCGAGCTGAATATCCACTTCGGCGACACGGTGCGCGGCTTCGTTGGACAGATCTCGCACCTGGGCGACATGGTGCCGGTGATGGCGGGAGTGACGCTCTCGTTCAAGCTGCGCGCGGAGTCGCGTGTCGGAATGGTGTACGTCGGCGACGGCGCGACATCGACGGGCGCGTTCCACGAGGGGATCAACTTCGCGGCGGTGCAGCGGTGCCCGCTCGTCGTGATCGTCGAGAACAATGGCTACGCGTACTCTACGCCGAACACCAAGCAGAGCGCGGTGAAGGAGTTCAAGGACAAGGCGTTGGCGTACGGGATTCCCGGTGTGCGCGCGGACGGCAACGATGTGCTCGCGACGTACGACGTGACGCGCGACGCCGTCGATCGCGCGCGGCGTGGTGAGGGCGTCTCGCTGATCGAGCTGATGACCTACCGCCGCAAGGGACACGCGGAGCACGACAATCAGTCCTACGTTCCCAGCGGCGAGATCGAGCGCTGGGAGAAGGAGAACGATCCCATCGACCGCGTACGTGCGCGTGCTGCTCGAGGAGCTGCAGATCGAGAAGAAGGAGCTCGACGCGATCGACGCGCGGGTGATCGCGGAGATCGATCAGGCCACCGATCTCGCCGAGCAGTCGCCGGCGGCCGAGCCGACGGACGCGCTGTACGGCGTGTACGCGGATCCGGCCGCGGTGGACCCGCTCTGGTATCCGCGCGGGCGTCCGCTCCGCGGTCGAGAAAAACGAACGCGCGGCGGGATGGGGGACGTTCAATGGCTGAGATCACGTATCTCGAAGCGATTCGCGAGGCGCTCTTCGAGGAGATGGAGCGCGACAGCAACGTCTTCTGCATGGGCGAAGACATTGGCGCGTACGGCGGCGCCTTCAAGGTCACCGATGGGCTGATGGCGAAGTACGGCGAACAGCGGGTGATCGACACGCCGATTTCCGAGGCGGGTTTCGTCGGAGCCGCGGCCGGCGCGTCGCACATGGGGATGCGGCCGGTGGTCGAGATGCAGTTCATCGACTTCATCTCGTGCGCGTACGACATGCTCACCAATTACATCGCGACGGCGCGCTATCGCGCCTTTCTTCCGTGCCCGCTGCGTGGTGCGCGGACCGATCCGGCGGCTACGTGCGCGGCGGCCCGTTCCACTCCCAGAATCCGGAAGCCGCGTTTCTGCACACGCCGGGACTCAAGATCGTCTATCCGGCAACGGCATCGGACGCGAAGGGGCTGATGAAGGCCGCGATCCGCGACGACGATCCGCGTGCTCTTCTTCGAGCACAAGTATCTCTACCGTCGCATCAAGGACGAGATGCCCGCGGGCGATCACGTCGTGCCGATCGGCAAGGCGCGCATCGCGCGAGAGGGAACGGATCTGTCGATCATCACGTACGCCGCGACGGTGTGGAAGGCACTCGAGGCGGCGGAGCAGCTCGCGAAGGAAGACGGGCTGTCCGTGGAGGTGATCGATCTGCGCACGTTGTTGCCGATGGATGACGAGGCGATCGTCGCGACGGTGAGCAAGACGAATCGCGTGCTCATCGTCCACGAGGACACGCGCACGGGCGGCGTCGCCGGCGAGATCACGGCGCGCATCAACGAGCACGCATTCGAGTGGCTGGACGCGCCGATCCTGCGCGTTACTGCCGCACGACGTTCCGCTCCCGTTTGCCCCACCGCTCGAGGACTACGTGCTGCCGCAGGTGGCGGACATCGTGTCGGTCGCGCGACGGCTGGCCGCGTATTGAGCATGCCGGCCACGCACGATCCCGAGGAGACGCGGCCGAGCCGGTGGCGCTACTTGGTGGCGCTCCCGTTCGCCATCGTCGGGTACTTTTCGGGAGGCATGCTCGGCGTGGCGGTGGCGAAGGCGGTAGGCGGATTCAAGAGGTGTACGCCCGCCGAAGGGTTCCCGGCGTGTAACTTTGAGCCGTACTTGCAGGTCGGTTCGTTGGTAGGGCTATTGATCCTTCCGGGGATTCTGGTGTGGCGGCTCTGGCAGAGCGACGCCGCGTATCGACATTCACAGCGAGGGTGATCCGTGGCTCGGATAGATGTGATCATGCCGCAGATGGGCGAGTCGATCGCCGAGGGTACGCTCTCGCAATGGCTCAAGGCGGTTGGGGACGAGGTAAAGCGCGACGAGCCGATCTTCGAGATTTCCACGGACAAGGTGGACGCGGAGATCCCGGCTCCTGCGGCGGGCATCCTCGCGGAGATTCTTGTGGCGCAGGGGCAGACGGTGGCGGTGCAGACCGTCGTCGCGCGCCTGGAAACCGATAAGGCGGCGTACGCGTCGGCTGGCGCGGGCGCGCCGGCCAGCGCGCCAGCGGCTGCGATGCCGGTTGCGGCGGGAGCGTCGGCTGGGGGGCCCCCCCCGAGAAGCGAAGGTAGTGCAATTCCCGCCGCTCCCTCGCATCAATCGCCTCCCGCCGCACCCATTCCCGCGCCCTCCGGCAACGGGAACAGCTTCGAGGAGCGGGTGCGCACGCGCTCCTCCCCGCTCGTTCGCAAGATCGCCGCGGAGCATGGGCTCGAGATCACGGCCATGCAGGGCAGCGGGATCGCGGGCCGCGTCACCAAGAAGGACCTTCTTCCGTACCTCGCCGGCGGCGCGAAGCAGGGCTCTGCTCCGTCGCGCCCACCCGCTCCACCGTCGATGCACGCGCCGGCCGGCGCGGACGCGCACGGTCCCGCACCGGAAGCCTGGCCCGGCGATCTCGTCGAGCCCATGACCCCGATGCGCCAGCGCATCGCGCAGCACATGGTGCAGTCGCGCCGCACGGCCGCGCACGTCACCTCGTTCTTCGAGGTCGATCTCACGCGTGTCGCGCGCATCCGCGCCAAGCAGCGCGCCGCGATCGAGGCGTCCGACCGGCTACAAGCTGAGCTATCTGCCGTTCATCATCAGCGCGGTCGTCGACGGGCTCAAGAAATTTCCCGGTGATGAATGCGTCGGTGAGCGGGAACAACATCATTTATCGCAAGCAGTACAACATCGGGATCGCGGTCGCTCTCGATTGGGGCCTCATCGTTCCCGTCATCAAGAATGCGGACGACCTCTCGCTCTCGGGGCTGACGCGCGCCCTGAACGATCTCGCGAGTCGCGCGCGAGCCAAGAAGCTCGACCCGCGAGAAGTCCAGGACGGAACGTTCACCATCACGAACCCGGGCATCTTCGGCTCCGTCATGGGCACGCCGATCATCAGCCAGCCGCAGGTTGCCATCCTCGGACTCGGCGCCATCGAAAAGCGCCCCAAGGTGATCACCGGTGTCGATGGCGAAGACACGATCGCCATTCGTACCTGCGCGTTCTTCTCGATCTCGTTCGACCACCGCATCATCGACGGCGCTGTGGCCGACGAGTTCCTCGCGTTCGTCAAGAAATCGCTCGAGAGCTTCCCCGAGGCGGGAACCTGACTGTGCCTCGATGGCTCACGCTGCACCGGTCCATCGTTCCGGCAGGCGAGCGCAAGAAGTTCATGGAACAGATACGTGAGCGTCGCGCGTACTACGAGCAGGCCAGGTGCGGCTTCTGGGTGTTCGAGGAGAACGGCCTGCCCGGTGCACTGATCGAGTTCGTCGAGGCTCCCGATCGCGAGACGCTCCAGAGTGCCCTCGACGGCGCGCCCGACCACATCGTGGACGCCGCGCGAATCTATCGTGAAGTGGAGAGCGGTTGATGCCAGTGCGAACGGTTGAAATCGGCGGACAGGTGTGGGAGGTCTCGCCGTCGGGACGCGTCACCCCCAACGACCGCGACGAGTTTTCGCTCGTCTTCGCGCGGCGCAATGTCACGCCGCGCGAAATTCGGGTTACGCGCTATTCGCCTGTCGGCGCGCGCTGGCGCGAACAGTCGCTCGCCGAGCTCGGCGCCGAGGATCTCGCGCGCCTCTTCGCGCAGTCGCAGCCCGGGAGCACGTCGCCCGAGCGAGGCTATCGCGCGTGAGCGACGCCGGTGGCAATCCCGTCGCGCTCTCCGAGCGCTACGTGGATCTCCACATGCACTCGACCGCGTCCGACGGCTCCTTCGGCCCGGCTGACCTCGTCGCCGCCGCCCATCGGGCTGGACTCAGCGCCATCGCGCTCACGGATCACGACACCGTCGACGGTGTCCTCGAGGCGCAGTCCGCGGGCGACGCGCTCGGACTGCGCGTCATCGCTGGCGTGGAGCTCAGCGCGGTGGATGACGGCGACGAGATACACGTGCTCGGACTCCACCTCGTGCATCCGGAGCACATCGCGGCCGCCCTCGACGAGCTGAAGGAGGCGCGGCGCGAGCGCGCGAAGATCACGGTGGAAACGCTCAACGCGCTCGGCATTCCTGTGACGCTCGAGGCGGTGTTCGCGACAGCGGGTGCGGGCGCCGTTGGACGGCCGCACATCGCGAAGGCGCTCGTCGCGGGCGGATGGGCGCGCGATTTTCGCGACGCCTTCGACCGCTGGCTCGGTAACGGCAAGCCTGCGTGCATCGAGAAGCGCACGGTCACCTTCGAGGAAGCAGCGCGGCTCATCCACGACGCGGGTGGCCTCGCCGTCTACGCGCATCCGGGGAGCGGCGCGTCGCGCGCCGATCTCGAGGCGCTCGCGGCGCTTGGACTCGATGCCGTGGAAGTTCGCCATCCAAGCCACACTGCCGACGAAATCTTGCGTCTCGCCGCGCTCACCGACGAGCTCGGACTCGTGCCGAGCGGCGGATCCGACTGGCATGGCGCGCCGGAGGGCTATCGTGCGCTCGGCAGCATGAAGGTGAGCGTCGAGTGGCTCGCGCGGCAGGATGAGCGCGTGCGGCAGCGCGCGGAGCAGCCCGCATGAGCGACCTGCTTCCGCAGATCGGCAGCATCGCGCCGGACTTCACGGCCGCCGCCAGCGACGGTGCGCGCGTGTCGCTTCGCGAGCTCCTGAAGCATGGATCGGTCGCGCTCTTCTTCTATCCCGGCGACGACACACCCGGATGCAACCGCCAACTCTCCGCCGTGCGCGACGATCTCGCGACCTTTCGCGCCGCCGGCATCCAGCCGTTCGGTGTGAATCCGGCCGGCATCGAGAGTCACGCCAAGTACGCGGCCAAGTTCGAATTCAACTTTCCGCTCCTGACTGATCCCGATCGCAGCATCGCCCGCGTGTACGGCGCGCTCAAGGAAAATGGCAAGAGCATTCAGCGCTCGGTCCTCGGCATCGGCCGCGACGGGACGATCCGCTACGCGACGCGCGGCGCCCCGCCGCCGAGCGAAGTGATCGCCGCACTCGAGAAATAGCGTGGAGCTCGGCTCGCGCGTCGCCCTCGTCACCGGCGCCGGCCGCCGCGTTGGACGAGCGATCGCGCTGGCGCTCGCAGGGAAGGGGATGCGCGTCGCCGTGCACTACCATGCGTCCTTGGCCGAGGCCGATGAAACCGTTCGTCTCGCTCTCGCGGCCGGAGCGCAGGAAGCGTGGACGGTCGCCGCCGACCTCCGCGATCCGGCCGCCATCACGCAGACTCGTCGACGAGGTCGCCGCGCACCGCGGCGCGCTCGACGTGCTCGTGAACTCGGCGGCCGAGATGAAGCGGACGCCGTTCGGCACGGTTACGCCGGCGGAGTGGGACGACATCATGGCGATCAACTGAGTCCCCGTTTTTCTGCTCGCAGGCGGCGGCGCGACACATGGCCGGCGACGGCGCGATCGTCAACATCGCCGATCTCGCCGCGCTCGAGACGTGGCCCGAGTACATCCCGCATAGCATCTCAAAGGCGGGAGTCGATCGAGATGACGCGCGACGCTCGCGCGCAGAGCTCGCGCCCGGCGATGCGGGTGAACGCCGTGGTCGCCTGGGCTGTCTCCTGCCGGACAATGGACGGAGGAAGACGCGGAGAATCTCATCCGCACCACGCCATCGCACGCCTCGGCGCGCCGGAAGATGTGACGTCGGCGTGCCGTCATCTATCTGCTCGAGTCGGACTACGTCACCGGCGACGCGGTCATCGTCGACGGCGGCCGGCACTGCGCTAGTCCGAAATGCTGCCCTCGCCGGTCCGCAGCAGTATCAGATCGTCATCGTGTCGGCGGCGGGTGCTACGGCTGCTACTACGTCCGGCAGCTCGATCGGGCCGCGCGCGCCGGCGCGTTGACGGCCGAACAATAGTGGTCGTCGACCGCGACGGCGTGTCGTGTGTCGACGGAGTCGTCGACGCCGCAGCGAGCGTTCCCGGCCCCCGTCGCGATCGATAGTTGGACTGGCGCGGTTTTTCGACGCCTATCTGGACGAATGCGGCCGAGCATCGCGAGCGAGCGGCAGCGCGCCGGACGCGATCGTTCCTTCGCCACTGATGCCGCATCTGATGTGCGAATGGCGGTCGAGCGAGCCCGCGCGCGCACGGAGTGATCGCCAGGTCGCCGTGGAAGCGCTCGACTCGACGCGCCAACGGCATTCCCGTGGGAGCGTCGCGGTCGGCGACGGCACCCAGTACGTGAGCTTCGCCGAGTGGATTTGCCCGATAAACTGCATCGAGCCGCGCGACGTGCCCGGTGACACGCGGGGCGCGCATTGGAGCATGCCGACCGCCGTTCTGGCGGACATGCGGACGAGGCGCGGCGAACGCGGTCGGAAATCGGGCCACGGCATGCTTGCATTGTCAACATCGATCGTACGGCGTCGGGATGTTCGATACGAGCGAGGTCGTCGCGGCTGGACGACGCAATTCTCAGCGGCGTGCGGAGGCGCGGCCCGGTGGAGGTGACTCGTCGGAACGGTGTCGCACTGCCATGGCGCGCTGAGGCCGTGTCGGCCGTCCGGCGAATAGGGTCCCCCGGCCGCTAGATTTCGAATTCTACCGTGGCGGTCACCATGGGCTCGCCAACTTGAGGAACAGATGTGGCCACGACAAATACGATGTCGTGATCATTGGAGCGGGCCCCGCAGGCTGCGTGCCGGACATGTACGCCGGTCGCGCCATGCTCAAGGCCGTGATGCTCGAGCGCCTGGGCGAGCCGGGCGGAGAGATCCTGAACACGGAGCTCGTGGAGGACTATCCCGGGCTTCGAGTCCATCCTCGGCCACGAGCTCGCGCAAAAATTCGCGAGCCACGCAGCCAAGTTCGGCGCGGAGCTCAGAACCTTCGTGATCGTGGAGCGTGTCGAGAGCGCGAAGACGGCATTGTTCACGACGGCGACGGAAGATGGCGACTGTATCTGCTCGCCCACCGTCATTCTCACGGCGGGCGGCACGCCGATAAAGCTGGGTGTTCCCGGCGAGAGATGTACGCCGGGAAGGGCGTGTCGTACTGCGCGATCTGCGATGGCCACTTCTTTCGCGACCACACGATCGCCGTCGTTGGCGGCGGTGACGCGGCGCTCGAGGAGGCCGACTTTCTCACCCGCTACGCCGAGAAGGTGTACCTGCTCCACCGGCGCGGCGAATTCCGCGCGTCGAAAATCGTGCAGCAGCGCTTGTTCGACGAACCCGAAAATTGAGATCGTGCGCAACATCGTCGTCGAGGGGATCGTGGGTGATGACACGGGGCTCGTCGACGAGCTGCGGCTGCGAAACGTCGCTCACGGAGAGCCTCTCCGATCTCACCGTGAGCGGCGACGTTCATTTTCATCGGCTTTCGCCCGAACACCGGTGTGCTCGTCGACCAGTCGAGCACGATGCCAGCGGCTACATCCTCACCGATCGAACATGGAGTCATCCTTCAGCGGACTGTTCGTCGGCGGGTGATGTGCGCTCGCAGCTGACGCGCCAGGTAACGACCGCGGCCGGCGATGGCGACGACGGCGGCGATCGCCGCGGAAAAATACATCACGGCCTTTCGCCGTCACGGGCCCAGCGCGGATCTGATGTCAGCCGGGCGGCTACACGTCATGAAGGTGCGCAGATGCTGACCGTCGGACCCCTCGAGGAAAACTGTTATCTCGTCATCGATGAGGCGACGAATCGAGCGGTCCTCATCGATCCGGGTGACGAGCCGGAGCGGATCCTCGAATGCGCTGCACGACTCCGGGCGCGACGCTCGAAGGCGTCTGGCTGACCCACGCGCACTTCGATCACCTGGGCGGCCTCGCCGGCGTGCTGCGTGCGCATCCGGTGCCGGTGCACATGCACCCGCTCGACGCGCCGTTGCACGCGCGCGCCGTCGACTCCGCGCTTCGCTACGGCATCCGCATCGAGGCGCCTCCGCCCGCCGACAGCGAGCTCGCCGAGGGCGATCGCGTGAAGGTGGGGTCGCAGGAGCTCTCGGTCATGCACGTGCCTGGGCATGCACCCGGGCACGTCGCCTTCCACAATGAGACCGCCGTCTTCGGTGGCGATTGCCTCTTCGCCGGCTCGATCGGCAATACGAGCATCGAGTTCGGCGATCGCGACACGCTCGATGCATCGCTGGCGAGACTCGTCGCGCTCGGCGACGAGCTCACGGTGTATCCCGGGCACGGACGCGCCACGACCATCGGTCGCGAGCGCGCGAGCAACCCGTTCCTGCTCGGCACCGCGCGTCTGGTGCGCCTCAAGCGGTGAGCGCGCGGGCGCCGAGTGCCCTGCGCCCGCGCGCGGGGTGGCCGGCGCCGGTGGCGTTGCTGCTACTTGCCGCGTGGCTCGGCGCCGCGCTGTATTTCTCGGTCGTGGTCACTCGCGCGGCGTTCGCGGTGCTTCCCTCGCGCGCAATGGCAGGGGCGCTGGTTGGCCAAACCCTTCCCGTCCTGTTCGACACCGGAATTCTCGTCGGCGTATGCCTTGTTGATTCTGGCCCTCGCGCTCGGCGCGCGGCACCGTGCGCACGACATCGCTCGTGGGCGGCGCCATCATCGCGGCGCTCGCCGCGCTCGCTCGCTTCGTGATTCTCGCGCGCATTGCCCGGTTGCGGCTTTCGATGCCCGCGGGCGTCGACTCGCTCGCCGTGACCGATCCCGCCCGTCGCGCCTTCGGCCAACTCCATGCGGCATCCGTAGGTGCGCTCGGCCTCGCGATGCTCACCGGCATCGTGGTCGTCGCGGTGCTGGCCCACTCTCTTTCCGTCGTGTCCCATGACTAGCGATTCGCCTCGCGTTCCGCTTCCCGCGCTGGAGGATGCGACGCCCGATGTCCACAAATTGTTCGACGCCTTCATGCGCGAGCGAGGCAACGTCCCGAATCTGTTCCGCGCCGCCTCGCTGCGCCCGCCGATCGTGCTGACGCTCTTCGCACACTTGCGAGCCGTGACCGGCCCGGGCGAGGTGCCGGTGCTCCTCAAGGAACTCCTGACGGTCCGGGTGTCTCAACTCAATGCATGTGCGTACTGTCTCGCGTCGCACACGGCTCTGTCGCGCAAGTTTGGCGCGACCGATCAGCAGATCGCGTCGCTCGGCGCAGGGGACTTCAATGGCTTCGAGCCGGGATGGCGCGCGGCGTTCTCGTATTCGGATGCAATGACTCCCACCAGCGGCGACGTGACGGACGATATTTATGCCGAACTGGCCAGATGGTGGACGCCCCCACAAATTGTCGAGATCACCGCTGTGATCGGGTTCTTCAATTACTTCAATCGATTCGCTGAGGCGCTGCGCATTCCGGTCACCCGGTGATGTCGGTGCCAGGAGGAGTGTTCATGAAACGCATTTTGTTCGTGTCGGCCGCGTCCCTGCTCGTCCTGAATGCTTGCAAGACTCTGGATGCCATACCCACCAGCATCCCCCTTGCGTTCATCACGGTTTCGACGGGCGATGCGCCCAGCGTGCACCGAACGAGCCCCTCGGCGTATTTCGTCGATGCCGTCAACGTCAATATTCCGAATAGCAACTCCAGCGCCGACACGTGCGCGGAGATCGGATATCCCGGAAACACGACGATAACACCGCTCGCCCAGGTCGCCGCCGGCTCGCCTGTCGTCGTCGCCACGACGCTCGACACCGCGCAATTGACGCCGACGCCGGCCAATGTGAACGGCTACGTCTTCTACCGCCTTCCGGCGAACGACAGCATTCGAATCGTTCCAGGAAGCACGGGACGGGTGACCATCCGGGCGCCCCGAATGCCTTTCACGCGTTCAACTTCACGTTCGTGAACGCGGACTCACTCAAGCTGTCGCCCCTCGAGGCAAGCTCGGACAGCGTGCACGACATGCCGATTACCTGGAATCCTCAGATCGGGGTGCACGCTTCGATCGTCGTGCAACTGGAGTTCGGAAGCAGCGAGAGCACGGTGAACACCCAGATCTTCTGTCAGTTCACCGACAACGGCTCGCATTCCGTACAGGCGAGCCTGGCCAACACGTGGAGAGCGGCGAACTTTCGGCGGGTGCATGCGTATCGCTTTCTCACCACCTTCAACAACGATGGCACTGACGAAGCGGGCGTGATCTCGACCTACGCCACAGATAGCAGCGTCATCAACCCCTGATCGTGACTTCGGCACCGAGCTCCGTGAGTCCCCACAACGAATCGGCGACGCGCACCGAGAAGGATCCGCTCGGTGCGCTCGAAGTTCCTGCGAGCGCGCTGTACGGCGCGCAGACCGTTCGCGCCACCCAGAACTTTCCGATCAGCGGCATGCGTCCGCTTCCGATGTTCGTGACTGCGGTCGTCTGGATAAAAAAGGCGGCGGCACTCACACACAAGCAAACCGGTCGGCTCGATGCTCGGCTCGCCGATGCCATCATCGCCGCGGCCGACGAAGTTCTGACCGGCGCGCACCGGGAGCACTTCGTCGTCGACGTGTTTCAGGCGGGCGCCGGCACGTCGCACAACATGAACGTGAACGAGGTCCTCGCGAATCTCGCGAACGAGCGACTCGGCTCGGCGCGCGGGAGTTATGCGCCCATCCATCCGAACGATCACGTCAACATGGCGCAGTCGACCAACGACGTGATTCCCACCGCGATCCGACTGGCGCGCTGGCGCTCGCGCGCGATCTCGTCGCCGCATTCGGTGAGTTGCGCGACGCACTGCTCGCGAAGGGCATCGAGTTCGACGATGTGCTCAAGAGCGGCCGTACCCATCTGCAGGACGCAATGCCGATCCGGCTCGGCCAGGAGTTTCGCGCGTACGGCGTGAGCATCGACCGCAACATCCAGCGCGTCGAGATGGCGGCGAGCTTCCTGCGCGATCTCGGCATCGGCGGAAGCGCCGTGGGCACGGGTGTCAACGTCGAGCCCGAGTATCCGGCGCTCATGGTACGAGCATCTGCGAGCCATCTCCGGGCTCGACGTCCGCGAAGGGACGGATCGCATCCAGCTGATGCAGAGCATGGGCGATGCAGCGGGCTTCAGCGGCGCGCTTCGCACGCTGGCCGTCGACCTCAGTAAAATCGCAAGCGACCTTCGCCTCATGGCCTCCGGCCCGCGCACCGGGCTCGACGAGATTCGGCTTCCCGCGGTGCAGCCGGGTTCGTCGATCATGCCGGGCAAGGTGAATCCGTCGATTCCGGAGATGGTGAACCAGGTCTGCTTCCAGGTGATGGGCAACGATACGTGCGTCGCCATCGCCGCCGAGCACGGACAGCTCGAGCTCAACGTCATGATGCCGGTGATCGCGCACAACATGCTTTCTGTCCGAGATCATCCTCACCAGCGCGGCGCGCTCACTGTCGGAGAAGACCATCGCGGGAATCGAGGCGAACGTCGAGCAGTGCGCCTACTGGGTCGAGCGCTCGGCGGCCCTGGCCACGGCTCTGGCCCCGCAGATCGGTTATGCGCGCGCGGCGGAGTTGAGCAAGCAGTCCGTGAAGGAGGACGTGCTGATCCGAGATCTGGTCAAGCGAGAGCACGTGCTTCCCGATGGGGAGGCGGATGAGGTCCTCGACCTCCGGAAAATGACCGAAATCGGCGTTCCGGGCGGCGCGCACGGCGGCGTTTCGGCGGGCTAGCTGGCCCTGCGGCCAACCCACCGCGCTCGGCCTTGTACCACCAGCGGGCGAACAGTAATCTCCAGGGAATGCGCATCACCACGTGGGCTGAGTACGGACTGATAAGCGCTCTGCACCTCGCCCGTCGCATGGACGACGGACCGGTCACCGGGCGCGATCTGGCTGCGCGCGAGAAGCTTCCCGCGGACTACGTCGAGCAGATCATGCTCCGCCTGCGGCGGGCCGAGATCGTGCGCAGCACGCGCGGAGCGCACGGCGGTTATGTCGCTGGCGCGCCCCGCACACGAGATCTCCGTGCGCGAGATCATTCAGGCGTCCGAGCTCTCCACCTTCGACCTGCACTGCGTGTCGCATCCCGTGAATAGCGAGCGATGTGCCGCATCGGGCGACTGCAGCATTCGACCAGTGTGGATGCTGCTGCAGCAGAAGATCGACGACGTGCTCGAGGGCGTGCACCTCTCCGATCTCCTCTATGGAGAGCAGACAGTCCGCGGGCGCGTAGGCCTTCCGATACTCACCGTTTGATCGGCTGCGACCCGTGATTCGGTCGCTCCGCGAGTGGACGCTCGATCGTGAACAGCGGCGTCGCGCGGCGAAATACGTGGCCGCTCTCTTCATCGAGCCCGCCGACGAAGATGTCCACTGGTTGAGCGAGCACGGCACGGACTGCGATGCCGACCACGCGCGATGGGAGCTGCGGTACGCGCGGCGGGCCCTCGGCCTTCTTGGCGCGCAGCGCGACGCGCTCGACGACCGCACCGCATCCCTCGTTGCCGCCGCACTCGCCCGCGAGTTGGCGAACGACCCCGCGGTCGCACCCGGAAAAATTCGAATGGCCGAGCGGCAGCTCAATGCACGGCTGAGCGCGTACGGTGATGCCCTGATGAATCGAGCGGGTGAGGGAAGCGGATGGCATCTGGGCCGCGCGCTGCTCGAGTTCGCCGGACACCGCGACGCAGTCCGTCCCGAGATCGTCGCGCATGCGGGACGACCTGCTCGCGCGATACATGGGCGAGGCGAACGAGGCGCTGCGCAAGAGCTTCGGTGCCGCGACGCTTCCAGGATGAACGAACGGGCGACCGCTCTCGCGTATCGCCCGTTGCCCTGCATGCCGAAGGGGGGACTCGAACCCCCACGGGCATACGCCCACTGCGCCCTGAACGCAGCGCGTCTACCAATTCCACCACTTCGGCGTGAGCGAAAAAGCTACGGGCCCGATGAGGCAAAGTCAACGCGCACCGTTGCTTGGCGCATCGAGCACTTCTAAGTTGTGAACCGCGGCATGCGAGCGCGTCCGGTGACCGCTCCCCCCGCCGCGAGTCTCTATAGAGCGTCCCATGCCCACAGCCGATGAGCAGGACGGGCATAAGATCATTGCCCGAAACAAGCGCGCCCGTCACGACTATCAGATCATCGACGCGTGGGAGGCCGGTATCGTGCTGACGGGGACCGAGGTGAAGTCGCTGCGCGACGGGAAGGCAAACCTAACGGACGCCTACGGAATTCTGAACGACGGTGAGGTGTTTCTGCTCAACCTGCACATCTCGCCATACGAGCAGGGCAACAGGTTCAACCATGAGCCGACGCGCACGCGCAAGCTGCTCATGCATCGCAAGGAGATCCGCAAGCTCATTGGCGCAGTGGAGCGCCAGGGGCTCACGCTGATCCCGCTCGAGATGTACTTCAAGCGTGGAGTCGCGAAGGTGACATTGGCACTCGGCAAGGGCAAGAAGCTCCACGACAAACGCGCGGACGAGAAGAAGCGCGAGGATCAGCGCGACATGGCGCGAGCGGTGCGCGCACGATGATCGGAGCCGTGCTCGTCGCCCTTCAGCTCGCCTCGGTGACGCCCTCCGTTCTGTCGGTGCGTGCCGGCGACGGCGAGAACATTGTGCCGCTCGTCGAGACCAATCTCGGCGCCGCGATCCCGATCGAGCAGATTGTCGCCGCTCGTTCCCGTCGTCATCTCCGACCTCGGCAACGGCCGCTTTGCGGTAAAGATCGCCGGGATCGATATGGAGCTGGGCGACCAGGTGCCCTTCGCACGGGTGAGCGGCCAGGTCGTCCCACTCGCGGCCGCGCCATTCGTCGTCGCTGGGCACTTGCACGTGCCGTTCGAAGTTGTGGCCGAGCTGCTTCCGCGCATCGCGTCCGATCGCCTTCGCTACAATCCGGGGCGCGCGGAGCTGCGCTATAGCTGGCTCGCCGACGGCGCCGACCGTCGCGGTGCTCCCGGCCGCAGGAACCACCGAGAAGCGCGCCGCGCCCACGCGCGGAGGAACGCGCGCGCGCAAGCGTCTCATCGTGGTCGACGCCGGACACGGCGGACCCGACAACGGAATGCGCGGGCCGATCGGTGCCTCGTGGACGATCTACGAGAAGAACATCACGCTCGCAGTCTCGCAGAAGCTCGACACGGCGCTGCGCGCGCGCGGGATGGATGTAGTCATGACGCGCACGCGCGACACGCTGATCGCGCTCGACGACCGTGGCCGGATCGCAAACGAGGTCGCACGGCGACGTCTTCGTCTCGATTCACGTAAACGCCGCGAATCTCGCCTGGCACAAGCCGGCCGAGGCGCGCGGCTACGAAACCTATTTTCTTGCCGAGGCGAAGACGGAGGATGCGAGGCGCGTCGAGCGGATGGAAAACGAATCGGTGCACTTCGAGACCAATTCGTCGTCGAGCGAGAAGGACGATCCGCTCAACTTCATCAAGCTCGACATGGCGCAGAACGAGCATCTGCGCGAGTCGAGCGAGCTTGCGGCGATGATCCAGCGCCGGCTCGGCCTCATGCATCCAGGTCCGAGTCGTGGTGTGAAGCAGGCGGGATTCCGCGTGCTGGTGACCGCCTACATGCCGGCCGTGCTGGTGGAGATCGGCTTTGGCACCAACGCCGAAGAGGCGCGCTTCATCACGAATCCGGAGAAGCAGCGCGACATCGCGAACGCCGTCGCGGCGGCGGTCGGCGAATATCTCGACCATTACGAGCGCCGGCTCGGCAGCACGACGCCGTGAGCAACGACATCCTCGCTGTCGACGTCGCGGGGATCCACTTCCAGAACCCCGTGTTGCTCGCCTCGGGAACGGCGGCCTACGGTCGTGAGATCGCCGACGTCATCGATCTCGAGGCGCTGGGCGGGATCGTGACGAAGGCCGTGAGCCCTCTGCCGCGCAACGGCGCGCCGCCGCTCCGAGTGGTGGATACGCCCGGCGGAATGCTCAACGCGATCGGCTTGGCGAATCCGGGTGTCGCCGCGGTGCTCGCGCACGACCTTCCGTGGCTGGCGGCCAATCTCTCGCGCGCACGCGTTCTCGTGAACGTGGTGGGCGACACGGTGGAGGATTACTCGACTGTGGTGTCGGAGCTCGCGAATGCCGAAGGAATCGACGGGTTCGAATTGAACGTCAGCTGTCCGAACACGAAGGCCGGCGGGATCGAGTTTGGCGCCGATGCGTGCGCCCTCGCCGACGTCGTACTCGGTGCGCGCGCGG
This sequence comes from uncultured Gemmatimonadaceae bacterium, assembly GCA_963827355.1. Taxonomy (GTDB): domain Bacteria; phylum Gemmatimonadota; class Gemmatimonadetes; order Gemmatimonadales; family Gemmatimonadaceae; genus FEN-1250. Next base: position 181,232 of record CAWHAS010000007.1, read on the forward strand.
CGACACGGTTGCCGCTGTTCGTCAAGCTCAGCCCCGCGCTGGCGGACATCGGCGGCGCGGCCAGGATCGCGGTCGACTCGGGCGCGGATGCGATCACGGTGGTGAATACACTTGCCCGGGCTGGTCATAGATGTCGAGCGGCGGAGCCCCGCGCTCGGGTTCGGCACGGGCGGGTTGAGCGGCGCAGCGCTGCTCCCCGTCGGGGTGCGCGCAACCTGGTTGGTGCGTCGCGCGGTCCAGGTCCCGATCATGGGGGTCGGAGGAATCGCGAGCGGCACGGACGCCGTGCAGTACCTCCTGGCCGGAGCCTCGCTCGTTGCGATGGGAACCGCGGCGCTCCGCGATCCGCGCGCGCCGGAACGCGTCGTGCGCGAGCTCGAGGCGTGGTGCCGCGCTCACGGCGTGCGTGCAGTGGGCGAGCTCACGGGTGCGCTCGAGTGGGCGTCGTGACCGCACGCGCGATCGTCGCCCTCGACGTGCCGGATGCGAAGCGCGCCGCCGAGCTGCTGGCGCAGCTGGGATCCGAAGCGGACTTCGTGAAGGTGGGCAGCGAGCTGTTCACCGCCGCCGGCCCGGAGCTCGTGAAGCGCTTGCGCACCCAGCGGCGCGAGGTCTTTCTCGATCTCAAGTGGCACGACATTCCGACTACGGTGCGCAACGCGGCGCGCGCGGCGGCAAAGCTTGATGTGCGGCTGGTGACGGCGCACGCGTCCGGGGGACGGGCGATGCTGGACGCGGCGGTGGAGGGCGCGGGCAACTCCTGTGGAGTGCTCGCCGTTACGGTACTCACCTCCCTCGACGCCGCGTCGCTCGGCGAGGGCTGGGGGCGGCCCATCGCGCGCATGGTCGATGAGGTAATGCGGCTGGCCGAGCTCGCGCGCGCGGCGGGGGCGCACGGGATCGTGTGCAGCGGCGCTGAGGCGGCGGCCGTGCGCGCGGTCTACGGGGACGAGCTTCATTTGCTGATACCGGGGATCCGGATGAAAGGAGGCGATGCGAACGACCAGGCACGCGTCGTCACGCCAGAGGAGGCGGTAGCCGCGGGGGCCAGCTATCTGGTGCTCGGACGGGTCGTGACGGGCGCGACGGACCCGCGGGAAGCGCTCGCGTCGGTGCGGCTCGCGATGCAGGTGTAGGGGTCGCACGCGACCTTAGGTTCCGTGCCTGCGAGACTCCACCGAACGCTCTCCGGCGGCGCACTTCCCTCGCTTGCCTAGCATGGCTAAGTAGGGTATATTGCGAGACTTGGCCGGAAATTTTTACGTCACAACCGGAGTTTTTTTGTGAAAGTCCGTAGCAGCGTCAAGCCCATTTGTGAGCACTGCAAGGTGGTCAAGCGTAACGGCGTGACCCGCATCATTTGCAAGCGCAACCCGAAGCACAAGCAGCGGCAGGGTTAACGGATGGCGCGAATTGCAGGAGTCGATCTCCCTCGGGACAAGAAGGTCGAGATCGGTCTTACGTACATATTCGGGATCGGCCGCGAGCTCGCGCGTCGCATCGTCGAGAGCACTGGGGTGAGTGCCGACCTCCGCATCAAGGACCTCAATGATGCGGATGTGAACCGCCTCCGCCAGGCGATCGAAAAGGACTACCGCGTCGAGGGCGCGCTGCGTACCGAGGTCGCGATGAACATCAAGCGATTGATGGACATCGGCTCCTATCGCGGCATCCGGCATCGCCGCGGACTGCCCGTGCGTGGTCAGCGTACGCACACGAACGCGCGCACCAAGAAGGGGCCGCGTCGCGCGATCGCCGGCAAGAAGAAGATCACGAAGTAGTAGTCACCTAGCAACACGTCGAAGGTGGGGCGGGTGCGATTCGCGCCCCGCCGCCTCAACTCTCAAGCTCCGACCCCCGCTCATGGCAACTGCAAAAACCGGCTCGGCCAAGAAGTCGAAGCGCGTCGTCGATCCCGAGGGGATCGCCCACGTCAACGCGACCTTCAACAACACGATGATCACCATTACCGACATGCACGGTAACACGATCTCGTGGGCGTCTTCGGGAAAGGCGGGCTTCAAGGGCAGCAAGAAGTCCACGCCATTCGCCGCGACCGTCGCCGCAGAGGCATGCGCGCGCGAGGCGCTCGGGCTCGGGCTCAAGCGTGTGCACGTGCGCGTGCAGGGACCGGGGAGCGGACGCGAGTCTGCAATCCAGGCGCTCGCCGCCGCGGGGCTGCAGGTTCGCTCGATCAAGGATGTCACGCCGATTCCGCACAACGGTTGCCGTCCGCCGAAGCGTCGTCGCGTGTGATTCACGAGAGCCGGGCACAGTCGCCCGGCTCTTCGCAGGTGCAGGTGCACCATTTGGGTCGGGACCCTAATTCCCTTACGGGTTCACCGCGCATTAGGGGCGGGGTGAAGCGTCGCCGGGCAGATCCGGTGAGACCGAACGAGGATATTCAATCATGGTTCAGGCAATCGATCTAACAGGGCTGGTTCGTCCGGCTCTTGTCGAAGCGACGAAGCGGGAAGACAACCCCAACGTCGCCGAGTTCCGGATGCAGCCGCTCGAGCGGGGCTTCGGACATACGCTGGGCAACGCCATGCGTCGCCTCCTCCTGTCGTCACTCCGCGGCTCTGGTGTGTGGGCGTTCCGCATCGATGGAGTGCTGCACGAGCACCAGACGATCCCGGGCGTCGTCGAAGACGTCCATCAGATCATCGGCAACCTCAAGTCGCTGACGCTGCAGCTCGCCGATGATGTCGACGAGGCGGTGCTTCGCATCCGCAAGACGGAAGCGGGCCCCGTCACTGCCGGCGACATCGAGCAGTCTGGCGTCGTTCGCATCGGCGATTTGCGCCACCACCTGTTCACGCTCCAGGACGAGCGTGAGCTGAACGTCGAGCTGTACGTCAACAAGGGACGCGGCTACGTCGAGGCCGATCAGCATCCGCTGGATCGCGGCCTTCCCGTCGACCTCGTTCGCGTGGACTCGATCTACAACCCCGTACGTCGTGCGAACTTCTCGGTGGCCGAGACGCGCGTCGGACAGCGCACCGATTACGACCGGTTGACGCTCACCGTCGAGACGAACGGAACGATCTCCCCCGAGGAAGCGGTGAGCTATGCCGCCGCGCTGGCGCAGACGCACTTCCAGTTCTTCGCCAACTTCGGTTCGCACGCGCAGGGCTCGGTGGCCTCGAACGGCGAGCATTCGGCGGACGGGATGCGTCTCTCGCAGCTGTTCAAGTCGCCGATCGACGAGCTGGAGCTCTCCGTTCGCTCGGTGAACTCGCTCAAGAACTCGGACATCCGCACCCTCGGCGATCTCGTTCGCCAGACGGAAGCGCAGATGCTCCAGGTGAAGAATTTCGGCAAGAAGTCGCTGCAGGAGATCGCTGATCTCCTCGAGCGTGAAGGATTGAATTTCGGGATGCGCTACGATGACGGCGCCGAGGGTGTGCGGGTGTCCGATTGGGGAACGGCTCCCAGTCGTGCCGCCGCTGCCGCGCCAGACGACGAGGAGTAGACTGCAATGCGTCATAGAAAGGCTGGACGGCAGCTCCGTCGCACGAGTGAGCAGAAGCTCGCGCTGATGCGCAGCCTTGCGAAGTCGCTGATCGAGCGAGGCGCGATCGAGACGACGGAAGCGAAGGCCAAGGAGCTGCGGCCGTTCATCGAGAAGCTGATCACCAAGGCGAAAACCGGAACGCTGCACGCGCGGCGTCTCGCGGGTCGTCACATCCAGCAGCGCGAAACCGCCGACAAGCTCTTTCAGGAAGTCGGCGTCAAGTTCGCAACGCGCAACGGCGGCTATACGCGCATTCTCAAGGTCGGTCATCGCAAGGGTGACGGAGCCGAGATGGCGCGTATCGAGCTGATCGAGGGCTGAGCATGTCTGGGAAAGAGTGCTACGTGTGCAAGAAGGGCGTTTCCTTCGGGAACAACGTCTCGCACGCCAACAACAAGCTGCGTCGCGTCTGGAAACCGAATCTCCAGGTCGCGCGCATTCTGATCGACGACAAGATCACCAAGATCAAGGTCTGCACGCGCTGCCTCAGCGCGGGCAAGATTCAGCGCGCTCCCCGGGGGACTCGAGTCGCATGATCGTCCGGCCCTTCAGCATCGAACACAGGGAGCGCCTCGGCGGGCTCCCTGTTTTCGTAACCGTCACCGAATGACCCGATGAAGTCCGCCCTGATCACCGGCATCACCGGGCAGGATGGCTCCTACCTCGCTGAGTTCCTCCTCGAGAAGGGGTACAAGGTGTACGGCATCGTGCGCCGCAGCTCGACCACGCCGTACGAGCGCATCGCGCACCTCGTCGACCGCATCGAGCTCCTCTCGGCCGATCTCCTCGACCAACACTCGCTCGTCGACGCGATCGCCTCGAGTGCGCCTGACGAGATCTACAACCTGGCCGCGCAGAGCTTCGTGCAGACGTCGTGGACTCAGCCGGTGCTCACCGGCGAGTTCACGGCGATGGGCGTGACTCGCGCGCTCGAAGCGTTCCGCAAGGCGGCGCCCAAGGCGCGCTTCTACCAGGCCAGCTCGAGCGAAATGTTCGGACGAGTCGTCGAGACGCCACAGACGGAGTCGACGCCGTTCTATCCGCGCAGTCCCTACGGCGTCGCGAAGGTCTACGGCCACTGGATCACCGTGAACTATCGCGAGAGCTATGGCCTCTACGCAGTGTCCGGAATCCTGTTCAATCACGAAAGCCCGCGCCGCGGCCTCGAGTTCGTCACGCGGAAGGTCACCGACGGCGTCGCGCGCATCAAGCTCGGGCTGTCGCACGAGCTTGCGCTCGGCAACCTCGATGCGCGCCGCGACTGGGGCTTCGCCGGCGACTACGTCGACGCGATGTGGCGCATGCTGCAGCTGGATGAGCCGCGAGGATTTCGTGATCGGCACCGGGCAAAAATGGACGGTGCAGCAGCTGTGCGAGACGGCGTTCGCGTCGTCGGGCTCGACTACCGCAATTACGTGGTGCAGGATCCGCGAGTTCATGCGTCCGGCCGAAGTCGACCTGCTCGTCGCCGATCCGTCCAGGGCGAAGCGGGTGCTGGGCTGGGAGCCGAAGGTGTCGTTCCATCAGCTGGTGCGAGATGATGGTCGACGCCGATCTGGCGCGACAGCAAGGCTCGGCGGCTGACGTGCGAGCGCTGGTGACCGGCGCGGCCGGATTCGCCGGCCAGTGGCTGTGTCGCGGCCTGCTGCGTTCCGGGTGGGATGTCGTGGGGCGCGCGCCTGAATGATTCCGCTTCCTTCGGGCGCGCTCGATGCCGAAGCGGCGACGTCCGTGCACTGGTGGCAGGGTGATCTGCGATCGCCGAGCGCCGTCCACGATGCGATCGAAGCGTCCGCGCCCGAGGCGATCTTTCACCTCGCCGGAATCGCGCACATACCTTCCGCCGACGCGGATCCCGCAGGTACGCTCGACGTCAACGTGATCGTTGCGGCGCGGCTTCTGGGCGACGTTCGCACGCGCCTTGCAGCCGGGACGCTCGACCCGGTGGTGGTCGTCGTGGGCAGCGGCGAGCAGTACGGGAGCCATGATGCGGCGGACCTTCCGCTCGTGCGAGGAAGCGGCCCAACGACCAATGGGTGTGTACGCGGCGATCCAAGATCGCGCAGGAGGTGCTTGCGCTCGAGGCGCATCGCACCGGCGGCGTGCGCGTGATTTCCGTGCGCCCCTTCAATCACAGCGGGCCAGGCCAGACTCCGAACTTCGTGCTGCCGGCGCTCGTGCAGCGCGCGGTCGCGCTGCGCGGAACGGCCAATCCACTCGTGATCGGCAACACCGACACCGTGCGTGATTTCTCGCACGTGGAGGACGTCGTGCGCGGCTATATCGCGCTGGCCGAGCGCGGCGTGCCCGGTGAGGCGTACAACATCGCGCAGTGGCGTCGGCACCAACGTGGCGTCGCTGGCGCTGCGAGTCCTTGCCGCTCGCCGGAGTTGAGGCGAAATTGCAGACGGACCCGTCGCTCGTTCGCCCGGCCGATGTCCCGGCGCTCGTCGGAAGCGCCGCGAAGCTGCGCGCGGCGACCGGCTGGGCTCCTCGTCACTCGCTCGACACCATCCTCGAAGAACTGATTCGTGCCGCGTCGCACTGACATCCAGCAAATTCTGCGTCATTGGCTCCGGCCCGATCGTGATCGGGCAGGGGGCCGAGTTCGACTACTCCGGCACGCAGGCCGCGAAGGCGCTGCGCGAAGAGGGGTACAGGTCATGCTCGTCAATTCGAATCCGGCCACGATCATGACGGATCCCGAGATCGCCGATCGCACGTACATCGAGCCGGTCACGGCCGAGTGGTCGAGCAGATGATCGAACGCGAGCGTCCGGACGCGCTGCTGCCGACAATGGGGGGCCAGACCGCGCTCAACGTCGCGCTCGAGCTTGCCGAGAGCGGGGTGCTCGAGAAGTACGGGGTCGAGCTCATCGGCGCCGAATGCGCGCGCGATCCGGCTCGCCGAGGATCGCGAGCTGTTCGCGCGAGGCGATGCGCCGTATCGGGCTGCGCGTGGCCACTGGCGGTATCGCGCGCACGTGGGACGACGCCATCGCGCTCATCCCGATCGTGGGCTTCCCTGCGATCATTCGGCCGTCGTTCACGCTCGGCGGCACCGGCGGCGGCGTCGCGTACAACCGCGACGAGTACGAGGACATCGTGCGGCGCGGGCTCGACTTGTCGCCCACCAATCAGGTGCTCATTGAGCGCAGCCTCCTCGGCTGGAAGGAGTACGAGCTCGAGGTGATGCGCGACCGCGCGGACAACGTGGTGATCGTGTGCTCGATCGAGAACATCGATCCGATGGGCGTGCATACGGGCGATTCGATCACCGTCGCGCCGGCGATGACGCTCACCGATCGCGAGTATCAGACGATGCGCGATGCGGCGATCGCGATGATCCGCGAGATCGGCGTCGAGGCGGGCGGGTGCAATATCCAGTTCGCGGTGAACCCGCGACGACGGCGAGCTGCTCGTCATCGAGATGAACCCGCGCGTGTCGCGGTCGTCGGCGCTGGCGTCGAAGGCCACGGGATTCCCGATCGCGCGCATCGGGACGAAGCTCGCCGTCGGATACCGGCTCGACGAGATCCCGAACGACATCACGAAGACCACGCCGGCGTCGTTCGAGCCGGTGCTCGACTACGTCGTGGTGAAGTGTCCGCGCTTCGCCTTCGAGAAGTTCCCGGCCGCCGATCCGACGCTGACGACGCAGATGAAATCGGTTGGCGAATCGATGGCCATCGGGCGCACGTTCAAGGAGGCGTTCCAGAAGGGGCTGCGCGCGCTCGAGAGCGGGCGCATCGGGGTGGCTCGTCGGCGCACGGCTCGTCGATGACCGACTCGAGGACGACACGCTCGAGACGCTGCGTGGCGCGCTTCGCCAGCCCACCCCGGAGCGCATCTTCCAGATGAAGCACGCGCTCGAGCGCGGACTCTCCATCGAGGAGATCTACGAGCTCACTCGCATCGATCGCTGGTTTCTCGATCAGATGAACGACCTGGTCGACGCCGAGCGCGACTATCGGACGTCTCGGCGAGATCGCGGCGATAGAGATACGCGCGAGCATGAAGCGCATGGGGTTCTCCGATGTGCAGCTCGGCGGCGCTCCGCGGCGAGACCGAGCAGAAAACGCGCGAGCAGCGCTGGGCGCTGGGGTGCGGCCGGTCTACAAGATGGTCGACACCTGCGCCGGCGAATTCCCGTCGGCCACGCCCTATCTGTACGGGACGTACGACGAGGAGAGCGAGGCGCCGCGCGTCGGGAAAGCAATCGGTCGATGATTCTCGGCAGCGGGCCGAACCGCATCGGGCAGGGAGTCGAGTTCGACTACTGCTGCGTGCGCGCGGCGATGGCGCTGCGCGAGGCCGGGTACGAGACGATCATGGTCAACTCGAATCCCGAGACGGTCTCGACCGACTGGGACATCTCGCGACAAGCTGTACTTCGAGCCACTCACGCTGGAGGACGTGCTGGAGATCGTGCAGCGCGAGCAGCCGGTCGGCGTCATCGTGCAGCTCGGCGGACAGACGCCGCTCAAGCTCACGCGCGCCGCTCGAGGCGGCCGGCGTCAAGATTCTCGGAACGTCGCCGGACGCGATCGACATCGCCGAGGATCGCCGCCGTTTCGACAAGATCGCGCGCGAGCTCGGCGTCGGCAGCCGCCCAACGGCACCGCGACGAGCGTGGACGAGGCGGTGGAGGCCGCGGCGCGGATTGGCTATCCCGGTGCTCGTGCGGCCGATCTACGTGCTCGGCGGGCGCGCGATGGAGATCGTGTACGACGAGGCGTCGCTGCGCGACTACTTCGAGACGGCGGCGCGCGTGTCGGAGGATCGTCCGGTGCTGATCGATCGTTCCTCGAGGACGCGTACGAGGTGGACGTCGACGCGATCAGCGACGGGGAGCACGTCGTGATCGGCGGCGTGATGCAGCACATCGAGGACGCCGGCATTCACTCCGGCGACTCGGCGTGCGTGCTTCCGCCGTACATCATCCGCGAGGCGGATCGTCGCGACAGATGCGCGCGCACACGCTGGCGCTCGCCAAGGCGCTCGGGCGTGGTCGGGCTGATCAACGTGCAGTTCGCGATCCAGCGACGGCGTCGTGTACGTGCTCGAGGTGAATCCGCGCGCGAGCCGCACGATGCCGTTCGTCTCGAAGGCGATCGGCGTGCCGCTCGCGTCGCTGGCGGCGCGGCTGATGATGGGCGAGAGTCTCGCCGACATCGGATTCACCGACGGAGATCATCCCGCCGTACGTCTCGGTGAAGGAAGCGGTGTTCCCGTTCAACAAGTTCCGCGGCGCGGACCCCATGCTCGGACCGGAGATGCGCTCCACGGGCGAGGTGATGGGAATCTCCGAGACGTTCGGCAGCGCCTTCGCCAAGGCGCAGCTCGCGGCCGACAACGGGCTCCCGCTGAGCGGCGCGATTCTCGTGACGGTGAACGATTCGGACAAGGCGCACGTCGCGCCGATCGTGCGGCACTTTCAGGACATGGGCTTCCGCGTTCTGGCGACTCCGGGCACCGCCAAGTTCCTTCGCGCGCGCGGCATCGCGGCCGAAACGGTGTTCAAGGTGCACGAGGGGCGCCCCAACGGCGTCGACCTCATCGTCAACGGCCAGGTGCAGCTCCTCATCAACACGCCGCTCGGCAAGCACTCCCAGACGGACGACTACACGATGCGGCAGGCGGCGGTGGCGCATCGCATTCCGTACACGACTACGATGTCCGCGGCGAGCGCCGCGCGCGACGCGATTCTCTCCCTCCGCTTCCGGCCGCCAGAAGTGCGCTCGCTCCAGGAGTGGCACGAGGTGGCCCGCGCCGCCGCGGCTCACGCGCGACGCGACATCCCGGCACCCATCGGAACCTGATGTCTGTTCCTCTTCTCGATCTCAAAGCCCAGCACGCGCGCATCCGCGACACTGTCATGCGCGCCATGATGAAGGTCGTCGATGAGCAGACCTTCATCCTGGGCAAGCCGGTGGAGGATTTCGAGCGCGAGATCGCGGCGCTGTCGCATACGCGCTTCGCGATCGGGTGCGCGAACGGCTCCGACGCACTCCTGCTCGCACTGCGTGCCCTCGACATTGAAGCCGGCCACGAAGTGATCACCACACCGTTCACGTTCTTCGCCACGGCGGGTGCCATTCACAATTCCGGCGCGAAGCCCGTGTTCGCGGATATCGAGCCGGACACCTTCAGTCTCGATCCGGTCGCGGCAGCGGCCGTCGTGACGAGCAGCACGCGTGCGATCATGCCCGTGGATCTCTTCGGACAGATCGCTCCCATCGAGCGCTACGCCGAAACGATGCCGCGCGTCCCCATCATCGAGGATGCCGCGCAATCCATTGGAGCCCGTCGGAGCTTCGATGGCGAATGGAGGATGGCGGGCGAGCGCGCGGCGATCGGAACGTACAGCTTCTTTCCGTCGAAGAATCTCGGCGGCTACGGCGACGGCGGGATGCTGGTGACGCAGGGCGAGCATCTCGCGATGCGACTGCGCCGGCTCCGCACTCACGGCGCGATCAAGACGTACGTGCACGAGGAGATCGGCTACAACAGCCGGCTCGACACGCTGCAGGCCGCGGTGCTCTCGGCCAAACTCCCGTTCCTGGCCGAATGGAGCGCCGCGCGGCGGGCGCACGCCGCGTACTACGATGCGGCCCTCGCGGACGTTCCGGAGATTCGCACGCCGACCATCGACGCGGCGAATGAGTCCATCTATAATCAGTACACGATTCGCACGGAGCCGCGCGACGCGCTACAGGCGCATCTCAAGGCGAAAGAGATCGGGACGGCGATCTACTATCCCATCCCGCTCGCATCTCCAACAGTGTTTTGCGTATCTCGGTTATAAGCAGGGCGCGTTTCCCGAAGTCAGAGCGCGCGTCAAAGGAGGTCCTCTCGCTCCCCGTGTATCCAGAGCTCACGCAGTCGCAGCAGGATGAGGTCATCGCCGCGGTTCGCTCATTCTACGGCCGCTGATGCGACACGAGATGTCGCGCGTGTTTGCGTTCGCGCTCACGGTTTTCGCTGCTGCGCCCGCCGCCGCGCACGCGCAACACGCGCTCGTCGGTCTTCCGCTCGCCGATCCCGCGTACACGCAGCTCGATGGGCTCATGCGCCAGGGATGCGCCGCTGCGCGCATCTCACAGTACCGGCCGTTCTTCGTCGGTGACATCAGAAAGGCACTGAAGGCAGCCGAGAGCGACTCGGCGTGCGTGGGCACGCTGCTCTCCGCGCTTCGCACTCGCTTTCCCGAGGACACCGCGCCGCGCGATACGACGCGCAGCCGGCTCTCCTTTGGCGCGGCGGGAACCGTTCAGGCAACGGGACTCAAGAACGGCACCTTTCGCCCGCTATGGCAGGATGTGCGGCCGACATCCGAGGGCGAGCCCGCAGCCGTCGGCATCGGCCGCATTCGGCTGACCTACGACGGCGGCCCACACGTGCTGCTCGTGAGCGAGGCGTTCGGCGAGACGGACGTGCGCAACGATCCGACCATTCGCGAGTCGCCCTTCCGCAACACGTCGGGCGTCGTGGGATTTCAGGACGCGTACATCACGGTGCAGGTGAGCAAGTTGATCATTTCGCTCGGGCGCGCGCGCGAGGCATGGCTCGGCGATGGCGAAGAGTCGCTCGTGCTTTCCGCGAATGGCCCCGCGTACGATCGACTGTCGTTCGACCTTCGCTTCTCGAAGTTCGAGATGCGGGCGTTCGCAGCGACAATCAACAATGTCGTGCTCGATTCCGTGCACGATGTCCTTCCGGCCGGAATCTCTCAGCAACGCTGGCACCGATTCGTTTTCGGTCACGGCCTCACGTATCGGCCGACGAAGAAAATAGAGCTGACGCTCGGCGAGACCGCGGTGGTGCAGCGCCAGGGATTCACTGTCGACCTCGCGTATCTGAATCCGCTGATGATCTATCAGACAACGCAGCACGACACGAGTCAGAGCGGGGCGGGGGATGCGAATCTCACGGGCTTCTTCGCGGCGCGCGCCACCGCCGGGCGCGCCACGTTTTCGGGAGAGCTCCTCGTCGACGACATTCAGATCGACTCGAAGGATCGCGCGAACTACCCGAACCAGCTCGGCTGGAACCTCGAAGCGGCGTATGCGCTGCCGATCATCTACGTGTCGTCCCTGGGCGTGCAGTATCGGCGCATCAACAGCTTCACCTACGTCGGCCAGGTCGACTACTCGAAGGTGTACCAGAACTTCGATCAACCACTCGGCTCCGAGCTCGGTCCCGATGCGGACATGGCGCGTGGCTTCGGAGAGTTCTGGGCGTCGGGGAAGTTGCATTTCGTGGCCGGGATCGCGAGGTGGCGCCACGGCGCCTACCGCCTCACGGATCGTCCGACGATCAACCGCCTCGGCCACGCCGACGATCCCTTCCCGGACACTACGGCCGATCGCCCGGATCCACAGCATGCGTGGATCGGCGATGTGTCTGCGGAGTGGCTGGATGGCATCATCCCCATCACCGCGAAGATCGAGGTGGCGCGGATCACGGACGTCAACAACGTGCCCACCCCCGCCAAGAATTTTGGCCGTCTTCAGGTGACCGCGAGCTATCGCTTCCGTTATCCCTGAGGAGAGTGTCGCCGTGACTCCAGCCGTATTTCCTCGCGACGCTCTCGCCGCCGTTCGTCTGTTCGCTCCGTTGGGTCCGTGAGGGTCGTGACTCACACGGTTGACGCCTGCCGCTCGGCCTTCGTCCTCAAAAAATTCGGGCTCTAACAGTGGATGATACGAATTGAACGGAGCAAACGGATTTGACGGAAGTGACGACGTGAATTGTCGGCTCCTGGCGCGAGCCACGGGTTCGTGATCGTCACAGAGATTCGTCCGTTCCAGTCCGTTCGATCCGTTGAATTCGTGTCTCACGCGGTCAATGCCCGCGTGCCAGACACTCGACAGCAGACCCTTATTGCCCCCCTCTGGCGGTATAGCTAACTTCAACGGCTGTATCGGTTTTCCGCTTTTCGTCAACGTCTTCGCACCGACCATAAATGCGCATTACCGTCGTCGGAACAGGCTATGTCGGACTGGTCGCAGGCGCCTGTCTCGCGGAGACCGGCAAGCCAGGTGCACTGCGCCGACGTCGACGTCGCCAAGATCGAGGGACTGAAGCAAAACGTCCTTCCGATCTACGAGCCGGGGCTTGACGAGTTGGTCGAGCGCAATCAGTCGCAGGGACGCCTCGAGTTCACCACCGATGTGCCGGCAGCGATCGCTCTCGCCGAGGTCGTGTTCATTGCGGTAGGCACGCCGCCGGATGAGGACGGATCCGCCGATCTTCGCCACGTGCTCGCCGTCGCGGAGCTCGTCGGCAAGCACATGACGCGCGAGGTCGTGGTCGTCACCAAGTCGACGGTGCCGGTCGGCACTGCGACCAAGGTCGCGGCGGCGGTGGCCAAGCACGCGAAGCTCGCGTACCACCTCTGCAGCAATCCCGAGTTCCTGAAGGAAGGCGCCGCGGTCGACGACTTCTTGAAGCCCGACCGCGTCGTCCTCGGCGTCGCGAGCGATCATGCGCGCTCGCGTGATGGCCGAGCTGTACGCGCCGTTCGTTCGTACGGGAAGCCGATCATCTTCATGGACATCCCGTCTGCGGAGATGACGAAGTACGCGGCGAATGCGATGCTCGCGACGCGAATCTCGTTCATGAACGAGATCGCGAATCTCTGCGAGCGCGTGGGCGCGGATGTCGACATCGTGCGCAAGGGAATCGGCAGCGACGACCGCATCGGACCGTCCTTCCTTTTCCCGGGGCCGGGGTACGGCGGCTCGTGCTTTCCGAAGGACGTGAAGGCGCTGATGCGCACTTCGGTCGAGAAGGGCGCGCGAATGTCCGTGCTCCACGCGGTCGAAGAGGCGAACGACCGGCAGAAGCACCGCCTGTTCGCGAAGCTCAAGAGTGTCGTGGGCGACACGCTGCGCGGCTGCTCGCGTCGCGGTGTGGGGGCTCGCGTTCAAGCCGCAGACGGATGACATGCGTGAATCGCCCTCGCTCACGCTGATCGAGGAGCTGCTCGAGTCTGGCGCGACGGTGACCGCCCACGATCCCGTGGCGATGCACGAGGCGCAGCGCCGCTTGGGTGACACGGTCAGCTACGCCGCGACGAATTACGAAGCACTCGACGGCGCGGCGGCGCTGGTCGTCGTCACCGACTGGAACGAGTACCGACACCCGGACTTCGCTCGAATCAAGAGCGCCTTGTCGAGCCCGATCGTCATCGACGGACGCAACCTGTACGATCCGAAGAAGATGAAGGAGCTCGGCTTCACCTATCGGTCGATCGGACGCGGAGAGCGGTCGTGAGGGTCCTGATCACCGGAGGCGCCGGATTCCTCGGCTCGCATCTCACCGATCGTTTTCTGGCGGATGGACACGAAGTCGTGGGGCTCGACAACTTCATCACGGGCCATCCCGACAACATCGCCCATCTCGCGAGCGAGCAGCGCTACGAGTTCGTGAAGCACAACATCTCCACGTACACGTACGTGAAGGGGAAGCTCGACGGCGTGCTCCATTTCGCGCGCCCGGCGAGCCCAATCGACTATCTCGAGTTGCCGATCCCGACGCTGAAGGTTGGCGCGCTCGGCACGCACAACGCGCTCGGTCTCGCGAAGGAGAAGGGCGCGCGCTTCTTTCTCGCCTCCACGAGCGAGGTCTACGGCGATCCGCTCGTCCACCCGCAGCCCGAGACGTACTGGGGCAACGTGAATCCCGTTGGCCCGCGCGGCGTGTACGACGAAGTCGAAGCGCTTCGCCGAAGCAATGACGATGGCGTACCACCGCTTTCACGGGCTCGACACGCGGATCGTCCGCATCTTCAACACCTACGGGCCGCGGATGCGTCCGCGAGACGGGCGCGTGGTGTCGAACTTCATCGTGCAGGCGCTCCGCGACGAGCCGATCACCATCTACGGCAATGGCTCGCAGACGCGCAGCTTCTGCTACGTCTCCGACGAGGTCGAGGGCATCTACCGGCTGTTCATGAACGGCGACTCCGATCCGACGAACATCGGCAATCCCGACGAGTACACCGTGCGCGAACTTGCGGAGATGGTGCGCGAGCTGACGAAAACAACGGCGCCGCTCGTCGATACGACCGCTGCCGGAGGACGACCCGAAGGTTCGCAAGCCGGACATCACGCGGGCGCGCGCGATGCTCGGCTGGGAGCCCAAGGTCGGCATTCGCGAGGGTCTGCAGAAGGCGATCGAGTACTTCGCCAGCCTCCCCTCTGAACGGATGAAGCCACGTGGCTGAGAAGGTCGTCGTCACAGGTGCCGCCGGCTTCATCGGGTCGCACGTGGTCGAGGCGCTTCTCGCGCGCGGCGACGTCGTGGTCGGCATCGACAACTTCGATACGTTCTACGATCCGGATCTGAAGCGCGCGAACCTCGCCGACGCCATGCTCCACCCGTCGTTCGAGCTCGTCGAAGCGGATGTGCGCGATGCGGCCGCCATGCGCGGGGTCGTTGACGCGTTTCATCCCAATGTGATCGCGCACTTCGCGGCGCGCGCGGGCGTGCGGCCATCGATCCAGGATCCCGCGCTCTATGTCGCCGTCAACGTACTCGGCACCACAGTGCTCCTGGAGACGGCGCGCGCCGCGAAAATCTCGCGCATCGTCGTCGCCTCGAGCTCGAGCGTTTACGGGAACAATGCGACGGCACCCTTTCGCGAGGACGAGCCGGCGATTCTGCCCATCAGTCCGTACGCCGCGACGAAGCGTGCGGCGGAGCTGATGTGCGAGACGTACGCGGGGCTGTTCGACTGGATGCGGATCATCTCGCTCCGCTTCTTCACGGTGTACGGTCCGCGCCAGCGTCCTGACCTCGCGATCCACTCGTTCACGAGAAAGATCTCGGCGGGGGAGACCGTGCCATTTTTCGGCGACGGCACGGCTGAGCGCGACTACACGTACGTCACCGACACCGTGCAAGGCGTGCTCGGCGCCATCGATCGCAGCCGCACGTCGAAGCCGGGACACGAGATTTTCAACCTTGGCGAGTCCGCGGTGACCTCACTCTCCGCGCTCGTCCAGCTCATCGAGCGCGCGCTCGGCATGACGGCGCGGCTCGAGCGGCTTCCGTCGCAGCCCGGCGACGTGCGTCGCACTCTCGCCGATATCTCCCGGGCGCGCGAGTATCTAGCTTACGCTCCGTCGGTGCAGGTGAGCGACGGCATTCCACGCTTCGTGGCTTGGTTCCGTGAGAGCGGCATCGGCGCTGCGTCAGCCTCAACGGCCGCGCGCGGCTGAACCCGCCGCCCTTTTCGGGGTAACATTTTGCACATGTCTTTTTTCAAGCGAACGCGTGTCGGTGCCGCCATGGCAATGATCCTGGTCGCCGGCTGTCATCATAAGGGCGGATTCCAACCGCTCAAGTTTGCCTCGCACCAGGCGTTGTACGACGCCTCCCTCGGCGAGCTGCGCAAACACAAGTGGAGTCACGCCGTCGCGGGCTTCGAGAAGCTGACGACCGATCTTCCCGCGCGCGATCCGCTTCTCCCCGAGTCGTATTACTATCTTGGCGAAGCGCACATGGGGAGCAAGGAATACATTCTCGCGGCGCAATCGTACTCTCGCGTCGCGGAGAATTTTCCCGAGGACACGCTCGCCGATCGCGCCACCTACAAAACCGGGATCGCGTACTCCAAGCTCTGGCGCCGTCCCAGTCTCGATCCCGAGTACGGAGAAACCTCGCGCAGCACCTTCCAGAGCTTCCTCGCCGCCTATCCGGATTCGCCGCTGCGGGACTCCGCGGTGAAGCAGATCGAGCGTCTCGACGAATGGTTCGGCATCAAGGGCTACAACAACGGCGTGACCTACTACAAGCGAAAGGCGTACGACTCGGGAATCATCTACTTTCGCGACGTCGTCAAGCAGTATCCCAAGACCGACGCCGCACGTAAGTCGCAGATCAGGCTCGTGCAGTCGTATCGCGCGATCAAGTACAAGGAGGACGTCGCCGAGACGTGCGGCCTTCTCGAGAAGGAGCACCCCGGAGACAAGGATGTCGCGAAGGTGTGCCGCGGAGTGAAACCCGTACTCGTTGCGGATAGCAGCGCGAATCCGCCGGGGAAGACGGCGTCGCAGACCGCCCCGATCACGAATCCCCCGGCGCCGGTGGCACCGACGTCGGGCACGCCGGTGCCACAACCGGTTCCGGAGCCGGGCAAGACTCCTCCCGAGCGGTGAGCTGACCGTGCGTCTCGGCGTTCTTGGCGGGACGTTCGATCCTCCGCACATCGGTCACCTGCTCGCCGCCGGAGACGCGTTCGAGGCGCTCTCGCTCGACAAGCTGCTGTTCGTTCCGTCATCCCTTCCTCCGTACAAGTCCCGCTCCGTGCAGGGCTCGCCGGAGCAGCGTTTTCGCATGCTCGAGTTGACCCTCGCTAGACGATCCGCGCTTCGAGGCGAGCCGTCTCGAACTGGATCGAGTCGGGTTATCTTTCACGGTTGACACGCTCGCGGCACTCGCGGCCGAAATGCCGGGGGTGTCGCTCTTCATGCTGATCGGTGAAGATCTCGCCACCCAGATCGCGAGTTGGCGGGACGCGGCGCGTATCGCCGAGCTGGCGACGATCGTGGTGCTGGTGCGCGCGACGGCGGTGCCGGTAAGCGCGCTGGAGTCGAGTCTCCCGATGACGAGGCTCGCGACGCGGCGCATCGAGCTGTCATCGACCGAGATTCGCGACCGGGTACGTTCCGGGCGCTCGATTCATGGATTCGTAACGGATGCCGTCGCTGCGTTCATCGACGCGGCCGGCTTGTACCGATAGAGGCGACGAATGCTCAAGAAAATCGCGACATCCCTGTTCGGCACCAGGCACGCGCGCGAAATGAAGCGCGTGCAGCCGATCGTGGATGCGATCAACGCCGAGTACGAACGGCTGCACTCGATATCCGAGGAGGAGCTGCGCGCGCAGACGGCGAAGCTTCGCGGCATCATCGCCGAGCGCGCGCGCCCGCTCGAGGAAAAGATCGCGGCGCTGCGCGAGCGCAAGCACTCGACGCCCGACGCGGAGGAGCGCGATCGCATCGACCGCGAGATCAATGGGCCCGACGGCAAGGGCGGCCTGGAAGCGCGAGCTGCGCGACGCGATCGCCGAAACGCTCGACGAAATTCTCCCCGAGGCGTTCGCCACCGTGCGCGAAGGCGCGCGACGCCTGGTCGGCACGACCGTCGATGGTGACGGGCCACGAGACGCCGTGGAACATGGTGCCCTACGACGTGCAGCTCATCGGCGGCATCCAGCTGCACTTCGGCAAGATCGCCGAGATGGCGACCGGCGAAGGCAAGACGCTCGTCGCGACGCTGCCGCTCTACCTGAACGCGCTTGCCGGGGCGCGGTGCGCATCTCGTCACCGTCAACAATTATCTCGCCCGCCGCGACTCGCAGTGGATGGGGCACGTCTATTCGTATCTCGGCCTCACCGTCGGCTGCCTCGACGACACCGAGCCGAACATCGCCCGAGCGGCGCGCCGCCTACCTGCGCGACATCACCTACGGCACCAACAACGAGTTCGGCTTCGACTACCTGCGCGACAACATGGTCGTCTCGCTCGACCAGCGCGTGCAGCGCCCACAGTGTACGCGATCATCGACGAGGTCGACTCGGTGCTCATCGACGAAGCGCGCACGCCGCTGATCATCTCCGGCCCGGTCGGCGACGAGAGCGACATGCAGTATCGCGAGCTACAACGCCGACCGTCGCGCGCCTCGTGCGCCGGCAGACCGAGGTCGTCAACGGTCTCGTCGGCCGAGGGCGAGCGCCTCGATGGCGAGCGGCGACACCGAGCAACGCGGCGATCGAGTTCTATCAGGCGCAGCTCGGCGCTCCGAAGAACAAGCGGCTTGCTCAAGGCGCTGCAGGAGCCCGGCGTCAAGCAGCTCGTGCAGCGGACGGAGCTCGACCACATCGCCGACCGCAAGCTGCCCGCGGCGAAGCAGCAGTTCCGCGACATCGAGGAACGACTGCTCTTCGTGCTCGACGAGAAGGGCCACACGGTGCACCTCACCGACCGCGGCGCGGACGTCATGTCGCCCAGCGATCCGGATGCGTTCGTGCTGCCGGACATCTCGGAGGAGGTGCACCGGATCGATCACGACGCCGACGCTCGCGCCGCAGCAGAAGCTCGATGCGCGCGCGGCGATCGAGCGCGACTACGCGTGAGCGCAGCGAGCGGCTGAACATCGTGCACCAGCTGCTGCGGGCGCACGCGCTGTACGAGAAGGACGTGAACTACGTCGTGCAGGACGGGCAGGTGCTCATCGTCGATGAGTTCACCGGCCGCACGATGCCGGGCCGGCGCTGGTCCGAGGGCTTGCACCAGGCGGTCGAGGCCAAGGAAGGGGTGCAGGTGAAGGGCGAGACGCAGACGATGGCGACGATCACGATCCAGAACTACTTCCGCATGTACGAGAAGCTCGTCCGGCATGACCGGTACGGCCGAGACGGAGGAGACGGAGTTCCACGAGATCTACAAGCTCGAAGTCGCGGTGATTCCGACGAACAGCCCGATCGATTCGCGACGACCGGCAGGACTGGATCTACAAGACGCGGCGCGAGAAGTACAACGCGATCGTCGAGGAGACGCAGCGCCTGCACGCGCTCGGCTTTCCGGTGCTCGATCGGCACGACGAGCGTCGACGTGTCGGAGACGCTCGCGCGCATGTTCCAGCGCGCCGGGATCAAGCACAACGTGCTGAACGCGAAGTACCACCAGCGCGAGGCCGAGATCGTCGCCGGCGCGGGCCAGCCCGGCGCGGTCACGATCGCGACGAACATGGCCGGCCGCGGAACCGACATCAAACTCGGCGACGGGCGTCACCGACTCGAAGCCGTCGGAGGTGAAGGATCCGGAGGGGAAGACGCTCGACGTCGAGGAGGAGCGGCGGACTGCACATCATCGGCTCCGAGCGCCACGAGTCGCGGCGCATCGATCGCCAGCTGCGCGGCCGCTCGGGACGTCAGGGCGATCCGGGCGCGTCGCAGTTCTTCCTCTCGCTCGAAGACGACCTGATGCGCCTCTTCGGCTCCGAGCGCATCGCCAGGCTCATGGACCGGATGGGCGCGCAGGAGGGCGAGGTGCTCACGCACCCGCTGATCACGCGCTCGATCGAGCAGGCGCAGAAGCGCGTCGAGCTGCAGAACTTCCAGGCCGCAAGCGGCTGCTCGAGTACGACGACGTGATGAACCAGCAGCGCGAGGTGATCTACTCGCTGCGGCGCTTCGCGCTCGAGGGCGGGGAGGAGCTGAAGGGCGAGGCGCTCAAGATGGTCGAGCAAGGCGATCGACGCGCCGCGTCGAGACGGCGCTCGCCGAGTACGACGGAGCAGCGAGTGGGACTTCGACCTGCTGCGGCAGGATCTGCTGATGCACTACCTGCTCGCGTGCCGGAGTTCGAGGACGGACCGCCGACCGACGAAGCCGGCGAACCGATCGCCGCAGCGCGAAGGCGATCTGGGCGCACGCTCGCCGCGAGTCGACGAGCGTTCGCGGCCAAGATCGCGTCGCTCGACGGCTACTCCGACGCGTTGCTGTCGCTCGTGATGCTCAACGTGCTCGACGAGAAGTGGAAGGACCATCTCTACGATCTCGACCAGCTGCGCAACGCGATCCACTACCGGTCGTGGGGCCAGAAGGATCCGCTCGTCGAGTACAAGCAGGAGGCGTACACGATGTTCGTGGACCTCATGAACGACATCTACAACACGTTCAGCCGAACGCTTTCTGCAGGTGCAGCTCGTGATCGAACAGCAGCGCGGCCCGCCGGAGGACCGGATGACCGCCGAATGGCGTCGCGGTCCGCGGGGCCGGCGCCACAGCCCCGACGAGGCGGTACAACGCGCTCGGCATCCTCGAGGACGTTGAGCCCGACGGCGACGGTGCGAGATCGGCGCCGCCGGGACAGCCGATGGCGACGTGGACATCGGACCGGCCGAGCCGCCGGCAGACAAGCCGGTCGTCGCGAGGAAGGATCCGCTCATCGTCGGCGCCGGGCCGCGCTCGACCAGTCTCGCCCGCGACGGCCCCGGGAAACATCGACTGGTCGACCGTCGGGCGCAACGATCCCTGCCCGTGCGGCTCGGGCAAGAAGTTCAAGAAGTGCCACGGAGCGACCGTCTAGCGCTCGGTCGAGAACGCCGATGTGGTGACCGGTTGATGCGTCGCCGTCCGGATCATTGACGTCGAGAGCGCCCTTCTCGCGCGGTCCCGCCGGCTATGCTGAGGGTGGTCGCGGCTCCTTACGCGTGCACCGCGAATCTCCCCTCAGGAGACGTCATCCGTGCAGCCATCGCGCTGGCCTCATTGCACCGACCGCTTAAGTATTAGAGAGCTACCCCGATCCGAACGGCCGCGCGAACGGCTGCGTCGATCTCGGGGCAGCGGCGCTGAGCGCCGCCGAGCTGCTCGCGATCGTCGTGGGTGCCGGCGGCGCCGGCCGCTCGGCCATGCCGTCGGCCAGGCCATTCTCGAATCGGCGGGCGGGTCGCTTCGCCGGATCGCCGCGCAGCCGGTTGCCGCGCTCACTGCCGTGCATGGCGTTGGCGCAGCGCGCGCGGCGGCGGTCCACGCAGCGTTGGAGCTGGGTCGACGTATGGCGAGCGAGGGGCGCGGAAGAGGCGCTCCCGTGCGGTCGCCTCGCGACGTCTACGCAGCCTTTGCAGCCGCGGCTGGAGGATCTGCCGGTCGAGGAGTTCCACGTTGCGGTGCTCGACTCGCAACACCGGTTGGAACGCGACATTGCGGTCACGCGCGGAATTCTGAATTCCTCGCTCGTGCATCCGCGCGAAGTCTTTCGAGAGGCGATCGCGGAGCGCGCGGCCGCGGTCATCCTCGTGCACAATCACCCGAGCGGTGATCCGACGCCCTCGCGCGGACGACCGCGCGGTGACGGATCAGCTCGTCGCGGCGGGACGACTGCTCGACATTCCCGTGCACGACCATCGTGATCATCGGGCGGGGACGTTACATGAGCTTCGCGGAGGCGGGCTTGTTGTGACGGAGTCGGGCGACGCACGATGTCTGCCCGGGCACGAGACGGCCCGTTACGGCGTTAATAGCTGCACGAAGAGTTGCCGTAAGCGCGTGTCTGCTACCCATTGCGTGCGTGTCGTGTATAGCTTGAGAGCTGGACTCACCGTGAGCACAGGACGGAATTGACGGCTCCGACGCTCAAATTGATTCTCCCCGAGCTGAATCTCGGTGATTCCCGCCTCGAGCGACTCGACGCGGAGCTCCTCGTGCGCGCCTATAAGTTCAGCGAAGAGGCGCACCACGGGCAGAAGCGGACGTCCGGCGACCCGTATCATCACCACTGCGTCGAGGTCGCGAAGATCCTGGCCGAGCTGCAGTCTCGATTCGAGCACCGTCGCGAGCGGGCTGATCCACGACGTCGTGGAGGATACGGCCGTCACCGTCGCCGACGTCGCCGAAGAGTTCGGAAAGGAGATCGCCGGGATCGTCGACGGCGTCACGAAAATCGCGAAACATCTCGTTCGCGGTCGCGCGAGGAGCGGCAGGTCGAGAACTACCGCAAGCTGCTGCTCTCGATCGCGAAGGATGCGCGCGTCATCATCGATCAAGCTCGCCGACCGGCTGCACAACATGCGCACGCTCGACTGTCTCCCCGAGGAGAAGCGCCGGCGCATCGCGCAGGAGACGATGCGATCTGTACGCCCCGCTCGCGCACCGCTTCGGCATGGCGCAGATGCGGTGGGAGCTCGAGGATCTCTCCTTCAAGTACCTCGAGCCGCCGGAGTACAAGGCGCTCGCCAAGCACGTCGCGCAGAAGCGAGCCGAGCGCGAAGAGCTCATCGGCCAGTTCGCCGAGCCGCTCGAACGCGAGCTCAGGCACGCCGGGATCAAGGACGTCGAAGTCACCGGCCGGCCGAAGCATCTCTGGTCGATCTGCAAGAAGATGAAGTAGCGCGAGAAGCCGTACGAGGAGATCTACGACCTCCTCGCGATGCGCGTGCTCGTCAACAGCGTTCCCGACTGCTACCACGCGCTCGGAATCATCCACGATGGGTGGACGCCGCTGCAGGAGCGCATCAAGGATTACATCGCGCAGCCGAAGTCCAACGGCTACCAGTCGCTGCACACGACGGTGTTCGGACCGGGGCGGCAGCTGTACGAGGTGCAGATCCGCACGCGCGAAATGCACCGAGACCGCCGAGTTCGGCATCGCGGCGCACTGGCTGTACAAGGAGAATCGCACGAAGCGCGGACGAGGCTCGAGCAGGACATGAGCTGGCTCCGCCAGATGCTCGAGCTCCAGCTCGACGCCAAGAAGCCGGACGAGTTCCTCGAGTTCCTGAAGCTCGATCTCTACCAGGACGAGATCTTCGTCTTCACGCCAACGGGCGACGTCATCCAGCTCCCCGAAGGGCGCGACGCCGATCGATTTCGCGTTCGCGGTGCACACCGAGGTCGGGCTGCACTGTCCGGGCGCGAAGGTGAACGGCCGCATCGCGCCGCTGTCGCGCGAGCTGCGCAACTCGGAAACGGTCGAGATCATCACGTCGCCCACCGCGAAGCCGAGTCGCGACTGGCTCGCGCACGTGCGCACCGGGCGCGCGCGGCACAAGATCCGCCAGTGGCTTCGTGTCGAGGAGCAGAACACGTCGGCGAAGACTCGGACAGGAGATGCTCGACCGCGAGCTCAAGCGCCGGCGTCACGTGAAGCCCGACGACGACGCTGCTCGACGCCGCCGCGCAAGGCGCTCGGCCTCAACGACGCGAAGCATCTCATCGCGTCGATCGGGCAGGGCGACGTCAACGATCGCGCAGGCGCTCAGGCACATCTTCCCGGACGCGAGGTGACCGAGCCCGCCGAAGCCGAGCGCGTTCGAGCGGCTCGTCGAGCGCATGCGCGGCCCCGCGAAGGGCGTGCGCATCCAGGGCGTCGACGGGCTGATGGTGCGCTACGCCCAGTGCTGCCAGCCCGTGCCGGGCGATCCGGTCGTGGGGTACGTCACCCGCGGGCGCGGCGTGAGCATCCATCGCGCCGACTGTCCGAACGTGCTGCTGCTCGCGCAAGAGCCGGAGCGGCGGCTCGAGATCGATTGGCAGGAGCAGGAGGGCGAGCGGTTTGTCGTCCGCCTCGCGCTCGAAGGGAACGATCGTCGGGGGCTCTACGCCGACGTGGCGGCGGCGGTCACCGCGAGCGGCACCGACATCAAGAGCATGGAGCTCAAGTCCGGGCACGGCGGCAATGTGCCGGATCGGTTCTGCTCGAGGTCGAGAATCTGCGCATCTCGCAGAAGATCACCAAGCTCATCCGTAAGGTGAAGGGCATCGCCACCGCAGAACGTCGCGAGCGCGCGCGATCGGCACTGATCGCCACCGGCAATGCGGGTCTTCCGGCAGCCGAAGAACTCCCGAATTGTTATATTTCCGCATGGCCGCAATTCGATCTCCAAGCGCCGTTCCAGCCAGCCGGCGACCAGCCGCAAGGCGATCGCCGAGCTCTCGGCGGGGCTCGAGCGCGGCGACCGCTTTCAGACGCTGCTCGGCGTCACCGGCTCCGGCAAGACGATGACGATGGCCAACGTCATCAAGGCGCATGGCAGGCCGACGCTCGTCCTGTCGCACAACAAGACGCTCGCCGCGCAGCTCTACGGTGAGCTCAAGAGCTTCTTCCCGCACAACGCCGTCGAGTACTTCATCTCGTACTACGACTACTACCAGCCGGAAGCGTACGTTCCGACGACCGACACGTACATCGAAAAGGACGCGTCGATCAACGAGGACATCGACCGCCTGCGCCTGCGCGCGACGTCGAGTCTGATGGAGCGCGAGGATGTCATCATCGTCGCCACGGTCTCGGCGATCTACGGCCTCGGCGACCCCGTCGCATATCGCGCGCGATGGTCAGCATCGCGCGCGGCCAGACGTGCGCGGGCGCGACGACATCCTGCGCGCGCTCGTCGGCATCCAGTATCGCGCAACGACGTCGTCGTTCGAGCGCGGCACCTTCCGCGTTCGCGGCGACACGGTCGAGATCTTCCCGGCGTACGAGGAGCAGGGCGTGCGCATCGAGATGTGGGGCGACGAGGTCGAGCGGATCTCCAAGATCGACTGCGTGACCGGCGAGACGATCGCCGACCTCGAGCGCGCCGCGATCTATCCGGCGAAGCACTTCGTCACCTCAGCGCCCGACGCTCGAGCGCGCGGTCGACGCTCATACGCGCGGAGCTGGCCGAGCGGCTCGACGAGCTCCGCGAGCGGGGAAGCTGCTCGAGGCGCAGCGCCTCGAGTCGCGCACGAACTTCGATGTCGAGATGATGCTGGAGGTCGGCACCTGCGCCGGGATCGAGAACTATTCGCGCCATCTCTCGGGGCGCGCGGCCGGCGAGCGGCCGGCGTGCCTGTTCGACTATTTCCCCGAGGATTTCCTCGTCGTCGTCGACGAGTCGCACGTGTCGCTGCCGCAGATCGGCGGGATGTTCAACGGCGACCGCGCCCGCAAGCTGACGCTCGTGGACTACGGGTTCCGTCTTCCCAGCGCGCTCGACAACCGGCCGCTGATGTTCGACGAGTTTCTGACGCTCACGCCGCGTGCGCTCTTCGTGTCGGCGACGCCGGGCGATCTCGAGCTGCGGCTCTCCGAGGGCGTCGTCGTCGAGCAGATCATTCGGCCCACGGGGCTCATCGATCCGGAGATCGAGGTGCGCCCGGTGCGCGGTCAGGTCGACGATCTGCTCGGCGAGATCCGGCTTCGCGAGCGGCGCGGCGAGCGGGTGCTCGTCACGACCCTCACCAAGCGCATGGCCGAGGATCTCACCGACTATCTGCAGCAGATGGGCGTGCGCGTGCGCTACATGCACTCCGACATCGACGCCATCGAGCGCGTCGAGATCATTCGCGGGCTGCGGCTCGGCGACTTCGACGTGCTCGTGGGCATCAACCTGCTGCGCGAGGGGCTCGATCTGCCCGAGGTCTCGCTCGTGGCGTGCTCGATGCCGACCAGGAGGGATTTCTGCGCAGCGATCGCTCGCTGATTCAGACGACGGGGCGCGCGGCGCGACACGTCGAGGGACGCGCGATCTTCTATGCCGACCGGATCACCGGGTCGATGGCGCGATGCATCGACGAGACGAAGCGCCGTCGCGAGATCCAGCGCGCGTACAACCTCGAGCACAACATCACGCCGGTGTCGGTGACGAAGAGCACGGACCAGGTGCGATTCATTACGCGCGTGGCGGACGCGCGAGGCGGAGCGCGACGACAGGAGCAAAAAGGTCGCGGAGCAGATTGCGACCTACGCGAGCGAGATGGATCAGGCGACGCTCATCCAGCTCCTCGAGTCCCAGATGAAGGAGGCGGCGGCCGACCTCGATTTCGAATCGGCGGCATCGCTTCGCGATCAGTTGCTCGAGGTCAAGGCGCGGGGGAGCCCGGCCGCGCAGAAGCGGGGAGAGGGACTGAGCCGCATTCGTGCGCCGCGATGATGGACGCGCACCATCACATCGTGCCGGACGCAGCGCCGCGACGGTCATCTCGCGGTGACGCGCGATGAGCTCATCGCGTGGGGCGAGCGCTTCGGAAAATCAGCGCACGGCCGCCTCGTCGTCGCGATCGCCGGCGAGCTCGGCGCCGGGAAGACGACGCTCGTGCAGGCAATTTGCCGAGGCGCCGGAGTGACGACCCAGGTGACGAGTCCAACCTTCGCGCTCGTGCACGAGTACAAGGGGGACCGCTTCCCGATCTATCATCTCGACCTTTACCGACTCGAAAAACCCGAGGACCTCACGAACCTGGGATGGGACGACATGCTTCGCTCGAGCGCGCTGATTCTGGTGGAGTGGCCGGAGCGAGGAGGCGAGCGCGTACCCGCGGACGCCGTGCCGATCGACCTGGAGCTCGATCCCGCGGACGAGGAGCGACGGCTCCTCCTCGCAGGATGAGCGGCGCGTTGACGCTCGCGCTCGAGGCCGCAACCTCGACCGGGTCAGTCGCGGTGCTTCGCGGCGGCGACCTGCTCGCCTCGCGCGAGGTCGCGATGCGCGGTGGCGCGGAAGAGCACCTGCTCCCTGCGATCGACGCCGCGCTCGCAGAGACGGGCGCGACGACGCGCGATCTTGCACGCATCGTGTGCGGTGCCGGACCTGGAAGCTTCACGAGCCTGCGCGTCTCGGCGTCGCTGGCGAAGGGGATAGCATTCACACACTCGCTCCCGCTGTTCGCCGTGCCGTCGCTTGCCCTCATTGCCGCGGATCGCTCGCTGGCGGACGGCGTGTACGTCGCCGTGCTCGACGCGCTCCGCGGCGAGGTGTTCGCCGCCGCCTACCTGCGCGAGGGTGACGAGGTCACGGAGCTCGCGCCCGCGCGCCTCGTGCATCGCAGCTCGCTCGCGCACGAGGCCGCCGAGCTGCACGCCGCGGTGATCGGCCCGGAGGAGCATCCGCGCACCATGCCGCGCGCGGCGAACATCGTGCGCCTCGGCGCGTGGCTCGCGCTCCCGCCGGTGTCGCTTGCCGCGTGGGAGCCGGACTACGGTCGTCTCGCGGAGGCGCAGGTGAAATGGGAGACCGCCCACGGCCGCCCGCTGCCGGTGGCGTAGCCCATGCGCATGGGCGAGAACATGAGTATCGACCTGCGGAACCCACAATCACGCGCGCCTCTCGTGCTTCGCGCTGCACGCGATGCGGACATCGACGCGGTGCTCGCGATCGAGCAGGCCTCGTTCGGTGATCCCTGGAATCGCAGCGCATTCCTCGAGCTGCTCGACGATCCGCGCGTGGCCTTTCTGGTCGCCGACGAGGGGGGCGACGGTGCGCGGATACGTCGTCGCGTGGTTCGTGCTCGATGAGGGCGAGATCGGGAATCTCGCGGTCGCCGACGGGGCGCGCCGGCATGGCGTCGGCGCGCGCCTGCTGGATGGCGCGATCGCGGCCGTTCGCGCGGCCGACGTCAACTCGCTCTACCTCGAGGTTCGGGACTCGAACGCCGCCGCGCGCGCCCTCTACGCGTCACGCGGCTTCGCGGAGGTCGGACGCCGGCGCGACTACTACCGGCGCCCGAAGGAGGACGCGCTCGTGCTCAGACTCGAGCTCGAGCGGCCACGCACCTGCGTGACGGCGCGGGGTACGCAATGAAAGGGAAATGGCCGCGCCGGAGCGTTGGCGCGCCGCTCGCAATCGCTCTATACTCTGTCCGGCGAGTTCACTCGCCAACTGCCAGGAGATCCATATGAGTCGCAGCCTGAACAAGGTCACCCTGATCGGAAATCTCGGTGCCGATCCCGAGGTCCGCTCCACCACCGGCGGTAACCGCGTCGCCACCTTCTCGCTGGCCACGAGCCGCAGCTGGAGCGGCCCGAGCGGGGACAAGCAGGAGAAGACGGAGTGGCATCGCTGCGTCGTCTGGAACAGCAAGGCGTCCACGCTGGCGGACATTGTCGAGCGGTACCTCAAGAAGGGCGACAAGGTCTACGTCGAGGGGCGCATTGAGTACCGGCAGTGGCAAGACAAGGAAAACCAGACACGCTACACCACCGAGATCAACGTTCGCGAGATGATCATGCTCAGCGGCAGGGCCGGCGGCTCCGACAGCTTCGACGGCGACGCGGCGGGCGGAAGCGGTTCGCGTCCGCGCGCGGCAGCCACCGATCGGTCGCGCTCGTCGGGCGCGGCAACGGGCGGACCTGCGAGCGGAGAGTTCGAAGACTTCCGGGGAAATCTGGATACGGAGGACGACGACCTGCCGTTCTGATCGCGCACACGCGGCGCGACTCGCCCGTGCGTAGCCGGGCGCGGGGCGTGCGTACTCGGCCCGTCCGCGGTATGGTGCGCGCATGACGCGCGAGCTCTCGGATCTTCCGTACGCGCCAACGCTGGCGCGACTCTCGTTGGCGCTCGCGATCGGCCTCTTCGTGGGGATCGAACGCGAGCGTCGGCGTAAGGAGGCGGGCCTCCGCACATTCGCGTTCGCGTCGCTCCTCGGCGCTGCCGGCGGACTGCTCGGCGACTCGTACGCGCTGCTCGCGCTCGGACTGCTCGGCGTGCTCGTCGTGCTATTGAACATTGGGACGATTCGCTCGGGCGAGGGTCCGGAGATCACGACCTCCGCCGCGCTCCTCGTCATCGCGTTCGCGGGCGTCCTCGCGGGACAGGGCCACACGTTCACCCCGACGCTCCTGGGCGTCGCGACCGCCGCTCTTCTCGCGTGGAAGGAACCGCTCGCGGGCTTCAGCCACACGCTCAGCGAGTCGGAGCTCCGTTCGGCGGTGCTTCTCGCGATTCTCGCATTCGTCGTCTATCCCGTTCTGCCAACCGGCACCGTCGACCGTTGGAACCTGATCGACCCGCGCGCGGCGTGGGTTTCCGTGTTGCTCATCGCCGCGCTCGGATTCGTGAACTACATCCTGCTCAGCCTCTATGGCGCCCGGGGGATCGAGTTCACCGGATTTCTCGGAGGGCTGGTCAACAGCACCGTAACGGTGACCGAGCTCGCGACCCGGGTTCGAGAGGGACACGGTCAGCTCGCCGACCACGCGTACCGCGGCATCGTGCTGGCCACATCGGCGATGCTCGTGCGCAATGGAATCATCCTCGCGCTGCTCGCGCCGGACGCATTCGCGAGCGCATCGGGTTCGCTCGCCCTCATGCTCGCGGGCGCGGTCGCGGCTGCCCTGTGGGATCGCAGGCGACGGAAAAGGCGCGAGGTCCCCGTCGACGAGGGCGGGGCGCCGCACGTGAGCACGCCCGCGGATCTGCCCGTGATGCGATCGCCCTTCTCGCTGGCGTCGGCGCTCAAGTTCGGATTGGTCTTTCTCGCGCTCCAGATCACTGCGACCCTGGCCGCGCGATTTCTTGGCGAAGCCGGTCTGTACGCGCTCAGCGTGGGAGGCGGCGTGGTCTCGAGCGCGAGCACCGTCGCCTCTGCCGCCAATCTTGCGACGGCCGGCGCGCTGTCCGCACGCGTCGCTGGTCACAGCGCCATTATCGCGTCCGTGACGAGTGCGATCGTAGACCTTCCACTCGTGTCGCGCTACGGACGCGACGGACGATTGACGCGTCGCGTGGCGTTGTTCATCGCCCTCGTCGCGGCCCTCGGCGCCATCGGAGTCGTCGCGGAGTTCCTGCTCCCCTGAGGGTTGAGGCGAGCGCTACCGCGAGGGTCGCCCTTACGGCGCAAGCGTTTCACGCCCCTCAACGAAGGGCTTGCGCCATATATATTGGAGTCATATATATTGGCTCCATGATCACCCTCGAGCTCAAGAAGGGTAGCGCCGACTTCCTGATCCTCTCCCTGCTGCGCGACGAGCCGCGGCACGGGTACGAGTTGAGCAAGCTGATCGAGTCGCGCTCCGGTGGCGTCGTACAGTTCCAGGTGTCCTCGCTCTACCCGCTGCTCTATCGCATGGAGGAGCGCGGGTGGATCAAGGGAAAGTGGATCGAGAAGGCGGGGCAGCGCCGCCGCCGCTACTACCACATCACCGCGGCCGGTCGCGAGGCCGTGAAGGAGCAGCGCGAGAGCTGGCTCGAGTTCGTGCACGCCATCGGCCTGGTCGTCGGAACGTCCAATGCCTGAGTGGGCGAGCGAGATCCGCGATCGCCTGGCGCCGCTCGGGCTCCGCGCGGAGCGCGAGCACGAGATCGCGGAGGAGCTCGCGCAGCATCTGGAGGATCGGTATGCGGAACTGCGCGCGCACGGCGCGGGCGAGCTCGACGCCGCGCGACAGGTTCGAGAGGAGCTGCACCGCGGTCCCCTCCTCAGCGCATTCGCGCAGTCCGAGCGCGCGAACGTAGCCCACGACGAGCCACCTCCGGGTGCACAGGGGCCGGGCGCGCTTGCCTCCGCGCTGTGGCGCGACATTCGTTACGGCGAACGCTCGCTGCGCAAGTCGCCCGGCTTCACGCTGATCGCCACCATCACGCTTGCACTCGGGATCGGCGCGACGACCGCGATGTTCAGCGTGCTCGATGCCGTCCTGCTTCGCCCGCTTCCTTTCGTGCAGCCGCAGCAGCTGGTCCGCGTCTTCAACACGTATGGCACTGGCGCGGGCAATCTCCAATCAGCTTCCGTGGCGGATTTCCTGGCGCTGCGCGCCGACACGCGCGTCTTTTCGTCGGTCGCTTCGTTCCGGCTCCCCAGCGACGGCTTCTCGTACGTCGCGGCGGATCGCGCAGAGCGCGTCTACGGCACCGTCGTGAGCGCCGCGTTCTTTTCGACGCTCGGCCTCAACCCCTCGATGGGACGCGTCTTTCGCGAGGGCGATGATGCCGCCGGTGCTCCGCCCACGGCAGTGCTCAGCAACGCCTTTTGGCGCCAGCGCCTCGGCAGCGACCCGTCGATCATCGGCAAGTCGATCAACATCCAGGGGCGCCCTACAACGGTGCTCGGTGTGATGCCCGCGTCCGTGTGGTACCCGCGCGGCGATCGCGCCGAGCTGTGGATCAACGACAATTTTCCGCCGCCACCACGTCGCGGTCCGTTCGGCCTCGCGGTGCTTGCGCGACTGCGACCGGAGATCAGCGTCGCCGAGCAGCGGGCAGCACTCGCGCAGATCGCCGCCGGTGTTCGCGCGCAATTCCCCGGCGGTCCGGACAAGTGGACCTTCGCCCCGCAAGCGTTGGCCGAGCGATACAGCGGTCCACTACGCCCCGTTCTTCTGGTGCTCATGGGCGCCGTGGTGGTCGTGCTGCTCATCGCGTGCGTGAACGTGACGAATCTCATGCTCGCCCGGGCGACCAGTCGCGAGCAGGAAATCTCGGTTCGCACGGCGCTCGGCGCGAGCCGGTCCGCGCTCGTGCGCCAGCTCCTGATCGAAGGTGCGCTCCTCGCGCTCATGGGCGGCGCAGTCGGCGTGCTCGTCGCGATCCTGGGCGTTCGCGCGTTGACTTCCATCGCGCCGGACTCGCTCTTCGTCCTGCGCGACTTCAAGACCGGCGTCGACGGGCGCGTACTCGGACTCGCGCTGCTCGCGACGATGGGGAGCGTGTT
Organism: uncultured Gemmatimonadaceae bacterium; assembly: GCA_963827355.1. Taxonomy (GTDB): domain Bacteria; phylum Gemmatimonadota; class Gemmatimonadetes; order Gemmatimonadales; family Gemmatimonadaceae; genus FEN-1250. The sequence continues at coordinate 212,681 of CAWHAS010000007.1, forward strand.
GCTGTTCGCGCTCGCCCCCGCGATTCTCGGCGCATCGTCGCGCGCTGTCGGCGCGATGCGCGATGCGGTTCGAGGCGGGACCGACGCGCCGTCGCGCCGACGGTTGCGCAGCGCGCTCGTCGTCGCCGAGTTCGCGCTCTCGCTCGTGCTGCTGGTTGGCGCGGGGTTGCTCGTGCGAAGCCTCGCGCGCCTCCGCGCGGTCGACACGGGCGTGCACGGAGACGGCGTGATCACCGCGTCGATCGCGCTCCCATCGATTCGCTATCCAACGACCCAGAAGATCGACGTCTTCCATGATCGGCTAATGGCGGAGCTGCGCTCTCGTCCGGGAATGGAGCGCGTGAGCACGAGCGTCGGTCTTCCGCCGGACGTCTTTGGCAGCAGCTCCGACTTCTTCGTCACAAGCCATCCCGTTGCCGATGGTGAGTTTTCGCCGCTCGCGGATGTGCTTGCGGTCGACGGCGACTACTTTGCCGCATTCGGGATCCCTCTGCTATCGGGGCGCACTTTCGACGAACGGGACAACCGCGACGCGCCCGGGATCGCAATGATCAGCGAAGCGCTCGCGCGAAAATATTTCCCGGGTACGAGTCCCGTGGGCGAGCGATTGAACGTCGGTGGACCAGGCGATGACAATGCGTACACGATCGTCGGCGTCGTCGGCAATGTGCGATACGATGGCGTCGCGCAGCATCCCTCCGAGGCGATCTACTTTCCCTTCATCCAGGGAGGCATGGGTGTCACGCCGAGCTTCTCGGTGATCGTGCGCACCAAGGCCGGCCCCGATGACGTTGGCCGCCTCGTGCGCGAGGTGGTGCACGGCATCGACCCCGAGCTCGCCGTCGCGAACGTGAAGACGGTGCGCGACTTGGTCGAGAATTCCGTCGCCGGAGACAAATTCAGAACTACCCTGCTCGGCGTGTTCGCGCTGCTCGCGCTCGTCCTCGCGGCCGTCGGGATTTACGGCGTGATGGCCTACACGGTTGGCCTCCGCTCGCGCGAGATCGGCATTCGTCTCGCTCTCGGCGCGCGCGCAGGCGAGATCTACCGGCTCGTTCTGCGCGAGGGAATCGGCGTCGCCGCGCTCGGGGTCGCGATCGGACTGCTCGCGTCCGCGGCGCTCACGCGCCTGGTGTCGACGCTTCTGTTCGAAGTGAGTGCAACCGACGCGGCGACGTTCGTGGTCGTGTCGGTGTTGTTGCTGGCGATCGCCGCGCTGGCGTGCCTCGTGCCGGCGCGCCGCGCAGCAGGCGTGGACCCGAGCGTCACCATGCGCGGGGACTGAGGGCGGCCTCGAAACGCCTGCGGCGGCGCGATTTGGGTGGCGCGAGCGGCAGCGCCGCAGCGCATGCTTGCCGAAGCGCCACGGGAAGCACCCAGCGTCGGGGCGCCAGAGTCCCGATCAACCGCCAACCCCGCGCGCCGTCGTCGGTTACCCTCGGCCCTCTCAGGCGTCGTCAGGGGGTAGCCCAGCAGCTCGGTCGCAGGCGCTCACGATGCCCGCATCGTTCAGCGCACCAGCTCTGCCTGCGAGCGGGTTTCTTCCCTTGTGAACACAGGACTGTCTACACATGCGCAACGTACCGTTCCGTCGTGGCGGTTTGCTCGCGGCGCTTCTCGGCTCGGTGGTCGCCTCAGCGCCCCTCGCCGCGCAGGACTCTACGCAGAGCGCGCCGGCTCCGAGCGCGCCACCCAGCGGGCAAACGCACACGGTGAAGAAGGGCGACACGCTCTGGGATATTGCGCATCAATATCTCAACGACCCATTCCTGTGGCCTGAGATCTATCGCATCAACACGGACGTCGTCGAGGATCCGCATTGGATCTATCCGAACGAGGTTCTGAAGCTTCCCGGCACGACGACGGTTGCCACCACCCCAACCGGCACCGAAGTCACCACAGTGGTCGACGATCGCATGTCGCCCATGCCGTCCACGTCGCTCACCGAGGCGCCGCGCCAATCGGGCTCCACGGTCTTCTCGCTCTCGGCTACGCGGCGGGTTGCGACCGTCTCCCGCTTCGGCGGGTCGGCCACGCTCTATCCGCATCCCGCAGTGCGTGTGGGCGAGACCTTCGCTGCACCCTGGCTCGATCACGCGAACGGCCCGCGCGATCAGGGCACGATCGTCGGGAGCGCCGAGATCTCGGGTATCGCGACGAGCACCCCTCGCTCGCGCATGCTGAACGAGGAGCGCGCATACATCACGCTGCCCAAGGACATCGTCCCGTCGCGCGGCGACCGGTATCTCGCCTTCCAGCTCGGCCCCGTGCTCGAGAATGGATCGCAGATGGTCGAGCCCACCGGCGTCGTGGAAGTCGAGCGCGCCGAAAATGGCGATGCGTCGACGGTTCGCATCATCACGCAGTACAGCAACGTCGAAGCCGGGCAGGGCATCATCCCGATCGACCACTTCACACTCGGCAACAATGCGAGGCCGGCGCCGCTCATGCTCGGCACCGAGGGGCACGTGATCTTCGTTCCGGATCGCTCGGTGCTGCCGACGCTGCAGAGCTACGTGGTAATCGACATCACGGAGAAGGATGGCGCGAAGGTCGGTGATCAGTACACGCTGCTCGAGCCGCGCCGCACGCTGCTCGTGAAGGGACGTGGGGACCAGGCGGTCGCCGTGCCCGAAGAGCGAGTCGCCCTCGGTCAGGTGGTGAAGGTCACCGATCGCGGAACGACGCTGATCATCGTCGATCAGCAAAATCCGTCCGTGAAGGTAGGAACCAAGGTTCGCCTCACGGCTCGCATGCCCTGATCGGCGGCGCTCGCGAGCGTGACCTAAACGATCGAACGGGGCTGCGCAGCACGCGCAGCCCCGTTTCGCATCTCACACGCGCCGTTTCTCGCTTAGATTTGCGGCTGCATGCTCGTCTTCGCTCACGTCATCGCCATTACGTGCTACATCGCGGCCGCCGGACTCGCGGCCGTACCGTTTGCGCGTCCCATCGCGGCGCCGGTGCGCGGGGTCGTGGCGCTGCTGTCGGCGGGCGTGGCGGTTCATCTGGTGGCGCTGCTCGCCTATACCTGGCAGTTCGGCTCGCCGCCGCTCACGGGGCTCGGACCGGCCCTCTCCACCGCGGCCTTCCTCGTTGCGCTGACGCTGCTCGGAGTGGAGGCGCTTGCTCGCGAGGTCAGCCTGACTCTGGTCACCGCCCCGCTGGCTGCGCTCGTCACGATCGGTGCAATGACGTCGCCGATGTCGCCCGGGGCTACGGCGAAAACGGCTGGTACTGTGTGGCTCGTGTTGCACGTGGCCCTCAGCCTTCTCGGCTTTGCGGCGTTCGCGGCAGCGGCCGCCTCGGGGGCCATGTATCTGCTCGAGCGGCGCGAGCTCAAGTCGCGACGCTTCGGCGCGATCTTCCGATTCTTCCCCCCGTTGGAAACCCTCGACCGCGTCAATCATCTCGCGATCGTCTGCGGGTGGATCACGCTTACACTTGGCGTCGCGCTCGCGCTGGGCTATTCGATCGTGTATCGCGACGCGGATCATCTCAAGGTCATTTGGGGGATCACCGCGTGGAGTGCGGTGACCGCACTCACCTTCGGCCGCGTCGTCGCGGGATGGCAGGCCGCGCGAGCGGCGATCTGGTCGAGCGCGCTCTTCGTCGCCGTCGTCGCGCTCTACGTTGCGTTCCGTACGATCGGCCCGCGCTCGGGTGAATTCCTGTGAGCGAGCTTCCGCTGATGCTGCACGGCGAGGCAATCGAGGCGCTCATCGTCGGTGGCGGCGCGGTCGCGGCGCGAAAGGCGCGCGCCCTGCTCGCGTCCGGCGCACACGTACGCGTCGTTGCGACAGAGATCGGCGCCGAAATGCGTGCGCTCGCGGACGTGCACGAGCGGCTGCACCTCGAAGCCCGCCCGTATGCGAGCGCCGATGTCGGAAACGCGCAGCTGGTGATAGCCGCCACCAGCGATCGCGCGGTGAATCGCCGCGTGGCCGACGATGGGCACGCGGCGCATCGCCTGGTGAACGTCGCCGATGACCCCGCGCGAGGCAACTGCCGCACCACCGCGACGCATCGCGCCGGCGATCTCGTAATCGGAATCTCCGCCGGTGGCGTCCCAAACGCGGCCGCGCGCATTCGCGACTCGTTGGCCGCGCGTTTCGACGATCGCTACGGGCACGCGGTCGCCGCGCTGGCCACGCTCCGTCGCCGCCTCGTCGATGCCGGCGATTCTGATGCGTGGCACCGTGCCGCCGACGCGCTCATCGGCGACGACTTCTGCAATCGCGTCGAAAAGGGCTCCCTCGAAAGCGAGGCCGAGCAGTGGCGCTGATCGTCGCGGGCGTGAGCCACGACACGGCGCCGCTCCCCCTGCGCGAGCGTCTCGTGGTGAGCCCGAGCGAAACAATGAACGCTGCGCAACGCATACGCAGGGCTGCGCGCGCCCGGGAAGCCGTGCTCCTCTCCACCTGCAATCGCACCGAGGTCTACGTCGTCGAGGGAGACGCCGACGCCGTGCCGCCCATTTGGAGTGATTTCTCCGCGATCCTCGGTCAGGACATCTCGCCGTTCGGGTACGTTCGACGCGATCGCGATGCCGTCGTGCACCTCTACCGCGTGACGGCGGGAATCGACTCCATGATCCTCGGCGAGTCGCAGATCCACGGACAGGTGCGCGACGCTTGGGAGCGCAGCCGCGGCGCTGCGGGGACGGTTCTCAACCGCCTCTTCCAATCCGCCCTCATGGTTGGCGGTCGCGTGCGCAGCGAAACCTCGATCGGACGTGGCGCCGCGTCGACGAGCTCCGCCGCCGTGCAGCTCGCGTCGAAGATCTTCGGCTCGCTCCGCGGACGCCATGCGATGGTGCTCGGCGCCGGGGAGATGGCGGAGCTCGCGCTCGAGTGCCTCGTCAACGAAGGCGTGCGCACGGCGATCGTCGCCAACCGCACGCACGAGCGCGCGGAGGAGCTCGCGGCGCGCTATCAGGCGCGGGCGCTCCATTACGACGAGTGCTGGTCGAGTCTCGCCGACATTGATCTCCTCATCTGCTCGACGGCGGCGCCCCATGCGATCGTCGGTGTCGAACAGATTGCCGGCTCGCTCAAGGCGCGCGGCGATCGTCCATTGTGCATTCTCGACATCGCGGTGCCGCGCGATGTCGATCCGGCGGTGGGGGCGCTCGGCAACGTCTTTCTCTACGATGTGGATGACCTTCGCACCGTCGTCACCGCCAACATCGAGCGGCGCCGCGAGGAGCTTCCTGCCGCGGAGTCGGTGATCGCGACCGAGGTCGAGAAGTACTGGGAATGGCTGGCGGGGTTGGCGGCGGTACCGGTCTTGCGAACCTTCCGCACCGAGATGGAGCGGATGCGCGAAGCCGAGCTCGCGGACGCAATGCGCAGGCTCGAACATTCTCGCCGCGCGATCGCGAGGCGGTCGAACATTTTTCAAGGGCGCTGATGAACAAGTTTCTCCACGAGCCGAGCGTGCGACTGCGCGCGGCTGCAGCAAACGGGCACGGGCTTGGCGTCGTCGACGCGCTCCGATACCTGTTCGACCTTCGTGTTGCCGATTCCGCGCGCACCGATGATGCAGCCCGACGCTCCAGCCTCGCGGGAGCGTTAGATGCCGCGTCGAGCGCTGGTGAGCGGTGGCGCCGGCTTCATTGGATCCCACGTCACCGACTTATTATTGGAGAATGGATACGCGGTGACCGTCATCGACAACCTCTCGAGCGGAAAGCGCTCGCAGGTTCCTTCGGGCGCCACCTTCGAGGAGGTGGACGTCTGCTCGCCGAGGGCGGCGGCGATGGTGAAGGAAGGAGAGTTCGATGTCATTTGCCACCTCGCCGCGCAGATCGACGTACGAAAGAGCGTCGCCGACCCCGCTGCCGACGCGAACCTGAACATCGGCGGATCGCTCAACCTGCTCGAGGCGGTGCGGCAGTCCGGACACCCCACGCGCTTCGTGTTCTCGAGCACGGGCGGCGCGGTGTACGGCGATCTGGTCGAGGCACCCACGGCGGAGGATGCGCCAAAGGATCCCCAGTCGCCGTACGGGACGGCAAAGTTCAGCGTGGAGCTGTACATGGGGTACTTCGCGCGCGTGCACGGGCTCGACTGCGTCGCGCTGCGCTACTCGAATGTCTACGGTCCCCGGCAGGATCCGCATGGCGAGGCCGGCGTGGTCGCGATCTTCTGCGACCGCCTGATCGACGGCACGCCGCTCACGATCTTCGGCAATGGCGGGCAGACGCGCGACTACGTGCACGTCCGCGATGTTGCGCGCGCTAATCTCGCCGCCGCATCCGTAAAGCTGCCTCCCGCGACGGGCGTCGACAGCCGCGCCTTCAACATCGGCACGAGCATCGAGACGGACGTCGTCATGCTCGCGAACGTTCTCAAGGATGTCTCCTCGGGGCACTCCGAGGTCGTGCACGCACCCGCGCGCGCGGGCGAGCAGCGCCGATCCGCCGTTCGCAACGACAAGGCTTGTAAAGTACTCGGATGGAAACCGCAGATGACGCTTCGCGACGGTCTGCGAGACACTTACGAATGGTTTGCGGCGCGCCGCACGGGAGAAAGGGCATGACTCATGGCCTGCTGATGCTGCAGGTAGGCGGTGCGGTGCCGACGTCCGCCTTCGACCTCATACGTCAGGCGTCGCTGGTTACTCGCGTGGTGCTCGTGTTCCTCCTCGTGCTCTCGCTGGTGAGCTGGGCGATCATGCTCGCCAAGTGGTTCGAGTTTCATCGCGTCACGAAGCGCGGCCGCGAGTTCATCTACGAATTCGAGCGCACGCCGTCGCTCGATTCGGCGGCGGGACTCACGCGTCGCGCCAAATCGAATCCGTTCACCCGCGTGTTCGCGCGCGGCGTGAACTTCTTCGCGGAGCTCAAGCCCGGCGCGCTGCGCGAGGCCTCCGCCGCCCCGCTGCGCGGCTCGCAGGTGGAGGCGCTCAGGCTCGTCCTCGAATCCGAGAGCTCGGCGCAGCGCGACCAGCTGTCGTCCTACATCCCCTGGCTCGCCACGATCGGCTCCGTCAGTCCGCTCGTCGGACTGCTCGGCACCGTGCTCGGCGTGATCCACGCATTCATCGGCATCGCGGTGAGCGGCTCCGGAAACCTGAGCGCCGTGGCACCGGGTGTGGCCGAGGCGCTGACGGCGACGGCGGCGGCGCTCGCGGTGGCGATTCCGGCGGTGTTCGGTTACAACATCTTCGCCGCGCGACTGAACCGGTTGGAGAGTGAGCTCGAGGGGTTCGGCACCGAGATTCTCGCGATGATGGTTCGCGAGGGACGCATTTAAATGAGCAGGCGAGCGCGCGCGGGGCGACTCCCCCTCAATGCCGACATCAACGTCGTCAGCCTGATCGACGTGATGATGCTGTTGATGGTGATCTTCATGATCACCGCGCCGATGATGCAGGGCGGCGTCGACATTCAGCTGCCACAAGCGCAGGCGCGACCGCTCGAGTCGAAAAACGGGCTCGTCGTGACGATCGACAAGAGCGGAAACATCCTCGTTGATGAGAACAAGCTGCGCTACGAGGAATTCCGGGCGAGCTTCAAGGCACTGGCGGCTCGGCGAGGACGCGGCGGAATCTATCTGCGTGCCGACAAGGGTGTGCCGTACGGCACCGTCGTGCAGGTGCTCGCGATCATGCGCGCGGCCGGTGTCGGCGATGTGGGGCTCGTGGCGGAGCCCGAGGCGATCACACGGTGAGCAGCGTGCGCGCCGATGGACGCTCACGGCTCGCCCTTCCGCTCACATTCTCGACGATCGGACACGCGGCGGTCGTCGCCGCGTTGATCTTCGTGCGGCCGGCGCCGCCGAAGCAGTTGCCGCCGATGTATCGCGTCAACATAGTAGCGGCGCCGCCGGGTCCGCGGGCCGAGGGCGTCGTCGTGCCGCCGTCACCCACGCCAACGCCACCGCCGCCCAAGGCCGCGCCGATACCGCCGCGCGCGCAGACGCCGCCCAAGGCCATGCCGATGCCGACCAAGGTGCCGGTCAAAGCCGTTCCGCCTGCCACGCCAACACCCACGCCTGTCGCCACGCCACCCAAGACGGTGAGTCCGCCCGCGGGTGGCGGACCGAAGGGCGATCGAGGGACAGACGTCGCCACCGTTCGCACCGAGGGCGTCGATTTTCCGTTTCCCGGCTATCTCGAGAACATCGTGCGACAGGTCGCGAAAAACTTCGGCGAGCACAGGAACTCCAATGTGCGGGCGGAAGTACAGTTTCTCATCAAGCGCGACGGTTCTGTGAGCGCGATCTCATTCGTTACGCGCTCCGGCGACTATTCTTTCGACCTTGACGCACAGGGTGCAGTGGAAGCCGCGGGGAAGAACAACGGCTTTGGCCCGCTCCCGAACGGTTTTTCCGACGACGTCCTTCCCGTCATCTTCAGCTTCGACCCCACGGTGGTTCATTGATGATTGCTTCAGCCCGATCCGATCGCGCGCACGCTCGCACCGCGCGACTGCTCATCTCGCTTGCGGTGGCGTTGCTCCTCGCCCCGATCGCTGCCGGCGCGCAGGACACGACGCACGCCGTGCGCATCGGCCTGACGTATCAACCCGGTACCAAACCAGGTGTGATCGTGCTCGCGGTGCGCGGCGCGTGGGGGGACAGCATCCAGGGCATCATCGCGCGCGATCTCGACTACGGCGACCGCGTCGATGTGATCGGACTTCCGGGCACGCCCGCTGCCGGGTCGATACAAGGCATGGCGCCCGGCGTGAGTTACCCGCTCTGGAAATCGCTCGGCGCAGCGGCCGTCGTGCAGGCGACGGTGACGACCACCGGCGTACATGTCGCAGTACATGATGTGACTGGCAGTAAGACGTTGCAGGTAGCTGACTTCCCGCTTCCGTCATCGGGCGGTTCTGCGGACTGGCGGCTGGCCGTCCACGCGATCTCGGACCAAGTCGAACAGTGGATCACCGGTACCTTGGGAGTCGCCGCGACGCGGATTCTGTTCGTGCGTGCGGGCCGAGTGTACGTCGTCGACAGCGATGGCTGGGGGGAGCGACAGGTGACCGACGCGGGACTGTCGCTGTCGCCCGCGTGGGCGCCGGATGGGCACATGATATCCTACAGCGTGCTTGGAAGTCGCGGCTGGAGCATCGTGACGAAGGACATTGCCGGCGGGGCCGCGCGGACGCTTCCGTCCACCACCACTGGATTGAATACGACCCCCGCGTTCGCGCCGACAGGCGGCACGATCGCGTACTCGCACGGCGATGAGGCGGGCACGGATCTGATGCTCGTCGACCTTGCGGGCGGCGCGCCCAGGCGGATCACGGTCGGCCACGGCTCCGACAACACGACGCCGGAGTTCAGTCCCGGATGGACGCCGCATCGCGTTCACATCGGGTCGCGCCGGGCATCCAGAGGTATACATTATGGATCTTGACGGCTCGAACGTGGAGTTGCTGACACCGTTTAACTTTGGCGATCAGAACTATCGATCCAATCCGGACTGGGCGCCGGACGCGCAGCACATCGCGTTCGAGTCGCAGATCGGTGGGATGTTTCAGATCATGGTGATTTCGCTGCGAGATCGCTCCGTCAAACAGCTGACGAGCGAAGGAGTCAACGAGGATCCCGCGTGGGCGCCGGACGCACGTCATTCGGTGTTCACCTCGTCGCGAACGGGAGTCAAGCAACTCTTCATTCTCGATTCCGAATCCGGACGTGCCCGCCAGCTCACGCACGCAGGCGGCGCTCGATTGGCGGCGTGGTCGCACACCTTGGTGCGCGGTCGCTGAGCAGCACCCGTGCGCGAGGTCGCGCGCGATACGAACCTGGCTTCCGTGTCGTTGCACAAATGTTCTTCATCTGGAGATACCTCATCATGAACGCTCGCCCGCTCTTCGCGTTGTCAACGGTCGCGGCCCTGGTCGCGCTCGGCGCGTGTCACAAGAAGGTCGCGCCCGCACCGGCGCCGGCCCCCGCGGCCGCACCGGCTCCTGCCCCCGCGCCCCCGCCGCCGCCGCCCCCACCGCCGTCGACCAGCGCGGCCGATGCAGCACGTGCCGCGGCTGACGCCGCGCGCGCCTCGCTCACCGCGCCGATCTACTTCGATCTCGACAGCGATGCGCTCAGCGATGCCGATCGCGCCTCGCTCGACGCGAAGGTCGCGATTCTGAACGCGAGCGCAGGGCTCAAGATCCGCGTCGCGGGTCACTGCGACGAGCGCGGCTCCGACGAGTACAACCTCGCACTCGGCCAGCGTCGCGCGGCAGCGGCAAAGCGGTATCTCACTCAGCACGGCATTCCGGACGCCTCCATCGACATCATCAGCTACGGCGAAGAGCATCCGGCCGTCAATGGTCACGACGAGGCAGCGTGGTCGAAGAACCGCCGCGACGAGTTCGAGATCACCGCGGGCGCCGACGCCCTCAAGCCCGCGGCCCAGTGATGCGCGGCGTGCGGCGCCTGTTGCCGCTCGCGCTGCTGGCGACCGGCGCGTGCTTCGCCACTCGGGAGGATGTGCAGGCATTGCACACGGATGTGCAGACGCTGCGCGCGGACAACGCGCGCAGCGACTCCGCGCGTCGCGCGGCACTCGATGGCGTCGTGGCTTCGATGAACATCGTGCGCGACTCGCTCGGGCTGTTGAGCGCCCGCGTGGTGAAGATGCAGGGTGACGTGCGCGGCGACTTGTATGATGTGGGCCAGCAGCTGCTTCAGATTCAACAGCTGACGGGACAGAGCCAGCAGAAGGTGCAGGAGCTGCGCGCGATGCTCGATCAGCGGCAGAACGACATTGCCTCGTCGTCGGCGCCGCCGGCGTCGGGGGTCTCGCCGCAACCGACACCCGGCGGCACAACGTCGCCGTCCGCGGTGCCGCGCACGGGCGGTGCGGCTCCTCCGCCCGCCGCGGGCGCGGGTGCCACTCCGGGACCGAATCAGCTCTTTCAGATCTCGCTCGAACAGCTTCGCCGCGGTTCTCCAGGCGCCGCACGCACTGGACTTCTCCAGCTGCTCCAGCAGTATCCGACGTCCGACCTCGTTCCCGATGCGCAATTTTATCTTGGCGAGGCCTACCACCAGGAGGGCAATGCCGCGGGCGCCGACTCGGCGTATGCCGCGGTGGTCACACGCTTTCCAACGTCTCCTCGCGCGCCGACGGCACTTTACAAGCGCGCACTGGGTATGGAGGAGAAGGGGAACATCACTGGGGCGCGCGGGTTGTTGAACGATCTCGTGCAGCGCTATCCTCGCTCGGACGAGGCGTCTCTCGCGAAGGATCGGCTTCGCACGCTCAAGTAACACTGCCAGCCGGACTCGAATGCCGGAACCACGCACGGCCGCCAGCGATGAGATGCCGTTTCTCGATCATCTCGAGGAGCTGCGGTGGCGCATCATCTGGTCGCTGGCGGCGCTCATGGTCTCGGTCGGCATCGCCTTTTGGGTGATGATGCAGTTCAATGTGATCGGCCTGCTCGAGAAGCCGATTCTGCCGTTCCTGCACGGACACAAGCTCGTCTACACGCACCCCGGCGATCCATTCTCGATCGTGCTCAACGCCGCGATCGCGCTCGGCGTGGCGCTCGCACTGCCGGTGATCTTCTACCAGCTCTGGTCGTTCATCTCGCCCGCGCTGCACAGGCACGAGAAGAAGCTCGTCATGCCCATGTTCCTGTTCGCGACCTTTCTCTTCCTGTGCGGCGTATGCCTGTCGTGGTTCGTCGTCCTTCCGCTGGCGCTGCCATGGCTCATGAACTTCGGCGGACCGTCGCTGGATCCGATGATCACCGCATCGGAGTACTTTGGATTTGCGATCAGCATGACGCTGGCCTTCGGGATCTGCTTCGAGCTCCCGATCGTGATCGTTTCGCTCGCCTTGCTGGGAATCGTCACGCCGAAATTTCTCAACAAGTTCCGTCGCCACGCGATCGTGGTCTGCGTGATCATCGGAGCGTTCCTCACGCCCGGTGATCTCGTCTGGACGACCATTGCGATGGCCGTCCCGCTCTACTTTTTGTACGAGGTGAGCGTGGTGCTGACGATTATCATCTACCGGCGCCGGTTGCGCCGGGAGGCGGCACTCGAGGCGCAGGCCGCGGTGTGATCGCCCGGTGGCTCGTCTGCGCGCTCGCGCTGGCTGCCGCACCGGCGTTCGCGCAGGTGCCGATTCAGCTGCCCACGCAGTATCCGCCTGGCGGCCACTACCCCGATTCGGCGAATCGGCGCAGGCAGCCGCCGCGCAACGCGGAAGACTCTGCGCGCTCCGACAGTCTGCACGCGCCGCGGGTTCTCGTGGAGTGGCCGGACCCCGACTCGACGATGAGCGCGCTGCTCGGCCGCTCCGGCTATACGATCACGCGCTATCAGAGCAAGAACGCGCAGCTCACGGCCGGCCGTCACGAGCTGAAGCTGTCCGGCAAGGCGGCGGTCGAGCGCGTGCAGACGACGCTCGTCTCCGACACCATTCTCTACAACGATTCGCTGAAGATCCTGCGCGCGACCGCGCCGATGGAAGACACCATCTTCCTGCGCGATCCGTCCCAGGGCACCGCGGACCTCCTCGCGCAGGGGCGTCTCGAGTACGATCTGCGCCGGCACTTCGGCCTCGTGGACCGGCTAAGCACATCATCCGCGCAGAGTGGGCAGACGTGGTACATTTACGGCCACGCCGCGGCGGTGAAGGGCGACACCACCGGAAAGGGGCACAGCATCTCGTACGCCGAAGATGCCTCGATCACGAGCTGCGACCTTCCGGAGCCGCATTACCACTTCCAGTCATCGGAAGTGAAGATCATCAGCAAGACGCTGCTCGTCGCGCGGCCTGCGGTGCTCTACGTGGGCGACATTCCCGTGCTCTGGCTGCCGTTCATTTTCCAGGACATGCGCTCCGGCCGCCGAAGCGGGATCATCCCGCCGCGCTTCGGCGTGACGGACATCGTGCGCACCTCGCCCGACTACGTGCGGTCGATCGAAAATCTGGGCTACTACTTCAATATCAACGACTACATGGACGCGCTGGTGTCCTACGACTGGCGCAGCGGCACCAGCAACCAGGTCGGCGACTTCGGCTACAACAAGTTCAACGGCGAGTATCGCTACCGCTGGCTCAACCGATTCGTGAGCGGCGGCATTCGCGCGAGCTACTGGACCTATAGCAACGGTGATCGGACGATCGGATTCAACTGGGCGCACTCTCAGCAGTTCTCGCAGTCGAGCAGCCTGAACATGAATCTGAACTACACGAGCAATACCACCGTGTACCAGCAGGACGCGCTCACCGTTGCCCAGGCGCTCGCCGCGATATCGTCGCAACTCGCGCTCACGCAGAAGCTCGGCCCGTTCAATCTCACCGCCGGCGGCTCGCGCTCGCAGTACGCCGGGCGCGATCTCGTCAATCAGGACTTTCCGAACTTCTCGCTCACCACGCAGCCGATCAATCTGGCGAAGTGGCTCGCCTGGACGCCGACGCTGTCCGTCGACAACAATCAGGCGTTCAACCTCGAAGGACAGTCGAGCTTTCGCTATACGACGAGTCCAACCGGCGTGCTGGACAGCACGGAAATCAAGGCGAACACGCGGAACACGACGGCCAACTTCCAGACGCCCTTCCGAATCGGGCGCTTCGTGCTGAGCAACAGCGTCCGCTACAGCGATCAGCTCAACGACTTGCCCACCACGATCACGCAGTTCGATTTCAACACCGGCCTGCAAACGGGCTCGCGCACGTATGCGAACATCCGGAAAACGCAGCTCGATTGGGATACGCAGTTTTCGTTACCCGGAATCCTGCAGGGCACCTGGAACGTCGCCCCATTCGTTTCGCTCCAGAACGCGGATGGCAGCTACTCCTATCTCGTGAAGACCACGCTCACGAACGGCCAATGGGTGAGCCAGACGAAGCGCGTGCAGACGGGAATCTCCGCGTCGCCGACGTTCTTCGCGTTCTTCCCCGGGTTCGGACCGTTCTCGCGGCTTCGCCAGTCGATTCAGCCGCGGTTGTCCTTCGCGTACTCGCCCGCGTCCAATGTGAGCGATGCGTTCCTGCTCGCCACGGGCCGCACGCGCTTCGGCTATCTGGGCGGGCTTCGCTCGGAGACGATGCAGCTGCAGCTCAACCAGGTGCTCGAGGCGAAGCTTCGCTCCAAGTCGGACACGACACCCGGAGCGGGCGATAAGATTCGACTGCTCACCATCAACGCCTCGCCCATCGACTACGATTTCGTGGTCGCCTCGCGAACGCACCGATTCGGCGTGACGAGCAACAGCTTCAGCTACAACCTGCAGTCGGACCTGCTCCCCGGCTTCGACTTCTCCTCGAACTACTCGCTCTTTCAGGGCGATCCGCTCAGCGATACGGCGAAGTTCAAGCCGTTTCGCACCGGGCTCACCGCGACCTTCACGATCGGCAAGAACAGCAATCCATTCAAGACGCTGCAGCGGATTTTCGGAGGCACGCCGCGCGACACGGCACCTGTCGGCGCGAACCTCAACGGAAATCCAATGACCAATCAGGACGGACTGGGCATCAACGCGCTGCCCGCGACGGCTGGGTCGGTAGGGTCGCGCTATCCGTTCGCCATCAACTCGGCGCAGGGCTGGAATCTGTCCGTGAGCTTCACCACCACGCAGTCACGGCCAGTCGTTGGCACGAACGTCGTGCAGCTCGACCCGACCGCCGCATGCGTGAAGTTCGTGGATCCGATTCAGCACGCGGAGTGTCTGCAGAATCCACCGAAGATCACTGATACTGTCTCGGCGGCGCTGGGCGGCTCGACGATTTACGTCAGTCCCGCCCAGAGCACGCTGCGCGGCAATCTGTCGTTCCACATCACCCCGCGCTGGTCGATGCAGTGGACCACGGGTTACGACTTTGAGCTCCATCAGTTCTCCGACCACATCGTGAGTCTGCAGCGCGACATGCACGACTGGCGCGCCATCTTCGCATTCACGCAGGCGCCGAACGGCAACTTCTCCTTCAACTTTTACATCTCGCTCATCGCCGAGCCGAATCTGAAGTTCAACTACGACCGGCGAACGTACCGCCCGGCCGAGGTGCAGTCGCAGTAGCGCTCGAATTTTCGTGCGTGAGTGTTTCTTTGTGCGGTCGGAAGAGTGTCCTCCTACGGGGACACTTTTCTTTTTACGACGACTGTATCTCATTGAGCGACATAAACTTGCGAAGTACTGGAGGAGTGGCGTACACCGTGCACATGCGTGTGCCGTCACCTCTTCGGAGCCTCCGATGCGTCGCACGATCGCAATTCCAGCCGCCCTGATAGCGCTCGCCGCCTGCTCGGGCGACTACACCACTCGACCAGGTGGCGGCTCGCAGCTCGAAACACCGCTCAACCTCGTGCCGGTGTCGCTCAACACCGCGATCCAGCTCTCGTGGGATGCGAACGCCCGCCTGGATGATCCGGGCGCGTTCGAGCACTACAACGTGTATTCCACGTTTTACGATCTCGACCACGACGTCTGCGACGCGTCGAGCTGGGGCCTCGAGGGCACCTCGGTGTCGGAAGACTTTCTCGTGTCCGGGCTCTCGAACGGCGTCTCAATGTGTTTCGCCGTGTCCGCGGTCAGTGTGAGCGGTCGCGAGAGCGTCGTCTCGCTCGCGGTCCACGACACCCCACGCTACGACGCGCGCAACGTGCTCATCGATGCCGCGCAGTCGCATCTCTCCACGAGTGGGTTTCGATTCGAGTATCCGAACTCTTCGCTGCTCGGGCAGATCGTGTCCGGCGATCGCACCGACATCGACTTTCGCGTCGATCGTCATGGTGACGGCTCCATCTGGCTGACGACGGTGCGCACCGGAACGAGCGTCGTGCTCTACAGCCAGGATCCGGTGGAGGACCTCACGTCGATCGACGTCGCTCCGCTCAACGGGTATTTCACGGGCTCGATCGAGGCGGTGACGGGATACGCCTACGTATTCGAGACCCAGTTGAGCGACGGCCTGCACTATGGTGCCGTGCGGATCACACACGTCGGTGCGGACTACGTGATTCTCGACTGGGCATATCAGACCGATTTCGGCAATCCGGAGCTGCGCCGCGTGGTAGCCGGAGGGGGATCACGCCCGTAGCTTTGGCGAATGAAGCAGCGCATTCTGCTGGATGGAAACTCGCTCACGCTGCGAGAGGTGTGGCTCGTCGCGCATGGAGATGGAGAGGTGGAATTGGCGTCGTCTGCGCGGGAGCTCGTCGCGCAGCGGCGCCACTTCGTTGATGAGATCGTGCGTCGCGGCGACGTCGTATATGGCGTCACGACGGGCTTCGGGAAGCTCTCTGAAATGTCGATCCCGCTCGATCGGCTGAACGAGCTCCAGGTAAATCTCGTGCGCAGCCATTCCGCGGGCGTCGGTGCGCTCCTGCCCGAGCGCGAGGTGCGCGCGATGATGCTGTTGCGCGCGAACGTGATCGCCAAAGGATTTTCGGGCGCGCGCGCCGACCTGATCGACCTGCTCGCGGCGATGCTGAATGCCGGGCTCTATCCCGAGGTTCCGGAGCAGGGGAGTGTGGGCGCCAGCGGCGATCTGGCCCCGCTCGCCCACCTCGCCCTCACGCTCATCGGCGAAGGCGTGCTTCGCCGCGGCGAAAACGCCGGTCCCGCGGCCGCGATGCTCGAGAGCGCCGCCCTCTCGCCCGTCGTGCTGCAGCCGAAGGAGGGGATCACCCTGATCAACGGCACGCAGGCGCATACCGCAATCGCCGCCGTCGCGCTGATGGATATCCAGCGGATCTGGCGCGTCGCGCATGCCGCCGGCGCGATGACACTCGAAGGGCTCATGGGTACCCCCGATGCCTTCGACGCGCGCATTCAGCGCGCGCGCGGACAGCTCGGCCAGGTGCGTTCGGCCGAGCTTCTGCGCGCGCTCCTCGCCGACAGCGAGATCCGCGAATCGCATCGCTCCGGCGATCCGCGCGTGCAGGATGCGTATGCGCTCCGCTGCATGCCGCAGGTGCACGGACCGGTGCTCGACGCGATGCAGTTCGCGGAAGGACTCGTGACGCGCGAGTTGAACGCCGCGACGGACAACCCGCTCGTCTTCGACGACGGAACGCTGATGAGCGGCGGAAACTTCCACGGCCAGGCGGTGTCGCTCGCGCTCGACGTGCTCGCCATCGCGATGACGAATCTCGCGACGATCTCCGAGCGGCGCACCGACCGCCTCGTGCACCCCGATTTCAATCAGGGGCTTCCGCCCTTTCTCACCCCGGAGGCCGGCGTCAACTCGGGATTCATGATGGCGCAGGTCACCGCCGCATCGCTGGCGAGCGAGTGCAAGGTGCTGTCCCACCCGGCAAGCGTCGACACGATTCCGACCGACGGCAACAAGGAAGACGTCGTGCCCATGGCAATGGGCGCCGCGTGGAAGTTGCGCCGCATCGTGAACAACGTCGCGCACATTCTCGCGATCGAGCTGATGTGCGGCGCGCAGGCGATCGACTTTCGCGCGCCGCTCCGGCCGGCGCGCCGCGTGGCGCGACTGCACGCCCACGTGCGGGAGCTCGTGCCGAGGCTCGAGCGCGACCGCGTCCTCAGCCATGACATCGCGCTGCTCCGCGCGGCAATCGGCAATGGTACCTTCGACGACGTGACCAACCTCGAAGGCGAGTCCGCTTCTCCTACCTCGATATTCGCATGACCGCGACGATCGACGTACCCGTGGGCGCGCGCCCGGTGCGCGCGCCGCGCGGCAGCACGATCTCCTGCAAGGGATGGCAGCAGGAGGCCGCGCTCCGCATGCTCATGAACAACCTCGATCCCGAGGTCGCCGAACGCCCCAATGATCTCGTAGTGTACGGCGGTACGGGTAAGGCCGCCCGCAACTGGGAATCGTTCGACGCGATCGTGCGCTCGCTGCGCGCGCTCGAGAACGACGAGACGCTGCTGGTCCAGAGCGGCAAGCCCGTCGCCGTCTTCCGCACGCACGCCTCGGCCCCGCGCGTCCTGATCGCGAACAGCAACCTCGTTGGCCGCTGGGCCACCTGGGATGTCTTTCGCGAGCTCGAGCGGAAAGGGCTCATGATGTATGGGCAGATGACCGCGGGGTCGTGGATCTACATCGGCTCGCAGGGAATTCTGCAGGGCACGTTCGAGACCTTCGGCGCGGTTGCACGCCAGCACTTCGACGGCACGCTCGCGGGCAAGTTCGTGCTCAGCGCGGGGCTCGGCGGGATGGGCGGTGCACAGCCCCTGGCGGCCACGATGCAGGGCGCTGCGTTTCTCGGCGTCGACGTGGACGCGACGCGCATCCAGAAGCGCGTCGCGACCGGCTACTGCGATCGCATTACTGCAGCGTCGACGAGGCGCTCGATTGGATCGCGACGGCGCAACGCACCCGAGCACCGCTGTCCGTGGGGCTCGTCGGGAACGCGGCGGATGTGCTTCCCGAGCTCGTGAGGCGCGGCGTCACGCCCGATGTGCTGACCGACCAGACGAGCGCGCACGACATGCTCAACGGGTACGTTCCGAACGGGATGTCGCTCGCCGACGCGGCGGCACTTCGGAGCGCCGATCCAAAGCGCTACGTCGCCCGCGCGACCGCCAGTCTGGTCTCGCACGTCGAGGCGATGCTCGCAATGCGCGAGCGCGGCGCGATCACCTTCGATTACGGCAACAACATCCGCACGGTCGCGCACGATGCCGGGCTTGCGAACGCCTTCGACTTTCCCGGCTTCGTTCCCGCGTACGTGCGCCCGCTCTTCTGCGAGGGGAAGGGGCCCTTCCGGTGGGTCGCGCTATCCGGCGATCCAAAAGACCTCTACCGCACGGACCAGCTCATCCTCGAGCTCTTTCCGCACGACGAGCAACTCGCGCGCTGGATCAAGCTCGCACGCGAGAAAGTACACTTTCAGGGGCTCCCCGCGCGCATTTGCTGGCTCGGCCAGGGCGACCGGGCGAAGTTCGGCGTGGCGCTGAACGACCTCGTCGCGAGCGGCGAGCTGTCCGCGCCGATCGTCATCGGCCGCGATCACCTCGATACCGGCTCGGTTGCATCGCCCTTTCGCGAGACCGAGTCGATGCGCGACGGCAGCGATGCGATCGCCGACTGGGCGATTCTCAACGCGCTGCTCAACGTCGCGAGCGGCGCGAGCTGGGTGTCGTTCCACCATGGCGGCGGCGTCGGCATCGGTAACTCGCTCCACGCGGGCCAGGTCATCGTCGCCGACGGCACCCCCGAGATGCGCGAGCGCCTGCAGCGCGTGCTCACCAACGATCCCGGCATCGGTGTCGCGCGCCACGCGGACGCGGGCTACGAGATCGCGATCGACACCGCAGCGGGGCAGGGCATCACGATTCCGATGCAGGGTCCGCGCGACTAGCGCGCACCCATGCTGAGCGCCCGCTTCAAGCCGTGGCACGTGCCGTTGTTCGCGGCGAAATACGCGTACCTGCATCTCAAGCGCTTCCCGGTGCTCGTGCACTTCGAGGTCACGATGCGCTGCAACGCGCGCTGCGACTTTTGCGACTACTGGAAGAACGGCGCCGATGCCTTGCGCAGCGACGCCGAGAGCTACGCCAATGCCGCGCGGTATTTCAATCCGGTGATGATCACCTTCACCGGTGGCGAGCCGACTTCTTCGCCGCGACCTCGAGGAGCTGGTTGCCGCGGTCGCCGGAGCGATTCGCGTGCGCTACCTCGCGCTGATCACGCACGGGGGCATGCTCAGCGTGGAGCGTGCGCGGTCGCTGTGGCAGGCGGGGCTCAACCAGTTCAACATCTCGCTCGACTACCTCGACACGCGCCACGATGACGCGCGCGGCATTCCCGGACTCGCCTCGAAGATCCTCGACACGGTGCCGAGGATGCGCGCGATCGGCATCGACGGCATTCGTTTCAATACCGTGATCAAAGCGCTCGAATCTCGACGAGCTGCTGCCCATCGTGAAGTGCGCGGAGGAGCTGGGTGTCGGAGTCTCGTTCAGCACCTACACCGACGCGAAGAACGGCAACCGATGCACCTCGTGTCGCACGATGAGCAGCAGCACCTCGAGCAGGTCATCGAGGAATTGCTTGAATTCAAGAGAAAAAAACGCGGCGTAATCGTGAGCTCCGACTACTATCTCGAGCAGGTACCGCGCTTTTTCAGCGGCGAGATGCACGACTCGTGCAACTCCGGTGTGCGCACGATTCACATCGATCCCGCCGGACAGGTGCGCCGGTGCCCGGATTTTCCCTCCGATTTTCACTGGCGCGACTTCGAGCGCTACTCGCCGATCGATTGCAACGCGTGCTACTACGCCTGTCGGGGCGAGGCGCAGGCCCCCCTCACCATCGCACGCGTGCGAGACGTGATGGCGACCGCGCAATGACGCTTCTCTTCGTCAACGCGAAGCAGGTCGTCACCTGCGCCGGTCCGGGACGCGCGCGCGTCGGCGCGGAGATGCGCGACTGCGGCATTCTCCTCGACTCGGCGGTGGCGGTGGACGGCGATCGCATCGCCGCGGTGGGCGAGCGGGCGACGCTGGAACGAGCATACGACGACGCCACCGTGATCGATTGCGGAGGCGGCGTGCTCACGCCCGGGCTCGTCGACTCGCACACGCACGCGATCTTCGGAAAGCCGCGCTACGAAGAGCAGGAACGCCGTGCCGCGGGTGCCGACTACATGGAGATCGCCCGGCAGGGCGGGGGAATCCACGCCTCCGTGCGGGACGTGCGCGCCCGCGACGGCGACGAGCTGCTCGCGCTCGCCCGGCCGCGGCTCCAGCGGCTCGCCTCATACGGCACGACGACCGTAGAGGTGAAGTCGGGTTACGGGCTCTCTACAGAGGAGGAGCTCAAGCTGCTGCGGGTCATCAAGCGCCTGTCGGCCGAGCTCCCAATGCGGATCGTACCGACGTGGCTGGGAGCGCACGAGATTCCGAGGGAGGCACGCGCAACTCCCGCCACAAGAGCCAGTTATGTCAAAATGCTTCGCGATGAAATGCTCCCGCTCGTCATAGCCGAGCATCTCGCCACCTTCGCCGACGTATTCTGCGAGCCCGGGGTCTTCACCATCGACGAAACGCGCGACCTGCTCCTCGCCGCGCGCGCTTCCGGGCTCGGGCTCAAGCTCCACGCCGACGAGTTGGCCCCTTCAGGCGGTGCCGAACTCGCGGCCGAGCTGCGCGCCACCTCGGCCGATCATCTCGCGGCCATCTCCGCCGGCGGCATCCGCGCCCTCGCGCACTCCGGAACCGTCGCGACGCTCCTTCCTGGAACGATGCTCTTTCTGGGCAAAGGCACGCGTCCACCCGCGCGCGCCCTTCTCGATGCCGGCGCTGCCGTGGCGCTCGCGACGGACTTCAATCCCGGCACTTCGCCCACCACGAACCTTCCCTTCATCCTCACACTCGGCGTGAGCGAGCTTCATATGAGCGTCGCCGAGTCGATTCTGGCCGCAACGGTGAACGGCGCCGCGGCGCTCGGTCTTGCCGCGGAGACCGGGCAGCTCGCGACTGGCTTCTCCGCGGATCTCGCTTTGTTCGATCTCGAGGACATTCGTGAGTTGCCGTATTGGTATGCAGACCGTCGTTGCAAGAGGACGTGGGTGCGCGGCAAAGCTTGTCACTCTAGTGAGTTACCAATAACTTGATCAGGCTGCCCCGCTCGCCGCGCGGAGCGGTCGCCCTGCCTTGGAGCTCTCCACGCGCTGATGCCTGACGTCGCCAAGCTCAAGAAGCGAGCGCTCGAATACGAGCAGAAGAAGCAGTTCGACAAGGCGCTCGACACTTACACGCTGGTTCTGGCGGAGCTGGACGAGCACGTCGACGAAGCCGACGTTGCCCTCTACAACCGCGTTGGGGACCTGCTGTTGCGGCGTGGGGACGTGGGTGATGCCGTCGATCACTACGAAAAGGCGGTGGACCTGTACACGGATGGCGGATTCTTCAATAACGCCATCGCCCTGTGCAACAAGATCCTCCGCAACGCGCCCGGGCGGAATTCGGTCTACTACAAGCTCGGCAAGATCAGCGCGCGAAAGGGCTTCATCAACGACGCCAAACAGAACTTTCTCGAATACGCGGATCGGATGCAGAAGTCCGGTCAGCTCGAGGAGGCCTTTCGTGCGCTGAAAGAGTTCGCGGACCTCTGCCCGGATCAGGACGACATTCGGCTGATGCTCGCCGACCAACTCGTGCGCAAGGATCGAAAGTCCGAAGCGATCGAGCAGCTCCACGCGCTCTACGAGAAATTTTCCGCCGAGGGACGCAGCGCCGAGGCGCGCGCCACCGTCGATCGGATGAAGGCACTCGATCCCGCGCTCGAGCCCAAGGAATCTGCCCGTCCCGCGCCGGTCAAACGCGACCTCGTCTTTCTCAATGTGAACTACGACGAGCCGTCGCGCCCTATCCCGGGCGTGCCGGTCGCGAGCTCGAACGCTCCTCCGGTCAAGTCGCCCACAGCGTGGACGATCATCCATCCGCCCACGCCGTCCGAGACGCCCACGGTCGCGATCGAGATGCCCCAGATCGATTCCGACGAGGAGATCCTCATCGATCTCGAGGCGCCGCGGCCAGACAACGTCGAGGAGCTTCCCGGACTCTCGCACGGCGCGCTGCTCCCGGACGATAGCGATGCCGTGGCGGAGAGTATCGTCAGCCACGTCGATCTCGGATTGATCACCGGCTTCCAGGACAGCTCCGTCGCAGACGATCGAGCGGATTCCGACGTCGCTCCGCTCGCGGAGCTCGAGTCTCATTCGCATCTCGAGCCGCCCCCGCAGAACGACGCCGCCTCGCTCGGCCTGGACGCGTCGTCGGTGGTCGATGATCTGGAGCTCGAGCCGCTATTGCCCGCGGAAATGTTCCCTGTCGAAGAAGAGGAAGACGTCCAGGGGACGGCCGATCTGCCGATGCTCGATGTGGTCTTCGATGACCTCGACGACACTCCCCTCGGCGGCTCGCTGACGTTCATTTCGCTGGACGCCGAGTCCGACACTCCGACCTCTCTGACGGACGATCTGATTCCGTTCGCTGCGGACATGTCCGAGGCGTCCCCCGCGGCGGAACAGGCGGCGGAGCCCAATTTCAATGCATCGCTGGATTTCGAGCCCACGCCCGAGTTCGAGCCGCAGCTCGAGCATGCGACGGACTTCGATATCTCGCGTGAACCCGAGACCGAGCACGATCCCGAAGTGGCGGCTGAGTCCACTCCTGCTGCGCACCGCGACTCG
Source organism: uncultured Gemmatimonadaceae bacterium (assembly GCA_963827355.1). GTDB lineage: Bacteria > Gemmatimonadota > Gemmatimonadetes > Gemmatimonadales > Gemmatimonadaceae > FEN-1250. The sequence continues at coordinate 235,782 of CAWHAS010000007.1, forward strand.
GCTCCGGTGCCGCGATCAGACGACGTCGGCGAGACAATGGACGTCGAGCGCACGCCGACGCTCGAGATGGATGTGATCGGCCCCGATAACGCTCCTCCGCTGCGGATGCTCGACCTGGACGTCGAGAGTACGACCTCGTTCGACGCCGGCCAGGCGTTCTCGGGTCTTCCGATGCTCGATTCGGGACAATACGCGTCGTTGCCGCCGGAAGAAGATGAGGAGGACGCCGTCGAGGTCGTGTGGCAGACCGAGTCCGCCGACGAGCCGCAGCCGATCGTCCCCGTGCCACCGCGCAAGTCCGCTCCCGTCGAGGCGCCGCCGCTGAGTCGCCTCGAGCGGCTACGCCTGGATGTGTCGCAACATCCCGACGCCTGGGACCTCCATCGGCAGCTGGCCGAGGCGCTGCTCGAGGAGGGCGATCGCGCCGGGGGCATCACGGAGCTCGAGGCGACAATGTTCGGCTATGAGCGCGAAGGAGATCTGGCGAACGCAAGTCACAGCGCCAATGAGCTGATTCGCGTCGAGCCGAACTCCGTGCGGTATCACCAAAAGCGCGTGGAATACGCGGTGCGCGCGAACGACAAGCCGCAGTTGGTCGATGCGTATCTCGCGCTCGCCGAGAGTCTGTTTCGGAGCGGCCAACTCGACAAGTCGCGGGCCGTGTACGGTCGCGTGTTCGAGCTCTCGCCCGCCGATCCGCGCGCGGCGTCCGCGCTTCGCGAGCTCGGCGTGGAGGTTGAAACGGGGGAGGCGGCGGACGAGACGGCGGAGGCGACGGACAAGACGGCGTTCGCGTCCGAGCAGCCGACGGAGCCGCGCCGCGTCGCCGATGCGCGCACGCCTACGCCGATCTCGGTGGGGGCGGTGCCCGAGGCCGAGCCGCTTCCGCTCGCGGTCGAAGTTGAGCGTACGTCGTCCACGCTTTCGATCGATGATGAGCTGTTCGCAGCCCTCGAGACCGCTCTTCCCGAGCCCCCGCAGCGTGCATCGCCGCAACCGCCGCCGCGCCGGCCCATCGCGCTATCCAGCGATGAGAATTTCGTGAACCTCTCGGAGTGGCTCCGCGAAGAGGAGCCGCCAACGTCCGCGCGAGCGGCAGACGCCGCGACGCACGAGTCCGAGGAGCAGCAGGACTTCTCCGACATGCTCACGAAATTCAAGCAGGGCGTCACCTCCGACGTCGACGAAACCGACCACGAGAGTCACTACGACCTCGGCATCGCGTACAAGGAGATGGGGCTGCTCGACGAGGCGATCAGCGAGTTCCAGAAGGCGCTTCGCGGAACCGAGCAGCGCGTGCGCACGTACGAGGCGTTGGGGCAGTGCTTCGTCGAGAAGCGGCAGTATCAGATCGCCATGACCATCCTGCTCCGCGCGCTCAACGACGCGGGCGCCGACGACGAGACGCTCGTCGGCGTGTTATATCTTCTGGGTTATGCTTCGGAATCGCTCCAGAAGTGGGAGGATGCGGTGGCGTACTACGAGCGGGTGTTTACGGTGGACATTCAATTCCGGGATGTAGGCGAGCGTCTGTCGGCCGTCGAGCGGAAGGCGAAATGAGCGCGTCCGTACGCGCCCGCCAGACTCTCACGCCGACGCTCGCCGACATTCAGGTTCCCGTGCGGGCACGCCTCGACCGCGTGTCCGAAGATCTGCGCCGCATCATCCTCGCGCAGCTTCCGCTGATCAATGAGGTCAACAGTCACCTGCTGTTGATGAAGGGAAAGATGTTTCGCCCGACGCTCGTGCTGTTGGCGAGCGCCGTGGAGGGAGAGGAGGAGCCGCGGGCGACGACGCTCGCCGCGATTCTCGAGCTGGTGCATCTCGCCACGCTCGTGCACGACGACTCGGTGGATCACTCCGCCCTGCGCCGCGGCATGCCAACGGTGAACTCGCTTTTCAGTCACCAGGTGTCGGTAATCATGGGCGACTTCCTGTATTCGCGCGCGGTGGTCGAGCTCGTGCGCGCGAGCGATCTCGAGGTGCTGCGCGTGCTGTCCGACGCGACCAACGCGATGACCGTGGGCGAGATGCGCCAGCTCACCGCCCTCGACGCACTCGGGTTCACCGAAGATGACTACGAGGCACTCATCAGATCGAAGACGGCGTCGCTACTCTCCGCCGCGTGCGAGATCGGAGCGCTGGCTGGCGCGAGCTCACGTCGAGTTGCGCTTGCGCGCTATGGGGAGCGCCTCGGCATGGCCTTCCAGGTGGCGGACGATCTGCTGGACTACACGTCCGATCAGCGAGCGACCGGCAAGCCGTGCGGGCTCGACCTGCGCGAACACAAGGTCACGCTCCCGCTCATCGCCGCGCTGCGCACGATGTCTCGAGCGGAGCGGGCCGATGTCGACGCGCTCTTCGACACGCCGGAGCCGATGGATGAGCAAATCGCTCGCGTGGTGGAGATCGTGAGCGATCGCGGCGGGCTCGACTACGCTCGGCGCCGCGGCGACGAGTACGCACGCGAGGCGGAGGATGCGCTCGCGGGACTTCCCGATACTCCGGCGCGCGGCGCGCTCTACGACGCGATTGCCTACGCCCTCGACCGAAGCCAGTGATGCCGCCTCGTGGATCTTCCAAGCACCGGCCAGGGTTTCATGCAGTGGTACTGGCCATCGGTTTCATCGTGGGAGGGCTGATGACGCAGGTCGCCCGCCACTTTCTTCCGGCAGGTGCCGTGAAGGAGTTTCTCACGTCTGGTGTCACGCCGCAGCTCGGCGCACTATCGATCGATCTGATCATCGTCAAATTCGCCATCGGACCGGTGGCGCTGGACGTTTCGCTTCTCAGTTTTCTGGGTGTGCTCGTTGCCTATCTCATCGCCCGGTCGCTCTTCTAGGGGGTTCCTATGTTCGGTCAGCTAGGCTTCGGCGAAATACTGATGATCATGGTCGTCATCCTCCTTCTTTTCGGTGCGAAGAGAATTCCAGAGGTGGCGGCATTGTTCGGCAAGGGAATCAAGGAGTTCAAGAAGAACATCAACGACGTGACGCACGAGGTCACGACGCCGCCGCGCGCGGACACGCTGCGCAGCGAGCCTCCTGCGCACGATCGATGGCGCGCCGGTGGCCGAAGAGAATCGTCCGGAGCCGCGCCGGCTGATTCAGTAGTTCACAGCCTCGAAAAACAGAGCGGGGAGGCGCCGGTGTACTGGCGCCTCCCCGCTTTTGTCATGCACCAGCGCTGAATCAGCTCGTGGCTTGCCGAGCGTTCTGCTTCACGATCCGCCGATTGTCCTCGATCTTCGCCGCATTGCGGAGCGCCGCGACGTACTGCTGCACGCGCTGCTCACGCACTCGCTGCAGCATCCGCTGCCGCTGCTCGGCCTTCTGTTTCTCGAACGCGGCGCTATCCGACGGAACGCGGCGATCGACCCGCAGCACGATCACGTTGTTCTGTCCCTTCGATGGCCGGCGCAATCGACTCCGACCTTCGGTGCCGAACGCGGCGCCGATCGCTTCCGTCGCCTGGCCGAGCGTGGGGACCTGGGTGGCGCGCGCGAAGGCCTTCGACTTCTCGACCTTGAGCCCCGCCCCCTGTGCCGCAGCCTCGAGCGTCTGACCGCCGCGCACGGCGGCCACGAGTTGCTGCGCCTTCGGGAGCAACATGTCCAGCTTCTTCGCGCGAATCACCTCGAGGCGAATGTCGTCGCGCGCGCCCTCGAACGTCGGCTTCGCCTCCTGCTCGCAGGGAGTCGAGGCGTACGAGATAGTACGCGTCGTCGGCATTGATCAGATCGCTCGTCTCGCCGACCTTCGCGCCGCCGAACGCCCAGGCGCCGAGCCGCCCGGAACGTACGCGCCGTTCCAGGTGAGGGGATCGGACTCCAGCGCGGTGACCTGTCCAACCTTGAGCTTCAGCGTGCGCGCCACGTCGTCGAACTCCGACGGCTTATCGATGTTCGCGGCCTTCGACAGCGAGTCGGCCCGACGATCGGTGAGTGCCGCGGAAGAGTCGCTCTGGGCGATGCGCACGAGAATGTGACTGGCCGTGATCGAATCGCCCTTGTGCTCATCGACTCGGATGATGTGAAAGCCGAAAGGCGTGAGCACGGGCTGCGAGAGCTCGCCGGGCTTGAGCGCGTATGCGGCATCTTCGAATGCCTTCACGAATTGCCCCTTGCCGGCCTTGCCGAGCGAGCCGCCCTTGATCGCGGAGCCGGAATCGGCGGACTCGCGCTTCGCGACGTCTTCGAACTTCGCACCGCCGGCAATCTCCGCGCGAATCGCCTCGGCCTTTGCGCGTGCGGCGGCAGTGTCGGCCGCGGTCACCGTGCGCGGAATCGCAACGATCGAGACGATCGCGCGCCCGGGCCGATCCTGCAGCTCCTTCTGATGGTGTCGAAGTACGCGTGGAAGCTCGGCATCCGAGACGTGAACGGACGAATCGGGAATGGTCGCAGGATCGAGAGCGAGGAACGACACCTGGGCGCTGTCGTGCTGGTCCTGGTATCCGCGCCAGAGTTGCGCGTCGGTCACGTAGACAGGTCCGGCGATCTGCTCGAACAGCTTTCGCTTGGGCAGCTGTTCGCGGTAGTAGCCTTCGAACAGCGGCAGCAGTCCCTGGTCTCTCACCGCAGGGCTGGAGATGTAGCGGCGATATTTCTCGAAGTCGAACTGGCCCTCGGTCTGAAACTGCGGGTCCTGCATGTACTCTTGAGGAGGGCTCGCGAGCGCCGCCTGCTGGATTTCAGCGTCTGAGACGGTGATGCCGCGGCGCTTGTACTCCTGATCGAGGAGGATCTTCGTCACCTGGTCGTTGAACGTTTCATCCTCGATCCGTCGCTGCTGGTCCAGCGTCAGCGACTTTCCCCCGGACCCTTCCTGCTGCTGGCGAATGCGACCCTGGGAGAGGCGCTCGAAGTCGATAAAGTTGATGTCGGTGCCATTTACCGTCGCGATCGCGGTTCCCGGGGTCACCTTCTGACTCGTCAGCCCTGATTGCTGGTAGAACACGAAGCCGATCAGGAACAGGATGGCGATGGCCCACCAGATGTACTTGGCGGCACTCCGCATACTTTGAAGCACGGTGCGCGACTCCTTGCAACCACGTGAGAGAAACGGGCGGGCTGAGCCACCAAAACTATCGGATTGGGGGACGTAAAATCAAGGCAGCGTATGACTTCCGATTGACTTCGATCGTCAGGTTCATGTATCTTCACCGACTCTCCGCCGCCAACCAATGTGCGGCCTCCCCGAGGGCTTGAATGGCCAACTCCGCCCTGATCGAAGACCTCCTCAAACAATTCGCCGAGAATCCGCGACGGGTCTTCGCGCGCCTCGCGAATGAGTACCGAAAGTCGGGCGACCTCGACGTCGCCATCGAGATCTGTCGGGCGCACGTGCCGCTGCAGCCGACATACATCAGCGGCTACATCGTGTTGGGACAGGCCCTCTTCGAGAACAAGAAGCTCGACGAGGCCCGCTCCACCTTCGAGACCGCGCTCACTCTGGACCCCGAGAATCTGATCGCACTGCGACAGCTTGGCGACATCGCGCGCGAGACCGGCAATGTGGACGCCGCGCGCGGATGGTATCACAAGCTGCTCGAGGTCGATCCGCAGAACGATGACATCGCGGCGCAGCTCGAAGCGCTCGACGCGCCCGCACCGGCATCCGGTGCGTCCAGCGATGCCAAAGCGGCCACACCGGCCGCCGATGCCGCGCCCGTGAGCTGGAGCGACATCCATCCGGACAGCCAGACCGTCACTCCGCTGTCCGCGCAGGCGATGCAGCCCACGCGGCCGCGCTTCACGATCGGTGTGATCCCCGAGAATCTGCCCGCCGACGTTGGGTCCGTCGCGCGGGAAGAGCCCGCGCCGAGCGCACCCGCATACGAGACCGAGGCGAAGGACGAGTCGCCCGAAACGGAATCGCAGCCATCCAAGCGCTCGGGCTCTCCGGGTCTTCCGGAGTATGTCGGAGGATTCGACCGGCACTCCCCAACGCCGCCCACCGCGTCGCCTGTGGTTCCCGTGGCACAGGCAAAGCCCGAGTTGGACGAAGATTCTGGCGAGCTCGCGATGACCGACATTGGCGAGCTGGCTCCAGACGACCTGGAGGAGCTGGACGCCGATCTCCCTCCGCTCGAGACGACGTCCGAGCACGCTGTTGCACGGGCCACCGCCGCGGAGCTCGCGACACTGTTCGCGGGTCCCGAGCTCGAAACACCGATGCAGGTCGACGGCGAGAGCTCCAGCGCGGCGGCATCCGCCGGGGCGCCGCGCGAGGGCGATCCAACTTTCGACGAAGAGCCCTACGATCCAACGATTGGCCGCATGCTCGACCTGAGCGGCCGGACGTCCACCGATGCCCTGCTTCCCGACCTGATGATGACTGAATCGGGCGCGGAGCTGCTGCGCGAGCAGGGGCACATTGATCAGGCGATCTACGTCTATCGCCACCTCGCTGCCAAGAATCCGAATGACACGTCGTACGCCGAGCGCATCGCGGCGCTCGAGCGCGGCGCGCACTCGAGCATTCCGATCATCGCTTCGATTTCGGCAGAGGTGATCAGCGCGGCGCAACACCGTTCGCACTCGACGCAGTCGATTCGCTCATTCTTTTCTTCGCTCGCGACGCGGCGCACGCCGGCAAGCTCGAGCGATGCGGTCGCAGCGAACACCGCTGCATCCGCCGTGAGTGCGAGCGACAGCGCGCCGCCCGCGGCCATGGCATCGCCCGCAGCGGAGCACGCGTCGGATGAGTCGGAGTCGTCGCAGGATCCATGGTCGGCCGCGTCGCTCGAGCACACGACATCGTTCGCCGTACCGCCGGAAGCTGTCTCCGCGCCCACTCCCGCGCAGGAGCCCACGCCGCCAGAGACGGTCAGCGACGCCGATCGCTCCGCACTCGAGACGCTCTTCTCCGGCAACTCGAAGATCGCCGACGACGACGAGCGCGCCGCGAACTCCCTCGCAAGCGCGTTCTCCGAGGAGTTCGCGAGCGACGTGACGGGACCCGCTGGGCAGCCGACGCGCGCCGCGCCGGACGCACTGTCGCTCGACGCCGTGTTCCAGAGCTCGCGCACGCGCGCAGAAGGCGAGCGAGGGAATCAGCCGACGGTGTCATTCGATCAATTCTTCGCGCATCGCGAGGGCGGAGGCACGGCCCAGGGGAAGAGCGACACGGCCGTCGAGACGGCGTCGCATGACGATGACTCCCAGTCCGATCTGGAACTGTTTCACGAATGGCTGGACGGGCTGAAAAAGTAGTGCGGATCGCTGTACTGAATGGACCGAGCCTCAATCTTCTCGGCACGCGTGAGCCGGCGATCTACGGCACCGCGACGCTTGCGGACATCGAGGCCCGGCTGCGTACGGTCGGCGCAGAGCTCGGAGTAGAGCTCGAGTTCGCGCAGAAGAGCGGGGAGGGCGAGCTCGTGGATGTCATTCTCGCGCTTCGTGGACGGGCGCAGGGAGCGCTGATCAACGCGGGCGCGTACTCGCACTCGAGCCTTGCCATTCGCGATGCGTTCGCCGCGGCCGAAGTTCCGTTCGTCGAGCTGCATCTCTCGAACATCTTCGCGCGCGAGCCCGAGCGGCGGCATACCGTGCTCGCGAGCAGCGCCGTTGCGGTGCTTTGCGGATTCGGCCCCATCGGGTACGAGCTTGCGCTTCGCGGGCTTGTCGCGCGGCTCGCGCCCCGTGGCTGACCGCCGCGCCGAACGTCGCACCGCTCTTCGCGAGGCCCTCGTCACCGCGCACCTCGACGCGCTGCTGCTCACGAGCCTTCCGAACATCCGCTACCTCACTGGATTCTCCGGATCGAGCGCGCTGGTTCTCGTGACGGCGCGCGAAACACTCTTCATAACCGACTTCCGCTACGCGACGCAGGTGGGCGACGAAGTCGGAGACTTCGCGCGCATCGCGATCGAATCGCAGAGTCTCTGGACCGGACTCTGGCAGCTTCTTCCCGAGCTCTCCGGCGTCAAGCTCGTCGGCTTCGAGTCGGCGCAGCTGCTCCACCGCGACTTCGAGCGGCTGCTGAACGCCGGAGCGCGCTGGCAGTGGCGCCCCACGAACGACCTCGTGGAAACGTTGCGAGAGCGAAAGGATCCGGAGGAGATCGAGCGAATCCAGGAAGCGGCCAACGTGGCGCACCGCGCGCTCGAGCGCACACTGCCGCAGGTGCGAGTCGGGATGACCGAGCTTGCGATCGCGGGTGCGCTCGAGCAATCACTGCGCGTCGAAGGAAGCGAGGGCTTTCCGTTCGAGACGATCGTGGCGTCCGGACCCCGCGCTGCGTTGCCGCATGCGCGAGCGGCGGACCGGCAGGTAGCCGCAGGAGACTTCCTCTTGATCGATTATGGTGCCATCGTCGGCGGGTATTGCTCGGACGTCACGCGCACGTTCGTGATTGGCCGCGCATCCGATGAACAGAGGGAGGTCTACGACATCGTGCGCGGCGCGAACGCGCACGCGTCGGCGAACGTACGGGCGGGGATGACCGGCCGGGATGCCGACGCGCTGGCCAGGCAGTACATTGAACAGCGCGGTCAGGGTGAAGGCTTCGGGCACAGCCTCGGCCACGGGATCGGATTGGAAGTGCACGAGGCGCCGCGGCTTTCGAAGACCGCCGAAGCTCCCTTGCCGGCGCAGGCGGTCGTTACGATCGAGCCGGGGATCTATCGCGCTGGGTGGGGCGGCGTTCGCATCGAGGACGACGTGGTTCTCGACCCCGCAGGTCCGCGTATACTGACGTCGTTTTCTCGCGAGCTGATGGAAATCGCGTGACGGGCACGCGAGCGATCACCCGAATCGGACTATGATCGACTTACGCTACGTAAAGAAGATCGTCGAGCTGCTTGACGGTTCCTCGGTCGATTCGATCGAGATCTCGACGGACAAGGGGATGAAGCTGCGAATCTCCAAGACCCCGCAGCAGCGCGGGGCCATGGTCACCCCGGCCGTTCCCCTTCCCGCGATTATCCCCCAGGCCGTTACGTCCAGCCGACTTACACCGTCGGAAGGGGTACCCCTTACCGCCGAAGAAGACGGCCAGGCCAGGGCAGAGGCGCTGAAGCCAAAGCTGCTCGAGGTCAAGTCGCCCATGGTGGGCACTTTCTATCGCTCGCCGGAGCCGGGAATTCCACCGTACGTCGTCGAGGGGACACGCGTCGAGAAAGGGCAGATTCTCTGCATCATCGAGGCGATGAAGATCATGAACGAGATCGAGTCCGAGTACTCGGGAGTGGTGCGCGAGGTGCTGGTGACGGACGCGCATCCGGTCGAGTACGGGCAAGTCCTCTTCCGTGTCGACCCGAATGCCTAACCCGACGACCTTGCCGCCTGCCACCGACGTTCCCGCCGAGCGCACGCCGCGCGTACCGGCGCAAGTCGACATTCCGGTTCCCGCAACCGGCGCCTCGTTCAACTTCAAAGCGGTCTTGCAGCGGATGATCCAGCAGAACGCGTCGGACTTGCACCTCAAGGTTGGACGCCCGCCGGTGTTGCGTGTCAACGGCGACCTGCAGACGCTCGAGCTCCCGCCGCTCAAGCCGGAAGACTTGAAGGCGCTCGCCGAGCAGATCATGACGCCCAAGCAGGTCAAGGAGTTCGCGGAGGCGAAGGAGGCCGATTTCGCGATCGGCGTTCCGGGGATCGGCCGCTTTCGCGTGAACGTGTACCAGCAGCGCGGCACGATCGCGTATGCCATGCGCGCAGTACCGTACCAGGTGAAGACGGCGCCGGAGCTGAATCTCCCGAAGATCGTCGAGGAGATCGCGCTTCGCCCCCGCGGCCTGGTGCTCGTCACCGGCGTGACGGGCTCCGGCAAGTCGACGGCGCTGGCGGCAATGCTCCAGCACATCAACGTGGCTCGGCACGCGAACGTGATCACGATCGAGGATCCGATCGAGTTCCTGCATCGCGACATCAACTCGAGTATCAATCAGCGCGAGGTCGGCGCGGACACCGGCAGCTTCGGCGTGGCCCTTCGCCGCGTACTCCGCCAGGACCCCGACGTCATCCTGATCGGTGAGATTCGAGACACTGAGACGCTCGAGGTCGCGCTCAAGGCAGCCGACACCGGACACCTCGTGTTCTCGACGCTGCACACGACCGACGCGACGCAGACTATCAACCGCGTACTCTCCTTCTACGCGCCGCACCAGCAAAACGAGGTGCGCTTCACGCTCGCGAGCGCGCTCGCGGCCGTCATCTCGCTGCGCCTCGTCCCGCGCTCGGACAAGCCGGGCCGAATCCCCGCGGTCGAGATCCTGATCAACACCGCCGCGGTGCGCGATCAGATCCGCGACATGACGAAATCGCTCGACATTCCGGACCTGATCAAGGAAGGCACGGTGCAGTACGGAATGCAGAGTTTCGATCAGTCGCTCATGCAGTGGTATACCCGTGGTGTCATTACCTACGAGAACGCGCTATTCTTCGCCACCAATCCGAGCGAGCTTGCATTGCGCGCGCAGGGTGTCGAGGGATCCAGCGATACCAGCTGGGACGATTTTCAACGCGACGGCGATGGCTGACAGCACGGCTGGCCATTCGCGCCGCCACGCCGGGTACACCAACTGATGTTCAAGAAAGTCCTGATCGCCAATCGCGGCGAGATCGCGCTTCGGATCATTCGCGCCTGTCGCGAACTCGACATACAGACGGTGGCCGTGTATTCGGACGCCGACCGCGAGTCGCTCCACGTTCGCTTCGCAGACGACGACGTCTGCATCGGGCCCGCGCCGGCGCGCGAATCGTATCTCAAGATTCCGCGCCTGATCGCCGCCGCCGAGATCACCGGTGCCGACGCGATCCATCCCGGCTACGGTTTCCTCGCGGAGAATGCGGAGTTCGCGGAGACCTGTGCCGCGTCCAACATCACGCTTCATTGGCCCGACCGCCGCCCAGATCCGGCTCATGGGCGACAAGGCCACCGCGCGCCGCACCATGGCCGACGTCGGCGTGCCGATCATTCCCGGCACGCCGGGTCCCGTCGAGGATGTAGATGAGGCGCTCGGCTTCGCCCGCGACATTGGCTTCCCCGTCATCATCAAGGCGGCGGCGGGCGGTGGCGGGAAGGGAATGCGCGTGGCAAACGACGCCGACGACTTCTCGCGCGCCTTCCAGCTCGCGCGATCAGAAGCGCTCTCCGCGTTCGGCAGCGGCGACGTGTACGTCGAGAAATACCTCGCGCGGCCGCGCCACATCGAGTTCCAGATTCTCGGAGACTCGCACGGCAACGTCATCCACCTGGGCGAGCGGGACTGCTCGGTGCAGCGGCGCCACCAGAAGCTCATCGAGGAGGCGCCGAGTCCCGCGATGACGCCCGATCTGCGCCGCCGGATGGGGGACGACGCGGTGCGAGGCGCCAAGGCGATCGACTACGTCGGCGCCGGAACGATCGAGATGCTTCTCGACACCGACGGCTCGTACTATTTCATGGAGATGAACACGCGCATCCAGGTCGAGCACCCCGTCACGGAGATGATCACCGGGGTCGATCTGGTGAAGGAGCAGATACGCGTGGCGGCGGGAGAGAAGCTCTCGGTCACGTCGCTGCCTCCGCTTCGCGGCCACGTGATCGAAGTGCGCGTGAACGCCGAAGATCCCGCGCGAAATTTCCAGCCGTCGCCAGGGCGCATCGAAGTGTTCAACCCGCCGGGCGGACCCGGCGTGCGTGTCGACACGCACATTTATACTGGATACACGGTGCCGCCGTATTACGATTCGCTACTGGCGAAGCTGATCTGCCAGGGAAGCACGCGAATGGAGGCGATCAAGCGCATGCAGATCGCCCTGGACTTCTTCATCGTCGAGGGCATCACAACGACTGTTCCCTTTCTCGGCCGCGTGATGCAGAATCCGCGCTTCCAGGCCGGAGATGTGGACACGAAGTTTCTGGAGCGTGAGAGCGATTTGCTGCGGGAGCCGTAATGCGCATTGATGCAGTCTTCGGCCCGACCACCGCCACGCCCGCTCTCATCGCGGGGCGCGTCGTCGCGGTCATCGACGTGCTTCGCGCCTCCACGAGCATCGCGGTCGCACTTGGCAACGGCGCGCGAAACGTCGTGCCGCTCGAGAGCGCGGACGAGGTGATCACGCGCGCCAAGCAGTTCGACAAGCGTGAGGTGCGCCTCGCGGGCGAGCGCAGGATGCGCATGGTTCCCGGGTTCGACTGGGGAATTCGCCGGGCGAGTTCACTCGCGAGGCCGTCGAGGGCAAGACGGTATTGCTCACGACCACCAATGGCACGGCGGCCATGCTCGGGCTGCAGGGCGCGCGCGACATCGTCGTCGCATCGTACGTGAATCTCGAGGCCGTGGCGGTGCTCCTTCGCACTGCCGCCCGCGCGCGGCACCGACATCACCCTGATCTGCGCGGGGCGCGACAAGCTGTTCTCGCTCGAGGATGCAGCGTGCGCTGGACGGTACGTGCGCGCGATCGCGAAGCGGCTGTCGAAGGTCGAGATCGGCGACGGCGCTTCCGCAGCGACGGTGATCGATCGCAAGTACGGCGATCGACTCGACCAGCTCTTCGCGGACTCGGAGGCGGGCCAGGCGCTCGTCGAGGCAGGGTTCACGCAGGACCTCGTGGATTGTGCGAAGATCGACTCATGCCCGGTGATCCCCATCTTTCAGGATCGGCAGATCACGCTACTCGGCCCCGACCGGGAGCGATAGGAGCAATGGAAGGTCGGCTCAAGCGCGAGCTCGTCGGCGTCGTGCTTCTCGTGTTTGGCCTCTTCCTCGCCGCCACGATTCTCGTCGGTGCGGGAACGCCGCTCACGGGCTCGTGCACCGAGGCGCACGGACTCATGGGCCCAGTCGGCTCGTGCCTGCGCCAGGGACTGCTCAAGCTGCTCGGTCTTCCCGCGACGATCTTGCTCCCGCTCGTTCCCGCCGTGCACGCGCTTCGGCTGTTCGGACGAATGCGCTCGGACACCGATCGCTCGTGGATGCTCTTTCTCGCCGGTCTGGTCGTGCTCCTGCCGATCGCGTTCGGACTGGGCGTAGAAAACGGCGAGAGTGTTGGGTCGCTGGCGGCCGGCCTGTGGGGATCGTTCGTCGTCGTACTACCTCTACGCCTTCTTCGGTCCCGTGGGCGCGTGGTTCGTGATCTCGCTGCTGCTCTGCGCGCTCACCGTGCTCACGCTCGCGTGGAATCCCATTCGCGTTCTGATCGGCGTGCGCGTGCATCGCCCCGAGGTGTTCGAGGCGGTGAAAGAGGACGTGCCGGCGCGCCGTCGCAAGAAGCGCAAAGGAGACGAGCCCCTCCTCGTTGCGGGCGAAGCGCTCGAGCCGCCACCCGAGGAGATGCCGCAGGTCGATCCATCGCTCATGCAGGACAGCGCGGAGGCAAGCGTCGACGACGTCGTGCGTGGAAAGAAGAGAAAGAAGAGCCGCGCCGATTTGGCCGCCGAGCACGACGATCGAATCGCGGCCGCCATCGACGCCACGGACGAGGGCGCGCTCGCGGACGACGAGCTTCCGCCGCCCGAGCTGCTCACCCCCGCGGCGCCACGAAATCCGGAGTTCGGGAAGAAGGAGCTCGATGCCATGGGCGTGAAGCTCACGGATGCGCTCCGCACATTTCGCGTGGAAGCGGAGATCATCGGCCGCACTACCGGACCTGTCGTGACGCAGTTCGAGGTCGAGCCCGCGCCGGGTGTGAAGGTGCGCCAGATCGCGAACCTGTCCAACGATCTCGCGCTGGCGATGCGCGCGGCGAGCATCCGCATCGTCGCGCCCATTCCAGGACGCGGCGCGGTTGGGGTGGAGGTCCCGAATCCGACGTCGGAAATCGTGGCGTTCCGCGAGCTCCTCGAGTCGCCCGAATTCAGGAACGCGCGCGCCGCGCTTCCGATCGCGCTCGGCAAAGATCTCGAAGGACAGCCAGTGATCGCCGATCTCGCGAAGATGCCGCACCTGCTCATCGCCGGTGCGACGGGCTCCGGAAAATCGGTGTGTGTGAACACCGTGATCACGAGCCTCGTCTACAAGCACACGCCGAAGACGCTCCGCTTTTTGATGATCGACCCGAAAATGGTCGAGCTCTCCGTTTACAACACGCTTCCGCATCTGCGGCACAAGGTGATCACCGACAGCCACGACGCCGCGTCCGTGCTCAAGTGGGCCGAGATGGAGATGCAGGAGCGATACGAGCTCCTGGCCGCGAATGGGTGCCGCAACATTCAGGACTTCAATCGCCGTCTCAAGAACGGCGATAAACTGAAGGTCGCGACGCGAAAGGATGTCGCCTTCGAGAACACCGAGTATACCGGAAAGCATCTCCCGTACATCGTGGTGGTGATCGACGAGCTCGCGGATCTCATGATGACGGTGCAGGGCGAGGTCGAGCCGCCGCTCGCGCGTCTCGCGCAGAAGGCGCGCGCGATCGGCATCCACCTCCTCCTCGCGACACAGCGGCCGAGCGTCAACGTCATCACGGGGCTGATCAAGGCGAACTTCCCGAGCCGCATCGCGTTTCGCGTGGCCTCGCAGGTGGATAGCCGAACGATCATCGACGGCATGGGCGCCGAGTCGCTGCTGGGCAACGGCGACATGCTCTTCATTCCGCCCGGGAAGTCGGAGGCAGCGCGTCTTCAGGGGGCGTATATTTCCTCGGAGGACACCGAGGGGTTGATGGGCTGGTACGAGGGCAAGAGGGCCGAACGCCGCCGCGTGCTGGAATCCGAGGGGCTCATCATCGAAGAGCCGGTGTCACACGAGCCGGACATTCTCGAGGAGATGCGGAAGCGCGAGGCGATCGCGTCCGCCGACCCGGGCGACGCCGAGGTTGCGGGTGAGCGCGACAAGCTCTTTCGCGAGGCGGCGGAGGTGGTGGTACAGAATCAGCTCGGCTCGACGTCGCTGCTGCAGCGCCGGCTCAAGGTCGGCTATGGTCGCGCCGCGCGCATCATCGATCAACTCCAGGACGCCGGAATTCTCGGCCCTGCCGATGGATCCAAAGCGCGAGATGTGCTCGTAGGTCTTGACGATATCGATCGTATCTGCGGGCCAGCGAGCTAGCGTGCGCGCTCCGCGGATTGTCACTCATGGAGGAATCGTGAAGTCTGGATTGCCTGCTTTCGCTGTGATGTCGTCGTTCGTTCTCGCGACCGCGATGTCGGCGTGCTCGCATGGCGCGCGCCCCGCCGCGTCCGCGTCGCCAGCCGCCGCATCCGCGTCGTCCGTCGCCTCCGGAGCCGCAGCGGCGACCGAGTCCGCGAATCCGGTGCTGGTCGCGCCGTCGGCCGCCAAGCTCAAGCCGTCCAAGCTCACCTACGTGGCGCGCATCTTTTCGCAGGGGCAGGCGCACCGGCTCGGATGGCGCACGCTCGAGCTCACCGATGCGACCTTCGACGGAAAGACCGTGTGGCTGCTGGCGGAATCGCGGAAGATCAACACCCTCGAGCTCGCCGAGTCGCTCTACGTTGCGAAGACGACCCTCGAGCCGGTGCATCGCGTGGTGCACACTGCGGATCAGGACATCACGACGCGCTACACGCGCGACAGCATCGTCACCACCTTCGAGGGTGACAGCGGCGGCGGCGTGCGCGTGGCGATGAAAAACGAGCGCAATCTCGTCGGCAACATTTATTGGCTCGAGCCGCTTCTCGGGTCGGCACCGCTGGCGCCGGACTGGAAGGGAAGTGCGACGACGGTCTTTGTCGGGCCGCACGACCAGGCGCACGTGGTGATGAATCTGTGGGTCACCGGCCAGGACAGTCTGCTCGTTCCAGACGGCACTTTCGACTGCTGGACGCTGACGCTGCAGGTTGGTGAGACGCAGGAGCACCTGTGGATTCGCAAGAGCGACCGAATCCTTCTCAAGATGGATACGCCGGTCGCCGGGATCGCCGCGGCGAAGGTCGAGCTGCTACTCGCCGAGGGTCAGTCGCCGAAGTCGTGACGCCTGGACGGTGAAGCCGCCGCCGGTGCACGGCGGGGCTTCGGGATGAGTTCATTGGATGCGGGCGTCCAGGCGGACGCCCGCATCTTTGCGTTCATGACGGCGGCGTCTCAGGTGCTTGGGGAGGAGGGCGAGCGAATCGCTGAGGCGTGGCTCGCTCAGCGGGGCTGGAGGATACTGGACCGGCGCTTCCGCAACGGACATCGGGATCTCGATCTCGTCGTGGAGATGGGTGGCGTGGTGGCCTTCGTGGAGGTCAAAACCCGTCGCGGGAACGACTTCGGGCACCCCGTCGAGGCCGTCAATTGGCGCAAACAGCGCGAGCTCACTCGGTCGGCTACGGTCTGGATGGCGAGGCACGGTGGCGGGGAACGGATGTTTCGATTCGACGTGGTCGGTGTGCTAATCGGTGGCGCAGGTCCTCGTGTCTGCCATATCGAGAACGCCTTCGTCGCCCGATCCGCCGGTTGACAGCACGAGAGGCCTTTCGTACTTTGTTCGGGTAGTGGTAATAGGTAGCCCCGACGGTAGATTTTCTATCGCCAGGCCAGATTCGGCAGTCTCACGATTTCACGGGTTGGGTGACCGCATGGCTGTCTCCACAGGACAGGAAGAAAAGAAGAAAGCGCTGAATCTGGCGATCGCGCAAATCGAGAAGAGCTGCGGCAAGGGATCCATCATGAAGATGGGTGCCGATTCCGCAAAGGTGCGGATCGATGTGATCCCCACGGGTGCCATCAATCTGGACGCGGCCATCGGCGTCGGCGGAATTCCGCGCGGACGTGTCACCGAGATCTACGGTCCCGAGTCCAGCGGCAAGACGACGCTCTGCCTGCACGTCGTTGCGAACGCGCAGCGCGCCGGCGGCGTCGCCGCGTACATCGACGCGGAGCATGCGCTCGACACCGACTACGCGCAGAAGCTCGGCGTCGACATCGAGAATCTGCTCGTGTCGCAGCCGGACACCGGCGAGCAGGCGCTCGAGATCTGCGAGATCCTCGTGCGCTCTGGCGCCGTGGACATCGTCGTCATCGACTCCGTTGCCGCGCTGGTACCGAAGGCCGAGATCGAAGGGGAGATGGGCGATTCACACGTCGGGCTGCAGGCGCGCCTCATGAGTCAGGCGCTCCGCAAGCTCACGGGCGCCATCGCGCGCTCGAAGACGTCCGTGGTGTTCATCAACCAGCTCCGCGAAAAGATCGGCGTCATGTTCGGCAATCCGGAGACGACCACCGGCGGCAAGGCGCTCAAGTTCTACGCGTCCGTGCGCCTCGACATTCGCCGCATCGGCCCGGTCAAGGAGAAGGAAGAGGTCATCGGCTCGCACGTGCGCGTGAAGGTGGTCAAGAACAAGGTCGCGCCACCGTTCAAGCAGGCCGAGTTCGACATCATGTACGCGGAAGGGATCAGCCACACGTCGCTTCTGGTCGACATCGGCTCCGAGTCCGGGATCATCGAGAAGTCGGGCGCCTGGTACAGCTACAACGGCCAGCGCATTGGGCAGGGTCGTGAGAACGCGAAGATGTTCCTGAAGGACAACAACAGCATGATGCTGGAGATCGAGGAAAAAGTGAAAGTCGTGCTGGGCATCAAGGACGCTGGACAGATCGTCGAAGAGGTCGAAAGCGACGATTAGCACGCGCACGTCGGCGAAATCGTGCCGAAGGGCGAGGTGGAGTGGCGAAGGCACCCGGAAACTGTCTTCGTCGCACCCTTCCCCTTCGGCACTTCGTGCATCTCGGGGGATCGTGATCGGCAATTCCGCTACAATGTCCAAATGACCGAGCTCTCATCGCCGTCGCTCGCGCTCGGCGCCGCGCTCGATGCGCCCGACTCGGCGGAGAGCGCCGCGCGCGTGTCCGCCATCTCGGCAAGCGCCCGGCATCCCGGTCGCTTCGAAATCCTCGTTGACGACGCGGTCGTCGCCACGCTCTCCCTCGACGGCATCGAGCGCCTCGGGCTTCGCACCGGCGTCGCCTTCACCGAGGTGCTCGCGAGTCGCGTCGCCGCCGAAGCCGCCGCCCTCCACACCTTCGATCGTGCGCTCGCCATGCTCGCCGCTCGCCCGCGCGCGGCCCGCGACCTCGAGCGCATGCTCGTGCGCAAGGGCGAGCCCGCGGAGCACGTCGCCTCTGCCATCGGCCGCCTCATCGCGCTCGGCGCTGCTCGACGATGCGCAGTTCGCGCGGCAGTTCATCCGCGCGAAGATCGCGGGCGCGGGGCTCTCGCGTCGCCGCCTCCAATCGGAGCTCTGGCGACGCGGTGTCGCGCGCGACGTGATCGATGCGGCGCTGGCCGAGGTGCTGGTGGAGGATGAGGTGGACGAGGATGCACAAATCGCGCAGGTCGCTGCGAAGAAGCTGCGGAGCCTTCGCTCGCTCGACGCGGCCACCACACGCCGACGGCTGTACGCGTTCCTCGCGAGGCGCGGATACGACGGGTCCGCGATTCGCGCGCGTGATCGATTCACTCCCGGGCGAGAGCGACGACATCACACTCGAATAGCCCGTGCCCCGAGGTCACGGGCGCGGTATATTGTGAGCCTATGCGCGCATCCGAAATTCGCCAGCGTTTTCTCGCGTACTTCGAGCGCAATGCGCACGTGGTCCGTCCCAGCTCGCCGCTCGTCCCCGCGGATGATCCAACGCTCCTCTTCACCAATGCGGGGATGGTGCAGTTCAAGCGCATCTTCCTCGGTCAGGAGCGCACCTCCTTCGGCCTTCGCGCGACCACTGCGCAGAAGTGCGTGCGCGCGGGTGGCAAGCACAACGATCTCGAACAGGTGGGACACACCGCGCGTCACCACACGTTCTTCGAGATGCTCGGCAATTTCTCCTTCGGCGACTATTTCAAGAGGGACGCGATTCGATTCGCGTGGGAGTTTGTCACCGAGGAGCTCGGAATTCCGAAGGAGCATCTACGCGTCACCGTTTTCGAGTCGGACGAGGAGGCGCGCGCACTCTGGAAGGAGCTGTGCGACCTTCCGGACAGCCGCATCTACGGACTCGGCGAGCACGACAACTTCTGGCAGATGGCGGATACCGGGCCGTGCGGACCGTGCTCGGAGATCTACGTCGACCTGGCGCACATTGCGGGCGACTGGGCGTTTCCCGAGGGCGCGACGGGCGAGTGGACGGACACGAAACGCACGGAGTTCTCGCGCGACGCGTTCGTCGAGGGCGCGGAGGCGGGGCGTTTCCTCGAGATATGGAATCTCGTGTTCATGCAGTTCGACCGTCAGGCGGACGGTGCGCTGAAGCCCCTTCCGAAACCCTCGGTGGATACGGGCGCGGGACTCGAGCGCATTGCCGCGGTGTTGCAAGGCGTCACGAACAACTACCACACCGATCTCTTCGTCCCGCTGATCGCGAAGGCCGAGGAGGTGCTCGGCATGTCGTACGATGATCGGCCGGCTGCGGGCATCGGAACCGCGGAGTGGCCCGCGGCGCCGCCGGCCGGTAACCGGGTGGTGACATACGACGCGGTGTCGTTTCGCGTGCTCGCCGATCACGCGCGCGCGATCGCCTTTCTCATCGCGGATGGCGTCTTTCCGTCGAACGAAGGCCGGGGCTACGTGCTGCGCCGCATTCTCAGGCGCGGAGTGCGGCATGCGTGGCTCCTGGGCCGCCGCGAGCCGACACTCGACAAGCTCGTGAGCGTCGTCGTCGACCAGATGCAGAGCGTGTATCCGGAGCTGGGGCAGCGGCGCACGCTGATCGTCGACACCACTCGCGCGGAAGAGGAACGCTTTCTGGCGACGATCGAGGAGGGGATGCTCCGCTTCGATCAGCTCGCGCCACTGAACACCACGCAGGGCTCGACGAGGATTCGGGGCACGATCAGCGGCGCGGATGCATTCCGCCTCTACGACACCTTCGGCTTCCCGATCGACCTCACGGAGCTGATGGCGCACGAGCGCGGCTACTCGGTGGACATTGTCGCATTCGAGGAGGCGCTCGAGGGACAGCGATCGCAGTCGCGCGAGGAGCGGAAGGGGCGCGACCTCGGCGTGGCCGACGAAGGGCTCGCGGACTTCGCGACGTGGGAGAAGAAGCCGGTCACGACTCCGTCGCAGCCGTCGTCGAAGTTCGTCGGCTACGGCGCGACAGAGGCGGACACTGAGGTCGTGGCGGCGCGAAGGCTCCCCGGCAATCGACTCGCGCTGGTTCTGCAGGACACGCCGTTCTACGCGGAATCGGGCGGCCAGATATCCGATTCCGGCGAAATCGCCGGCGATGGATGGAAGGTGGACGGTTGACGAGGTAAAGAAGATGGACGGGCGGAACGTGGCGATCGGCGAGCTCACGGGTGATTTCAAGTTCGGGCGCGTGCGCGCGACGGTGCCCACGAGTCGGCGGCGAGACACGGAGCGCAATCACACGGCGACGCACCTGCTGCACGCCGCGCTTCGCCAGGTGCTGGGCGAGCATGTCACGCAGGCGGGGTCGCTGGTTGCGCCCGATCGGCTGCGCTTCGACTTCCACCATCACGGTCCGATCAAGCCGGAGCAGTTGTCGGAGATCGAGGCGATCGTGAACCGCGGGATCTGGGCGAACGTCGACGTCGTCACGGTGGAGCGGCCGTATCGCGAGGCGGTGGCATCGGGCGCGATGGCGCTCTTCGGCGAGAAGTACGGCGACGTCGTGCGCGTGGTGAACATTCCTGGTTTGTCCGTGGAGCTGTGCGGAGGCACGCACGCGCGGAGCACGGGACAGATTGCGCTGTTCAAGATCGTCAGCGAGAACGGCGTCGCGGCGGGCATTCGGCGCATCGAGGCGGTGACGGGTCCGCGCGCGTACGAGCTCATTCGTGGCGAGGAGCAGCGCCTGCAGAAACTCGGCGAGCTGCTCCGCGCGCCTGCAGACGGAGTGGTCAAACGCGTCGAGACGCTGCTCGACGAGCGGCGGAAGCTCGAGAAGCGACTCGAGGAGAGTCTGCGCGGCGGCGGGGATCAGCTGCAGCAGCTGCTTGCAGGTGCCGAAACGATCGGCGCGGCGCGACTGGTGACATCGAACGTCACGGCGGGAGACGTGAAGGAGCTGCAGCAACTCGGCGATGCCTTGCGCGAGCAGCTCGGCAGCGGAGTAGGCGTTATCGCGACGACGTTCGGCGACGGCAAGAGCGCGCTGCTCGTGGTTGTCACCGACGACCTGCGCGACCGCGGAGTGCGCGCGGACCAACTCATCAAGCCCATCGCCGAGGCGGCGGGGGGGCGCGGTGGCGGCAAGGCGCACATGGCGCAGGCGGGTATCCCGGATGCCTCGCGCATCGGAGAGGCCATCGCGCACGCGTCTCCGGTGGTACGCGCAGCGTTGGGCGCAGCCGCGTGACGGTTGGCGATTGGCTTTCGGCCCGCTCGCCCGCGCCGCCGGAGCTGCTGGCCATGCGGCTTCGTGCTGCGCTCGGCCCGCGTCTTCTCGAACCGTCGTCGTCGGCGCATGAAGCGTTGCTGTCGACGGCGGAGTCGCTGTTGGCGGAGCTGCTGGCGCTGGAAGGAGCGGGGCGCGATCGCGCGCTCGACCTGCTCGCGGTGGACGCGTTGGTGACGTATGCGTTCGAGGCTGCGGCCGAGGATTCCGACACGCTCTCGGCGAGCGCAACGGCCGCCATGGCGGCGATCTCGGCGCTCGCCACGCCTTCACTCCGCGCATGAGCGAGAGTCTGCTCACCGGACGCGCGGGGCTCGCGGTGCTGATCGATCCGGATCGCACCACGGCGGCCGGCGCAGTGGAGCTGGCGAGGCGCGCCGCGGGCGAGGGCGCTGCGTTGCTGCTCCTGGGGAACAGCTTCGGACCCGCCGGCGAGGGCGGAGGGCTCTCGTCGCGCCTCAAACGTGCAGCGCCCGAGCTTCCGCTCGTGCAGTTTCCCGCGATGGCGTCGCAACTCGATGCGGGTGTCGATGCGGTACTGCTGCTGTCGTTGATCTCGGGGCGCAACGCACAGTATCTGATCGAGGAGCACGTGCGCGCGGTACCGTTCTTCCTGCAGCACCCCGAAGTCGAGGCGATCAGCACCGCGTATTGCCTGGTGGACGGCGGCCACGTGACATCCGTGGAGTCGGTGAGCCAGACGCGTCCTCTGCCGGCGGATAAGCCGGAGGTCGCGGCAGCGCACCTGCGCGCGGCCGCATTGATCGGGATGCATGCGGCGTATCTGGATGCGGGAAGTGGCGCATCGCGCGCAGTGAGCGCGGCCATCGTGCGCGCGGCGCGCCAGGCGTGGAGGGGGCCACTGCTGGTGGGTGGAGGAATTCGCGGGGCGGATTCCGTGCGCGCGGCGAGAGACGGCGGCGCGGATTTCGTGGTGGTGGGCGGAGCATTCGAGGACGGCGGAGCGCGCGTGGTGGGTGCGCTGGCGCTGGCGGCGCGCGCATGATCGATATCCATACGCATTTGTTGCCGGGTGTCGACAATGGTTCGCCATCCGTCGAAGTAACGGTGCCGGTGCTCGAGCGATTTCGGAAGGACGGCGTGACGGTGCTCGTCTGCACCCCTCATCTCAGGGCGACGGACGCGCATCGCGCGCCCCTCGAGCGGTACCGGTCGATACTCGCGAATCTCGTGGAGCACGCGCCCCCGCTTCCGGAGCTCGTGCTCGGATGGGAGATCATGCTCAATGCGCCAGGCGTGGACCTTCGCGCGCCGCACCTGCATCTCGGCGATTCGCGCGCGGCGCTGGTGGAGTTTCCGCGAATGCAGGTGCCGTTGGGCGCGACAGAGGAGATTCTGCGTATCAGGATGAGTGGGGTGACACCCGTGATCGCGCATCCCGAACGCTATCATGAGTGCACCCCCGAAATGGTGCAGCAATGGCGCGACGCGGGGGCCGTGATTCAAATGGACGCCGTGATGGTGTTCGGCAATTCACCAATGTCGCGATTCGCGCGGCGGATGCTCGAGGAGGGGATGGTGGACTGTATCGCGAGCGACACCCATGGCGACTCCCGCTCGCTCGCCATGGCGCGCGACTGGCTCGAGGCGATCGACGCGCACGAGCAGGCGGAGCTGCTGTGCACGATCAACGCGCGGCGACTGCTCAACAGGGAGGCAGTGCTTCCAGTGACTCCGATTCCGCCAACGGATCAGGGAATGCTCGCGAAGCTTCGTTCGATGTTCATGAGGCGCGCGTGACAGAGAGCATCGCACGTGCGCTGCGCGAGCTATCGGACACCGCGCTCGCCACGGCGGCGACGCTCGAGTCGGAGATCGTGAGCGCGGCCGATCTCATGCGCTCGACGGTAGCGGCCGGGCGCACGCTCTTCTTCTGCGGCAACGGCGGGAGTGCAGCGGATGCGCAGCACCTGGCCACCGAGTACGTCGTGCGCTACATGCGTGCGCGGCGGGCCGTGGCCGCGATCGCCCTCACCACCGACACGTCGCTGCTGACCGCGGTCGCGAACGATCTCGGATTCCAGTACGTGTTCGCGCGACAGATCGAGGCGCTCGCGCGGCCCGGCGATCTGCTCGTGATCCACTCCACCAGCGGCGATTCTCCGAACGTGCTGCGAGCGGCGGAAGCGGCGCATCAGGCCGGCGCAAAGGTGCTTGCGTTCTCGGCGCGCGGAGGTGGCGCGTTGCGCGCCCTCGCGGACGTCAACGTCGTGATACCGACACAACGCACCGATCGCGCGCAGGAGCTGCACCTGTGCATCGAGCATGCGATCTGCGAACTCATCGAACGGGAGCTATGATCGACCTCAAGGGAAAGCGCGCGCTTGTCACGGGCGGCTCACGCGGGATCGGCGCGGCGACGGCGTTACTGCTCGCCGAATGCGGCGCGGACGTTGGGATTGGCTACAGGAATCGCGAAAAGGACGCCGAGGATGTGGTGCGCCGCATCGCCGCGTACGGCGTTCGCGGATTCGCGCACGCGTCGGATCTGAGCGCGCCGGGCGGCACGGAGTCGCTCTTTGCGCGAGCGGCGCGCGAGTTTGGCGGTCTCGATCTGTTCGTCGGAAACGCCGGCATCTGGCCGTTCGACGACGTGCCGCTGGGCGAGATGACCGACGAGCGGTGGTACGGAACGATGCGCGCGAACATGGATTCGATGTTCACCACGTCGCGCGCGGCCATCCGCGCGATCTCCGATCATGGACACATCGTGCTGGTGTCGAGCACCGCCGGCCAGCGCGGCGAAGCCGGGCATGCCGACTATGCGGCCTCGCGGGGCGCGATGATCTCGTTCGTGAAGTCCGTCGCCGTGGAGCTCGCGCCGCGGGACATCACGTTCAACAGCGTCGCGCCGGGGTGGGTGGACACGGAAATGGCCGCGGCGTCGCTCGTCGGAGAAGGGCGTGCAAGAGTCGAGTCGACGATCCCGCTCGGACGCGTTGCAACGGCCAGGGATATCGCGGGACCGATTGTGTTTCTCTGTTCGGATCTCGCGCGGCACATCACGGGCGAGATCCTGAACGTCAACGGTGGGAGTGTGCTGTGCGGCTGAAGACGAGCACGGCGCCGGCGATCACGCCGTGGCGAATCGCTCGTCGAGCATCTCGTCCGTTGCTTCCCAGCTCTTGAAGCAACGCCAATCGTACTCGCGCGCCGCGCGCATCTGGTCGGGAAATCCGAAGCAGTCGGTCCATCCCATCACTTCCGCGCGCCAGGCGCAGTCCCAGGCGAACGAGAATCGACGAGGGCCGTCGACGCATGCGACTTCGATCACGCCTGTGAGGTCCGAGCACCCCGAATCCGCGCTGATCCAAACCGCGGTGATCTCGAGCTGCGGCTCGACCTCGAGAAGGTGCGTGAGCAGCCTGACGATCTTTGTATGCGGGATGGGGCGGGCGGCGACGACGAGTGGCGTCCGAGTGCGTTCGCGAACGCAGAGAACCGCCGCCTTGAAGTCGGGCGTGGCGGCACTTTCGTCGAGAATGACGGCGAGGTGCATAGGTGAGTAAAGATAGCGCGTCGAGTGACTCGTCGGGGAATGCGGAGCTGCTCCAGCCGCCCGCCTCTGTGCTCGAGATTGCACAGAGACTCATCAGTGCCGGCCACGAGAGCTGGTTCGTGGGCGGTGCGGTCCGCGATGCCCTCCTGGGACACCCTAACCTCGATTGGGACCTCGCGACGGCGGCGACGCCGCAGGAGGTCCAGCGACTCTTTCGTCGCACGGTGCCGGTCGGCATCGATTTTGGCACCGTCGGGGTGCTCGATACCGCCGGCGTCCTGCACGAGGTGACGACCTTTCGTCGCGATGTGCAGACCGACGGGCGGCACGCGGTGGTCGAGTTCGGGGCGAGTCTCGACGAGGATCTCGCGCGCCGCGACTTCACGATCAACGCGATCGCGTACGGGCCGGAGACGCGTCAGCTCCACGATCCATTTCATGGCCGCGAGGATCTGCGGCGGAAGCTGGTACGCGCGGTGGGCATTGCGACGGACCGCATGCGGGAGGATCGACTGCGAGCGCTCAGGGCCTTTCGATTCGCGGCGCGCTTCGAGTTCGAGATCGAGCGTGAGACGTGGGCCGCCATCGAGGAGTCCGCGCCGCATCTCGGGCGCCTGTCGATGGAGCGCGTGCAGCAGGAGATCGAAAAGACCATGGTGCAGGTCGACCGGCCCGGCAACGCGATTCGTCTGTGGCGGGACAGCGGTGCGCTCGCCGTGTTGGCGCCGCCGCTGGCGTCCGTGAACGAGATCGCGCTCGCGACGCTCGACCTTTTGCCGCGCGCCGCGAATGCGGACGAGCGCCATCACACCGCCAACAGACTCATCGCGCTCATGCTCGATGTGCCGCCCGGAGCTGTGCGTGCGACACTGCGCGAGCTTCGCTTCTCCAACGATCGCGTCCAATGGATCGGTGAACTCGTCGAGCAATGGCATGTCGTGGGAGGGCCGATTCGCGACGCGCTCGCGGAGAACGCGACGATACCCAATGCGACGGTGCGGCAATGGGTCGCCGCGATCGGCCGCACGCGCATCAATGCGCTGTTCACCGTGCTCGATGCGCGCTTTCGCGCGGAGGGCGCGGCTGGATCGGGCCGGGTCGAGCCGGCGAGGGTGCAGGAGCTCCGCCGTCGCGCCGAGGCCATCGCTCTTCGCGATCCACTGGAAACTGGCGATCTTGAAGTCAATGGTGGAGATCTCATGAAGGCGGGGATCAAGGCGGGTCCGCAGCTCGGTGCGGCGCTTCGCACGCTGCTCGACTGGGTGCTCGATGAGCCCTCACGAAACAGGCACGACCAGCTGCTTGCGCGCGCGCGCGAGCTGGCCGGCGAACAGTCTCAAGGTTGAGAGAGCAGCGCATGTGGTTTCGAGGCCGGCAACCCGAGACGTCGGTGTGGAAGCGCTTTCGATCCGCCGCCGATGGATTCGTCTTCGCAAAGGAGGACGACTACTACAGCGCACACGTCGTCGCGCACGCGGAGCGCATCGTCGACCTCTTTTCGGCGTTGCTGGATCAGCTGCCGCCCGCCGTGGATCTCGCGATCGTGGACGCGCGCGGCTCGCGCAAGTGGCATGGCGACCGCCTCGCGCTTCCGGATATCCGCGACGCGTTCACCCGCATCAAGTCGCTCGTCGCTGCCGCGGGCGGCGTCGAGATCGCGGTCTACTCGAGCGAGGATCAGCTGACGCTCAATCCAATGCTCGAGCTGTTCATCTACGCGCGCACGGATCGATGGCTGTATCTGCTCCAGGGGAAAGGGTTGGAGGAGCGCCGCCTCGTTCGCACTAACAGCTGGAAGATCTCCCGCCACGAGTTCCCGCCGGCGCCAGAGCTCGAGACCGCGCTCGACACGTTGGTCGAATCGCTGGGGCTCTCGGCCGAGTGACGCGAACGCCGCTGATTTACGCCGTGGTGGCCGCGGCGGCGAACGTCGTGGGCGCACTGGTCGTGGCCCTCCGCGCCAAGTGGAGCAGCAGGGCGCTCGACGCAATGATCGCGCTTGGCGGCGGGCTTCATGATCTGTGTCTGCCTCACCGACATCTTTCCGGAGGCGATCGCTCGGTCGGGCGCCCGGGGCGCGATGGCGGCACTCGCCGGCTATCTGCTCGTGCATCTCACGCAGCACATGCTCGCCCCGCACTTTCATTTCGGGGAAGAGACGCACGAGGTCACGGAGCTCGTCAGCGTGTCGGCACTCGCCGGGCTGTTGTTGCACACCTTCGTCAATGGCGTCGCGATCGCGAGCTCCTTCCACGTGAGTGCCGCGCTCGGCACGATCGTGTTCGTGGCGATCGTGCTGCATAAGCTTCCCGAGGGCTTCGCGATCGCCAGCCTCTTTCTGGCGGCTGGCGCGGGGCGTGCAAGAGCCGTGCAGGCGGGGCTGGCGCTGGGACTGTCGACGATCGCCGGCGTCGTGTTCACCGATAGGACGCCGGCGCTCGACGCGATAGGACTCGGACTCTCGGCAGGAGTGACGCTGTACGTGGCCGCATCGAATCTGGTTCCGGAGTTTCAGGGCAAGCGCGACTGGCGCCCGCAGCTGGCGTTCGTCGCCGGTTGCGCCTTGTATTTCGCGACGCGCGCGGCGGCAGGGATCTGACGATGGCAGCGGGGAAGAGCATGCGTGGTCGAGCGGGCGCGGGAGCGCCGGCGCCGTCGTTGTTCGTGCCACCGGCGAGCTCACAACCGCTCGCCGCGCGCATGCGGCCGCTGTCGCTCGACGAATTCGTTGGTCAGGAACATCTGCTTGCGCCGGGAATGGCGCTGCGCGAGTCGATCGAGCGCGGCAAGGTGTCCTCCATGCTCTTCTGGGGGCCGCCAGGGAGCGGGAAGACGACGCTCGCGCTGCTCGTCGCGAACTACACGGAGCGCGAGTTCGTGCCGTTCTCCGCGGTGACCGAGGGCGTGCCGCGTGTGCGCGAGATCATCGCGGCCGCCGAGGAGCGCCTCGCCATGAACGGTCGCGGCACCGTGCTGTTCGTCGACGAGATCCATCGTCTGAATCGCGCGCAGCAGGATGCCTTTCTACCGCACGTCGAACGCGGCACCGTCACCCTCATCGGCGCGACCACCGAGAACCCATCGTTCGAGATCAACGGAGCGCTCCTCTCGCGCACTCGCGTCTTCGTGCTGCGCGCGCTCACCCCCGACGATGTGACCGAGGTTCTGCGCGCGGCGTTGAACGATCGCAAGCGCGGCCTGGGCGAGCAGGAGCTCGTGGTGGACGAGGACGCCGCTCGCGATGATCGCCACCGAGGCCGACGGCGATGCGCGACGAGCGCTCACGGTGCTCGACGCGGCCGCATCGCACGTGGGTGTGAAGGGCCACATCACCGCAGCGGTTGCGCGAGATGCGCTCCAACTCCGCTTCGCCCGGCACGACAAATCAGGGGAGGAGCACTTCAACCTACTCTCGGCCTACCACAAGTCGCTGCGCGGCTCCGATCCGCAGGGGGCGCTGTACTGGATGGCGCGCATGATCGAAGGAGGCGAAGACCCGATGACGATCTTCCGGCGGGCGATCGCAATGGCGGCCGAGGACGTGGGATTGGCGGATCCGAACGCTCTGCAGCTCGCGGTCGCGGCTCGCGATGCGTGGCACATGCTCGGCGCACCCGAGGGGTATCTACCGCTGGCGGAGATGACGATCTACCTCGCCACCGCTCCCAAGTCGAACAGCGCGAAGACCGCGCTCTCTGCGGCGCTCGCCGCCGCACGAGACACGCCGGCCGAGGGCGTGCCGATGCACATTCGAAACGCGCCGACCGCGCTGATGAAGGAACTGGGGTATCATAAAGGGTATCAGTACGCGCACGACGCGGAGGACGCCTACATTCCGCAGGAGTATCTTCCGGACAAGCTGCGCGGGACGGTGCTCTACGTTCCGGGACGCTTCGGCTTCGAGAAGGAGATCAGCAAGCGGCTCGCGTGGTGGGCCGATCTCAAGAACAAAGCGGCCAACGATGATTCATCGTCGGGCGCATGAACCCACATTCGGAGACGGTATGCGGCTTAAGGCAGCACTGATATCTGCCGTCGCGCTCGTGAGCGCGTCGTGCGCGGGACTCGGCAGGGGCAACTTCAGGGATCCGGTCGTCACCTTCAAGAACGTGCAGGTGGGCGGCGTAGGGCTCACGGGCGGAACGATCGACGTCATTCTGAGCGTGTACAATCCGAACGGGTATCGCCTCGACGCGACACGCATTACGTACAAGGTGATGGTGGACTCCCTCGACGTGGGCTCGGGCGCGCTGGACCAGCACTTCACCGTGCAGAGCAACGACTCGACCGATGTCGTGCTGCCCATTCGTTTCAACTGGAACGGTCTCGGAGCGGCCGGCCGCGAGCTGATGAATACCGGGACCATTCCGTACCGCGTCCTCGGCGATCTGACGGTGGGATCCGGCGTCGGCGACTTCACGATCCAGTACGACCGCACGGGGAATTTCAACTCGCTTGGCGCTCGGCGCTGAGATTCGAACACGAACACAGGTAGAATTATTTCAAGAAACTCCATCGATCTTCATCCGCCCGCCGAGCGTGCGATACTCGTTGGCGCGCCAATCAAGTCGGCGCGGGCGAGACACCTGCTTACAGAGCATCTCGAAGAGCTGGCAGAGCTTGCGGATACCGCTGGCGCAACCGTGGTCGGCGAAGTCACACAGAATGCTCGACCGCCCGCACCCGGGCACCTACCTCGGCAAGGGAAAAATCGAGGAGCTGCGCGTGGCGATCGAGGAGAAGGAGGCGACCGTCATCATCTTCGACGACGAGTTGTCGCCTGCGCAGGGACGCAATGTCGAGACGGCGCTCAACACGCGCGTCGTCGATCGTGCGGAGCTCATTCTCGACATCTTCGCCACGCGCGCGCGCACGAGCGAGGCAAAGATGCAGGTCGAGCTCGCGCAGCTCGAGTATACGCTGCCGCGACTCACCCGCATGTGGACGCACCTCGAGAAGTTCCGCGGCGGCATCGGCATGCGCGGACCTGGCGAAACGCAGCTCGAGACCGATCGACGGCTGATCAACAATCGCATCAAGCTGCTGAAGGAGCGGCTCGTCGACGTGACCCGCGCGCGTGTCGTGCAGCGGCAGTCGCGCAAGGGAGAGTTTCGCGTGTCACTGGTCGGTTACACGAATGCCGGGAAGTCCTCCGTGCTGCGCACGCTCGCGGGTGACTCGCAGGTGTTCGTCGAGGATCGCCTGTTCGCGACGCTCGATCCGCTCACGCGCGAGGTAAGACTGGGGGAGCATCAGAAGGCGCTCGTGACCGATACCGTAGGCTTCATCCGGAAGTTGCCGCACCATCTCGTGGCGTCGTTCCGCGCGACGCTCGAAGAGGTGAACGAGGCCGACCTGCTGCTGCACGTGATCGACGCGAGTCGCTCGACGTGGGAGGATCAGGTGCACGTCGTCGACGGCGTGCTCGCGGAGCTCGGTGTCACCGACAAGCCCGTGTTGCACGTCTTCAACAAGATCGATCGGTTGGACAACGACGCGTTGCTCTCGCTGCAGGAGCAGGTGCGCGACAAGTATTCGGAATCGATCTTCGTCTCGGCGCTGGCCGAAGATGGGCTGGAGCCGCTGCTGCGCGCGCTGGTCGCCCGCGTGCGGACGATGCGGCCCGTGTCGGAAATTCGAATCCCGGTGAGCGACGGCCGGTTGCTCGCGGAGCTGCATCGCGAGGGCGAAGTGATCGACCAGCGCAGTGAGGATTCGGTGCTCGTGCTGCACGCCCGCGCGACCGAAGCCTTGATCGGGCGCCTCAGGCGGGGCGGCGCGACCGTCAGCTAGATCCGCACCGCCGGCAGCCCGCCGATATCCGGCGGCGTGTAGCTGGGCGCACGGCGAATCAGAGGAGCGCGTCGCTCCGGGTTGGCCGGCACGCCGGACACCAGACGCTCCTCCCAGATCGCGCGCGCCATCGCGATGGCCCCCGGTGGGCACATCGCGACGCATGCACCGCAGCGCGTGCACTTCGCGCTGTCCACCTCGACCGTTCGCACCTCGTCGCCCGAGAAGGCGAGCGCGTGTTCCGGGCATCCGCTGATGCATGCGCCGCACTTCGTGCAGTCGTCCGCGATCACGGGAAGGACCGTGCAGTCGAAGCAGCGGCTCGCCTCGCGCACGATCTCCTGCACGTCGCGCAGCGCGCTGCTCGAGAACGGATCGGCCGGTGGCGCGGTGGATGCCGCATTGTCGATCCGGCGTGCGGCGATCGCGCGCGCAGCCCTCTCGCCATCCCATTCATCCTCGCCAAGCTCGACCCACGCCGATGAAACGACGGTGCGGACGACGCTCTTGGTCAGCGCGGCGTGAATTTGCCACGCAGCCTTCTTGCCATCCGCCACGGCGTGAGCAATCGAGCGGTGCCCGAACGCGCACGCGCCGCCGGCCCACACGCCTCGCAGCGACGTTTGCAGCGTGAGCGGATCTACGGCGATGAATCCGTGCTCGTCGTGCCTGAGCTCGGAGCCGAACTGCCTCGCTGGGACGCGTCGTGCGGCGGTGATGAGAGAATCGCACGCGAGCACCTTCGTGACGCCTTCCGTCGCGTGCGAGATCTCGACGCCTGTGAGCGTGCCTTGCTCGTCGGTGAGATAGCGGCGAGCCTGCCAGCCACCAAGGAGGATGACGCCGTCCTGCAGCGCGGCTGCGAGCGCCGCGGGTCGCGCCGACGTCGCCTCGAGCGGCTGTGGCAGCACGGCGTGGGCGGTGACTACGCTCCGCGCCTCCTCGCTTCGCGGGCGCCGGAGCGCGACGCGGGCGGCGTCGAGCGCGAGGTCGCCATTGCCCACCACGACGACTCGACCACTCAACGGCGAGTGCCTGGCGAGCACCGACATCGCGTCGATCACGCGGGAATGCGGTGGCTGATCGGGGAAGCTTTCGTCGGCGGGTACCGACGCGCCCGTGGCGAGAAAAATCGCGTCGAAATCGGTGGCGAGCATCGCGCGCAGCGATTCGATACCGGTCACCAAGGCATTCGACGCGAGCTGCGCATGCGTCGACAGAATCGCGGCGCACTCGGCGCGCGCGCTCGCGATCGGAAAGCGAAACGAGGGGATCGCGCCGGTGAGCACGCCACCGGGCTCGCTGCTTTCGTCGAAGATGGTGCTCTCGTGGCCCAGGAGCGCGAGATCGTGCGCGCACCCCATTCCCGCGGCTCCCGCACCAATGATCGCGACCCGCTTCCCCGACCGGGGCGCCCGGAACGCCGTGTCCGGCGTCTGGTGCACGAGCCCCGACACCGATCGCGCGTCGTGCGCGCTGGTGCATGGCTCCGGGGACTCCAGCGTGGACGGCGTGGAAAATCCGCTCGCGTAGGCCTCGAGGGCCGCAATTGCAACCGGTGCGCCGAAGGCACGGCGATTACAGGCGCTCTCGCAGGGCGCGTGGCAGCCGTGGCCACAGGCGCTCGCAAAGGGGTTGGGCCCTCGGGCGAGCAGGAAGGCCCTGGGATGATCGCCGACCAGGAGTGCGGCCGCGATGGCCGCGGCGTCCACGCCCAGTGGACAACCGTTGTGGGAGCAGGGCACCAGCGCCTCGAGCGCCGTCGGCGCCAGCGGCAGGGGGTAGCGTTTTGCTTGATCGGTCAAATTGCTTCCGTTAAGTTCTCACACTGCCTCAGCCCGCGGGCGTAATTCGGGCTCCGAGGCGCGCGCGCCGCGCTCTTCATTCAGACTGCCGACGCCCCGGCGAGGTTACCGGTGCTGCGCGGGGGGCGTCCTCCGAGCATCGCGACCTCACCTCCCAATCACGGACCTGTGGGAACTTTCGAATCGCTGTCGGACAAGATCGACCGCCGCGACCTCATTTGCGGTGTCATGGGTCTCGGCTACGTCGGGCTTCCGCTGGCCGTCGAAATGGGCCGCGTTGGACTCAAGGTCATCGGGTTCGAGGTCTCGGAGCGGGTGACCGACCTCGTGAACGCCGGCGAAAGCCACATCAAGGACGTCAAGGGCGCCGATGTCGCGTCCTTGCGTCGCTCGGGCAAACTCGAGGCGACCACCGACATGTCTCGCCTCGGCGAGTGCGACGTCATATCCGTGTGCGTTCCGACGCCGCTCGGCAAGACGAAGGATCCCGACATGTCCTACATCGTCGCGGCGACCGAGGCGATCGTGGAGCAGTTGCGCCCGGGTCAGCTCGTCGTGCTCGAGTCCACGACGTATCCTGGCACGACCCGTGAGCTGATGTTGCCGCGCTTCGAGTCCAACGGCCTCGCCGTCGGGAAGGATTTCTTCCTCTGCTTCTCTCCCGAGCGCGTAGACCCGGGCAATCCGAAGTGGTTCACGAAGAACACGCCGAAGGTGCTCGGCGGCGTGACGGCCGCGTGCACGGACCTTGGCGGTCGCGTCTACCAGCTGTTCATCGACAAGGTGGTCGAGGTCTCATCGCCGGAGGCGGCCGAGCTGGCGAAGCTGCTCGAGAACACCTTTCGCATGATCAACATCGGTCTCGTGAACGAGATGGCGATGATCTGCGACAGGCTCGGCGTGGACGTATGGGAAGTGATCGAGGCGGCGGCGACGAAACCGTTCGGTTACATGAAGTTCACGCCGGGCCCCGGGTTGGGCGGACATTGCATTCCCCTCGATCCGCACTATCTCGCCTGGAAGATGCGCACGCTGCATTACAAGACGCGGATGATTGAGCTCGCGGGCGAGATCAATACCGAGATGCCGGCCTTCTGGGTGTCGAAGCTCCAGGATGCGCTGAACGAGGCGGGGAAGGCGCTCAAGGGTTCCAAGGTGCTGGTGCTTGGCGTCGCGTACAAGAAGGACATCGACGATCTGCGCGAATCTCCCGCGCTCGAGATCCTCGATCTGCTCGCGAACAAGGGCGTGGTCGTGACCTATCACGATCCGTACGTGCCCGAGATCGTCGCCGATGGCCATACGCCCGCCGGCGCGGTCGGTGCGTCGGTGGCGTTCACGGATGCCGCGCTTCGGAATGCCGATGCCGTTATGGTCGTGACCGATCACTCGTCCATCGACTACAGCCGGGTGTGCCGCCACGCGCAGATCGTGATCGACACGCGCAACGCGTGCGCCAGGCACGAGCCTCTGCATCCGGAGCGCACCGTCGTCGCCCACGCCTGAGCGACCCACAGGACAAATGGAGCGCTACGTGAGCGTTGTCGAAGGCGACCGCCCGATTCGGATCGTGCTCGTGGGATGTGGCCGAATCAGCGAGCGCCACATCAATGCGATCACCTCGAATCCGAAGCTCGAGTTGGTCGCAGTGTGCGACGAAGTCCTCGGGCGCGCGCAGGCGGCGGGAGAGAAGGCGGACGTCCCCTTCTTCACGAGCTACGATAAGATGCTCGACGCGATCCCGACCAATGTCGTCGCGATCTGCACGCCCAGCGGTCTGCATGCGCAACACGGCGTCATGGCGGCGGAGCGCGGACTGCACGTGATCTGCGAGAAGCCGATGGCGACGCGCCTCGAGGATGCGGATGCGCTGGTCAAGGCGTGCGACACCGCGGGCGTGCAGCTGTTCGTCGTCAAGCAGAACCGCCTGAACCCATCGATTCAGCTGCTCAAGCGCTCGCTGGATGCGGGGCGCTTCGGACGCATCTATCTCGCGAATACCACCGTGCGCTGGAACCGGCCGCAGTCGTACTACGACATGGCGCCGTGGCGCGGCACGTGGGAGTTCGACGGCGGCGCGTTCATGAATCAGGCGAGCCACTACGTCGACATGATCCAGTGGCTCGTGGGGCAGGTCAAGTCGGTGACGGCGCGAACGGCGACGCTCGCGCGGCGCATCGAGAGCGAGGACACCGGCGTGGCGATTCTGCGATTCCGCAACGGGGCGCTCGGGACGATCGAGGTCACGATGCTCGCGTACCCGCGCAACATGGAAGGATCGATCACGGTGATCGGGGAGCGCGGCACGGTGAAGGTTGGCGGTACTGCGCTGAACCGGATCGAGCACTGGGAGTTCGCGGAGTACGACGACATCGACCGCGAGGCGGAGCTACTGCGCGCGGCGCCGAATCCGCTGTCGGTGTACGGTTCTGGGCACCGTCCCTACTACGACAATGTCGTCGCGGTGCTGCGCGGCGAGGCCGCGGCGGATACCGACGGCCGCGAGGGGCGAAAGTCGCTCGAGCTGATCCTCGCGATCTACGAGTCTGCGCGTTCGGAGAGCGAGATTGCGCTGCCTCTTCGTACCTTCTCGCGCGAGCATCGGCGCGCGTGACCGGGCGCGATGGACGCGGCCGCAAGTCCGAATGCGCGAGCTCCCGAACGGGGCGTTC
Organism: uncultured Gemmatimonadaceae bacterium; assembly: GCA_963827355.1. Lineage (GTDB taxonomy): Bacteria > Gemmatimonadota > Gemmatimonadetes > Gemmatimonadales > Gemmatimonadaceae > FEN-1250. The sequence continues at coordinate 270,806 of CAWHAS010000007.1, forward strand.
GTGCACGAGTCCGCGTACGTCGACGACGAGACGGTGCTAGGAGTCGGCACGCGCGTCTGGCACTTCTGTCACGTGATGGCGCGGTGCGACATCGGAGCCGGGTGCAGCCTCGGACAGAACGTCGTCGTGATGCCAAGGGTGCGGTTGGGCCGAAACGTGAAAGTGCAGAACAACGTGAGCCTGTACGAGGGGGTCACCTGCGAGGATGACGTGTTCCTCGGCCCGTCGATGGTGTTCACGAACGTGTACAATCCGCGCAGCCACATCTCGCGCAAGCACGAGTACCGCGAGACGCTCGTGCGAAGGGGTGCGTCGGTGGGCGCCAACGCAACCATCGTGTGCGGCAACACGCTCGGCGAGTACTGCTTCGTGGGGGCGGGCGCCGTGGTGACGCGCGACGTGCCGGCCTACGCGATGGTGGTGGGCGTGCCGGCGCGGCTCGTGGGGTGGGTGTGCCAGTGCGGCGAGAAGCTCCCGCTGCTGGCCCGTGTGCCCGAGGGCGTGCGAGTGCAGTGCGAGGCCTGCGGCGAACGTTACGCGAGCGGCGGCGAAGGGATCGTACCGATCGCAGTGCTATAAGCGCAACGACGGTTATGATGCGAGCCCCCGGTGCCTCGTGGCAGCGGGGGCTCGTGTACGATCATGATCGCGCAGGGACTTGAACCCCGGACCTCTGGTATGTGAGACCAGCGCTCTAACCAGCTGAGCTACGCGACCGAGCGCGGCGGCCGAGCCGCCACGATAGAGGAAAAAATGTAATGGCGGCCGGGTGGGCGGGGTAGTGGCGAGCGGACGGATTGGGCGGTAGTGTTTCGACGCTGCAATCGACCCCCCGAACCGGGATCTCTGCATGGCACTCCTGTCCTTCCTGGATCGCGAACGGATCGTCGCGAAGCCCGGCTTCAATCGCTGGCTCGTTCCGCCAGCCGCGCTCGCGATCCACTTGTGCATCGGTCAGGCGTACGCGTTCAGCGTGTTCAACAAGCCACTGGCGAAGCTCGTCGCGATATCGCGTCTTCCACACGCCGACACGCTTCGGACGTTGTCGGAGTCGAAGCTCGTCGACGCGGTGAAGGCAGCGCCGACGGACTGGTCGAATCCGACGATCACCTGGGTGTTCAGTATCGCGATCGTCTGCCTCGGATTGTCTGCGGCAACGTTCGGTGCGTGGCTGGATCGCGTGGGCCCGCGCAAGGCGATGTTCGCGAGTGCACTGTGCTTCAGCGGCGGCTTTGCTGTGGGCGCCATCGGGGTCCGCTATCACCAGTTCTGGCTCTTGCTCGCCGGGTATGGTGTGCTGGGCGGCATCGGACTGGGGCTCGGCTACATCTCGCCGGTCTCCACGCTGATCAAGTGGTTTCCCGACAAACCGGGAATGGCAACAGGGCTCGCGATCATGGGTTTCGGTGGCGGCGCGATGATCGCCGCGCCACTCTCGGTAAAGCTCATGGATACGTTTCACGCGATGCACCATGGGTCCGGCGTGACCGGAACCTTCCTGACACTTGGTTTGATCTACCTGCTCTACATGATGTTCGGCGTCTTCACCGTACGTGTTCCCGCGCCAGGGTGGCTGCCGGCCGGATTCGTTCCGTCGGTGCATCAGAGTAAGCTCGTGTCGAGCCGTAACGTCTCGGTGAACAACGCCTGGAGGACCCCGCAGTTCTGGCTGCTCTGGGTAATGCTGCTCGTCAACGTTACCGCCGGCATCGGGGTGCTGAGCCAGGCGTCGCCGATGAGCCAGGATCTGTTTCCGGGGCGAATAACTGCGGTGGTGGCCGGCGGTTTTGTGGGGCTTCTGAGCATCGCGAACATGGCGGGCCGATTTGGCTGGTCGTCGTTGTCCGACGCGATTGGCCGCAAGGCTACGTATCTCGTCTTCTTTACCCTCGGTCCGCTGCTCTACATCCTGATCCCGGCGAGCGGACGCGCGCAAAGCGTCGCGCTCTTCGTGTTGTGTTGCTTCCTGATTCTCACGATGTACGGAGGTGGTTTCGCGACAATTCCTGCGTACCTGCGCGACCTGTTCGGTACGCGGCAGGTGGGCGCGATCCATGGACGCCTGCTCACCGCGTGGTCGACGGCCGGCGTTCTCGGGCCCGAGCTCGTGAGCTACATCGGCAAGTATCAAACAGATCACGGCGTGCCGAAGGCGCACCAGTACGATCTGACGCTGTACATCATGGCGGGGCTACTGGTCGTGGGCTTGATCTGCGACCTCATGGTGCGACCGGTCGACGCGAAGTATCACGACCCCGACAGCCCCGTGACGGGCATGATGCCGACCGCCACTCGAACCCCGGAGGCTACTCGTGGCTGATGAACCGAAGTCACAGAGCGCCAGCTCGCCTGCCGAGTACAGCAACAAGGGGCTCGTGATCCTCGCGTGGGCGTTCGTTCTGGTGCCGCTGTTCTGGGGCGTGACGCAGACGCTGATCAAGTCGGCCGTGATGTTTTGATGAGATCTGTGCACGTCTAGCATCGCGACCGGCGATTCACGCGTCCATCAACAAAAAAAGGCACCCCTCGAGAGATGCCTTTTTGCCGACCACAACGAGTTGGAATTGCCGGCGACTTAAAGTAGTTATCGATGACTGTTCGTTGAGTCAGCATAAACACTATCATAGTCGCCGTGGTAGTCGCCATGGGTCATCGCTCTTGCGCCTTTCGCCGGCGGAGCACAACGATTCCTTCCTCGATCGGAATTTGTCATAAAAAGTGACATAGGCGATTCGGAGAACTAGGTAACTCTATGGGCCCTGCAGGGATCGAACCTGCGACCGTTGGATTATGAGTCCACTGCTCTAACCATCTGAGCTAAGGGCCCTTCTTTTTTTTAAGCTACTCGATTCCAGTACGTCAGACAAAGCAAAGCGCCAATCACCGTCGAGCCGACACTTCATCGTACGCACCCAGAACCTCGGCTCCGCTCACCGTCGCCGCGCCGAGCTTCCCGACCTCGACGCCCGCCGCGAAGTTCGCGATGATCGCCGCCTCGGCCGCCGTGGCGCCCGCGGCGAGCATCATGGCGAGGTACGCGGTCACGGTGTCGCCCGCGCCGACCACATCGTATACCTCGCGCGCCGTCGTCGGCACGCGCACGGTCTCTCCCTCCGCGCCAACGAGCACCATCCCGCGCTCGCCGAGCGTCAGCAGCAGATTCGCGACGCCGAGCCGCTGCACGAGTGCGGGCAGAGCTTCGGGATGCTCGACATCGATCGTCGCGCCGAGCGCCGACTCGAGCTCGCGACGGTTCGGCTTGAAGATCGTCGCGCCGCGATAGGAAAAGAAATTCCGGTACTTCGGATCGACGACGACGGGAATTCCGCGCGCAGCGGCCAATGCCAGCGCCTCCGCAATCACCGCTGGTACCAGCACGCCCTTGTTGTAGTCCTCGAGCACCACCGCGTCCGCGCGCTGCACCGCGTTACGAACCGCTTCGAGCACGCGCTCGACATCTCCCGCGCCGAGCTCTCCGTCCTCCTCCTCGTCCACGCGCACCACCTGCTGCGCGCGCGCCAGCATGCGCGTCTTCGTCGTCGTCGGCCGCGCGGTCTCCACGATCGACCCGTCCGGCGCGCCGATGGCTGCCAGCATCGTGCGCAGCGACGCCGCGCTCCCGTCGGCGCCGACCACGCATACGAGCTCGCAATGCGCGCCGAGCGGCGACGGACATTCTGCGCGACATTCGCCGGCGCCACCGAGCGCCATCCGCCTCTCCCGCACGCGCACCACCGGCACCGGCGCCTCGGGTGAGATTCGCTCCACGTCGCCGCGAAGGTAGACGTCGAGCATCGCGTCGCCGATCACGGCGATTCGGCGCCCTGCGGCTGCATTGAGGAGCGCCGAGAGCCGGTCGCGCGCGAGACGGGGTTGCATGGGCGCTTAAGCTACGGCGCGTGGAGCGCCCTCACTAGATTGACGCACAGCGGGCTCGGGCACGTCCCTTGCCCTTGCAGCACATCGGTTTACATCTCCCGGGCATCGGGATCACTCTCGCGCGGGCAGCGATTGGCAGGGCTACTCTCTAGTATCAACCTCGGCGCGAAGATGCGAAGGTGCTGGCGGTCCAGGAGTACTTTGGACTCGCCGCCAAGGCGATTCGCTTCATTTTCGCCCGCCCGTTCTACCTCGGCGACGTGGTCCAGCAGATGGACGAGATCGGCGTGAAGTCGCTGGGCATCGTGCTACTCACCGGCTTGTTCACCGGCATGGTGCTGGCACTCCAGTCGTCGGTGCAGATGGCCCAGTTCGGCGCGACGATGTACATCGGCAACCTCGTCTCCGCGTCGATGGTCCGCGAGCTCGGGCCCGTGCTCGCCGGCCATCATGGTCGCAGGACGCGTGGGCTCCGGCATCGCGGCGCAGATCGGATCGATGCGCGTCACGGAGCAGATCGACGCGCTCAACACGCTCGGCGCGGATCCGATCAAGAAGCTCGTCACGCCGCGCGTGATCGCCGCGCTCGATCATGATGCCGGTACTGACGATCATCAGCGACTTCGTCGGCATCATCGGCGGCAACATCATTGCGCGTTCGTACGTCGGCATTGCCGGGGGCTCAGTACTGGCGCACGGTCTGGGACCAGATCGCATCCGACGGTTTCATCCTGCATTACATCCCGAACGACTTCGTGCAGGGACTCGTGAAGCCGTTCGTGTTCGGCGGCATCATCGCGATCACCGGCTGCTACTTCGGCATCGGTACGACGGGCGGCACCGAAGGCGTCGGCAGAGCACGACGCGCACCGTCGTCGTAGCGAGCATCCTCATTCTCGTCGTCGACTATTTCCTCACGCAGGTTCTTCGTCGGTCCTGTTCGGATGAGCGACGACCGCCCCGATGCCCACGGGCGCTCCGGCGCCACCGCGAAGCGCGCGAGGAGCGACGCGCCGACCCCGACGACGGCGAGCCGCGTCTTCGCCGCGCCGAGGATGAGCTGCGGGCGCGATTCGCGGAGGAGCTGCAGGAGGGCGAGGAGCTGCAGGAGCGCATCGGTGTCTCGCGCGAGGCGATCGTCGAGCTCGACGACGTCTCGCTCGGCGTTCGATCGGCCGATCCTCGAGAATGTGTCGTTCGTCGCGCGCCGCGGCGAGACGATCGTCATCGTCGGCGAATCGGGAACGGGCAAGTCGACGATACTCAAGCTCATTCTGCGTCTCCTTCGCCCGGACTCGCGGCCGCGTCCTCGTCGACGGCGAAGTGACATCAACGACGTCACGTTCGAAGAGGCGCTCGTCAGTTCGACAGAAGATGGGGATGGTCTTCCAGGGCGCCGCGCTCTTCGACTCGATGACCGTGTTCGAGAACGTCGCGTATCCCGTTGCGCGAACATACGCAGCTCACCGATGATGAGATCGAAGCGCGCGTGAGGGAGAAGCTGCGAATTCGTCGATCTCGACCCCGACCGCGTGATGGATCAGTTGCCGGCGGAGCTGTCGGGCGGCATGCGGAAGCGCGTCGGCATCGCGCGCGGCATGGCGAACAATCCGGAGATCATGCTCTACGACGAGCCGACGTCGGGACTCGATCCGCTGACCACCGGCACGATCACGCGCCTGATCATGAAGCTGCAGCGCGAGCTCGGGGTGACGAGCATCGTCGTGTCGCACGACATCCGGTCGGTGTTTCGCATGGCGAGCAAGATCGCGCTGCTCGCAGAAAGCGAGAATCGAATTCTTCGGATCGCCCGAAGACATGACGGCGAGCGAGGATCGCTACATCCAGGACTTTCTCGGCGGGGTCTGAGGTCCTATGAAACGATCGACGTTCATCACATGGGATCAGCTCAAGGTCGGCGCGTTGATTCTGGCCGCGATCGGCATCCTCGCGATCGCCATCTACAAGCTCGGCCAGGCGGCGAACCTCTTCACGAAGCGATACAAGCTCGTCACCTTCCTCTCCAACTCCAACGGGTTGCAGAAGGGCGGCAGCGTGACGTCGCCGGTCAGTTCGCCGGCAACGTCAAGCGAATCGACTTCCTGCCGCCGTCCGGCGACACGACGCGCAATCTGCGCGTGACGCTCGAGGTCGAATCGCGCCTGAGCAACCTCATTCGCGAGGACTCGCGCATCAAGCTCAAGTCGCTCGGTCTGCTCGGCGACAAGGTGCTCGACATCTCGCCGGGCACGCCGCGCTTCGCCGTGCTTCCGGCCGGCGACACCATCCAGAGCCTTCCGTCGCTCGACTACGAGGCGATGTTGACGCAGGCCAACGGCGCGCTCACCGATGTCGTGGCGCTGACGCACGACCTGAAGGCGATTACGGGCGGTATCGCGCACGGCGACGGCACGATGGGACAGCTCATCAACAGTCGGTCCCTGTACGATCAGTTGAACGGGACGACTCACCCACCTCAACTCTGCCCTCGGCCGGCTCGATCGTCCGAACGGCACATTCGGAAAGATGGTCGACGATCCAGCGCTCTATAACCATCTCGTCGATGTGACCGCGCAGCTCGACACCGTGCTCGCGCAGCTTCACTCGTCAGCACGGCAGCGTCGGCCGGCTGCTCACGACGACACCTTGTACACGCACATGGTCGCCGTCACGACCCAGGCGGACTCGCTCCTGCGCGCGCTGTCGTCGGGCAACGGAACCGCGGGGCGAGTCATCAGCGATCCGGCGCTCTACGACAAGCTGAACAAGGCCCTCACGGATCTCGGCGCAATTTTGGAAGACGTGCGCAAGAATCCGCGGAAGTACACAAAAGGTATGGTCAAGGTCTTCTAGCGCATCTGTCGCGGCGTCGAGGCTCCCGGTAAGCTGTCGCATCTCATGCGACCATCGAATCGCGTAGTCCTGGGCGTACTGGCATTGTCGGTGGTCGGCATCTCGTTCGCCGGTCCGCTGATTCGCCTCTCGCACGCGCACGCGGTGGTCATCGCGACGTGGCGTCTGTTCTTCTCGCTGATCATCGTCGGTGTCGCGCTCGCAATGACGGGCGGATGGCGGCAATGGCGCACCCTCGATCGCACGGGGCTCGTGCTCGCGTCGGGCGCGGGCGTGCTTCTCGCGCTTCACTTCTGGGCGTGGAACGCGTCCATCGCGCTCACGACGATCGCGGCATCCACGGTACTCGTCGACCTGCAGCCTGTGATCGTCGCCGGCGCCTCGGCCGCGTGGTTGAAGGAAGCGCCTTCGCGCCGGCAATGGATCGGAATAGCGCTCGCCGTGATTGGCGCGGCGGTCCTCGGCTCGGCTGACTGGGGCGCCTCTGGGTCGCACGGCAACAAGGCGTTCATCGGAGACCTGCTCGCACTCTTCGGAGGCGTCGCGGGAGCGCTCTATTACCTTACGGGACGTCGAGTGCGCCAGCAGCTGGACCTGTGGCCGTACGTGGCGATCGTCTATGGCGTGTGTTTCATGACGCTGCTTTCGATCTCGCTGGCGGCGCGTCTGCCACTGATGCATCAGCCGCCGCGCGAGCTCGCGATCTTCGCGGCGCTCGCGGTCGGTCCGATGTTGCTCGGGCACACGGGAATGAATTGGGCCGTGAAGTACGCGCCCGCCTTCGTCGTCAATCTCACCGTGTTGGGTGAGCCGATCGGGGCGACGCTGCTCGCGGCTGTTCTCCCGGGAATCCGCGAGACGCCTTCGGCGCGTTCGCTCGCCGGTTTTGCGCTCGTGCTGCTTGGAATTCTGATCGCGGTGACGAATACCGCGGCGACCTCCGGAGGAAAGACTGTCAGCGAATCGCTATGATCTCGATGTCGTCGCCACGCGCGGGGACACGATCGAGTCGCGCCATCACGTGCACGCGGTCGTGTGCGACGCCGATGGGATCATTCTCGGAAGCGCGGGCGACCCGACATATCTGACCGTCTGGCGCTCCTGCGCGAAGCCCTTCCAGCTGTTCTCGTTCCTGGAGTCGGGTGGCTTCGACGCTTGCGGCTGGGGAAGCGAGGAGCTCGCGCTCGCGTGCGCCTCGCACGGGGGCGAGCCGGAGCACGTGGCGCTCGCGGCGAAGATGCTCGAGTCGATCGGACTCGAGGAGGGTGACCTCGCATGCGGTGCGCACGAGCCGACGACACGCCGCGGCGTGCGCCTCATGCATCAGGCGGGGCTGTCGCCGTCACGGTTGCACAACAACTGCTCGGGCAAGCACGCCGGGATGCTCGCGTACGCGCGAACGCAGTCGTGGTCGACTCTCGGATACGAACGGTTGGGCCACGAGGTTCAGGACCGGGCCCTCGCGCAGATTGCGCGGTGGAGCGGCAGCCCACGCGACGACATGGAGTTGATGGTCGACGGATGCGGAGTCGTCGCCGTGGGACTGCCGCTTGCGGCGCTCGCTTCGGCTTTCGCGCGACTGGGCGCCGCGGCGGAGCGAGGCGAGGAAGTGCCGGCGCGAATCCTGGGCGCGATCGCCGCGCATCCATTTCTTTTTGGGGGAACGGACCGGTTCGACACGGTATTAGTGGAGGAGTCGGATGGGCGACTCATAAGCAAGGTCGGCGCGGAAGGCGTACACGCGGTTAGCATACCTGCACAGGGAATTGCGGCAGCGATCAAGGTGGAGGACGGCGCCTCGCGCGCTCAGCATCCGGCTCTGTTGAAACTCCTGCAGCTTCTTGGCGTCATCCCTGAGGAGCTTTCACCGCGACTCTCGGCGTTTGCCCGTGCGCCGATTATGAACACCCGCAACGAGCTCGTGGGCGAAGTGCACGTGGAGAGCTGACATGCCGCCAATTCTGGATCCATACCGCGACATCCTGATGACGTCTCTGACCGAAACGGAAGCACCTTACACCACGCTCGACTCGCACACAGCACATCTCGTCGACCTCGCAGCAGCGCTCGCGGCGGGCACGGAGGCCGAAATGCGCTCGGCGCTCGAGGCGGCGGCGAGGTCGGCGATCGATCCCGTTTGGGTGGAGGAGTTGGTGCTGCAGACGCATCTGTTCGCAGGGTTTCCCCGCACGCTCAACGGCATGCGCCTGTGGCGGCGCGCGTCGAATCGCGTGGCCGAGTCCGCCGATTTCGAAGAGTCGCTGCGTGCGTTGTGGACATCACGCGGCGAGCAGACGTGCGAGGAGGTCTACGGCACGCTGTACAAGCGGCTGCGCGCGAACATTCGCAGCCTGCACCCCGCGCTCGATTCGTGGATGATCGACCTGTACGGTCGGGTGCTCGGCAGGCCGGGGCTCGACCTCAAGCGCCGCGAGCTGTGCATCGTGGCGGCCTGCGCGGCGCTCGAGCAGGATAGGCAGCTGCACTCGCACCTCCATGGCGCGCTCAACGCTGGCGCGAGTCCGGAAGAGGTGGACGACACGCTGCGCATCGTGGCCCCGCGGCTCAGCGCGGAGTCCGGACATCGGTATTCGCTGCTCTGGGCGCGCGTGCGCCGCGCATGACGTCGTTCATCGATCGCGTGTCAGATCAAGGTGAGCGGGGCGACGGCGGATCGGGGATCTCTCATTCCGCCGCGAGAAGTTCGTCCCGCATGGGCGGCCCGATGGCGGCGATGGCGGTCGCGGCGGCGACGTCGTACGTGCGTCGGCGACAACAATCTCGCGACGCTGCTCGACTACACCTATCGCGATACATGGGCGGCCGAGCGCGGCGATCACGGATCGGGGAACAACAAGAGCGGGACGGTCGGGCGAGGACGTCGTGCATGCCGGTTCCTTCGGGAACGATCGTGCGAGACGTCGAAGCGTCGCGAGTGCTCGGCGAGATGCTCGAGCGACGGCGATGAATCGTCGTCGCCAAGGGCGGACGCGGCGGAAAGGGGAATTCGCACTTCGCGACGCCAACGCATCAGTCGCCTCGCGAATAGCAGCCGGGCGAAGAAGGACAGTCGCGCACGCTCGAGCTCGAGCTCAAGCTCATCGCCGACGTCGGTCTCGTCGGCCAGCCGAACGCCGGCAAGTCGACGCTGCTTTCGGTGATTTCCGCGGCGCGATCCGAAAATCGCCGAGTATCCGTTCACGACGCTCTCAGCCCGAATCTCGGCGTCGTGCAGCTCTCAGCGACCATCGCGACGTTCGTCGTCGCCGATATTCCCGGCATCATCGAGGGCGCGCACGAGGGAAAGGGACTCGGGTTGCAGTTCCTGCGACACATCGAGCGCACGCGCATCCTCGCGTTTCTGATTCCGGTCGATGCGATGGATTGGCAGGCGGAGTACGATCAGCTGCGCGCGCGAGATCGAAGCTACTCGGCAGAGCTCGCGGAGAATCCGCACTGCGTGGTGTTCACCAAGATGGATCTGCTCGGCGAGCACGATCCGCCGCCGATCGAAGCACCCGATGCCTTCGGCGTGTTCGCGATCAGCGCTGCCGGACGGTTGGGCCTCAACGAAGTGCTCGGCGCGTTCTGGAGCAAGCTGCTCGATCTCCGGAAGGCGGCGAGGTCGAGGCGGCGAACGCCGTTCTCCCCTGCGACGAGTCGCGGCACGCCGCGCTCGCGCTGTCACTCCTTCCGGGAGTCGGCGCGGTGCGGTTCAGGGAGTTGGTCGCAGTATTTGGGTCGCCGCTGCAGGCGTGGGATGCCATTGCGCCGTCGCTCGAGCGGGATGCGGCATCCGAGGATGCCGAGCGCGCAATCGAGCGCGCGGGCGATGCGGGCGCGCAGATCCTCGTGAGCGGCGATGCCGCACTACCCTGAGCGATTGTTGGCGCTTCCCGATCCGCCACCGGTGATATTCGCGATCGGCTCCGTCGCGTGCGTTTCGGAGAAGTGCGTCGCGATCGTCGGCACGCGGCGCGCGACGAGCTACGGCGAGCGTGTGACCACCGAGATCGCGGCGCGCGCTCGCGCGCGCGGGTGTCACGCGTCGTGAGCGGCATGGCGCGCGGGATCGATAGCTGCCGCACATCGCGCGGCGCTGGATGCGGGCGGAATCACCGCGGCGGTGCTCGGCACGGGCGTCGACATCGCATATCCGCGTTGCGCACCGCGCGCTGCACGCGGAGATCGCGACGCGCGGAGTGCTGCTGTCCGAGGAGCTTCCTGGCGATCGCGCGAGCGGAGGCTCATTTCCGAAGCGAAACCGCATCATCGCGGCACTCGCGCAAGCGACGATCGTCGTCGAGGCGCCGCATCGCAGCGGCGCGCTGATCACCGCCACGCACGCGCTCGAGCTCGGCCGCGCCGTCGCCGCGGTTCCGGGTCCGATCGATGTCGCCGCAGAGCGCGGGCTCGAACGAGCTCCTTCGCGACGGCGCGCATCGTCATCGCCGATCTCGCCGACGCGTTCGCGCTCGCTTGCCGTCTCGCGCACCGCGCGCGCCGGCGCTGCGCTCGGCGATGCGACGAGCTGGCGATCTGGAACGCGCTCGAGAGCCGCGCGCCGGATCTCGATTCGCTCGCGCACGGGCGTCGCTTCCCGCGCAGACTCTGCCTCGCCGCGCGTCACCGCCCTCGAGCTGCGACGGCACGATCGAATGCGCGCTCACGGGCGAGATTCGCCGGCGCGGATCTCGTCCGTCGAGCGCTGGCGTCTGAGCGCGCGGCGCCACGCCTCGCCGCGTTATATTTGCTGGTGCCCCCTCGCCACCTGTACGTCCACGTCCCATTTTGCGCTCGCCGCTGCTCGTACTGCGATTTCTCCATCGCCGTGCGGCGCGTCGTTCCGGTCGAGGAGTACGTCGAGGGCACTCCGAGCGACGAGCTCCGCCTGCGCGCGAATCCGACGGCGAATGTGCATGCTCGACACGCTGTATTTCGGCGGCGGAACGCCGTCGCGACTCGGCGCGGGCTGGCGTTGACGGCTGTCGATGACGCTCCGGCGAGATGCGATCTGGCGACGACGCGTCGGAGGTCACCCTCGAGGCCAATCCCGAGGACGTCACGCGACGACGCGGTCGCGCGCGTGGCGCGACGCGGGCATCAACCGCTCTCGCTCGGCGCCCAATCGTTCGACGATCGCCGCGCTCAAGTGGATGCACCGGACTCACGACGCGGACCAGATCGGCGCCGCGGTCGCACACCGCGCGCCGCTGGGATCGAGAAGCTCTCGCTCGACCTGATTTTCGCGCTCCCGATGGAGGATCGTGGCGCGATCGTGGGAGCGAAGATCTGGCGCGCGCGCTCGAGCTCGAGCCCCGATCATCTGTCGCTCTACGGACTCACGATCGAGCCGCACACGCCGCTGGGGCGATGGCAGCGACGCGGCGAGCTCGCCGAATCGCCCGACGACGCGATACGAGCGCGAGTTCTTGCTCGCCGACTCGACGCTCGCCGCGGCGGGCCTCGAGCACTACGAAGTCTCGAACTTCGCGCTGCCCGGCGCTCGCGCTCGCGACACAACTCGGCGTACTGGCGGCGCGTGCCGTACGCCGCGCTCGGGCCGTCTGCGCACGGTTCGACGGCGAGCGGCGACGCTGGAACGTCGCGGCCCGTACGCCGAGTGGTTGCGTCGCCTCCGCGCCGGAAACGACCCGCACGGAGGGCGAGGAAGTGCTCGCGCCTGCCGAGGTCGATTCGGAGCTCGTGTACATCGGGTTGCGCACGACTGGCTGGTCTTCGTCTTGACGGCAGGAATTGCGCCCGCGTACCGCTCGCTGGGTCGACTCGGGCTGGGCCACGATCGCGGACGACCGTCTGGTGCTCACTCCGCTCGGCTGGTTGCGTCTCGACGCGCTCGCGGTGGACTTGACACTCGTCTCGAAGTCATTACTAGCTTTGAAGTTATGGCATCGAGGAGCTCAGCAAACGCGAACGCCGGGTACTCGAAGCGGTGATTCGAAGCTACGTCGAAACTGCCGAGCCCGCCGGCTCGCGGATGCTCCGCGCCGGTTCGGGCTCGGCGTGTCGCCCGCGACCATCCGCAACACGATGAGCGATCTGGAAGAGAAGGGCTTTCTCTTCCATCCGCACACGTCCGCGGGGCGCATCCCGACCAACAAGGCGTATCGTGTCTACGTCGACTCGCTGCTGAGCGTCACGCCCATCAACGCGACCGAGACGCGAGCGGCTCACCGAGGAGCTATTCCGGCACGCGGCATCGCCGATCGAAACGATCCTTCGTCGCGCCGCGCAGACGCTCGGCGTGCTGACGCAGGAGCTCGGCGTCGCGCTCGGACCTCGCCTCGAGCAGTCGATGCTGCGCCGTCTCGAGCTGGTGCGCATGGCAGCGAGCGGCTGCTCATGGTGCTGCACGCTCGACGGCGGGCGTCGTGCGCAAGCGTGTTCGTCGAAGTGCCCGGCGAGATCGCGGAGAAGGCGCTGGCGTCGGTCTCGCCGTGCTCAACGAGCGACTGTCGCGGCCTCACGCTCGGCGAGATTCGGCGCTCCTCGCGGCTCGCCTGCGCGACGCAGGCACCGCGCAGCGACGTCCGAACTGCTCAATATCTTTCTGCAGGAAGGCGAGCAGACTGTTCGATGCCGCGCTCGCCAATGCCGGACGGCTCACGTCGTGCTCGGCGCGGCGTCGGTGCTCGCCGAGCAGCCGGAGTTTTCGGCGGCCGACCGTCTGCGACGGCTGCTCGCGCTGACGGAGAAGCCGCAGGCGCTCGGCGAGGCGCATTCGAAAGCGCGCGCATCCGCCGGGCATCTCGATCACGATCGGGGCAGAGCACGATGATCCGAACTTCGAGGATTTCACCGTCGTTACGGCGGAGTATCACTGTCGGGTCGCTCGCCGGGGTGATCGGTGTGATCGGTCCGACGCGCATGCCGTACGACAAAGTCATTTCGCTCGTGAGCCACACGTCGCAGCTTCTCAGCGATCTGCTGGACTGAGCCTAGTACCTCGACAAGGACAATGGCGGATTTCTATGCGGTCCTCGGCGTCGAGCGCGCACGCGTCCGACGACGACATCAAGAAGGCGTATCGCAAGCTCGCGATGACGTATCATCCCGACCGCAACAGCGGCTCGAAGGAAGCCGAGGAGCGGTTCAAGGAGATCACCGAAGCGTACGACGTCCTGCGCGATCCGCAAAAGCGCGCGGCGTACGATCGCTACGGCGAGGCGGGGCTGCGCGGCGGCGGCGGCGCGGGCTTCCATCACGTCGACCTCTCCGAGGCGCTCGGCATCTTCATGCGCGACTTCGGCGGGTTCGGCGGATTCGAGGAGATGTTCGGCGGCGGCCGTCGGCGGCGGCGGGCCAGCGCTCCGGCGCCGATGTGAAGATCAGCGATGCCGCTCACCCTCGCCGAAGTCGCGACGGGCGTCGAGAAGAAGATCAACATCAAGCTGCTCGATCCGTGCGATCGCTGCGACGGCGTCGGGCGCGGAACCGGGCACCAAGTCGCAGCATGCTCGACGTGCGCGGGGCGGGCGAAGTTCGTCGCGCGCAGCGCTCGTTCTTCGGCCAGTTCGTGACCGTCGCGCCGTGTCCGACGTGTCGCGGCGAAGGGCGAGATCATCGCAGATCCCATGCAAGCAGTGCAAAGGCGAAGGGCGGCATTCGCGGCGAGCACGAGATCACGGTGCCGATCCCCGCCGGGGTCGCGACGGGGCAGTACATGACGCTGCGCGGCGTCGGGAACGCCGGCCCGCGTCGGCGGCGCCGCGCGGCGACGTCGTCGTGGCTTCGAGGTCGCCGACGATCCGCGCTTCGAGCGCGACGGCGAAGATCTCTACACCGAAGTGCTCGTCACCTATGCGCAGCTCGTGCTCGGCGCCGATGTGCAGGTGCCGTACATCACCACCACACTGTCGTTGCGAGTGCCGCAGGGTACGCAGAGCGGTCAGGTCTTCCAGCTGCGCGGACGCGGACTTCCGCGCGTGAACGCATCAGGCTCCGGCGACCTTCACGTGCGCGTGCAGCTGTGGACGCCGCAGTCGTTGACGGAAGATCAGGAGGCGATCGTTCGCGCGCTGCGCGAGAGCGAGGGACCGCCGCCGGCGACTCGCGCCCGCGGATTCTGGTCGCGGATGAAGGACGCGCTTGGCGCCTGACGCCGCCGCTCCGGCCGTGATGGCGCCCCGCTGGGTCGCGCTAAACGTCGAGGCGCCGGAAGGCGAGGTGCGCGACCGGGTCATACAAATGTTGATGGACGGCGGTGCGGGAGCGGTGCAGGAGCTCGGCTCGGCGCTGCTCACGCACCTCGTCGCAGGCGCGCCGCTCGACGCGCTGTGCTTCGCAGTCGATCGCGGCTGGGGCCACCGTGCGGCGCACGGAACTCGGCGAGGTCGATTGGGGCGCGCAGTGGGTCACTCGCGTTGGCGTCCAGCGCATCGGGCGCATCGCCGTCGCTCCGCCCTGGATGCGGGACGAGATCGCCGACGCGGAGATCCCGATCGTCATCGAGCCCGCAATGGCGTTCGGCACGGGCGAGCACGAGACGACGCGCGGCGTGCTGGCCCTGATGCAGAATCTCGTGGAACCGGGGATGCTCGTAGCGGACCTCGGGAGCGGCAGCGGCGTGCTCGCGATCGCCGCCGCGAAGCTCGGCGCCGGCCGCGTGGTGGCGATCGAGATGGATGCCGATGCGATCGGCAACGCAGTGGAGAACGTCGAGCGCAACGGAGTCGCGTCGCGAGTGACGGTGCTGCAGGGCGATGCGGCGGCGCTCCTTCCGCTCGTCGCTCCCGTGTCGCTGGTGCTCGCGAACATCATCTCGTCCGTGATCATCGAGCTTTCGCCGATCATCTCCCGCGCGCTTCCCTCTGGCGGAAAGGCCGTGATCAGCGGCATTCTCGTGACCGAGCGCGAACACCTGCTGGCGTCTCTGCACGCCGACGGCTGGACTCTGGAATCCGAACTTCATGAGGGAGAGTGGTGGAGCAGCGTGATCGCACGGCCGTAGCCACGTTCTTCGCGTCCGAGCCAATGGTGGCCGGTCGTGTAACGATGCTCAGCGAGGGCGAGGCGCATCACGCACGCGTGCGCCGCATCGCGATCGGCGATCGGCTTCGTCTGGTCGATGGCGACGGCGGCGTCGGCTTCGGGAATGTCGTGAAGCTCGGCAAGGCGCAGGCAATGGTGGAGATCGATCAGGTAGATCGGATCGATCCGCTTCCGGTCATTCACCTCATGGTGCCGATCGCCGATCGCGACCGGATGCTGCTCGTAGCGGAGAAGGCGACGGAGCTCTCCGCATTCAGCTGGCGCCCGGTGATGTGGCGCCGCTCGCGCAATGTGTCGCCACGCGGAGAGGGGATCTCGTTCCAGACGAAGCTTCGGGCGCGCATGGTGGGCGCGCTGACGCAGTGCGGCGGGGCCTGGCTTCCCGTCGTCTATCCCGATGCGCCCCTCGATCGCGCGGTGGCCGCCTGTCCGACTGGTACTCGCTGGCTGCTCGACAAGAGCGGCGAGCCGCTGCCGGCACTGCCGATCACCGCACCGATCACCCTGGCGATAGGTCCCGAAGGAGGCCTCGAGCCGGGCGAGCGCGCCGAGCTGCTCGCGGCCGGCTTCATCCCCGTGAGTCTCGCCCCTCTCACCCTTCGCTTCGATACCGCGGCGATTGCGTCGCTGGGAATCGTACGCGCGGCGCTGTCCGCGGCGACCGAGCGCGCCCATGTCTGACGACTGCCTGTTCTGTCGCCTGATACGCGGCGAGATTCCCGCCAAGATCGTCGCGACCTCGCCGGAGTGTGTCGCCTTTCGAGACATCGATCCGCAGGCGCCCACGCACGTCGTGATCGTGCCGCGCGCGCACATCCCGACGCTCTCCGACGTGAAGGATTTCTCGATCGTCGGGCACATGGCTCGAATGGCGACGCAGGTTGCGGAGAGCGAGGGCATCACCGAATCGGGGTATCGCGTGGTCATCAACACCAACGCCGACGGCGGACAGACCGTCCATCACCTCCATTTGCACCTGCTCGGCGGCCGCCACATGACCTGGCCGCCGGGCTGACCGTGCCCCGAGTATTCGTGCGCGGCTCGCGCGTTTCGCGTTAGTTTTGGGCATGACAAGCACTCCCGCCGGAGCGCCCTCCGTGTCCGAGCTGCAGAGCAGAATTCAGAACGACCTGAATACGGCTCGCAAGGCGCACGACAAGAACGCCGTTCTGCTGCTCGGGACCATCCTGGCAGACATCAAGAACCGCCGCATCGAGGAGAAGCGCGACCTCTTGGACGCCGAAGTGAGCGAGGTGCTTCGGAAGGGGATCAAGAAGCGCCGCGAGTCGATCGAGATGTACGACAAGGCGGCGCGGGCCGATCTCGCGAGTCGTGAGCGAGCCGAGGTGACGGCGCTCGAGGCGTATCTCCCCGCGAACGTGAGCGACGATGAGATTCGCGCCGCGATCAGGAAGGTGATCGCCGGAGGGAGCCACGAACATCGGTGGCGTGATGGGGAAGGTGAATCCAATGTTCAAGGGGCGGGCGGAGGGATCGACGATCAGTCGGATCGCGAAAGAGGAGTTGAGCAGTCCCCGTTGAATTTCCCAGCAGTCCTGTGCCGGCATGAATAAACACGCGCTCGGAGTACTGGAGTATTCGCGCGTGCTCGACGTTCTCGCGGATCGCGCGACGTCGGCGCTTGGCGCGGCGCGCATCCGCGCGCTGGAGCCGCGCCGCGACATCGAGTGGATGGAGACGGAACAGCGTCGCGTGGTCGCGATGCGCGCCGTTGTGATCCTCCGAGGAGGGCTGGCACCCGGAGCCCTATTCCCGATCTCGCCGTCTCGCTCGCGCGACTGCGGGCACTCGGCAGCTCGTGGACCGGCGATGAGCTCGGACGCGGCGCCGTGCTGCTTCGCTCATCGCGCATCACCAAGGAAGCGCTCGGCGGCACCGGAGCGAATGCCGTGATGAACGCCGTTCTTCATCCCTTCGTGCAGCCGCTCGATCGTCGCAAAGCGCATGGAGGACGACATCGAGCGCGCGATCGATCCGGATGGCTCGGTGCGCGACGAGGCGTCGGGCGCGCTCCGCCGGCTGCGTCGCGAGCTGCGAGGCGCGCAGGGCGAGCTCGTTCAGCTCCTCGAGCGCGCGATGGCGAAGCTCGAGCCGCACCAGCGCGTCCCCGACATGTCGGTGACGATGCGCAATGGGCGATACGTGATTCCGGTGCGCCGCGAGGGACGCATCGCCGTGGGTGGCATCGTGCACGACGAGTCGGGCACGCGCGGAACCGTTTTCGTCGAGCCGCCGGCCGCGATCGAGTTCGGAAATCGTATTCGTGCCCTCGAGTCCGAGGAGCGCGAAGAGGTCGAGCGGATTCTGGCCGAGCTCACGGACTCGATCCGGCCGCTTCGCGAGGAGATGGTCGCATCGCTGGAGGCGCTCGTCGCGCTCGACGTGCTGTATGCGCGAGCGCGCTTCGCCGAGGAGCTCGGATGTTCGCCGGCGGACGTTCGTTCCCGCGCACGAGGGCTTCGTGCTGCGTGACGCGCGCCACCCGCTGCTTCTCGCGCGCGGCGGCACTGTCGTTCCGTTCGATCTCGAGATGTCCGCGAGCGAGCGCACGCTACTGCTTTCGGGACCGAACACCGGCGGGAAGACGGTGCTTCTCAAGGCTGTCGGCCTCATCTCCGCACTCGCACAGTCAGGCGTGCCCGCGCCGGTTGGCGCGGAGAGCCGAATTCCGATCTTCGATGATTGCTTCGCGGACATCGGAGACGAACAGTCGATCCAGGCGAGCCTCTCCACTTTCAGTGCACACCTGCGTAACCTCGGCGAGATCCTCGCGGGGGCGACGGCAGAGAGCCTCGTACTGATCGATGAGTTGGGATCGGGAACGGATCCGGCCGAGGGCGCGGCGCTAGGCGGCGCGATCCTCGATGCGCTCACGGCGCGCGGCGTCTTCACGATCGCGACGACGCATCTCGGCGCTCTCAAGCTGCTCGCGACGGAAAACGCCGGCGTCGTCAACGGGTCGCTGCAGTTCGATTCCGTCGCCCTCGCGCCGACGTATCGGCTCATCAAGGGCATTCCCGGCCGCTCGTACGGCTTGAGTATCGCGCGCAGGCTGCAGCTTCCGGAGGATGTGCTGCAGCGCGCGGAGTCGCGGCTTTCGAATGGCGAGAGAGATGTGAGCGCGTTGCTGGGGGACCTCCAGGAACGGGAAGGGAAGCTTTCGGCTCGCGAGGAGGCGGTGGAGTTCGACTCGTCGAGGGCCGCCGCGCGCCTCGAGCGAATCGAGGCGCGCGATCTCGCGCTGCGCGAGTCCGAGCGCGCGCTCGAGCGCCGCGCGCGCGAAGACGCGCGCAGGATGCTCCTCGAAGGGCGCGCCGAGATCGAGCGCACGGTGCGCGAGCTGCGCGAACAGGGACGCGGTCGCCACCGCGCGCAATGCGCGTCGGCGCGTCGAGGAGCTCGCGGCGACGCACGCGGCCGAGATCGATCGCCTCGATCGCGAGGACCGCGCCCGTGCGCCGCACGCAGCCGGCGACGGGCGGCGTCATGGCGGTGGGCGACACCGTCGAGATGGAGACGCTCAATGGCCGCACCGGCCAGATCGTCGAGCTGCGCGACGATCAGGCGATCGTGGCCGTGGGTGCGCTCAAAATGACCGTGCCCGTGTCGAGTCTGTCGACAATTACCCGCGCGGCCGAACGCGCGGCGGCGCGCACCGAATCGTTTGCGGCGCTGCCCGATGTCGACGTGTCGACGGAGATCGATCTGCGCGGGATGCGGGTGGACGAGATGGAGCTCGCGCTGCAGCGTGCGCTCGACGCGGCGATTGGAGCGGACCTGCGCGTGATCCGGATCATCCACGGCAAGGGGACGGGCGCGCTACGCGAGCGAGTGGACGAGCTGCTCCGCGCCGATCGCCGTGTGCGCGAGTATCGCCCGGGCGCGTGGAACGAGGGTGGCACCGGCGTCACGATCGCGGAGCTCTCCTGATGATCACCGACGAGTCGGTCGAGCGCGTGCGGGAGGGCGCGGACATCGTGCAAATCATCGGCGAGCACGTGAAGCTCAAGCGCGTCGGAAACAGCTATCGCGGGCCATGTCCGTTCCATCAGGGCACGGGTCCAAACTTCTCCGTCGTTCCCGCGAAGGGGCTGTACCACTGCTTCGTGTGCAACGAGTCCGGTGACGTCTTCACGTATCTGCAGAAGCGACTCGGGATGGATTTTCCCGATGCGATCAGATACGTGGCGCATCGCGCCGGAATCGTGATCGAAGAGGTCCAGCGTCGCGCCGATGCGAAGGATCCACGGCAGCCGCTCTGGGACGTCAACGCAATGGTGGCCGACTGGTTTCGGACGCAGCTGTGGGACGAGCGCACGGGCGAGGAGGCGCGGAACTATCTCGCCTTCCGACGCGTCGCGCGCAATGTAGCCGACCGCTTCGGGCTCGGCTTCGCGCCGCGCGACACCGACGCCATGCGCGCGCATCTCCTTGCGCTTGGTGTGAGCGACGAAACGCTCACCGAGGCTGGGCTGTTGGT
This sequence comes from uncultured Gemmatimonadaceae bacterium, assembly GCA_963827355.1. GTDB lineage: Bacteria > Gemmatimonadota > Gemmatimonadetes > Gemmatimonadales > Gemmatimonadaceae > FEN-1250. Next base: position 291,051 of record CAWHAS010000007.1, read on the forward strand.
CATGCGCGAGGAGGGCGGCGAGCTGAGGCCGCGATTCCGGAACCGCTTAATGTTCCCGATCCTCGACAGCGCCGGCAATTGCACCGGATTTGGCGGTCGTCTGCTTGGCCCCGGCGAGCCCAAGTATCTCAATTCCTCCGAGTCTCCCGTCTATTCGAAGGGACGGATGCTGTACGGACTGCACATGGCCAAGCACGCCATCCGTCGCGAAGGGCGAGTCATGATCGTCGAGGGCTACTTCGACGTCGTTCGGCTCGTCAGCGCGGGCTTCGAGTGGGTGGTCGCGCCGCTCGGAACGGCGCTCACCGAGGACCAGGCGGCACTCCTCCCGCGGTACGCAAAGCAGGCCTTTCTGCTCTACGACAATGACCTCGCGGGACTGAAGGCGACCTTCCGCTCCGGCGATCAGCTGCTGCGACAGCAGATGTCCGTGCAGGTCGTGACGCTCCCGGATGGCGAGGATCCCGACAGCTTCGTGGACAAGTTCGGGGGTGAGAAGCTCCTCGAGCAGCTGTCCGGCGCGGTCGACATCTTCGAGCGCAAGCTGATCGAGCTTCAGCGCGGCGGATACTTCGGCGACTTGCACAAGAAGCGCGTCGCGATCGACAAACTGCTGCCGACGCTGCGCGCAACGGCCGACGGCGTGACGCGAGAGATCTACATCGCGCGCGCCAGCGAAGTCTCGGGAGTCAGCCGCGACGTACTGCAGCGCGAGGTAGCACAGCCGTCCGGGCGAGGCGCGACCTCGCATTCGGGAAGGCCGCCGATTCCTCCGCCGCCGGCGAATTCAACCGTCGTAGAGCGGCGTACGGCCGAGCGGCGGGCTCCGATGTCAGCCGCACCCCCCAAGGAGCGACTGCTCGTTCGTATACTTCTGCACGTGCGGTCGAACATCGAGGAAGCCGTCGAGACGGTCGGGCCGGACCAATTGCGTGATCCCGCGCTCGCGGACATCTATCGCGCATTGCTCGGCGGATCGCCCAATGACTCCGCCAACGTGCTGGAGACTCGACTCGCGCCGGAGAGTATCGATCGGTTCAACGAGCTGTTGAATGATCCAATTGGGGAAGGTGAAAAGTACGCGGAAGACTTTGCTGCGCTGCTCGCCTCCTTTCGCAGAATCGCCGTAAAGAAGGAACTGCACCGGAAGCAGCGCGAAATGCCCATCGCGTCGGAAGATCAGCAGAACGAAATCCTGTCGAACATGGAGCGTCTGCGGAATGAAAAAAATGCGATGGGCGATCGATCGTTCAAGGGGTACGGTCCTGTTCGAAAAACGTAAGGAGGTTTAGTGAGTCCAGATCTGGAAGCGGTATTGGCCCTGCAGGCGGAAGACGCAATCGTCGCTCAGTTGAATGAGAAGCTGCGAGCACTCGATGGACGGATGAAATCGCTCGACGCCGAGCGCAAGCAGCTCGAGGATTCGTTGGCGCGGGCGCGCGCCACCGCGGAACAGGAGGAGAAGAAGCGACGCGAGCTCTCGATCAAGGTCGAGGACCACAAGGCGATGCAGGAGCGCAACCTCGCCACGCTCGACGTCGTGCGAAAGCCGAAGGAAGCCAATGCGGCGATGGCACAGGTGGACATGCTCAAGAAGGTGTTGTCGGAGGAGGAGACCGATCTGCATTCGCTGTCCCTTCGCGTTCATGATGTGCACCACGCAATCGACGGCCAGCAGAAGCTGCTGAGTGAGCTCGACGCCCGGCAGCAGGAGCAACGCGCGGCACACGCCAAGGAGCGCGCCGTGATCGAGGGGGAGCTGGCGGAGGCGCGTGCGGTGCGCGCCGAGAGAGCGGCCCACGTGTCGAAGGGCATTCTCCTCAAGTACGAGCGCATTCTCAGCCGCAACACGTCCAACGTCCTCTATCCGTTGCGCGGGCAGGCGTGCGGGAGATGCGATACGGCGATCCCAATGCAACGCCGCAACGCGATCGCGGCCGGTCGTGCGATCAATGTGTGCGAGGCGTGCGGAGTGCTTCTGTACGCGGCGGGATGATGCTTGTTGCTCCCCCTAGGGGACGGTAATTTTCACGTTGTGAACGCTCTTGCCGCGCGCGCCCGTGCGCCGTCTCGCTGGGTGCTCCCCAGCCCACCAGATGCGGCGGCCATCGCGGCCCTGATGAACGAGCTGCACCTGCCTCCCGTGATCTGCGAGCTCCTGCTCCGGCGCGGATTCGGCACCGTGGATGGCGCGAAGCGCTTCCTCCGCCCGCGACTCGATCAGCTCCACGACCCATCCCTCATGCTCGGCATGGACGTCGCTGTCGAGCGACTCGCGCGCGCCATTCGTGCCGGCGAGCGCATCGTGATTCACGGCGATTACGACGTCGACGGAATGTGCTCCACCGCCGTACTGCTGCGAACGATTCGGCGCCTCGGTGGCGATGCGATTCCGTTCATCCCGCGCCGCATCGAGGACGGATACGATCTCACGATGGCCGGCGTCAACGCCGCCATTGCCGCCGCGGCGAAGGTGCTCGTCACGTGCGACTGCGGCACGAACGCGCTCGCCCCGGTCGCGGCCGCGTGCGATGCGGGTATCGACGTCATCATCACCGATCACCACCTGCCGAGCGGGCCGCTGCCATCGTGCCTCGCGGTACTCAACCCGAAGCAGGATGGTTGCCAGTACCCGGACAAGGATCTCGCGGCGGTCGGGATTGCGTTCAAGCTCGCGCTGGCCCTCACGCGCGCCATGGGCGCGAGCGAGGATGAGGTGTATCGGATGCTCGACCTCGTCGCCCTCGCGACCATTGCCGATGTGGCGCCGCTGCGCGGGGAGAATCGCGTGCTCGCGCGGACGGGGCTCAAGGTGCTGAAGGATTCCACGAATCCAGGACTCCGCGCCCTCAAGCGTGCCTCGGGGCTCGAAGGGAGGCCGCTCAACGCGGGACGAGTGGGCTTCATCCTCGCGCCACGCCTCAATGCGGTGGGGCGCCTCGGACACGCGCTGCGCGGCGTCGAGCTGCTCATGTCCGAGAACGAGCACGAGGCAAACGCGATCGCGCGAGAGCTGGAGGAGCTCAACCGCCACCGCCAGGACGTCGATCGCAAGACTCTTGCGCGCGCTCGCGAGATGATCGACGCGCTGGACCTCGACGCCACGCACGGTATCGTGCTGGCGGAAGACGGCTGGCATCCCGGCGTGATCGGCATCGTTGCGTCGCGGCTGGTCGAGGAGCACGGCCGTCCGGTGCTGCTCATCGCGCTCGACGGTGAGGACGGGAAGGGCTCGGGGCGCTCGATCTCAGCATTCGACCTGCATGGCGCTCTCGCCGAGTGCCGCGATCTGCTCGTGCGCTTCGGCGGTCATCGCGCGGCGGCCGGCGTGAGCGTCGCGCGCGGCAACGTTCCCGAGCTCGCGCGGCGCTTCAACGAGATTGCGCTAGCGCAGCTTTCCGCAAGCGATCTCGTGGCCGAGCTCCGCGTCGATCTCGAGGTGCCGATCTCCTCCGCCACGGTCGAGCTCGAGGCGCTGCTTCGCCATTTCGAACCCTTCGGGCCGTCGAATCCCACGCCGGTGCTCGTGTCGCGCGACGTCCGGCTCGCCGCCCCGCCCCGCGTCATGGGAGATGGGCACCTCAAGCTTCGCCTGCAGACGGACACCGGCGAGCTCGAGGCGATCGGCTGGGGAATGGCATCGCTCGCGAGCGAGCTCGATGTCGCGACGCCGTTCGACGTCGCATACCGGCTCGAGCTCGACGACTGGAACGGCGCACAGCGGCTGCAGGCGAAGCTGGCCGCCGTGCGACGCTAGGCGCCATGCGCATCGTCGCCGGGCGCTGGCGCGGACGCACCATTGACGCTCCGCGCGGCATGACTGTTCGCCCCACCGCGGACCGCGTGCGCGAGGCCTGGATGAGCATCGTCCAGAACGACCTGCCTGCCGCCACGGTGCTCGATCTGTTCTCCGGCTCCGGCGCGCTCGGGCTCGAGGCGCTGTCACGCGGCGCAACCCACGCCACCTTCGTCGAGTCGGCTGCCTCCAGTCTGGTATCGCTGCGGGCCAACATTGCCCGCCTCGGTGCCGGAGAAGCCACTATCGTGGAGCGTGTGGACGCACTGCGCTTTCTCGCTGACCTCGGCGAGGCCGCGTACGATGTCACCTTCGCCGATCCGCCGTATCGAAAGGGGCTCGCCGTCGAGGTCGCCGAGCGCTGGCGCGAACGGCCCTTCTCGCGCATTCTGGGCCTCGAGCACGAGGCCGAGGAAGCGATGCCCGGCGATGGCGACACTCGCCGTTACGGTGACACGTCGCTCACTTTCTATCGCGTCTGACCGGTTCCAAACTCCCCACACTCACGAGCTCATGCCGATCGCGGTCTACGCAGGCAGCTTCGATCCCGTTACGCGCGGACACGAGGATCTCATGTGGCGAAGTCTCACCTTCGTCGACAAGCTCATCGTCGCGGTCGCGGTCAATTCGGCGAAGCAGCCCCTGTTCTCGATCGCCGAGCGAGTCCGGCTGATCCGCGAGAGTCTCGGCAACGATCCCCGCATCGAAGTCCGCGAGTTCAACGGGCTCCTGGTCGACTTCGCGCGCGAAGTCGGGGCGACGCTCTCGATCCGCGGACTCAGGGCCGTGGCCGACTTCGAGTACGAGTATCAGATGGCTCTCATGAACCGTCATTTGAACAACGATCTCGAGACGGTGTTCATGGTTCCCAGCATCGATCGAACGTACGTGAGCTCGAGCGTGGTGCGCGAGGTCGCAAAGTACGGCGGCAACACCTCCGGACTGGTCCATCCCGTGGTCGACGCCGCGCTTCGCGAGCACTTTCGAGTCGCCAACCGCGCTCCGGCGTGAGGCGCCTCCGCCTCGCACGAAGTGGACGGAGATTTGCACTGAGGCGCCCCGTTGAACCCGCGCGCGCGCTTATCTTTGGGGCGACGCATGGAGAGGCGACATTTTGATGCGACAGGGCGAACGGTTCGCCGCCATTGTCACGGCGCATGAGTGTAGATCTCGACGGGAGAACGAGACATGAGCTTCGCGATCAAGAAGCAGGGAGAGATTGTCGTGGTAGACGTGGAAGGGCAACTCATCGTCGGCAACCGCCAGGAGCTCAAGCAGCGCGTGCTCGATGAGCTCGAAAAAGGGGAGCGCAAGTTCCTGGTCGACTTCAGCCAGACCGGCTACATCGATAGCTCCGGCCTCGGCGTTCTGGTCTCGCTGTCCAAGAAGATCCGCGAGCAGGGTGGAGAACTTCGCCTCGCCAACCTCAACGACGATCTGAAGACATTATTCGAGCTGACCAAGCTCGACACGCTCTTCCAGATCTCCGACACGAGGGAACGGGCGCTGGAGACGTTCTGAGCGCAGATTCCGGCGGGGCTCGCGCACCTGCGAGAAGCTCTCCGCCGTTTGCACCCGGGCGCGTGCACATTGCGCTCGAGCTCGAGATTCCGAGCGATGTTCGTTACATCGAGCGCGTGGTGGAGATCGTCGCCAGGCAGTGCGCGCAGTTCTCCTATCCCCAGCGCCAGACCTGCCTCAACATCCCCGTGGCGCTGAGCGAAGCGCTTTCGAACGCCATTCTGCGTGGCAACAGCGATCGCACCAATGCGTACGTCCAGGTCAAGGTGGACGTCACGCAGGATCGCCTGATTCTCGAGGTCCTGGACGAAGGCCTCGGCTTCAACTTCGAGGAATGCCTGCAGGATCCGAGAGAACCAGACAACCTCGAACGCGAGGATGGTCGAGGACTCTTTCTCATGACCCAGCTGATGGACCGCATTCAGCGCTTCTCGAACCATGGCAACGTGGTTCGGATGACGCTCAAGCGCCATGATTGATCTGGTCGCGCTGCTCACCGCCTTCCGCGACGGCACGGGATCGTCCGCGGCGGTGTGGCTCGGCGATGACACTCGCCCGCCCGTGCGCATGGCCTCCAGCATCCCGGCGCTGGGGATCCTCGGCTGGACACCGCCGCTCGAGAACGTCCCGCAACAGATCGTCGAGTCGCCGAACGGGCCGGTGATCGTCGCCCAGATTCCCGGTCCGCGCAAGGCGTGGATCGTCGCGGGTCCCTCGCCCGTGCCGCACGCACCGCTCGAGAGCTACGCGCGATTTCTTCGCGCGATCGTGGGGCAGTATCTGCAATCGTCGCTCGAGGTCGAGCACGCAGCCAACGAGCTCGCGGAGCGGTACGAGGAGATCAACCTCCTCTACACGATCACCGAGATTCTGGGGCGCACGGTGTCGCTGGAAGAAGCGGCCGCGACCATCCTCAAGGAGGTCTCCGAGACCGTGGGCGCACGGCGCGGCTCCATTCTCGTGCACGATCGCGTGACGGATACGCTCCAAACCGTGGCGGCGATCGGAGGCGTGGTGCTCGACATCCCGCCCATCGCGCTGCACGACACGTCGAGCGTGTCGGCGCGGGTCTTTCGGGAGCAGCACGCCATGGTGGCCGAGAAGGATGAAATGCCGTGCGCAGCAGAATCGGCGTACAGGCGCGGGACGATGCTCTCCGTGCCGATCATGTGGACGCTGCCCACCGGCGGCATGGAGCCGCTCGGCGTCGTGAATCTCTCCGATCGGCACTCCGGACAGCCGTTCAGCGCCGGCGACCAGAAGCTGATCGCCGCCATTGCGACGCAGATCGGCACGGCAATTCAGAACACGCGGCTCGTGCGCGCATCGCTCAGCCAGCAGCGGCTGATTCAGGAGCTCGCGCTCGCGCACGACCTGCAGATGAAGCTCCTCCCGCGCACCGAGGTCGTATCACCGGAGGCGCAGGTCGCGGCGCGCGTCGTACCGGCCGAGAGCGTCGGCGGCGACTTCTACAACCTGTTTCGGCTTTCGCCGACTCGCACCGGGATCATGATCGGCGACGTGTCGAGCCACGGCTATCACGCCGCGCTGATCATGGCCCTCGCGATGAGCGCGTCGGCGATTCACGCGCAGGCGTCGCCCGATCCGGATGCCGTGCTCGCAGCGATCGGGGGCACGCTGCGCGAGGAGCTCATCACCACCGAGATGTTCATCACCGCGTTCTATGGCGTGATCGACCGCACGGCAAAGACGCTGCGATACGCGAACACGGGACACCCGCATGCGTTTCAGGTGTCCATCGAAGGAACCGTCGACCGGCTCCCGGCGCTCGATCCTCCAATCGGGATGGTGGAGACGCTTCCGCACGCGATATCGCGCCCGTGGGTGCCGGAAGGCGACCTGTTGCTCCTCTTCACGGATGGCGTGAGCGACGCGCGCAACCGCTTCGGCGTCCGGCTCGGCGAACAGCCGGTGCTCGACATCGTGCAGCGCTATCGAACCGAGACTCCCGCCGCGATCGTGCAGCGAGTGTTCGATGAGTTGGCCGAGCACACCGGAGAGGCCGTGCAGCGCGACGATCTCGCGGTGGTGATTACCCGCAGCTGAGCGACGCGCGGATGCGACCACCGCCGATTCGAAAGAGCCTCGGCCAACACTTCCTCACCGACCCGCGCATCCTCGATCGCATTGCCGATGCGGTCGCACTGTCGCCGGATGAGACGGTCGTCGAGATCGGACCGGGGCGCGGCTCGTTGACCGATGCCTTGCTCAGGCGCGCCGCGCGAGTGGTCGCGATCGAGATCGATCGCAAATTGGTGGAGCTGTTGCGCGACCGATACGCGAACGAGCCTCGTCTCACGATCATCGAAGGCGACGTACTCGAGGTGAATCTCGGCGAGCTCGCGGGCGGCCCGTACGCACTCGCCGGAAACGTGCCCTACTACATCACCACGCCGATTCTCTTTCAGGCGCTCAGGCAGCCGCGTGCGCTTCGATCGGTGCTTCTCGTGCAGCGGGAAGTCGCCGCGCGCATGGCTGCTGCGCCAGGCGCCGACGACTACGGCGCACTGGCGGTGAACGTGCAGGCGGTCGCCTCCGTCGAGATGCTGTTTCGCATCCCGGCGGGCGCATTCAATCCTCCGCCTCGCGTCGACAGTGCCGTCGTGCGCGTCACGCCGCGCGCGGATCCGGTTGTGCCCGCCGGGATGGAGGAGCGATTCCGCACTTTCGTTCAGGCGGCGTTCGCGCTTCGGCGAAAGCAGATGCGCCGGGTGGTTCGCACGATCGCGGTTCGCAGTGCCGCGGATGCGGAGGCTGCCCTCGCGGCGTGCGGGATCGATCCGGACGCACGCCCCGAGACCTTGAGCGCGGAGCAGTTCCATTCGCTGGGCCGCGCACTCGAGCTGTGGAGCTGAGCGCCTACCCGCGATTCGAAAGTGCGTACGACAATCGCTCCAGCTCCATCGCCATGTTGACCGTATTGATCGTGACCTCGGGCGGCACGTGCAGCTGGATCGGCGCGAAGCTCATGATCCCGAGGATTCCCGCCGCGACCACGTCATTTACCACGCGCTGTGCGGCGACCGCAGGCACGGCAATCACAGCGATGTCCACCGGTGATTCGCGATTGTCCTCTGCGAGCGCGCTGATGGCGCGCACGGGAAGGTTGTGGATCTCGCGGCCGATTTTGTCGGGATCGGCATCGTAGAGGCCGACCACGCGAAAGCCCCGCTGGCGAAAGCCTTCGTATTGCGCCAGGGCCGCGCCGATTTTTCCGACGCCGACGATGATCACGCGCCAGTCGCGTTCGAGGCCGAGGATTCGGCGCATGCGCTGGGTGAGCTCGGCCACCTGATAGCCCAAGCCGCGCTTCCCGAACGACCCGAAGAAGGAGAGATCCTTCCGGACCTGCGCGGACGTGGTGCCGCCGCGCGCCGCCAGCTCTCCGCTGGATACGGTCGTAAGTCCGGCCGTCTCGAATTCCTCGAGAAACCGGAGGTAGAGCGACAATCGGCGAACGGTGGAGTCGGCTATCCTCTTCAAGGGCGCGGTGGCTTGTGAATTCATTCACAAGATAGAACGAGGTTCTCGCGCGTGCTAGTTGAATGCTGGCTCATCGCGTCGCTTCGCCGTTAAGTTGTGTACACTCATGCCAGTACACGTTTCTTCAGAGATCGGCCGGCTGCGCTCGGTGCTCGTCCACCTGCCCGGTCCGGAGCTCCTCGCGGTCACGCCCGATACCCGCGAAGACTTTCTTTACGACGACATCATCGACCTCGAGAACGCCCAAAAGGAGCATCGCCGCCTCGTGGCGATACTCGAGCGCTTTACGACCGTACTGTCCGTGCGCGACCTGCTCGCCGACGTGGTGTCGATTCCGGAGGCGCGAGACCTGCTCGTGCGCGAGACGCTCGACATCGTCCCCTCCGGCCCGCTCGCCAGCAGGATCGAGGTGCGAAGCCCCGAGGAGCTGGTGGACATGCTCATCGAGGGCGAGGAAGAGGAGCCGGGCCCGCTCGCGCGATCGCTCAACGAGGGCGGCTACCTGCTACCGCCGCTGCCGAATCTCTTCTTCACGCGCGACACGGCGATGGTCGTCGGCGATCACGTCATGATCGGCTCGATGCGCTACGCCGTCCGGTGGTCGGAAGAGCTGATCATGAAGCTGCTCTTTCTCCACCATCCGCTGCTGGCGAACCAGGGAATCCTGTACGACGGCGCGGCCGAGCGCAGGCACAACTACACGCTCGAAGGCGGGGATGTGCATCCGCTGCGCCACGACACGGTCATCATCGGATTCAGCGAGCGATCGAGTCCTGCGGCGATCGACTATCTGACGGCGAAGCTGTTCGAGGAGACGGCCATCACGAACGTGATCGTGGTGGTGATGCCGAAGGAGAACACGGCGATCCATCTCGACATGATCTTCACGCAGCTCGATCATGATCTGTGCGCCGTGTATCCGCCGCACTTCATCGGCCCCGAGCGCCTGCCGATTCTTTTCCGGAAGAAGGGGAACGAGCAGATGCAGGAGATGCCGAACGTGTTCGCGGCCCTCGACCACGTTGGTCTTCCAATGACTCCGGTGTTCTGCGGGGGCACGCGCCGCTCGGTGCAGGAGCGCGAGCAATGGGCGAGCGGATGCAACTTCGTCGCGATGCGGCCCGGAGTGATTCTCTCGTATTCGCGGAACGAGGCGACGATCGCCGAGATGGCGAAGCATGGCTTTCGCGTCGTGACGTCGGCCGATTTTCTCACGGGCGACGATCGCGTGAAGGATGGCGAGCGCGCGATCATCACGTTCGAGGGCTCGGAGCTGGTGCGCGCCGGCGGCGGGCCGCGCTGCATGACCCTTCCGGTGCATCGCGAGGACCCTTGGGACTGAGCGTTCACGGTATCGCCGCGCGTCCTGCAGAGACGCGGCTCACCGAGCGAGCGGTGGCGTTCCTGTCGGGCGGATCTTCGGATGCGAAGGCGCTGATCGAGCACGTGTGCCAGATGCCGGGCGCGCCGCTCGTGGTGGCGGAGGCGATGGCGCTCGCGCTGTTCGCGCAGCGCCCGGAGTTCGTGCGCTCGCACGACGGCCGCTGGTCGCTCACGCCGGAGCCGTGCGTGGATGCGCTGCCCTCAACCGCGCAACTCATTGCCGTGGCCGAGGATCGACCGAGCTACGACGCGACGTTCGAGCGCGATGAGCTGGCATCACTGTCCTACGTCGTCGTCGACGTGGAGACCACGGGAATGAGCGCGTGGAGCGGCGATCGCATCACCGAGTTTGCCGCGATCGTCGTGCGCGATGGCGTGGTCGCGGAGCGCTTCGAGACCTTGGTGAATCCCGAGCGGTCGATCCCCCCGATGATCACGCACCTCACGCACATCAACTGGGCGATGGTGAAGGACGCGCCACGCTTCCGCGACATCTGCGAGCAGGTAGTGGAGGTGCTGCGAGGCCACGTGTTCGTCGCGCACAACGCGGAATTCGATTGGCGCTTCGTGTCGGCGGAGGTGCAGAGGGCGACGGGGCAGCGGCTGTCGGGACGGCGGTTGTGCACCGTGCGGCTGGCACGACACGTGTTGCCGCAGCTCCGCAGCCGCAGGCTCGACAGCGTTGCGAATTATTACGGCGTCGAGATTCTCGCGCGGCACCGCGCAGCAGGCGACGCGGTGGCGACGGCGCACGTGCTCCTGCGGCTGCTCGACGAGGCGCGCGAGCGCGACTGCCGGTGCTGGGACGATCTGCAGCGCCTGCTCGCGGCGAGCATGGCGAGGGGGCCGCACCCGCGGCGCCCCTCGGCGATGCCGCGACCGGTGGACAAGGACACGACGGCGTGAGCGCACCGCAGCCGCTGGTAGAATCGCGCATGGTGGGAGGGCTCAAGATCCACGCGCTTCAGGCGGGCGGGCAAAAGCTCGATGGCGGCGCGATGTTCGGCGTGGTGCCGAAGCCGCTGTGGGAGCGGCGCATTCCGGCCGACGAGCGAAACAGGATCGCGCTCGGCATGCGCTGCATCCTGGTGGAGCACGACGATGGACTCGTGCTCATCGATTGCGGCGCGGGCAACAAGGAGAACGAGCGCTTCCTGGACATCTACGGCATCCAGAATCAGGGCGCGAACGGCCGCACGGCGCTCGAGGACGCGCTGGCGAAGCTGAACTACACCACGGACGACATCGCGATCGTGATCGATTCGCATTTGCATTTCGATCACGGCGGCGGCAACACGTATCGTGACGAGGCGGGCGTGGTGCGGCCGACGTTCGCGAAGGCGCGGTACGTCGTGCAGCGCGGCGAGCTCGAATACGCATCGCACACCAACGAGCGAACGGCGGCGAGCTACTTCCCGCACAACTTCGCGCCGATCGTCGAGGCCGGGCTGTTCGATCTGGTCGAGGGAGAGAAGCTGATTGTGCCGGGAATCAGCGTCCTCCCGACGCCTGGGCACGTGCCCTTCCACCAGGGGATCCTGCTCGAGTCGAAGGGCGAGCGCGCGTTCTTTCTCGCCGATCTCGTGCCGACGGTGGCGCACCTGCCGCTCCCGTGGATCATGGGCTACGACGTGGAACCGCTGGTGACGCTCGAGACCAAGCGCCGGACGCTCGCTCGCGCGTTGAAGGAGGACTGGCTGATGATCTTCGAGCACGACGCCATACACGCGTGGGGGCGGCTGGCGCACGATGGAAAGGCGTATCAGCTGGCCCCGTGAGCGGGGCGTCGCCCGGGAGTTGACTTATGGGTCCATTCCCGTAAATTGTGTAGTGACAATCAAGTAAGTAGAGCGAGACACATTCGCTCTCACCCTCCGGCCCTCGCGCGCAGGCGCTTGGTGTGCTGCAGGAGTCTCAGTGTTCGATGGGCGCCCGCATGCGGGTGCTCTTCGCGCGTCGCGGACTCCGGAGTGGTGTCCGCGTTTTTTTTTGTCCTTCTCGGAGATATCGCCCATTCAGGATAGCACCAAGCGTGTCCGCGTGAACCGCCAGATTCGCATTAGCCCGCTGCGCGTCATTGCGCCCGACGGCAGCCAGCTTGGGATCCTCGAGTTGGACACCGCGCTCGCTCAGGCAGAGGCACAAGGATTGGACCTGGTGGAAGTCGCACCGCTCGCTCGCCCGCCGGTCGTCCGGATCATGGACTACGGCAAGTTCAAGTTCGAGCAGGCGAAGATGGCACGGGTCGCGAAAAAGAAGCAGCACGTCATTCATCTCAAGGAAGTGAAGTACCGTCCGGGAATCGACGACCACGATTTCGCCACGAAGACGCGTCATGCGCGGCGATTCCTGGAAGAGGGGAACAAGGTGAAGGTCACGATGATGTTCCGCGGCCGTCAGGTCGCGCATCCGGAGCTGGGCAAGGATGTACTCGACCGGGTGTCCAGCGACCTGTCCGACATCGGCAAGATCGAAGCGGACGCGAAGCTGGAAGGGAAGAACATGACAATGATTCTGGCGCCGAAGTAGGCTGCCGTACCGCAAGGGATATCAATGCCGAAGATGAAGACGCACAAGGGCGCTGCGAAGCGCTTCAAACTGACAGCGAGTGGCAAGGTCAAGCGGTTCAAGGCCTACAAGAGCCACATCCTGACCAAGAAATCGCCCAAGCGGAAGCGCAACCTTCGCCGCGCCGGTCTGATCGCGACCAAGGGCGACATCAAGCGCATGAAGCGCCTCCTGCAAGCGTAAGGAGACTACTATGCCACGCGTAAAGAGCAACGTCGTTCGACTGAAGCGTAAGAAGCAGATCATGAAGGCGGCGCGCGGAGCATTCGGCGCCCGCTCGCAAGCTCTGGAAGGCCGCGAAGGAAAACGTCGAGCGCGGCTGGGTCTACGCCTATCGCGATCGCAAGAACAAGAAGCGCGAGTTCCGGAAGCTCTGGATCATTCGCATCAACGCCGCCGCCCACCAGCACGACATGAGCTACAGCGTCTTCATGCACGGGCTCAAAAAGGCCGGCGTGGAAGTCGATCGCAAGATCCTCGCGGATCTCGCGGTTCGCGACCCCGCAGCCTTCACGATGCTCGCCGAGAAGGCGCGCGCCGCGCTCACCGTCGCCGCCTGACGCGAGAGCACGTCGCATTCGGTTCGGATCGTCGGCGGCAGCGCGACCTCGTCGCCGCTGCCGCCGTTTCGTTTCCACCCTTCGCACTGCCCTGAACGATGTCCACGACCCTCGCGGATCTGGTCGCACAGCTCGACGCGTTTCGCGACACCACGCTCGAGCAGCTGAACGCCGCCGAATCGCTCGACGCGCTCGAAGCCGTGCGCGCATCGTCGGTCGGTCGCACGCGCGGCGCGCTCAACGACTTCAAGTCGCAGCTCCCGAAGCTCGCTGGCGCAGACAAGCCGGTGTTCGGGTCTCGCTTCAACGCCGTGAAGGTGGAGTTGGAGGCGGCGATCGATGCGCGCCTCGCCGTACTCTCCGCCTCAGCGCCCGCCGCCATCGCGATCGATCTCTCCATGCCCGCGCGACGCCAGTGGCGCGGCGCCAAGCATCCGGTCACCATCGTGATGGAGGAGATCGAGGCGATCTTCCGCGACCTCGGCTTCACGATCGCGACGGGTCCCGAGGCCGAGCACGAGTGGTACAACTTCGGCGCGCTCAATTTCCCGCCGAACCATCCGGCGATGGACATGCACGACACGCTCTACCTCGAGGCGCGGCGGCGCTCCTCCGCACGCATACATCGCCGGTGCAGATCCGGACGCTGCCGATCGTATCCGCCGCCGATTCGCATCATCGCCCCCGGAAACGTCTATCGCCGCGACTTCTTCGACGCCTCGCACGCGCCAATGTTCGCGCAGATCGAGGGGCTGGCCGTGGACGAGGGCATCTCGTTCGTCGATCTCAAGGCGACGCTCGCGAACTTCGCCGAAGCGTTTCTTCGGCGAGACCGCCACGCCGCTTCCGCCCGTCGCTTCTTCCCGTTCACCGAGCCGTCCGCCGAAATGGACGTGCCGTGCGCGCATCTGTGACGGCGCGGGATGCGCGGCCTGCAAGCGGACTGGCTGGATGGAAATTCTCGGCTGCGGCATGGTGCATCCCAGCGTGCTCGAGTCTGCGGGCGTCGATTCCGCAGCGGTACTCGGGATGGGCGTTCGGGATGGGCCCGGCGCGCATGGCGCATGCAGCGCTACGGCATTCCCGACATTCGCCTTCATGTACGACTCCGACATGCGTTTCTCGAACAGTTCGCGCCTGAGATGAACGTCTCGTACGAGTGGCTCGAGCGCGTTCGTCCCGTTCGCGTACTCACCGGCACGAGCTGCGCGACCTCATCACCGGCACGCTGCTGCGCCGGTCGGACGAGCTGGTGCGCGCTGCGCGCGGATCTCGCGCGCGTTCGTCGTGGGGCAGGTCGATCGAGGCGGGTCCGCATCCCGACTCGGATCAGCTGCGGGTACGAAGGTCGACGACGGGCACGGGCGAGCTGCTCGACGTCGTCTGCGGCGCGCCGAACGTGAAGGCGGGCGCGAAGTATCCGTTCGCGCCGCCCGGCACCGTGATGCCGGGCGGCCTCACGATCGAGAGGCGCAAGATCCGCGGCGCAACATCCGAACGGCATGCTCTGCTCGGCGCGCGAGCTCGGCCTCGGCGAGGATCACGATGGCATGCTGAAGCTCGACACCGACGCTGCCGCCGGGCACGCCGTTGCTCGAAGCGATCGCGGTCGGCGACACGCGCATCGTGATCGACGTGACGCCCAATCGCCCGGACCTGCTCTCGCATCAGGGGCATCGCGCGCGAGATCGCGGCCGCGCACCGAGTGCGCTGCGCAGCTCCGGCGATCGAATGGCGCGTGCCGCCACGATTCCGCACCGGTCGTGGCGATCGCGAAGCGGCAGCGGGCGGCAGTGCGCGTCGACGATCGAAGATCCCGAGGGATGCGCCGCGCTTATCGCCGGTCGTGCATTCGCGGCGTGAAGGTCGGGCCCGAGTCCCGAGCTGGCTCGTCGCGCGCTCGCGTGCCGTCGGCAGCCGCTCGATCAACAACGTCGTCGACGCCACGAACTACATGATGCACGAAGTCGGCCAGCCGATGCACGCGTTCGACGCGTCGCTGCTCGCGGGCTCCGCGATCGTCGTGCGGCCGCGCGCGCCGGTGAGACGCGTCACGCACGCTCGATGGCGTCGATCGCAAGCTCGACCCGTCGAATGACCGTGATCGCCGACGCGGAGCGTGCGCAGGCGGTCGCTGGCGTGATGGGTGGAAGCACGAGCGAAGTGAGCGCCGCCACGCGCGACATCTTGCTCGAGGTCGCATGCTTCGATCCGGCGAGTGTCCGCGCGCACGCGGCGCGCGCTCGAGCTTTCCACCGATGCGAGCTATCGCTTCGAGCGCGGCGTCGATATCGAGCTGGCACCGTCCGCACTCGCGCCGTGCATCGCAACTGCTCATCGCCGTCGCCGGCGGGTCGATCGACGGCGCGCCGTCGATCTGTACCCCGTGCCCCGTCACGCGCTCTCGATCGCGCTCGACAGCTCGCGCGTCGCCCGGCTGCTCGGCGAGCCGGTGGCCGAGCCCGACATCGCGAAGCTGCTGGCGCCGGTGGGCTTCGTGGTCGGGAAGTTCGAGAATGCGCGCGCGACTGTGAGCATCCCGTCGTGGCGCCCCGACGTGACGCAGCCGGTCGACCTCATCGAGGAGATCGCGCGACTGCGCGGCTACGAATCGTTCTCGAGCGAGCTGCGCCCCTTCCGCGTCGGCACGGTGCCCGACTCGCCGCTCGCCGTACTCTCGTCTCGCGTGCGGGAGACGTGCGTCTCTGCGGGGCTGTTCGAAGCGCTCTCGATGCCCTTCGTGCGCGGCGGTGACTCGTACGTGCGCCTCTCGAATCCGATGGCGGAGGACGAGAGCTACCTGCGGCGCGAGCTGCTCGAGACGCTCGCGAGGCGCGCGGAGCACAACCTCGCGCAGCACCATCGCGACGTGCGCCTGTTCGAGATCGGGAGCGTCTTCCTGCCATCGCAGAGTGGGCTTCCGCGCGAGGAGATGCGCGCCGCGGCGATTGTAATGGGGCATCGTCATCCTCCGCACTGGTCGGACGCCGACGCTCCCGACTTCGACGAGTGGGACGCGAAGGGGCTGGCGGAGCGGATCGCCACGACCGTCGGTGGCGGCTCGCCGGTCGAGATGCGACCGGCGTCGAGCACCGACGCGCTCTGGGAGATCGCGATCGGAGGAGAAGTTCGCGGCTCGGCGCGCCGGCTCGCGCTCGACGCGCCGGTATGGGCGCCGCCGGCGTTCGGCATCGAGCTCTCGCTGGCGCGCATCTCATCGGAGCCGGTGGCGCCCGCGGGCCAATCGAAGCTGCAACATGCGGCCGTGGCCTCGACCTTTCCGCCCCTCGAGTTCCGCCCCTTTCCTTCGACGCCTTCGACGTTCGTCGATGTCGCGCTGCTCGTGCCGAACGATCTGGCCGCGTCGCGCGTCGAAAGCGTCATTCGCGACGCGAGCGGGGAACTGCTCGAGTCGCTGACCCTGCTCAGCGAATACCGAGGCTCCGGCATCGCGGAGGGCTTCCGAAGCGTCGCGTGGCGATTGACCTTCCGTCACCCGGGCCGCACTCTACGTGACAAGGAAGTCGCCGGTCGCCGCGAGAAGGTGCTGCGTACCCTGGAGGGAGAGCTAGGTGTCAGACAGCGAACGACCTGACCTGGTCGCATTTCAGGAGCTCGAGTACTTGATTCAGGCCCTCGCGGACGAGATGGCCGGGTGGCGCCGCCGCGCGCAGGAGGCCGAGGCGAAGCTGAAGGCCGCGCCCACTCCCAGTGGCAAGGCCAGCGCGGCGGCGCTCGAACGGGAGAATCGCGAGCTGCGCGAGCGCCTCGAGGCGGCGCGTCTCCGCACCAAGCAGCTGCTCGAGAAGCTTCGGTTCCTTCGCCAGCAACAGGAAAAGGAGGCGCACCAATGAGCCGCAAGTCTTCGGTCAAGGTGACGATCGTCGGTGAGGAGTACACCATCCGAGGTGATGAGCCCGCCGAGCACACGCGGGCAGTCGCCAAGTACGTCGACGAGGTGATTCGCGGCGTCATGAACGCCGGCGCAACCGTCGAGTCGCACAAGGCGGCAATTCTGGCCGCACTTCAGATCACGGACGAGCTGATCAAGTCTCGGGACGGGCGCGAGGAGTTCGCGGACCGCATGCACGGAATCTCGAGCGAGATTCGGCGCCTGCTCCCGCCGGGTAAGCGCGGCGGCTGAACGCGGGATTCAGCCGCTGGGTCTGGCCTTTTCGCCGTACTTCACGTAATTTCTGGGCAGCGGTCACGCAACGCGTAGAGTCAAGCTATCGTTGCGGTTAGCCTCGTTTGGCTCACGCTGTTTGACGGCGCTGTTGGAGGTTCATCGGCTGGGCAGTGGCCTTCGCGCTGACTTTGCGCGCGTGGCGGTGTTTCCCCGGAGTTCGCGACGTCACCGTCGTGTGGAGCTATAGATACATATGAACCAACTAGTGATCTACGCCGCGCTGGCTATAGGCATCATCATTGCCGGCGCGGTGTCTTTTTTTGTGGGTCGCTCTGGTGGCAGGCGGATCGAGCACGACGCACAGGTTGCCGCGAAGGCCACCGCCGAAGAAACCTCGCGACGGATCGTAGACGAGGGCACGAGGGAGGCCGAAGCGCTGCGCAAGGCGGCGATCATCTCGGGCAAGGAGGAGATGGTCAACAAGGTTCGCGAAATCTGGGAGCTCGAGGCGCAGAAGCGCCGGGATGAGATCGAGCGCGGCGAGCGACGTGTCCAGGAACGCGACAGCAATCTCGACCGAAAAATGATATCCTCGATCAGCGGGAGAAGGAGGTCGCCCGCCGCGTGACCGACATCTCGCGACGCGAGAGTGCGGTGGTCGATCGCGAGGGGGAGCTCGAGAAGCTCAGCGCCGAGGCGAGACGGAGGCTCGAGCAGCTGGCGGGGATGTCCGCCCCAGATGCGAAAGCGGAAATGATCAGCCGGCTGGCCGAGGAAGCTCATGCGGACGCGGCCGACCAGCTTCGCGAAATTCGCGAGAGCGCGCGCAGACGCCGATCGCGAGGCGAAGAAAATCGTCGCGCTGGCGGTGCAGCGCATCGCCTCAGAGCGTCGGAGATCAGCGTGTCATCGGTGTCGCTGCCCAACGACGAGATGAAAGGGGCGTATAATCATCGGGCGTGAGGGGCGAAACATTCGCGCCTTCAAGC
>CAWHAS010000008.1:0-31439 GCA_963827355.1 uncultured Gemmatimonadaceae bacterium
TCCTGCCCGCACAGGCGATTTCACTCTCTGGACAAACCAAATCGACAGGGGTCGTCACTTCGTCGAGCGCGGAATTCAGGATTCCTCTCGCACGCCCGAGCTCCGGCGTATGGACGTGGTACCGCGCGACGACCAGCGACAACGCCCTCGAGTACTCCTGGGAGGTGTCGGTGGGTGAGGGCAGTGGAAGCTACGACTTCGGTTTTTATCTCTACAAATTTCCCGGCTCGCACGAGACGCGGGGACAGCTGCAGGACTTGTTGAGTGCTGGCCAGAAGTCCGCGTTCGAGTCGGATGCGAAAGGGCAGGGGAAAATTCTACCGGATGCCAAGGTCGCCATCTCGGTGGAGAACGACACGATCCTGATCCGCATGACTAATGCGGCGCTGGTCCGCCTAAATGTTTCGCGATCGTCCCCCAACGGTGAACGTGCACACCAGAAATCCGGATGCCACGTTCGAGACGCTGCCCATCACATATCGGCCGTAGCACCTGACGGCATCACTCGCGGGAGGAGAAGCGCCCGTAGCGCTTCGCCGCCGCCCCTGCGGCGCTCGCGTCGCGTGTGCTCAGCGCGCGGAACGGCGCGAGCTTCACCATCCTGCTCCCGTTCGTCGACGCGCCCTTCCACGTTCCCACCACGCGCCCGCCCGCCACGATCGTCGGCATGAACATGCCATTGTTTCCGGGGACGACGCTTTGCGCGTGCGCGGGGTCGAGCGCAGCGCTCCGATCGGTGTAGCCCAGCAGGTACTCGTCGAATCCGGGAAGCAGGTGCACGGCGCGCTTCGCGGCGGCGACGTCCGGTGCGTCTCGCGACACGAGGTACTCCGTGCCGTTCACGGTTTCGCTCGCCAGCTCCCAATGAGCCGCCGCGACTCCCGCGCGCGAGTCCCCGAGGGTGAGCCCGGACCACCACGCGAAATCGCGCACCGTCGCGGGACCGTGGCCGCGAAAGTAGCGCGTCGTGAGTTCGGCCAGCGCCTCGTCGCGCTCTACCGTTCGCGATTTGGGAATCCACTCGTCGAGCAGCGCAAAGGATGGCTTGTTGCCCTTGTGCGAGGCGAAGCAGAGCAGCCCTTGTTGCGAGAGTCGCATGAGGATGTGAATCCCGCGTTGGCTCGCGGTCGAGATTCGCGCGCGCTCAAGCGCCTCGTACATCTCGGCGCGCGTGAGCACCGCGCCATCACGGAGCGCCCTCTCGAAGACTCCGCTGCTGCGAGCGAAAACCGCCTCGTCAAGCTCGAGTTGTCGCTCGCGGCCGGCGGTTCCACGGATCACCCGCGGGGTGAGGAGTCGCAGCATCCAGCGCACGTCGGCAGCGGCGACGAAGTGGAGCGTGCCGCGCATGGGCCACGTGCGCACGATCGTTCGTTCCGCGATCGCGCGCTCGACCTGCGCGACGGTCGACCCCGGAAGCCGAAGTCCGATCGACCAGAGCGCGCCGCGATAGTCCTGCGCCTGCATCGCCGTGAGATGGGCCACGACATCGGATGGCGTAATGCATGCGGACGATTCGATCTGCTGATTCGCCATGCGCGTGCTGGCGATCTGGCGCGCGTTCATGACTCAAAGTTAGCGAGCGCGGATACGCGAGGCGCGCAACTTCCGCGCGGCTACCCGGTTCGCGACATCGCGCGCTCGATCTCTCGCGCGCACGTCACGATCGGCGCAGTGGTCTGCGTCGCCTTGGCGAGCCCCATCGCTCCGGAGAAGAGCGCGACGACGAACGTCGCGAAGCCCTCTGCGTCGAGATGCACGAGCGAGCCATTCGCCTGATCGACGCGCACGCTCTCGGAGATCGCCGAGCGCCAAGTGGCGAATACCGTCTGCAGCGCCTCGCGAAATTCGGGATCCTCGAGACTGAGCTCGAGCGCGAGGTTCGTGAGCGGACACCCCCTCACGGCGGCGCGCTCGTCGAGATCGGCGATCACGCCGTCGAACACTCGGCGGAGCGCCGTCTCGGTGGTCACTCGTGCACGGAGCGGCTCGCCCCACATGTCGTCGATGTCCTTCGACACGCGCTCGCGTATCACCGCGAGGCCAAGTGCTTTCTTGGTGGGGAAGTGGTGGTAGAGTGCGCCGCCCGAGAGAGCGGTGAGGCGCATGATGTCGTGCATGCTCGTGGAGTGATAGCCACCCGATTGGAACGCGGCGGCCGCCGCGTCGAGGATGCGACGGCGGAGGAGTTGCGGATCGTAGCTGCGTTTCGGTTGGGGGATCGCCTGAGTGGTCATCGTCCCTTCCGCGATGGGGCGCCGAATGGCTCCATGCTGGCGCGACCGAGTGGCTATTGTCAAACCGGACGCCCGGTCTGATGTTGACAATAGCGATTTGATCCACGTTACGCCACCCTGAACGGCATAAAGCCAGGACTCTATGGGCCACACACCGGTTGCGGAGGCTCCGCCAACGCGAGCTGCTCTCTCTCCGGATGGCTGCTCCATAGTCGAGCTCAGGCAATACGCGCTTCATCCCGGCGCACGCGATCGCCTCATCGACCTCTTCGAGCGCGAGTTCATCGAAACGCAGGAAGCCGTCGGCATCTCCGTGATCGGCCACTTTCGTGATCTCTCCGATCCCAATCGATTCGTCTGGTTGCGCGGATTTCCCGACATGTCATTGCGCAGGACGTCGCTCGAGAAGTTCTACCTCGGCCAGCACTGGAAGTCGCATCGCGAGTCGGCCAACGCCACCATCATCGACAACGACAACGTGCTCTTGCTGCTTCCCGCGCGGCATGGGAGCGGTTTCGCGACCGATGCGCGCACGAGGCCCGCAATTGGCGCGGCACCACGGGCGGATCTGCTCGTGGCGAACATTGTACTACTTCGACGCTCCCGTCGATCCTTCATTCGTCGACTTCTTCGAGCGCGGCGTTCGGCCCGCGCTGGCCGCGGCGAATGCACGTGTGGTCGCGTCGCTTGTCACGGCGTACGACGCGAACACCTTTCCAGCGCTCCCGGTTCGCGAGGGACAACACGCGTTCGTCTGGCTCGCATTGTTCCGCGATGCCAAGGCGTACGACTCGCACCGCGGGTTGCTCGCCCGCTCCGTCGAGTGGGCCGAGCTCTCGCGGCAACTCGCGCTCCATTTGAAGTACAGAGCGCCGGAGGTGTTAGTGCTGTCGCCGTCCCCGCGATCGCTGCTCCCCGAGTGAGTGCAGGAACTGCCGCGCGCACCTGAGCTGGATCACAGAGGATTCTCGCCTGAAAGTTGAAAGTGGATCATCGCACTGAGGCTCACGCAAAATTGCCCACACGAATGCACGACGACCGAGGAATCCTCCGAGCTCTTCTAGCACTCTGCTGCCTGATCGGTGCGTCGTACCCACTCGCCTTGCGCGCGCAGCAGGCGGGCGATACCGTGAGCGCATCGCAAGCATCGGCCATGTCGCGCCAGTCCACCGACGACGCCTGGTGGACGGGCCCGATGCTGGCCGCGTCGCCCAACACGCTGCCGCGCGGGCACTTTCTCGTCGAGCCGTACGTCTTCGACGTGCGCACCCCGCATTCGGACGGCTTCGGCTCCCTCACCTACATGAACTACGGTCTCACGGACAGGTTCACCGTCGGGCTCATTCCGATTTTCGGCTTCAACATGGTGAGCGACGGCACGAACAGCTCCGGCATTGGACTCGGCGACCTCTCGCTGCTGGCGCAATACCGCCTCACGCAGTTTCGCGCGGGAAGCTGGGTGCCGACCACCGCGATCGTCGTGCAGGAAGCGCTGCCGACGGGGAAGTTCGACAAACTCGGAAACCGGCCGAGCAATGGCCTTGGGGGTGGCGCGTACGCCACGACGCTCTCTCTCTACTCACAGACGTTCCTCTGGATGCCGAACGGCCGCATCCTGCGCACGCGCCTCGACGTATCGGACACGTTCTCAAACAGCGTGGACATCGAGGACGTGAGCGTCTACGGAACGGCGTTCGGCTTTCGGGGGCGCGCGGATCCCGGAAGCTCGCTCTTCGTCGATCTGGCGGGCGAATACAGCGTGACGCAGCGCTGGGTGCTAGGAATCGATCTCACCTTCCGGCATAGTGCCAACACCCGGGTGGCGGGCTATGACATCCTCGATCCGGAGAGCACGCCAAATCCTCCCAGCATCGTCTTCAACTCCGGCTCGAGCGACGGCTTCGGATTCGCTCCTGCGATCGAGTACAACTGGACGCCCAGGTTCGGCGTTCTGCTGGGCACGCGGGTGATTCTCGCCGGCCACAACACCTCCTCGTCGATCACGCCGGCGGTGGCGATCAACATGTTCTACTGACGGCTGTCCTGGGGATTGCGCACGCCGGCATGGACGAGAGCGCTGTGACATCGTACCTTAGGCTCTGTCGCCGCGCCCCCCACCACGGACCGACTCCAAAAATGCTAGACTCGCCGCCACGACTCGCCGACGCGCTCGCCGACCGGTACCGTCTCGAGCGCGAACTTGGCGCGGGCGGCATGGCCACGGTTTATCTCGCGCATGATCTGAAGCACGATCGCAAGGTCGCGCTCAAGGTATTGCGCCCCGAGCTCGCCGCGGTGATCGGCGCCGAGCGATTCCTGGCGGAGATCAAGACTACCGCGGCGCTGCAGCATTCGCACATCCTGCCGCTCTTCGATTCGGGGCAGGCCGACGGCTTCTTGTTCTATGTGATGCCGTACGTGGAAGGCGAGAGTCTGCGCGACCGGCTCAAGCGCGAGCATCAATTGCCGGTGGACGACGCGGTGCGCCTCGCGAAGGAGATCGGCGGCGCGCTGGACTTCGCGCACCGGCACGGCGTGATCCACCGCGACATCAAGCCCGAGAACGTGCTGCTACAGGACGGCCAGGCGCTCGTGGCCGATTTCGGGATCGCGCTCGCGGTGACGCACGCGGGCGGCAATCGCATGACGGAAACGGGACTCTCACTTGGCACGCCCGGCTACATGAGTCCCGAGCAGGCGACCGGCGAGCGCACGCTCGATGCACGCGCGGATGTGTATTCGCTCGGCTGTCTCCTGTACGAAATGTTCGTGGGCGAACCGCCGCACACCGGGCCCACCGTGCAAGCGGTGATCGCCGCCGTCGTCACGAAGGAGCCCGAGCGCATCACCGCGCGCCGGCGCTCGGTGCCGCTGAACGTCGAGCTTGCGGTGCATCGCGCGCTCGCGAAACTTCCGGCGGACCGATTCCCGACCGCCGACGCGTTCGTGAAAGCGCTGAGCGAACCCGCCACCGCGAGCATGACGTCGGGCACCGGATTCGCGATGGCCGCAGCGCCGGCGTCGAAGAAGCCGCGCATGCTCGCGGCCGCCGCGATCGCGCTGCTCGCGATCCTTGCCGCGTGGGGATGGTTCCGTCCGTCGCCGCGCCCGTTCACGAATCGTTACGCCGTGTTCCTGCGCCCGTTGGAAGCGGTGAGCGCCGGCGCCCTCGGCGGCCGCGTCGCGATCTCGCCCGACGGAAAACGCATCGTGTACACCGGACGCGGCGAGGGCACAACACGATCTGTGGATCAAGGAAGCCGATCAGATCCGCCCGACGCCGCTCGCCGGCACGGAAGGCGCCGTGAGCCCGTTCTTCTCACCCGACGGCCGCAATCTCGGCTTCATCAAGGATGGGAAAACGGTTCGCATCCTTCCGCTCGATGGTGGCTCGTCACTGAGCCTCACCGATAGCGCGAACGCGACGGCCGCGGATTGGGGAAGCGACGGCTACGTCTATTTCGAAGTCGATTCCGGGATCGATCGTATCCTATCGACGGGCGGGAAGGCGGAAGCGGTCTATCGCTTTCCGGCGGGTGAGAAGGTACTCGGCTCGGAGTGGCCCATCATCTTGCCGGGCTCGAAGGGAATGCTCTTCCGCGTGCGGCACGCGTCGGAGACGCCGGCGGACTACCAGATCATGGTGCAGCCGCTCCCAACGGGAAAACCGCGCAGTCTCGTGCGGGGGGTATACGCACGATACTCGCCGAGTGGCCATCTCGTGGTCGTGACGAGCGAGGGGAAGTTGCTCGCCATTCCGTTCGACCCGGGCAAGATGGAATTGACCGGCGCACCGATCGGTCTGTATGAGGGACTCGAGCCGAGCCCGTTCGGGGCCGAGGTCGCACTGTCGGCCACCGGGACGCTGGTCTTCCAGACGGCGAGCCAGGCCTCCGATCGCGAGGTGGTGTGGGTGACGCGCGAGGGGCTGGCCAGTCGCACGGATTCCACGTGGAAGATGGAAGGCACGATCAATTCGCTTTCGCTCTCGCCGACGGCCGATCAGTGGCGGTGGATCTGCTGCGCGGCGCGAAGTCGGATATCTGGGTGAAGCGCTGAACGGAGGGCCATTCTCGCGCATCACGTTCGGCGATACGTCGTTCGTGCGTCCGTCGTGGATGCGCGGGCGGTAGCGAGGTGATGTTCCTTGCCGACCGCGGCGATGGCGGCGGCGTGCCGACCGTGAAGCGCGCCGATGGGATCGGCCCGTGAACGCGCCTGCTCGTCGCCGAAGATCGCGATGGGGCAGGCGTTCATGTCGGCCGACGGCAAGTGGCTGATCGGGCGACGGGTGATCGGCGAGGCGGGAACGGCGACATCTTCGCCGGGCACGCCGGCGACATGCTCCGGCGCCGATCATGGCGAGCCGGCGCGCGAGGTATCGCCCGCACTCTCTCCCGACGGGAAGTGGCTCGCGTACGCATCGGATGAGTCCGGCGTGTTCGAGACGTACGTGCGACCCTTTCCCGACGTCTCGTCCGCGCGCTGGCAGGTGTCCACGGCGGGCGGTACCGCTCCGATCTGGTCGCACAGCGGAAAGGAACTGTTCTTCAATAACAATCGCGGCGATCTGGTAGCTGCACAGGTGAGTGGAACACCATCGTTCACCATCGGCGCGCAGAAGGCGTTGTTCTCGATCACTCCATTTCCGTTCGCCGCACCGGTGCAGATCTACGACATCTCACCTGATGACAAACGATTCCTGATGTTGCGGGAAACGGTGGCGGGGGAATCGGGGCTTCTGGTGGTAAGCGAGCACTGGTTCGAGGAGCTGAAGGCGCGCGCGCAGAAGTAGATCGCGGTGTCCAGTGCGCTACGGCTGATTTTGCCGTTTCGCCGCCCGCGTGCATGTATGGTGACGCAATTAAGAATTGCCAAGTCTCACCATATGTGGACACTCGCCGTGACCCCGAGATCATTGCCGCCGTGCTTGCGGGGAACTCGATGCATACGCCGATCTCGTCGATCGGTACCGAGATCGGTGCAATCGGTTTGCCGTTCGCTTCCTCGGCGATCGGGACGATGCGGACGAGGCGCTCCAATCGGCGTTCATTCGTGCATTTCGCGGACTAGAGGCGTTTCGCGATCGCGACCGCTTCGGTTCGTGGCTGCTGCAGATCCTGGTCAATGAGTGTCGCACGCTCGCCTCACGCCGCACCCGGCGCGCGACCCGATTCGTCAGCGATGAAGGAGCGCTCGACGCCGCGATCGTCGAACACCCCGCGAGTAGCAAAGAGATGCTGGCTGAGATTCAACGCGCGCTCGACCAGCTCGACGTCGAGCACCGGGAGGCGTTCTTGCTGAAGCACGTCGAGGAGTTGAGCTACGAGCAGATGTCGGAAATCACCGGTGCTGGAATCTCGGCACTCAAGATGCGGGTGAAGCGCGCTTGCTCGCGACTGCGCGAATTGCTCGCGGGAGTCAGGCAATGACTGAGCGCACGCACGAAGGCGAAATGGAGAGCGAGATGTCCGAGAATGACGACCATCCTGATGAGCTCATCGACGGGGTGGCTCAGCTGTTGCGGACGCCGGAGCGGACGGCCTCCGATTTCACATCGCGGCTCATGGCCGTCCTCGACCCAAAGGCGGAATTCGAAGTGGCGTCCCGCGCGGGTGTTCCAGGAACACGGAGCTGGTGGCTACGGAACCGCACCCTTCAGCTTTCGACTTCGCCGCTCGGCGCCTTGGCGGCGGCGATGGTGGTTGTCGCAACGGCGGTGCTCGGAACTCACATCGTGCACGACATGGCTGCGCCATCCGACAGCCCCCCCACGATCGCAGCTGCGACCCCTCCATTGCCGCTCACCGGCGCGCGTCGCGATACCGTACACGTCGTCCGCTTCGTGTTTCTCGCACCTCGTGCATCCAGTGTCGTCATTGTGGGCGATTTCAATAACTGGGACCGAGCCGTCACCCCACTTCGCCGCGTGGGAGTAGACGGAGCGTGGACGGTATCTGTTTCTCTCCCGGCGGGACTGCATCAGTATGCGTTCATCGTCGACGGCACGGAGTGGACGCCGGATCCAGCAACGTCGACGACGGTGAGTGACGAGTTCAAGACTACGACCTCCCTGATTGACGTTGGGGGCGCAAGCTAAGCGTCTCACTGCATCGAGTGTCATCTTCAATCCACCGCGGTCCTTGTCACACTCGAGCTCGCAGCGCCAGTCGCCTTCGCTCCTTCGGTCGGTCCTCGCTCCGCGGATCCTCGGCGGCGCGTTCTCGCTCGTGGCCTTCTGTGGCGCGACGACGGTCATCGCTGCGCAGCGCGTGGAAGCAACGCTCGACGCCGGTGCAGCCGGCATACGGTACGCGGATTCGATCGACGCCGCCGCCGCGACTATAAGCCCCAGCATTCGGGTCGTGTCCGCGCGCGCATCGCTCGGCGCGGCAGGGAGCTTTTCGGAGCTGAGTACCGGAGCGTGGACGTCGCAGGCCTTGCTGGGTGCTTCGGCTTTTACATCTTCGAGCGCTGCCGTGCGGGGCGAGATTGCGGGAACCGCCGCCGGATCGGCCCACGAGGATGGCACACGCACGGGCCAGGTCGAGGCGCTGGGCCGAGTCCATGTCATGCGCGAAACGTGGGGGCTCTGGGCCGGCGGCGGTGTCGGGCGGGCTTGGGATGGAACATTGGGGCACGCGCTCGTGCTGGGCGATGCGGGAGTGTGGTGGCATCGCGAGGCTTTCACCGCCGTCCTCTCTGCAACGCCCACCCAGGTGAACGACAGTCTCCGCTACGTCGACGGCGGCCTCGCTCTCCGCTGGCTCCTCGACCGCGCGGAGATTGGCGCCACTGTCGGCGCGCGCGGCGGCCAGGGTCTCGTCGCTTCCTCCGGTGGCACGGTGTGGGGCACCGTTGCCGGCGTCCTCTGGCTTACTGCGCGACTTGGCGTAGTGGCAACTGCGGGAAGCTATCCACCCGATCTCGCGCAGGGATTTCCGAATGGCCGGTTCGCTTCACTCGCGATCCGTCTCGACAGTCATCCGCGCTGGCGACACGAGCCACTGACGAGTACTTCATCGGCGGGCGACACAGGACCTCGCGTCAGCGCGACCATTGCGGAGCGTGAAGGCCTCGAGCAGTTCGTTTTCACGAGCAGCGATAGCGAACGAACGATCCGGGTGCGTGCACCGCGCGCCTCTTCCGTCGAGCTCGCGGGCGACGTGACAAATTGGGAGCCACTCGCGTTGACCCCCATTGGCGATGGTTGGTGGGTCATCACCGTCTCGGCCCCTTCAGGAATACATCAGGTGGGCTTTCGTTTGGATGGCGGGAGATGGTTGTCGCCTCCTGGCACCGTCGCCGTAACGGACGAATTCGGCGGTGCGGCGGGGATGTGGGAGGTGCCGTAAACCGTTGCACTCGCGAGTCATATCCGCCGTTCGCACTTGGAAGTGACCCGGTGAGCGTCTATGCAGTCTTAAGTGCAGGAAGGGCGTTGGCCGAGCACGAATGAGAAGCGGCCACCGACCATCACACGTTGCAAAGGACACGAAAGATGCGATTGCGCTTCGCTCTGCTGATGCTCTTGCTGCTCGCCGCGGCAACGATCGCGCCGACACTTGCCGGACAATCCACCGGCGGCACGACCGCCGACCCTTCGGCGCGCCTGCGTGAGGTGTTGCCGCCCAATGTCGCGGCGCACGTACTGGCGGTGATCGCCGATGCTCGCACCAACGGCCTCCCTGCGGGTGCGCTCGAACAACGCGCGCTGAAGTTCGCCGCGAGGCGAGTGCCAGCGGCGGAAATCGCACGAGCGGTTGCCGAACAAGCCGAGCGGCAGGCACGGGTCAAGGGGCTGCTCGAAGCGGCACGCGGCGCAGCGAGAGACGACGAGATCGATGCGGGCGCGGAGGCGATTCGCGAAGGCCTCGACGGTCAGGATGTGAGCGCCCTCGCGAAGAGCGCGCCGTCAGGCCGGTCGCTCACGATCCCCCTGTACGTGCTGGGAAGTCTCACGTCACGCGGGCTTCCCTCTGATAAGGCGCTTGCACGAGTGAGCCAGTCGCTCGCAGCGGGTGCTGGCGATGCGGAGTTGGAAGCACTGCCCGCGCAGGCGCTCAGTGCGCGCGGCGGCGCACCGGGAGACGTGGGACGGGACCTCGGCGCTGCACGCCGCCCCGTCTCGGCGCCCGGCGCGAGCGGATCGCCGAGCGGTGGACCGCCGGCTGGTGTGCCTGCAAACGGCGGTGCGCGCACGCATCCCACGGGGCCGCCCGCATCGCCCGGGAGGCCATGACGATCGACCCGATCACGCAGTACGTCCGCGGCAATCTCGATGCTGATTCACGACTCGTTTCGATCACTGAGGGAGACCACATGACGTTGTATTCGTCCACTCGCCTTGCACGACGTGCAGTAATCACCGCAATCGGAGTGTTCGCTCTGGTTGCGCTCGCCGCGTGCAGTGGCGATTCCACTTCTGGCGGTACCGCCAAGGTTTCCGTGCTGCTCACAGATGCACCCGGCAATGTAAAGGCGGCCGTCGTGACGATTTCCGAGATCGATCTGCAGGGCTCGGGAGGCTCGCACGTTCTCATGAATACGCCGGTTACCACCGATCTGCTCACGCTCGCCCAGTCCACGGCGCAACTGGTCAAGGATGCCGTCGTGCCGGCTGGTACGTACGCGCAGCTTCGATTCGTGATCACGGGCGGCTACATCGAAGTCGAGAACACGGACGGCTCGACGAGCATTTATGCGTCTTCGCCGACGTATTCCGGATTGCCCGTGGGCGCACAGGTGGCCGGCAGTCTGCAAATGCCGAGCATCGCGCAAAGCGGAATCAAGGTGAATCTTCCCAGCGGCAGTGGCACACTCTCCGCCAGCGCGAATGTTTTCCTCGTGGATTTCAACGTGGCGCAGAGCTTCGGTCAGGCGGCGGGAGCGTCCGGTGCGTGGGTTATGCACCCTGTCATTACCGCGACGGACTTCGAGGTGACCGGGGGTCTCACGGTGCAGCTCCAGGTCGATCCCTCTGTCACGATGCCAATGGTGAACGGTTCGGCACTCACGCTCGGCGATTTCACGGCCGTGGTGACTGCCGCCGACAACAGCTCGAAAAACGTCGCGCTCGCCGACGAGGGCAGTGGAGTATTTCAGGCGCAGTTCCCATTCCTTGCGCCGGGCACCTACAGCGTGAGCTTTGCCGCGCCCACGGGCGTGTCGTTTACAACGACTCCCGCCGTACCCGCAACCGCAAGTGTGAGCTCAGGTCAAACGACTACCTCCGCGTTCACTCTCACGGCCGCGTCGGCGACACCCTGATGGCGGAAAATTGAGAATTGCGAAGAACCCGCGGCGGTTCTGCGCGAACGAACTGAATGCGTGTTCGACAGAAGGGCGAATAACGAAAATTTATTGAGGTGGGCGTGGGGCGGCGATCCTTCGGCAGAATGCCGGAGGGTCGCTGTTTCTATTCCTGTAGTTTGGTGTATTGGCAAGTACGTCTGCACAGATAGAATGCATGCGGGTCCTCGCGAACTGGCGGCGCATGGCGCGTGCTATCATAGTACGTTTTTCATTCCTGATAGTTGTTGCAGCCATCTCCGCGATGCCGAGCGCGCTCAACGCGCAGGAGATCGCGCCAGGTGACACGCTGCACCTGCGACTCCTGGACCGACTCGCGAGCCATCATCGCGGAGCGCGCGTTCGTCTGCTCGTCATCGCGCCGGTCGTGCACGACGGTGGGCGAGTGGCGGTCGCTCCCGGCAGCGTCGTGACTGGACGCATCACCGCGTGGGGGAAGGAGCGCTTCGAGGGCAAGCGGCACTGGCTGGCACTCGCGCTCGACAGCGTCGCGATCCCGGTCAATGTGGCGACTGGTGACACGATGCACACCGCGGTCTCGTTGCGCATCGTCTCCATCGACGACTCGAGAGAGTCCGTGGATTCAGCGGGGCGAATCGTGGGGCCGCCGATTCCGTCCATCGTGCGCTCGAAACGCGATTGGGCCGTCCTCCTGCTCGGCATCTTTCACCCGGTGGGTGCCGCGGTGCTTGCGGCGACGCTCGAGACCGAGGTCGTCGAACGACATCGAGCGGTCGCGCTGCAGAAGGGATGGGAGCTCACGGCAGTCGTCGACCGCGGTACGACTCTGCGAGTGTGGACGCACTGGTTGCCGCCGCCGGCGATCACGGGTGGGTTGAGCCCCGAATCCATTGCCTCATCGGCGCCCATGCACGCCTCCCTTCAACAGGGACGGCTCCCCTCGGACGTCATCTCCCTGGCCGTCGTCGGGTCGTCGGCGCAGGTGAGCACCGCCTTCCGGGCCGCCGGCTGGACAGTCGCGGTACCGCTGAATCTTCGCAGCGACTTCATCATGTTTGCGAAGGCGGCCAAGGGCGAGGGGTACAATGCACAGCCGGTATCGAAGCTCCTGCTCGACGGCCGGCCGCCCGACCGAGTGTACGAGAAAGTCGCCGACACCTTCACCAAACGCCATCACCTCCGGATGTGGCGATGGCCGAGCGACAGCACGCGCAATGGACCCTCATCGATTTGGCTGATCGCGGCGACGCACGATACTGGAATAATGTTTTCCAGTCAGCTGCAGTCGTATACCCATCGCGTCGACCCGCGCATCAATGACGAGCGCGAGAAAATCGTGAGCGATCTCGTCGCGGCCAATGTGGTGGCCGCCGTGAGCTACGTGCCGCGATCCAAACCGCAGGAAGCGGCGACCGTGAATGGCCGGCGAACGCCAGCGGTCACGGACTGGAGAATGGCGGTGATCGTACTCGGCCGTTGACGGACCGGGCCGACTCGGGGTGTGATCCGATCTCCCAAATATTCGGGACTGACTTTTGCCATTAGCAGCACCGATTCGCGCCATGCCAAGTCTCCCGGCGTGGCGATACGGCCGAGAACGACCTATCGCCGAGTCGGGATTCTGATATGCCAAGCGCCGGTTTTCTCACGTCCGCCACAGGAGCTGTCAGCCATGCCCAGGTTACGGAGAGACATCTCACGCCGGACAAACATGCGGTCAATGTCGCTCCTGTGGTTTGCGGTTGGTGGTCTCACCGGGTGCGCATGGATAGGTCGTCAGGCGACGAGCGTGTACATGAACGTCGACGCCAAGTTCAAGCCGAAGCACGTCAAGATCGAGCTCCTTCAATCATTCGTGGAGCGCAACAGAAACCGTGTGCAGATCGTGGCCAACTTCACCGTCGACAAGGCAATGGGCTCGCCGCTCCCGGCACCCATCGACGGCGATCTCCACTTCGCGGGTCGCTCTCCACAGATTGCGCTCCCGGTGGTCGGAGAGATCGCGAACGCCGCGAAACAGAAGGAAGCGGTGGACCTGGTGCACGCGGCGGAGGCATCCGGTAAGCCGCTCAAGCTCACGGGCGTGTTCAGGATCTGGCCTGAGCACGCGTCGTCGAACAAGGAAAAGCAGGGAGAACACGTCGATTCGCTCGATACCGACACCCCGGATCATGTGTTCGAGATCCACCCGATCACGAGGATCAATGGCGTGAGCACGACGAGCTCCTTCATCCCGGTCGACGGCTTCAAGCCCGGGGGCGCCGACAAGACCTTCGACATCTGGAACAAGGCGTCATGCACGATGTCGTATTCGGGAGACAAGATCGCGATCGTCGCCGAGACGGGACTCTACAACAATGTGGAGTTCATCATGGTGATTACCGGGCCTCAGCAGGAGGTGAGGGACGGGCGATTCGTGCCGGCTTCCGCCCTTGAAATGAACGGCAAGGTGAAGGTGGAACATCTGCGAACGGTGTTTGCGAAGAACACGCCGCCCGAGCGAATCGTGCGCCGGCTCAAGGTGGGCGACCGGCTGCACGTCTTCGGAATGCCTCGAATCAGCTTCGAGGAGGTGTCGCGACGATTGGAGGAAAATCCGAGAAAGGGGCCCGACGTCAAACAGCCGTTGCCCTACGAGGTCACGATACTCGGCGTGTTTCCCAAGTAGGGGCGACCGCAGCGCGCATGGCTGGTCGTAACGCGCGTGGCTGGGTGTAACGCGCTTGGCTGGCCGTAACAAAGTGGAAAAACGGAACGAACGGATCGAACGGGTGAAACGGACGAAAGGCGTGAACTTTTTTTCGAGAGTCTCGCTGGGGTCGGCCGTAACAGCCCGCTCGCGCCTCGAAGTCATCCGTTAGTGTCCGTTCGCTTCGTTCAATTCGTATTTTCAAATTGTTAGGGCTTGAATGGCCAGTAATCCGCAGCCTTTCAGCCGGGGAGCTTCCCGAGCGCCAACTCGAGCTCGTCCGCGAGTACATCAGCATCGCTCGTCGTGAACGGCATCGGCGGCCGAATCTTCACGACATTGTGATACGGCCCGTCCGTGCCGAGCAGCACCCCCTGCTCCCGCATTCGATTCGCCACGAACGACGCCTCCGCTCCCGCCGGCTCGAGCGTCGTCGCGATCGCGCACCAGCTCGACGCCGAGGAACAATCCCGAGCCGCGCACGTCGCCAACGATCGGGTAGCGATTCGCGAGCTCGCGAAGCCCGGTGAGCAATCGGTCGCCGACACGGCGGGCGTGCTCTTGCAGCGCCTCGTCGCGCATGACATCGAGCACGGCGACACCGATCGCGCACGACACGGTGTTGCCGCCGAACGTGCTGAAGTACTCCATGCCGTTGTCGAACGCGTCGGCGATCGCCCGCGTGGTCGCGACCGCACCGATCGGATGTCCGTTGCCGAGCGGTTTGCCCATGACGACGATGTCCGGCACGACGCCCTGATCCTCGAATGCCCAGAAGCTCGTGCCCATGCGGCCGAGGCCGGTCTGCACCTCGTCGGCGATGCACAATCCGCCGCCGTTTCGAACATGCTCATACACGTTCGATAAATATCCCGGCGGAAAGATCAGCTGGCCGCCGACGCTCGGGCAGTCTCGGCGATGAAGGCGGCGACGGCCGGCGCGCGCGCCCTCGAGGCGCTCGACGATCTCGCCGACCTCCGCCGCGTATTTCGCGCCGGCGCTGCGGATCGCTCGCGCTTGAACGGGCCGCGATAGTCGTCGGGCAGCGGCGCAACGTGTGCACCCAGTCCGGCGCGCCGCTGCCGCCGGGGCCCGCGTGCTTGTACGGACTGATGTCGATGAGCGACGTCGTGTTGCCGTGGTACGCCGCGTCGAGCACGATCATGTCGCGGCCGCCGGTGTACGCGCGCGCCAGGCGCAGCGCGAGCTCGTTCGCCTCGCTCGCCGAGTTCACGAAGTAGCACGACGTCGAGTGGCGCCGGCAGCGTCGCGAGCAGTCGCTCGGCGTACGTCGTTCGAGCAGGTCGTTCAGGTATCGCGTGTTCGTGTTGAGCACGCGCATCTGCTGCTGCGCCGGCCTCGACGACGCGCGGGTGGCAATGGCCGACGTGCGGCACGTTGTTGTACGCGTCGACGATAGCGGCGGCCTTCGTCATCGTACAGGTACTGCTTCCAGCCGCGCACGATCTTCACGGGCTCGCGATAGGCGATGCTCAGATTGTGCCCGATGCGCTCGCGTCGCGCTCGCCAGCGTCTGCGCGCTTCGACGGCGGCTCGGCGGAAAGAGCTGCGCCGGAACGCCGACGATGCAGATTCGGATCGGGGCAGAGCGCGCGCCACGCATCGCGCTGCGACGGCCGCGCGACGCCGGGAAAATCGGTGTCGAGCCCGAGAAGATCGGTGATGATTTGCAGATGGAGATGCGGCGTCCAACCGCCATTCACCGTCGCGCGCGCCGAGCGTCGCGATTTGCTCGCCCGCGCGTCACGACGTCGGCCGATCTGCGAGCCGTGCGAGCGACTCGCGGCTCAGATGTCCGTACAGCGTGAAGAATTCCGTGCCGTCATCCGTCTCGTGACGAAGAATGATCACCGGACCGTAGTCCTGCGGCTGCGCGTTGTCGCTGAACGCGTGGATCGTTCCGGCGAGCGGCGCGAACACCGGCGTGCCCGCGTCGGCGAACAAATCGAGACCGATGTGGATCGTGCGATGCTCGTCGGTCGCGTCGCGGTCCGAGCGCGAACGCCGGCGCGACATAGAGCAGCCGCGGCTCGTCGTATCGGCCAACCGACACGCGAACTCCCGCGTCGCGTCATCGCGCCGAATACGCGTGCGCGTGAGAGGTGGCTCGCGTTGTTCTCGCGCCGATCGCCTCGAGCAGCGGACTCGCGACGCTCAGATCGAGCACGATCGTCGGCTCGCGTGCGAGATCGATAGCCAAGGACCGGCGCGCACGGTTGGCGTCGACGCGAGGTATTCGACGACGCGCACTCCGCGCCGGCGACGCCCGCAGTCCCGCCGCCTGCGCGAAACGACGCCTCGGCAAGCCGAATGGAATCGCCGCCAGCGTCGGGCAGCGCGCGTCGATCGCCCGCTGACTGACGCCGAGGTACTCGTTGTCGGGGCGCTGCGCGCTGTTGATCCGCGGCGATACACGCGCTCACGCACAGCCGGAGCGCACGAGGCCGAACAGCGCGGCGAGCTCGTGTCGTCGAGGCGTAACGCGCTCGCGAGTAGCCGCGCACCATGGACGCCGCGACGGCGAGCGGGTCGTCGCGAGTCGAGCATCGCGTACGCGATGGCGATCGCGAGATCGCCAACGCGATAGCTGTGGACCATGTCGCCGAAGTCGACGATGCCGGCGACACGCTGCGCCGCGACTCACAGATCGTCGCCGTCGCCGACCAACACGTTGTGATCGTTCAGATCACCGTGGACGATCGGCGCGGCGGCAGTCCGCCGAGCAGCGGCGCCCGTTCGCCGATCGAACTCGCCAATGAGCGCGGTCGATCGCCGCGCCGAGCGCGGCATCTTCGATCAGGTCGCGCTTGCGCGTCGACGATGGCGCGTCCCGTGTCGCGAGATCCCAGTAGAAATCGCGATGAAAGGCCGGATGATCGAAGTCGCGAGCGCACGGTCGAGCGCGCCGACCTGGCGGCCGAAGTCCTCGTACAGCTCGCGCGAGCGGCGTGGGACCGCGGCCATGGGCGTCCCGTCGAGCCATGTGATCGCCCACACGAGATGCCGTTTGCCGTCGCGCGCCGATCGCTTCGGCGAGCGCACGCCCGTTCGTCGCCGACAACAATCGCGGCGTGATGTCGCAGTCGCGTGCGCGACATGGGCGATCGCGCCTGCTGTGCCTCGAGAATGTGCGCGGTCCTCGGTCGCGTTGGCGATCTTGAGGACGATCCGCGATCCGTCTGGCCGCCTCGATGAGAAAATTCTGATCGCGCTCGCTCGTCAGCGGCGTCGCGCGGCCGTCGAAGCCGAAATGCTCGCGCGCCAGCCGCTCGGCGGCCGCGAGATCGAAGTGGGGGCTGTATTCGAGCATGGCGGGAAAGGATAGCGCCGCGCGGCGGGTGCTGTAAGTCGCGTGCAGAGCAATTTCGATCAATCTGTGAGGGCTGCGACCCGGCACAATGCCGCGCGGGCTGGCACGAACAAAGTGAACCACGGAATCAACGGATTCATCGGTGATCTCAACTGGTTGACGGATAGTGGCTGCTTATGGGCGCCTGTCAGTTGGTGTCAGTTCGATCCGTTGATTTCGCATCACCAATTGTTACTACTTGCATCGCGCAGCTCTCGTCTCGAACATCAGTTGGCAACAACTCGCCGGCACGGCACACCATCTGCACCCGACGACCTTGCCCTTTCAGGGAGGCTTCAATGGTTGCGGGTGACGTAAATCCCACACAGGGTTTCCGCGCGACGCTCGATCAACTCAACTGGGAAAACGAGGCGGCCTATTGGCGGGACAACTGGCGCACTCGTCCGTATGCTCAAGCGGACAGAGGGTTCGATCACTACTCGCCGGGATACCGCTATGAAGTCGAGTCCGCAAGCAAACACCGCGGAAGAGAATGGGACGATGTCGAGCCACACCTGCGCAGCGGCTGGGACAAGTACGAGCATCGTGGCGAGCGCACGTGGGAGCACATGAAAGACGCGGTGCGCGACGCCTGGGATCGCGTCACACGCCGATAGCACGATTGCACGCACATGAAAAACCCCTCCGGCGAACATGCCGGAGGGGTTTTTTCAACTCGTGAGTCGGGAGCGTAATCCAGGATAGAAATCGCTAACTACCATCCCAGCGCAATCTCCGCTCGCGTGTACAGATACCGCCCGTTGTATCCAAACGGGCTCGCCGCCGCCCACGGGAAGGTGTTGTCGTTGTTGTTGAATTCCTTGCGCGCCTGATCGGGATAGACATCGAAGAGATTCGCGCGCCGATCGACAGGTTCACCGCGTTGAAGCGGTAGCCGATCTCCGTATCCACGAACGTCTTTCCGCCGTAATGCTCCTCATCGGTGAAGCTCGGCTCTGCCGACGAGAAGCCGCCGTAGTAGAGGCGCGGGCGAGGGCGTGGAAGCGCGAGATCGAGTACTGCCCGGTGAGCGTTCCGCGCCAGTCGGGACGCTCCTTCTCGATCGCGAGCGTCGTTACGAGATCGAGGATGCTCGGGATATCGGTCGCAGTCCCCTGAAGGACTGCCGGCAGCGGAGCAACGCGCGTGATCTTGTTCTCCGTCCAGTTCGCCCCGAGGCTGAAGTCGAGCGTGCCACTTCCGGCGGGCACGCGATAGTTAGCGGTGGCATCGACTCCGTCCGTCTTCGTATCCAGTCCGTTCGTGAAGAACTGGACGCCTGCAATGTTGCTGAATCCCGAATCGGCGAAAATCCGCGCGGACACGGAGTCCGCGAAGGACGCGCCGAGCAGGATGCGATCCTTGATCTTGATGTGGAAGTAGTCGAGCGTGAACGTGAACTGCTCGGTTGGGTTCCAGACGACGCCGGAACTTATGTTGATCGACTTCTCTTCCTTCAGAGGCTTCGCGCCGAACACCTGCGCCGCGCGCGCGCTCACGGGGAAGTTGCCGACCTGGATGAGCTGTCCGCCGATGAAACTCGTGGTAATGTGGCTGAAGTAGCTCTGTGGAAGTCCCGGCGCGCGGAATCCGTTGCTGAGCGAGCCGCGAATCACGAACTGCTTCGTGGGCTGATAGCGTAGTGCGAGCTTGCCCGAGACGTTCGACCCGAAGTCGCTATAGTGCTCGAAGCGCCCCGCGACGTTCACGAGGAACTCCGGCGTCAGATTCGTTTCGAGATCGAGATAGGCTCCGATGTTCGTGCGACTGTGGTCGCTCGCGTCCGTCGGACTGAATCCGCCGAACACCAATGATCCCGCAGGCGCGGCAGCGCTGTCCTGCGCCAGATGTCCACCATTGACGTACGACGCGAGCTCGCCGGCTTGGATTTTCTAATCCTCGCCGCGGAAGAGCGCACCGGCCGCGACGTTCACTGGCGCCGGGAGACCCATCGGGATCGCCTTCGCCGCGTTGAATCCAACCTCGTATTCGCTGCGCCGCAATGTGCCGGCGTAGAATGTCGTCTGATTCGGAATCCCGGGATCATCGGCCGTGCCAAGAATTCCGTCGTGTCCCGGCGCGCACGCGACATCGAGACATGGGCCGAGCGACGGGTTCAGCGTATTGCGAAGATTGTAGTCGAAGGTGTTGAGCCCGTACGAGCCACCGACGTCGAGTGACCAGCCGCTCACCTGCGTGCGGATGCCGCCGGTGGCCGAGTAGTCCTTGGAGGTCGGATCGAATTCGGGGAGAAAGCCCTGCGGGTAGATCTGGGGCCAGTTGCGTTCACTGTCGAGGTAGCGAAAGAAACCGTTGCCGGTGCCGAAGTGATTGGCGTAGCCGCCGAACGCGTAGATCTCGGTGTTGCCCGAGGCGGTCACGGGCATGCGGAAGTTGGCGAACAACTGGCCGTTTCGAAGCTCGCCGTCGCCCCAGTGGTAGTTCGGCTGGGTGAGGGAGTTGTTCTTGTGGATGATGGTCCCCGTCAACGTGTCGATGTCGTCCTTGATCCCGTTCGCGTCCGCGAGGAACTTGTCCGGCCACGCGCGATTCGTCGGATCGTCG
The DNA here is from genome assembly GCA_963827355.1 of uncultured Gemmatimonadaceae bacterium. Classification (GTDB taxonomy): domain Bacteria; phylum Gemmatimonadota; class Gemmatimonadetes; order Gemmatimonadales; family Gemmatimonadaceae; genus FEN-1250. The sequence goes on from CAWHAS010000008.1 coordinate 20,135, forward strand.
TGTTTGAATTCGCCGAAGAGGGTGAGCGAGCCGCGACCGAGCTTGAGCCCAATGCCGCCATTCAATGTCGACGCCGGCGCCATCGTGCGGGTAATTGGCGGTGAAGTATTGCCCTCCCTCGACGTTGAGGAACGGCTGGAACTGCCCCTCCTTCATCTTGATGTTGACGACGCCCGCGATGGCGTCGGAGCCGTAGTCGGCCGCGTCACCATTGCGCAGAACTTCGATGCGGTCGATCGCGCCCGCCGGGATCGCGTTCAGATCGACGCCGCTCGAGCCCGCGGCGCTTCCGTACGGGAAGGTGTTCAGGAGCGCACTCGAATGCTGCCGCCATCCGTTGATCAACACGAGCGTGTGATCGGGACTCAGCCCCCGCAGCGTGAATGGCTGCACGATGTCGTTCGCATCCGTTACGCTCTGGTGCGGCATGTTCACGCTCGGCGACAGCGCCGCGAGAATGCGGCCCGTTTCGATTGAGCCCTGCTGCGTTATCTGCTCGGTGGTGAAGACATTGACGGGCACCGCGAGCTCGTCGGCAGCCTGGTGACGAGCGCGAGAGCCGGCGACGACTTCCACTCGCGCGAGTTCGACGGCGTTGCTTCCAATGGTGAAGTTGGCGGTGACGGTGCCCGTCGCCTCCACGTTCACCGACTGCGTCGCAGGCGTGTGTCCGAGCGCACGAACGCGCACCGTATGCGTGCCGGCAGAGACGCCGCGAAATTCGTAGGCGCCGCGAGCGTTGGTCTGCGTGAGGAACGCCGAGGCGTCGACCGTGACCACCGCGCCGACGACCGGCCCGGTAGTGCTATCGGTGACGACGCCCTTGATGGTGCCGGACTGGGCCGCGGCCGCAGATGCGGTCGCAACGAAGGCGAACAGCAGCGAAATTCGAAGAACAAGAGACGAAGTGCGCATGATCTCCCGGAGTGGACCGTGATCGGCGAATCGTTGTCCCCGCGGTGAACGGGGATTTCCGGCGAAGCAGGCGGGACCGGAAAGAAACGATCTCATCACACTACGGAAGCCGTGCGAACTCGTCAAGCGGTAACGCGGTCAGGACGACGAGCTTCGAGGGGTCATCCGAGTTCGATGGCGCTTGACATGGTTCTCGCAGATTACGCGATAGAACTTCGGTTCACGGCCGAAATGCAGCAGGAGGCCCACTTCCAGGTTCGTCGAGCACAAGGAGCTGAACGGCTGCTTCGAAGCGCTGGGATGCAGGCGCTCCATCGCTTTCGTCTCGACGACCAGCTTCTCATCGATGATCATATCGAGTGTCTGCCAGGCGAGTGGCTCTCCTCGATATGGACCATGACCGCGACTTCACGATCGACCCGATGTCCTTGGCGAAGAGGTCTCGTTCCGGCGCGAGCGCGTAGAGGTACTTGCGAAAACCGAACCCGAGCTCTCTGAGATCGTCATAGAAGGCTCCGATGACAGAGTGCGTCAGTGCCTCCTCGAGCAGCCCGCCATCGCGCTTCGCACACATTTGGTAGTGTTCGTTCACTCCGTTTAGTCCGTATCATCATTTGTTAGGCCGAAGTTCGCGGTCGCGAACCAGGCTAGCGACTGCCGCTCGGGCCGGGTCAAACAAGGTGAAATACGAATCGAACGGATGGAACTGACTTAACGGAGGACATGGAGTTGACCCGGTTTGGTGGAAATTTCATCACAAGTGTTACTCAGGCGTTCAATGAGTTGCTCATCGGAAAAGCACGTCCTGGCGCCTGTAAATCATCCGGCATTGTCCGTCCGATCCGTTTATTCCGTATCACCAATCGGTTACTACTCAAAGTGCGCGCTCGCGGACAACATAATGACTGGAAGTTGCCCAATGTCCGCATCGACCTGCCGCCCCAGCCACGGTGCGGCCGCAAGCATACCCCGCACCCCTCGCGGAGTTTTCGTGATACATTGCAGCGCCGTCGTCTCAACGGCGGAGCTGCGATGTTTTTCTGCCCGGTAGATCGTGGAGAATAGCAAAGAGACCGAGCCGAAGGCGACGCCAACGCAGTCGCTGACCATCATCGCTCCGCTGTCCGGGATCATCGTGCCCCTGGAAAGGGTGCCGGATCCCGCGTTCGCGCAGCGACTCGTGGGCGATGGCATCTCGATCGATCCGCTCAGCGACCGGCTGCTCGCGCCGTGCGATGCCAGGGTGCTCCAGGTGCATCGGGCCAGGCACGCGGTGACGCTGGAGGCGCACGGGCTGGAGATCATCATTCACGTCGGTCTGGACACCGTCACGCTCAAGGGAGAGGGGTTCACCGCCCTCGTCCGCGAGGGCGACATGGTACACACGGGTGACGCGCTCCTCGACTTCGATGCGGATCTGGTCGCGCGCCGTGCGCGAAGCCTGTTGACGGAGGTGGTGGTCGCGAATCCCGAACGTGTCGCGTCGTTCGACCGGCGCAGGGGACGAGTGATGGCGGGACGTGATGTGCTGATGCGCCTCACGCTCGCCGGTGGTGCGCCGGCGACGGCCGTCGATGCGGGGGGCGAGACGGTGCGATCGCGGCCCATCGTCATCAGGGCCGAGTCCGGACTGCATGCGCGTCCGGCGGCGGCGCTCACGGCGGCCGCGCGCCAGTTCAAGTCCGATTTGAAACTGGTGACTGGAGCGCGCGAGGCGAATGCGCGGAGCGTCGTCTCGATCATGGCGCTCGAGATCGGGGCGGGGGACACGGTGACCATCGTCGGGCGAGGCAGCGACGCAGCCGCCGCCGTCGCGGCGCTCTCCGATTTGCTGTCCAGCGATCTCGAGGACGGTGCGCAGGCGGGTGCGGCGCCGACAAGCGCGGCGAGCGCGAGCACAACTCCAAAAGTCCGCGCCCCAATCGCTACAACACCGCTCCGAACCCATCGTCGATGGTGTGCTTCGCGGCGTGCCCGCGTCGCCCGGGGTCGCCATTGGCAACGTCTTCCAGTTCCGTCACGACGACACGGTCACCGAGGAACGCGCGGCCGACCCGCAGCAGGAGCGCCGCAAGCTCGACTCGGCACTCACCTCCGCGCGCGGGCAGCTCGAAACGCTGCGCGAGCGTCTTGCGACCGATGCGGGCGCCAAGCGCTCGGAGATATTTCTCGCGCACGAGGCGCTGCTGGAGGATCCGGAGCTGCTCGACGAGGCCGCCGCCGGCATTCGCGACGGCGCCAGCGCGGCATTCGCGTGGAAGCGGGCGTACACCGCGCAGGCGAACCGGCTGATGACGCTCAAGAATGAGCTCATAGCGGGGCGCGCCGCAGACCTGCGCAATGTCGGCCGTCGGGTGCTGCACGCGCTCGACGGCGGCGATGGTGTGGCCCCGGCGCTCCCCGCAAATTCGATCCTCGTCGCAGAGGATCTCGCACCGTCGGACACGGCGTCGCTCGATCGCGCGCTCGTGCTCGGATTCTGCACCACCTCCGGCAGCGCCACATCGCACGCGGCAATTCTCGCGCGCGGGCTCGGCATCCCCGCGATCGCCGGGATCGACGTGCGCGCGCTCGACCTTGCGAATGGCACGCGCGTGGTGCTCGACGGAGACGCGGGCGTGATGCGCATCGCACCGAGCACGGCCAATGAGGCGCAGGTCGCGCGGCGGCGCACGGTGGACGAAGCGCGACGCGTGGCCAGCTCGCGGTGGCGGGTCAGGCCGCGACGACGAGCGACGGGCATCGCGTCGAAGTCGTGGGCAACCTCGGCGATGTGAACGAGGCGGGCCGAGTGGTGGAGCTGGGCGGGGAAGGGGTGGGACTGTTGCGCAGCGAGTTCCTCTTCATGCAGCGCGAGAGCGCGCCGAGCGAGGACGAGCAGACGCAGAGCTACGAGACCATCGCCGCGCGCTGGGCCCAAATCGAATTCTCGTCATCCGCACCCTCGACGTCGGCGGCGACAAGCCGCTGTCGTATCTGCCCATCGGCGCCGAGGAGAATCCTTTCCTCGGGGAGCGCGGCATTCAGGTTCACGGCCAACCGCCCGGAGCTGCAGCGCGCGCAGATCCGCGCGATCCTGCGATCGGCCTGGGTCGGCAAGGTCGCGATGATGTTCCCGATGATCGCGACCCTCGCCGAGTGGCGCGCCGCTCGCGAGATGGTGGAGCGGGAACGTGGCGCGCTCGGTGTGCCGGCCATACCCATCGGCATCATGGTGGAGACGCCGGCGGCGGCGATGATCGCGGACCAGTTCGCGCGCGAGGCGGACTTTCTCTCCCTCGGCACGAACGATCTCACGCAGTACACGCTCGCAATGGACCGCACGAATCCCAGGCTCGCGCCGCAGGTCGATGCGCTGCACCCGTCGGTGCTGCGGCTGATCGCGCGCACGGTTGAAGGCGGACACGAGCACAAGCGCTGGGTGGGAGTGTGCGGCGGGCTCGCGAGCGATCTCGTGGCCGTGCCCGTGCTGCTCGGACTCGGCGTGGATGAGCTGAGCTGCGACGTGCCGATCATTCCGGCGGTGAAGGCGCGCGTGCGCGCGCTGTCCATGGCGACATGTCGGGCGATCGCGAGCGAGGCGCTCGAGGCGGAGAGCGGCGCGGCGGTGCGGGCGATCGTCGCGCGGCATCTGGATGCGGATAAGAATTCGAACGGGAGCACGACATGAGCTTTGGTCGCTCGGCCTTCGGATCGCTGCAGAAGATCGGGAAGTCGCTGATGCTTCCCGTGTCGGTGTTGCCGGCCGCCGGAATCCTGCTCGGCGTGGGAAGCGCGAAGTTCGCGATACTGCCGGTGGTGGTGTCGAGCGTGATGGCGCAGGCAGGCGGCGCGATCTTCGGAAATCTGCCGCTGCATCTTCGCCATCGGTGTCGCGCTCGGCCTCACGACCAACGATGGCGTGGCGGCACTCGCAGCGGTCGTGGGCTTTGCGGTGATGCTGGCGACGATGGGCGTGATGGCGCCGCTGCTCGGCTACGAGCCCAAGCCGATCATGGGCATTCCGTCGATCGAGACGGGGGTGTTCGGCGGCATTCTCATCGGCGCCGTCGCCGCGATCCTGTTCAATCGCTACTACCGACTACAGCTACCCGCGTATCTCGGGTTTTTCGCGGGGAAGCGCTCCGTGCCGATTCTCACGGCATTCGCCGCGATTTTCGTCGGGATCATCCTCAGCTTCGTGTGGCCGCCGATTGGCCACGGCATCGACGCCTTCTCGCACTGGGCCGCCACCGCGCATCCGGCCACGGCATTCGCGTTGTACGGTGTCGTCGAGCGCTCGTTGATTCCGTTCGGACTGCATCACATCTGGAACGTGCCGTTCTTCTTCGAGGTCGGCAGCTATCGTCGATCCCGCCACCGGGAAGATCATCCACGGCGAGATCAATCGCTTCGTCGCCGGCGATCCGACCGCCGGGAATCTCGCCGGCGGATATCTCTTCAAGATGTGGGGCCTTCCCGCCGCGGCGCTCGCCATCTGGCAAACGGCGCAAGCCGGAGAATCGCAAGCGAGATCGGCGGCATCATGATCTCCGCCGCGCTCACATCGTTCCTCACCGGAATCACAGAGCCCATCGAATTCGCCTTTCTCTTCGTGGCGCCGGTGCTGTACGGCATCCACGCGCTGCTCGCCGGCGCGGCGTACTGGGTGGCGATCGAGCTCGGCATCCACCACAGCACGACGTTCTCGCACGGGCTCATCGACTACATCGTGCTCTATCCGCACGCGCAGCGCGGGTGGTTGCTCGTTCCGGTCGGGCTGGTGTGGGCGCGGATGTATTACCTCATTTTCCGCACCCTCATCCTCAAGTTCGATCTGAAGACGCCCGGCCGCGAGACCGACGACGCGGTGCAGAGCGCCGCCGCTCGCGCGGATGCGGGAGGGCCAGCGTCGAGCGACTCAATGGCGGCGCGGCTCGTCGCGGCGTTCGGTGGCGAGTCGAACATCCGGTCGCTCGACGCCTGCATCACGCGTCTCCGCATGGAGCTCGTCGACAACGCGCGCGCGAATCCCGACGCGCTGCGCGCGCTCGGCGCGTCGGGCGTGATGGTGGTTCCTGGCGGCATGCAGGCGGTGTTCGGCACGCGCTCCGAGAATCTGAAGACCGACATGGAGGAGTACATGAAGTCGGGCGGCGCGGCCGTGGCCACCGCGCCGGCCCCGCGACGTCTGTTGCGAGCGCGAGCCATGGTCCCCTCACGCCGGAGCTCCGGACACGCGCACGCGCGATCATCGCGGCGCTCGGTGGCGCGAAGAACATCGTGCAGGCGGACCTCATCGCGCTCACGCGTCTTCGCGTCGAGCTTCGCAATGCGGATCACATCAGCGATGCGGAGCTCGCGAAGGCCGGCGCGCTCGGCTCGTGGCGCGTCTCGCCGGATGTCGTGCACGTGATCGTCGGCGAGGATGCGCCGGAGCTCGCGGCGGCGGTGGCGGAGTCGCGTTCCAGGGCGTCGTCGCGACGGCGACGGCGAAATAGTGTTCGCGATCCCCGCGCAGGGACAGCGAGTGCTCGTGCGATGAGCCTCCGCCTCGGCCTCGCGGCGCTCGCGCTCGCAACCGCGTGCAGATCGGCGGCGCCGCCAGCGCCGGCCGCTCGCACGGCGGCGGCGCACGGCTGGTACGATCCCGCGCACGATCTCGGCCCGCTGTTCGCAGACGTGCAGATGGCGCACCTGTTCCCCGACTCGAAGACGTTCGCGGACGCGCGCCCGTGCGCGAGCCGGCGCGCATCGCGGCCGAGTATGACGCGGAGCGGCGCGCGCCCGGCTTCGATCTGCGCGCATTCGTGGCGGCGCGCTTCGAGCTTCCCGCGTCGCCCGCCGCCGCGGTGGCGCGTGCGACGCCGGACAGTGCGCTGACGATGGAGGAGCACATCCGCGCGCTCTGGCCGGCGCTCACGCGCCGCGCCGACGCGCCGGACCCGCGCTCGTCGCTCATCCCGCTCCCGAATCCGTACGTCGTGCCGGGCGGCCGCTTTCGCGAGGTCTACTACTGGGATTCGTACTTCACGATGCTCGGCCTCATCGAGAGCGGGCGCATCGACCTCGTGAAGGACATGCTCGACAACTTCGCCTATCTCGTCACGACAATCGGGCACGTGCCGAACGGCAATCGCACCTACTACCTCGGCCGCAGCCAGCCGCCGTATCTTCGCCGCAATGGTCGGGCTGTACGCGACGGCGACGGACACGGCGCGCGCGCTGCCCTATCTCGACGCACTGGAGGCGGAGCACGCGTTCTGGATGGCCGGTGCCGAGCGACTCGCGCCGGGCACGCGCGTCGGCGCGTGGTGCGGCTGGCGGAACGGCGCGATGTCTCAATCGATACTGGGACGACATTCCCGAGCCGCGCCCCGAATCGTTTCGCGAGGACTTCGACGCTCGCGCAGACGGTGCCCGACAGCGCGTCGCGAGGCGACTCTACCGGAATCTTCGCGCGGCGGCCGAGAGCGGATGGGACTTCTCGAGCCGCTGGATGCGCGACCCGAACGATCTGCGAACGCTCGAGGCGATCGAGCTCGTGCCGGTTGATCTCAACAGCCTGCTGTATAACGCCGAGCGGACGATCGCCGCGCTGCGCCGCTATCGCGCACGCGCCGGGGACGCGGCGATGGCCAATGCGGTACACTCGCTCGCGCTCGACGCGACGAAGACGCGCTGCTGGCTGCCGCGTACGATACGGCGCGATGGATTGTTCTACGACGTGCGCTGGCGAAGCGGGGAACGCAGTGCGTGACCGGCCGACGCTCGCTGCTGCGGCGCTGCTCTACTTCGGGCTGCGCGACGCCCGAGCAGGGGCGCGCGCGGCCGGGCGCCTCGGCCGCGACTTCCTCTCGCCCGGCGGCTTCGTCACGACGCGGGTCGGTCGGGGCAGCAGTGGGATGCGCCAAACGGCTGGCCGCCGCTCGAGTGGCTCGCGATCGAGGGCGCGCGACGCTACGGCAGCGCCGAGTCGCCGACAGCGCGCGCGCGCGCTGGCTCGCGCTCAACCGTCGCATGTATCGCGTCGACCGGGAAGATGACGGAGAAGTACGACGTCGCTCGACTCGACGCGCGCGGCCGGCGGCGGCGAGTATCCGGCTCAGGACGGATTCGGATGGACGAACGGCGTCGCGCTCGCGCTCTCGACCGGGCGACCTGGAACACGCTTTCGCGATGCCGAACTGCGCACTCCGTTCCGCAGGCACGGTAGCTTCGGACCACCCGCTCGGCGTCACCGCACCTTCACTGGCTGACCAACATGCGCATCCCAGTTGTTCGAGCAATGATCCTCGCTGGGATTTTCATCGCGCCGGCGGCGGTGGCTCAGGGCCGCTGCGACGAGGCGACCGTGCGGCGCGAGGCCGCCGTATCCGTGACGGAGCTCGCGGCGCCGGATCTCTACTTCAACGTGGTGGCGGGGCGACCGGCGGTGGTCGGGCTGGCGGCGCTCGATACGCTACGGATTCTGCACGCGACGGAACGAAAGAACGAGCAGCCGCACGTGTTCACGATCCTCAAGGTCGAGACGAGCGAGGATAGGTCGATGGCGTACGACGACGGGAGCGTCCACGTGGAGTTCGACGATGCGGCGACGGGGAAGCACGTGAAGTACGATCTGACGTACTTGCGGGTGTGGAAGATGGTGGCGGGGAAGTGCGTGACGGCGGGGATGTACGGGCGGCACGAGGAGCGCTGAGGATGCGGGGCTTCGTATGAGTGCTGCCTTGAGCTCGTGGCTCATTTGCGCCTTCGTGGTGTTGGCGGGCGCCGCGCAGATCTACCTTGCGTTGCGAAGGCGTCGTGCAATGGTCGCCCGCTTCGACGCCGTGCCGGCCGCCGAGCGGGAACGCCGACGTCGAGAATATGTCACGCAGGACGCGTGGCAGCGCGCGTGGCGCGGTATGAAAGTCACGCTCATAAGTCCCTGGCGCCTTGCACGATTCTAATCGTTGCGATGTACATGATCGTAGGCCGCCATCAGCTGTCCGACGGGACCGATACTGATCTTCTCGTTCTCAGCATCGCTTATCCGCTTGGCTCTGCGATGATGGGCGGCGTGATCGGTTTGGGAGAGCCGTTCATGCGCGGGCACGTGCGATCGGCGCTCGTGGGCATCGCCGCGATAGCTCCGTTCGTGTTCGGAGTCATGCTGTCGGTTGATCACGGACTCGAGCACCTCAGCCGAGTTACTACATCGTGTTGGGCGCCGGCATGACGATCTTTTACGGTGCGGCGATAGGATATGGGGTCGGACGGGCGCGGCGGAGGATCGCCGACCGCGCGGCGGTCGCTGGCTCGGCTAGCGCGCCAGCTGAGTAAAGAAGAAGCCCCGGCCGCGCGTTAGGCGCGGACGCAAACTCCTACTGAATGAGGACGGCGCCCGTTTGGCCATCCGTGACGATCGCGTGAGACCCCGTGGCGTTGAATGCAATGCGGGTCGGCAGAGAGCCTGGCACAGAGCCCGTGTGAAAGGTCTTCACCACGCCCTGAGTGTGCTCGATGATGATCGCACAAATGCCGGACTACGTCTCGTCAAGTAAAGTTGCTTGCCGTCCGGCGTCACCTTCAGTCCGAAGGCGCCCGACGTGCTTGGAATCGACCGCTCCAGGACCTGTGGCGCGGTTGTAGATCTGGACGCCCGAGGTGTCCGCCGTCCGTCGCCACCCAAAAGCAGGGGCGCCACCGGACGAAACCGGAGTCTGCGAAAAAGGGACGGGCGGTGGCCGGAGAACGATGTCGTGCGCCTCATCGATCTCATACACCAGTGCTGGTTCCCTGCGCGGTCACGTACAGAAGATTGTGATCTGCGTCGAAGGTGATGCCGTTGGCGCCGCCGCCAACGACCATTGTGTCGATGAGCGCAACGTACAAGCGTCGAAGTCGTAGAGGGTCGACCGCACCAACGCCGCCGCCGCTGTGGTTGTGATGTAAACGTCGATTCCCATCGGGAGTGACGTAGTGCGCGCATGGCACTCGTAGCGACCGGGAGCCCTCCGATCACAGTGCCCGAGGCGACGTCGAAGATTGCGACTTCAGTGGCGTCCAGCATCGCGACAAATGCCGTTCCTTGGCCGTCGGGAGTAATCGCGACATCCACCGGGAGTGCCGCTGACTGTAACGATCTTTCCGAAGGAAAAGTCGTTGGCTTGTCCCGACACGATGCGCTGCAGGGCGATTTGAGCGATGAGTATTCGTGCGACGGTCTGTCGCGATTGCGATAGCGTGCGCGCCCGCTAAAGAGTGTGTGAGCTCGTGGCGACGTTGCCGGGCGGGATGCGTGAGGGCAGTCGGATTCGGCTGAGTTCGGCTCGGTCGACGGACGAGGGAGCTGATGACGAGGAGGGCTGCGGCAAGTGATGCAAACCGAGCTCGGTGCGTGCAATGCGGACGCTCAAGGTGCGACTCCATTCATGGGATCGGTTGCACAAAGGTCGGTTTGTGTCGAAGCGATCGCAAGAGTGGAGTTAGAGACTTGAAGTGCCTGCGGGAGGACAATTTAGGACAGCTCGAGAAGTTGAAAAAGCCCGGCAGCGTCGAGTCTATGGCGACGGCGTGCCGGTAATCAAGAACTCTTTGTGTCGTCGTTTGGATTCTTCTCCCGTCAGTCACCCAGGTTGCCGAGCAATCCGCCCCTCGATATCAGCAGCGCAGCGAGCACCTCCCAGTGGCGCACCCGCTTAATAAGGAAGAGGCCCACGGGTCATCCCGGTGGGCCTCTCGATCGCTCGTGCCCTTTTCGGATCGGGCTTTCTTGCAAGCCCGGGTTTCCTTCTCGCGTTGAGCTAACGCGTTGGTGTCGCGACTGCGGCCGCGGGCCACACGTAGATCGCCATCGACTTGCCGTGGCGGCTGGAGCTCGTCCCCCAATCAGCACGTGCGCAACTTTGACCCCGTGCCTGGATCCTTCGTTTCTTGCAGAATGACGCCGTTCGCTCCGAGTTTGCCGGCTTCCGAGCGCATCGACTCGTACATTTTTCGTTCGTGGTCATGCTTCGCGTCCCTGGAATTCAGCAAGGCGACTTCGTCGTATTTGCCCGGGCACTTTCTCGGCCGAGCTATAGATAACGACGGATACCTTTGCGATCGGCGGTCTAGTCATCGACTTGTTGAGCACTGTGGCATTGGTTGTTACGCATCGCCGAGTGAGAACCACTGCGAGCGACAGGAACGCCAAACGCGGACATGACATGCAGACTCCTTGCTGGTGGGGGATTCGTCGAGAACACGAGCCCCTCATTGCATGAGTCACTCTTAATGAGCGTGGCTACTCATTGCGAACACATATGCACTCGTCAGGAGCTTCGCGTAGCTTGCGGCCACGCTTCAAGTGACTCATGCGAACGAGCGGGAGAACGAGAAGCCGCTCGCGTTCGATGACCACCAGTGGCGCAACTGCCGAGTAAAG
>CAWHAS010000009.1:0-30823 GCA_963827355.1 uncultured Gemmatimonadaceae bacterium
TATCGAGCGCGCACGCAGTGCCGCTCCCCGGACAAACCAAATCGACAGGGATAGTCACTTCCTCGAGCGCGGAATTCAGGATTCCTCTCACACGCCCGAGCTCCGGCGTATGGACCTGGTACCGCGCGACGACCAGCGACAACGCCCTCGAGTACTCCTGGGAGGTGTCGGTGGGTGAGGGCAGTGGAAGCCACGACTTCGGTTTTTATCTCTACAAGTTTCCCGGGTCGCACGAGAAGCAGGGACAGCTGCAGGAGCTATTGAGTGCTGGGCAGATGTCCGCCTTCGAGTCGGATGCGAAAGGGCAGGGGAAAATTCTACCGGATGCCAAGGTTGCCATTCCGCTGGAGAACGATGCCATCGTGATCCGCATATCAGATCCGGCACTGGTCCGCCTGATGTTTCGCGATCGTCCCCCAACGGTGAACGTGCACACCAGAACTCCGGATGCCACGTTCGAGACGCTGCCCATTACATACCGGCAGTAGCATCCGGCCGGATCAGTCGCGGAGGATGAATCGCCCGTAGCGCTTCGCCGCCGCCCCTGCGGCGCTCGCATTGCGTGCGCTCAGCGCGCGGAACGGCGCGAGCTTCACTGTACCGCTCCCTCTCGTCGCGGCGCCCTTCCACGTTCCCACCACGCGCCCGCTCGCCACGATCGTCGGCATGAACATCCCATTGTTTCCGGGGACAACGCTCTGCGCGTGCGCGGGGTCGAGCGCGACGCTTCGATCGGTGTAGCCGAGCAGGTACTCGTCGAATCCGGGGAGCAGGTGCACGGCGCGCTTCGCGACGCCGAGGTCGGGTGCGTCGTGCGATACGAAGTACTCGGTGCCGTTCACGGTTTCGCTCGCGAGCTCCCGATCTGCCGCCGAGACTCCCGCGCGCGAGTCCCCGAGGGTGAGCCCCGACCACCACGCGAAATCGCGCACCGTCGCGGGACCGTGGCCGCGAAAGTAGCGCGTCGTGAGCTCGGCCAGCGCCTCGTCGCGCTCGACCGTTCGCGATTTGGGAATCCACTCGTCGAGCAGCGCAAACGATGGCTTGTTGCCCCTGTGCGAGGCGAAGCAGAGCAGCCCCTGTTGCGAGAGTCGCATCAGGATGTGGATCCCGCGTTGGCTCGCGGTCGAGATTCGCGCGCGCTCCAGCGCCTCGTACATCTCGGCGCGCGTGAGTACCGCGCCATCACGGAGCGCCTTCTCGAAGACTCCGCTGCTGCGAGCGAAGACCGCCTCGTCGAGCTCGAGCTGTCGCTCGCGGCCGGCGATTCCGCGGATCACCCGCGGCGTGAGGAGTCGCAGCATCCAGCGCACGTCGGCAGCGGCAACGAAGTGAAGCGTGCCGCGCATGGGCCACGTACGCACGATGCTTCGTTCCGCGATCGCGCGCTCGACCTGCGCGACGGTCGATCCCGGAATGCGAAGTCCGATCGACCAGAGCGCGCCGCGATAGTCCTGCGCCTGCATCGCCGTGAGATGGGCCACGACATCGGATGGCGTGAGGCATGCGGACGATTCGATCTGCTGATTCGCCATGCGCGTGCTGGCGATCTGGCGCGCGTTCATGACTCAAAGGTAGCGGCCGCGGAAATACGGGGCACGCGGCCTCCCGCGATGCCCTGCCAAATGGCAGCATGTTCGCGCGGCCAAGTGGATGTTGTCAGACGTCGCACATCGCGGGAAGCTGGGTGGCCGGCGCTCGCGGGTGAGCTGAAACGCGAACGATTCTCGCGTGAAGATAGTTAGTGAGACGAGGCACCGAGCCTTACGGACAACTTGCCAAGACGATGCGCCACCATTTGAGATCTCGCCGAACGGTTCTGCTGCTCTGCTGCGGGATCGGTGCGTCGTACCCACTCGCCGTGCGCGCGCAGCAGGCGGGCGACACCGTGGGCGCATCGCAAACATTGGCCACGCCGCGTCAGTCCACCGACGACGCCTGGTGGACGGGCCCGATGCTGGCCGCGTCGCCCAATACGCTGCCGCGGGGACATTTTCTCGTCGAGCCGTACATTTACGACGTACGCACGCCGCATTCGGACGGCTTCGGCTCCCTCACGTACATGAACTACGGTCTCACGGACAGGTTCACCGTTGGGCTCATTCCCATCTTCGGCTTCAACATGGTGAGCGACGGCACGAACAGTTCCGGCATCGGACTCGGCGACCTCTCGCTGCTGGCCCAATACCGCCTGACGCAGTTTCGCGCGGGGAGCTGGGTGCCGACGACCGCCATCGTCGTGCAGGAGGCGCTGCCGACAGGGAAGTTCGACAAACTCGGAAACCGGCCGAGCGATGGCCTTGGGGGCGGCGCGTACGCCACGACGATCTCTCTCTACTCGCAGACGTTCCTCTGGATGCCGAACGGGCGCATCCTGCGCACGCGCCTCGACGTTTCGGACACGTTCTCCAACAGCGTGCGCATCGAGGACGCGAGCGTCTACGGAACGGCGTTCGGCTTTCGCGGGCGCGCAAGTCCCGGAAGCTCGCTCTTCGTCGATCTGGCGGGCGAATACAGCGTGACGCAGCGCTGGGTGCTCGGGATCGATCTCACCTTCCGGCATAGTGCCAACACCCGGGTGGCGGGCTATGACGTCCTCGATCCGGAGAGCACGCCAAATCCGCCCAGCATCGTCTTCAACTCCGGCTCGAGCGACGGCTTCGGCTTCGCGCCAGCGATAGAGTACAACTGGACGCCCAGGTTCGGCGTACTGCTGGGCACGCGGGTAATTCTCGCCGGCCACAACACCTCTTCGTCGATCACGCCGGCGGTGGCGATCAACATGTTCTACTGAGGGGCTGCTCGGTGCGACCCTTGACATCCTACAATTCAATCCGCATCGTATTGTAGAATGACATAACGCACCCATTGAGCGAGGCCCAGATGAGCAACGCCACCCCCAACGTCGAGCTGCTGCAGGGCACCCTCGACCTCCTCATCCTCAAGGCGCTCACCCTCGGGCCGCTGCACGGATGGGCCATCGCCAGGCGCATTCAGGAGATGTCGCGCGAGGTGCTCACCATCAATCAGGGCTCGCTCTATCCGGCGCTGTACCGTCTCGAAGACCGCCGCCTCATCGTGAGCGAGCCGGGCACGGCGCCCAACGGCCGCCGCATTGCCCTCTACAAACAAACCGCGGCCGGGCGCAAGCAGCTCGAGCAGAAGATCGAGAGTTGGGAGGCGTTTGCCGCGGCCATGCGGCACGTGATCCGGTATGCGTAGTCTCTCGATTGCTTCGCGCGCGCACGAGCTGCTGCATCGCGCGCTGCGCGCCATGCGACTGGCACCGCGGGACCGCCCGGCCGTCTCGATGGATGACGAGATGCGTTACCACATCGAGTGCGAGGCGGCCGAACGGGTGCGGCAGGGGATGGCACCGGACGAGGCGTGGCGCACCGCCAACGCGGTATTCGGCGGCGTAGAGCGACACAAGGAAGAGGCGCGCGACGCTCGCGGCGTGCGAGTGATCGAGGACGCCGCGCTCGATGCGGCCTACGGCGTGCGCGTGCTCCGGCGCAATCCTGCCTTCACCGCCGCCGTGGTCCTTACGTTCGCGCTCGGGATCGGCTGCACCTCCGCAATCTTCAGCCTCGCCAACGGCATACTTCTCCGCCCGCTGCCGTACGCGAAGCCCGCATCGCTCGTCACGCTCTGGGAGCGAAACGACTCCCGCAAGACGGAACGCAACGTCGTGTCGGTGGCGACCTTCGAGGCGTGGCGCGCGCGCCTGCACTCGTTCAGCAACGTCGCGGCGCTCGTGCCGCGACCCCTCACGCTCGATGGAACACCCGCCGTTAGGATGAAGGGCGTCGAGGTGTCTCCGGACTACTTCCGCATGCTCGGCGTACACCCCGCGCTCGGTCGCGACTTCGACGCCTCCGATGCGTCGAGCGCCAGCGTGAGCGCGGTCATTCTCAGCGACGCGCTCTGGAGAGCACGCTATGGCGCGGATTCGTCAATCATCGGGAAGCAGATCTCGATCGATGCCGAGCCCATGACGGTGATCGGCGTGATGAGCGCGGCCTTCGATCCGCCGCGCTTCGGCTGGATCGAGGAGCAGCCGCTCTGGCTGCCCTTTGTCGCGACCGCGGACAAGCGATCGTGGGGCCGCTTCCTCCACGTGGTGGCGCGACTCGCACCGCACGCGTCGATCGAGCCTGGCTCGCTCCGAGATCCTCGCGCTCAGCAGCCACCTCGCTGAAGAGCTACCGGACAACAAGGAGTGGTCGGCATCCGTTGTCTCGCTCTCCGACACGATCACCGGCGACGTGCGGTGGCCAATCGTCGTCTCGTTCACGGCGGTTGCGCTGCTGCTCATCATCTCGATGGCGAACGTTGCGAATCTCGTCACGAGCTTCCTTCGCCGGCGCGCGCACGAGCTCGCGCTCCGTCGCGCCATCGGCGCCACCGTCGGCCGCCTCGCGCGGCAGCAGCTCGTGCTCAGCGCCCTCCTCGGTGCCGCCGGTACCGCGCTCGGCCTCACGCTCGCGATGATCGGCACGCGCGCACTCGTCGCTCTCGCCCCGTCGACCATACCGCGCCTCAGCGAGGTGACGGTGGATGGAACGGTCGTTCTCTTCGCGACATCGCTCGCGCTGGTGACGACGATTGCCGTGGGCGTTGGAGGGGCGTTCCTGACGGTCACGGGTGCCCGGGCCGAGATGGCATCTGCCGGCTCCGGGCGCGCGACGATTCGGCTGCGCGGGTCGAGACTCGTCGCCACGGAAGTCGCGATCGGGCTCGTGCTCGCGGTGCTGGCCGCGCTGATGGTGCGTAGCCTCGCCAACCTTCGCGCGGTGCGGCTCGGCTTCGATCCCGCATCGATGGTCACGGGACGCGTGTCGCTGCCGTCCAGCTACGCGAACGACACGGTGCGCCGCGCGTTCTTTGACGAGCTGCTCACGCGCACCCGCGCGATTCCGGGCGTGAGCGGCGCGAGCCTCGTGACCACACGCCCCTTCGCGTGCTGCGCGCCATCGACGACGGTGAACGATCCGGCGCAGCCCGCGAGCGTGGCGTCGTCCCCCGTCACCGACATTCGGTACGCAGACGATTCGTATTTCGGCACCGCGCACATCCCGGTGGTCATGGGCGCCGTGTTCCAGCGCACCGAGCGACCGGATGGCGATGTACACGTCGTCGTTTCACGCTTGCTGGCGCGCTCGCTTTGGGGCGATGCGAATCCGGTGGGCAGAACGCTATCGATGGCGCTGTACGGTACGACGCTCGCCCGCGTGATCGGCGTCGTCGGCGACGTACGGCTCTCGGATCCGCACACGCCGGTGCGACCATCCGCGTATCTGTCGACCGAGCGCTTTCCGAGCAGCGAGCGCGACATAGTCGTGCGCGGCGTCGGCGGAGGCGGGGAGCTACTCGACGCACTCCGCGCCGGGGTCGCGTCCATCGACCCCACGATCCCGCTGTACATGGCGACGAGCTTCGAGTCCTCGCTGTCGGACACGCTCGCGCAGGATCGCTTCACGACGGTTCTGCTCGCGGCGTTCGCCATCGTCGCGCTGGTGCTTGCGGGCGTAGGCGTGTACGGCGTGCTCTCCGGCGACGTGACCCGTCGTCGCAAGGAGATCGGCATCCGCATCGCGCTCGGCGCTCCGCTCGGCCGCGTGACGACGCTCGTGCTCGAGCGCGCGCTTCGCCCCGCCGTCGCCGGCGCGGCAATCGGAATCCTCGCGGCACTGGCGATTGCCCGGTCAATGTCCGCGCTCGTGTTCGGCGTCGCAACGTGGGATCCCGCGTCGTTCATCGTGGTCACCGCGACCTTGCTCGTCATCGCCATTGTCGCCACGCTGGTTCCGGCGGTCAGGGCGGCGCGAGTGTCGCCTGTGGAGGCGATTCGTACCGACTGAGCGCCTTGCGAGGCGAGGGTCAAGCCGGGCGCTCGCACGCTGGCATGGACGAGAGCGCTGTGACATCGTACCTTAGGCTTTGTCGCCGCGCCCCCCACCACGGACCGACTCCAAAAATGCTAGACTCGCCGCCACGACTCGCCGACGCGCTCGCCGACCGCTATCGCATCGAGCGGGAGCTCGGCGCGGGTGGCATGGCGACCGTCTATCTCGCCTACGACCTCAAACACGACCGCCGCGTCGCGGTGAAGGTGCTGCGCCCCGAGCTCGCCGCGGTGATCGGCGCCGAGCGATTCCTGGCCGAGATCAAGACCACGGCCGCGCTGCAGCATCCGCACATCCTGCCGCTGTTCGACTCGGGGCAGGCGGACGGATTTCTCTTCTATGTGATGCCGCTCATCGAGGGCGAGTCGCTGCGCGACCGGCTTCGTCGCGAGCATCAGCTACCCGTGGACGATTCGCTACGCCTCGCGAAGGAGATCGGCTCCGCGCTCGACTATGCGCATCGGCACGGCGTAATCCACCGCGACATCAAGCCCGAGAACATTCTGCTCCACGACGGGGCGGCGCTCGTTGCCGATTTCGGTATTGCGCTCGCTGTGAGCCAGGCCGGCGGCAATCGCATGACGGAGACCGGGCTCTCGCTCGGCACGCCGGGCTACATGAGCCCCGAGCAGGCCACCGGCGAGCGCGGGCTCGATGCGCGCTCGGATGTCTACAGTCTCGGTTGCTTGCTGTACGAGATGCTCGCGGGCGAGCCGCCGCACACCGGGCCGTCGGTGCAAGCGGTGATCGCCGCCGTGGTCACGAAGGAGCCGGAGCGCCTCGCCGCGCGCCGGCCATCCGTGCCGGCGAACGTCGATGCGGCGGTGCACAAGGCGCTCGCGAAGCTTCCGGCGGACCGCTTTGCGAGCGCCGACGCGTTCGTGCGTGCGCTGAGCGAACCCGCCACGGGGTACACCACCGTGCCCGCCTCAGGCTACGCGCCCTCCGCGCCGGTCGCCGCGCGATCGCGCACGGGCATGATCGTGCTCGCGGCGCGACCGTGCTCCTCGCCGCGCTCGCCGCCTGGGGCTGGTTGCGTCCGCGCGAAGCAGCCTTCATGAATCGGTACGCACTCTTCCTGCGTGCGAATGAGGCGGTGGCAGCGGCCGCACTCGGCGGACACGTCGCGATCTCTCCCGATGGTCGCCGCATCGTCTACATGGGGCGAGGCGAGGGAGCGACGCGACTCTGGGTGAAAGATCCCGACCAGGTGAGTCCCACGCCGCTTCAAGGCACCGAAGGGGGCGTCGAGCCCATTCTTTTCGCCCGACGGACGCCAGCTCGGCTTCGTGAAGGATGGAAAGACGGTGCGGATCCTCCCGCTGGAAGGCGGGTCGCCCCTCACGCTCACGGACAGCGCGAACGCGACCGCGGCTGACTGGGGGAGCGACGGCTTCGTGTACTTCGAGGTGGACTCGGGAATCAGCCGGATCCGGCGACCGGTGGACGCGCGGAAACGGTGTACAAGTTTCCCCCTGCGGATCATGTGATCGGCGCGGAGTGGCCCATCGTCCTGCCCGGCTCCAAGGGACTTCTGTTCCGGCGTCGCAGGGAGGGGCAGAATGCGGCGGACTACGAGATCCTGGCGAATGCCGCTGCCGAAGGGCGAAGCGCACGTACTTCTTCGCGGCATTTACGCGCGATATGCGGAGGATGGGCATCTCGTCGTCGTGACGGCTGACGGCAAGCTGCTCGTCGTCCCGTTCGACGCGAACAAACTCGAGCTCACGGGGCCGCCCGTTGCCCTTTACGAAGGGCTCGAAACGAATCCGTTCGGCGCCGCGGTCGCGCTCTCGAGAATCCGGCACGCTCATCTATCCGACGGCGAGCCAGGCCTCCGCACGCGAAATCGTGTGGGTGACGCGCGAAGGGCTACCGAGTCGAGTGGACTCCTCGTGGAAGATGGACGGGATCATCAACTCGCTCGCGCTCTCGCCGAACGGGCGATCGATCGCGGTCGAATTGGCGCGGAACGGGAAGCCGGACATCTGGGTGAAGCAGCTGCCGGGCGGGCCATTCTCGCGTATCACTTTCGGCGACACCGCGTACTTCCGGCCGTCGTGGACGGCGGACGGCAACGACGTGCTCTATCTCGGCGATCGAGGCGACGGAGGCGGAGTAGCGTTCGCGCGGCGCGCGGACGGTGTTGGCCCGGTGAAGCGAATGCTCAAGTCGAAGATGGGGTTTGGCCAGGCATTCGAGTCGCACGACGGGCAGTGGGTCATCGGGCGACGGGTCGCCGGCGACGTCGGAAACGGCGACATTTACGCCGGGCACGTTGGTGACAGTGCGTCGGTGCCACTCGTGGTCGGGCCGGCGCGTGAGCTCACGCCAGCGCTCTCTCCGGACGGGAAGTGGCTCGCGTACGCCTCCGACGAATCGGGCACGTTCGAGGTCTACGTGCGACCCTTTCCCGACGTCGGGACGGCTCGGTGGCAGGTGTCCACGGCTGGTGGTACCGCGCCGCTCTGGGCGCACAGCGGCAAGGAGCTGTTCTTCAAGAACAATCGCGGCGATCTGGTAGCTGCACAGGTGAGTGGAACACCATCGTTCACCATCGGCGCGCAGAAGGCGTTGTTCTCGATCACTCCATTTCCGTTCGCCGCACCGGTGCAGATCTACGACATCTCACCCGATGACAAAAGATTCCTGATGCTGCGCGAAACTGTGGCGGGGGAATCGGGGCTGCTGGTGGTGAGCGAGCACTGGTTCGAGGAGCTGAAGGCGCGCGCGCAGAAGTAAGGGCCGTGCGCTAGTGCGAGAGATCGGCGATCCAGACGTTGCTCTGCCGGTCTTCAATCGGGAAGTAGAATCGCGTTGCGCTCATGGCAAATCCCTGGCGTGACGAGGGTCGCGAGAGATCGGGAAAGCGCACGACGGGTCGCGGGAGTCCTCCGCGCGACGGTACCATGCTGATCATCGCGCGCCCATCCGCGTCGTGCGACTTGAAGTAGAGCGAGCGACCATCCTTGCTCCAGACAATGGTCTCCGGAACGGGCTCGCTTGCGGGCGCGATGTAGATCGTTCTAGACGTCTCGGAGTCTGGAGAGACGGCGACGATCGAGCGATTCGTGACGGAGGCGATCCATTTGCCATCAGGCGACCATGCGGAGAAGGCGGAGCTCGCACTGAGCGGCGCATGATGAAAGGTCAGGCGTCGCGGTGGTGACCACTTGTTGGGCGCGAGACGCGACACCACGTACACGCCCCCATCGGTACCCTGATCGAAGAACACGAGCCGGGTGCCGTCCGGCGACCAATTGGGATAGCTCTCTTGCGCCGGCGTGCTCGTGACGAGCTCGATGGGGCCGCCATCGAGCGGCTTCACTTCGATGTCGCGTGAGCCGGTGCGAAATGAGTGATAGGCGAGCAGCCGATCGTCCGGCGAAAGGGCAGGCGCGAAGGTATCGAACGCCTCGTTCGTGAGTTGCTCCGGCTCGCCTCCCGACGTGGAGATACGATAGACGTTGGCGATACCATCGCGATCCGAATCGTAGGTCACCCACTTGCCGTCGGGAGAGACGCCAACCGCCTCGATCGTCTGCGGTCCCGTCGTGACGGGAATCGCGTCGGTGGACATCGCCACTCCAGCCGCGGGAATGGGGAGCGAATAGATGTTGGCGTGTCCCGTGTAGAGCGAGTAGGCGGCGCGGCTCGCATCCGATGTCACGGAAAGCGATCTCGCGTTCAATCCCGTGGTCACGCGGATGGGCGGTGCCCTCAGCGCACCGCTCGCCGTGAGCGCCACTTCGTAGATGTCGAGCGGTCCGTCGCGATTGGAGATGAAGAAGAGCCGGTTCGCTGTCGGCGACCATTCGGGGCTCAAATTCATCGCGTGGTCCGACGTCACGTGCACCACCGCGCCACCCGCCGCGGGGACGACGACGACGCCGCTCGGCGCCTTGTTGGCGAAATTGGCGCCGGGATCGCGCGCGATCGCGTTTCCCGAAACGCAGGCGATGAGAGGGGCCTGGCGGGACCACCGGCACCAACTCACCTCCGGAATTCCGGTAGCAACGACGCGATGCGATTGACCATCGGCGCCGGTCACGAGAATCGAGTCGCCCTTCCCGTAAACGATCTCGCGCCCGTCGGGCGACCAGCTCGCAGTCGATACCGAATCCGTGAGCGTGTTTGCGATGAGTGCGCGGGCACGTCCGCCAAGCGCGGGCACGACCGCGACGCCGCTGCGCGTGCGGAACAGGAGCTGCGAGCCGTCCGGCGACCATTGCGGCTCGACCTGCAGCGCAGCCGAATCATCGGTGAGGGCAAAGGTGCGGCCGCCGCCGATGGGGCGAACGTAGATTCGTGCGCGCGCAGAATTTCCCGCGGCGAAGGCGACCAGCTTGCCGTCGGGAGAGATTGCCGGGTCGAGCTGCAGCCCTGCGTCGTTCGTGAATTGCATGGAGCGGCCAAGCACGATCGACGGGGTGATCTTTCCTCCACGAGTGAGCGCGAGGCTCGCCGCTGCGAGCACGGCGAGCAACACTACGCCGACGATCCACAAGGCGCGCCGCGACGTCCGCGGTTTCACGGCCTGCAAACGCGCGTCCGTCGGCGTGAGGCCGCCGCTCGGCGTCGCCAGCGGCTCGAGCACCGCGAGGAGCTCGGCGGCGGACTGCCACCGGTCCGCGGGCAGCTTGGCCAGACAGCGCATCACCGCGCTCGCCAAGGCGGGTGAGATGCCGGGACGGTGCTTGTCGACCGGATGCGGGGATTTCAGTGACGTGCGCGGCGAGCACCTGCTGCGGCGTGCCGATGAAGGGCGGGCGCCCGGCGAGCAGCTCGTAGGCCACGACACCCACGGCGTAGATGTCGCTGCGATGATCGATGTGCGGGATCGGCGGCCGCTTGTTCCGGCGACATGTAGGCGGGTGTGCCGAGCGCGACGCCAAGCGTGGTGAGCGTGCTGCTGCCCGTGGCCTCGCTCACGGCCGCGCGACACCGAAGTCGGTCACGAGCGCGTGTCGGCCGGAGAGCATCACGTTGTCGGGCTTGATGTCGCGGTGTACCACTCCATGCTCGTGCGCGTGCGCGAGACCGTCGACGATCTCGACGAGAAGCCGGACGGCGTCGTGCGATTGGCAGCTCGCGCTCGCGGGCCAGACGCTGCCTGAGCGACTGCCCCGGCACGTACGGCATCACGAAGTACAGACATGCCGCCGGCTTCACCGGAATCGAGCAGCGGCAGGATGTTCGGATGCTGCAGTTGCGCAGCGATCTCGATCTCGCGCTGGAAGCGCGCGGCACCGATCGAGGCCGAGAGATCGTCTCGCAGCACCTTGATCGCCACCTTGCGATGGTGCTTGACGTCCTCGGCCAGGTACACCGTCGCCATGCCGCCCTGGCCGAGCTCGCGCTCGACGACGTACCGGCCGACGAGGTTGGCGTTGATCTGGGCGATTCGATCGGTCACGGGGTTTGCCACGTCAGCATGGGCCAACTTACGCGTTGGGGTCTCGATCCGAAACCTTATCGGGTAAAATGGAATTCAGTGGGACGCTCCTTTCGATCCCATCCAGTTCGTGCGGTGTATGGAGACGGATGCGCGAATCGATGCCGATGGAGACACAGATCGCCAAGCGCCGCTGCACGAGACGAGACGGCGCGCGTCGCCTGCGAATGCTGCTCCTGGCGGCGACGCTTTTCGTGGCCCCGCGCGCACTTCCGGCGCAGGAGATCGTGCCGGGGGACACGCTGCATTTGCGCCTGCTGGATCGACTCGCGAGCCATCGTCACGGTAGGCACGTTCGCTTGCTCGTGATCGCGCCGGTGGTGCGCGACGGTGGGCGAGCAGTGCTGGCTCCCGGCAGCATCGTGACGGGACGCATCACGGCGTGGGGGAAGGAGCGCTTCGAGGGTAAACGACATTGGCTGGCGCTCGCGCTCGACAGCGTGGCGATCCCGGTAAATGTCGCAACGGGTGACACGATGCACGCCGCCGTCTCAATGCGCATCGTCTCCATTGACGACTCGAGGGAGTCCGTGGATTCCGCGGGGCGAATCGTGGGGCCGCCCATTCCTTCGATCGTGCGCTCGAAACGCGATTGGGCCGTCCTCCTGCTCGGCATTTTTCACCCCGTGGGTGCCGCGATTCTCGCTGCGACGCTCGAGACCGAGGTCGTCGAACGACATCGAGCCGTCGCGCTTCAGAAGGGATGGGAGCTGACGGCGGTGATCGACCGCGGAGCGACGCTGCGAGCGTGGACGCACTGGTTGCCGCCGCCGGCGATCACGGGTGGGTTGAGCCCGCAATCGATCGCCGCGTCTGCGCCGATTCGTGCCTTCCTTCAGGAGGGACGGCTCCCCGCGGACGTCATCTCCATCGCCGTGATCGGGTCATCGGCGCAAGTCAGCTCCGCTTTCCGCGCCGCGGGGTGGACGGTCGCGGTACCGCTGAATCTTCGCAGCGACTTCGTCACGTTCGCGAAGGCTGCTAAAGGTGAAGGGTACAACGCGCAGCCGGTATCGAAGCTCGTGCTCGACGGCCGGCCCCCCGACCGAGTGTACGAGAAGGTCGCCGACACCTTCACCAAACGCCATCACCTCCGGATGTGGCGATGGCCGAGCGACAGCACGCGCAATGGACCCTTATCCATTTGGCTGATCGCCGCGACGCACGACACCGGAATAATGTTTTCCAAGGAGCTACAGTCGTACACGCATCGCGTCGACCCGCGCATCGATGACGAGCGCGAGAAAATCGTGAGCGATCTCATCGCGGCCAACGCCGTGGCCGCCATGAGCTACGTGCCGCGTTCCAAACCTCAGGAAGCGGCGACGGTGAATGGCCGGCGAACGCCCGCGGTCACGGATTGGCGAATGGCGGTGATCGTACTCGTCCGTTGACGGACCGGAGCCGACTCCGGGTGTGCGATCCGATCCTCCAAATGTTCGGGACTGACTTTTGCCATTAGCAGAATCGATTCGCGCCACGGTATGTCTCCCGGCGGGCGATACGGTCGAGAATGGCCTGTTGCCGAGTCGGGATTCTGATATGCCAAGCGCCCGTTTTCTCACGTCCGCCACAGGAGCTGTCAGCTATGCCCAGGCTTCGGAGGGACATCTCGCGCCGGACGATCATGCGGTCAATGTCGCTCCTGTGGGTTGCAGTTGGTGGTCTCACCGGATGCGCATGGCTGGGTCGTCAGGCGACGAGCGTGTACATGAGCGTCGACGCCAAGTTCAAGCCGAAGCACGTCAAGATCGAGCTCCTGCAATCGTTCGTGGAGCGCAATCGTAATCGCGTGCAGATCGAGGCGACCTTCAAGGTCGACAAGGCGATGGGGTCGCCCCTCCCCGCACCGATCGACGGCGATCTGCACTTCGCCGGCCGCTCGCCTCAGATCGCGCTTCCGGTCGTTGGCGAAATCGCGAACGCCGCAAAACAAAAGGAAGCGGTAGATATGGTGCACGCTGCCGAAAACTCCGGAAAGCCGCTCAAGCTCACGGGCGTGATCAGGATCTGGCCTGAGCACGCGTCATCGAACAAGGAAAAGCAGGGGGAACATGTCGATTCGCTCAATTCCGACACTCCGGATCACGTCTTCGAGATTCACCCGATCACGAAGATCAATGGCCTGAGTACGACGAGCTCCTTCATCCCGGTCGACGGCTTCATGCCCGGTGGCGCCGACAAGACCTTCGACATCTGGCAGAAGGCTACGTGCACGATCTCGTATACGGGAGACAAAATCGCGATCGTTTCCAGACGGACTCTACAATGATGCGGAGTTCATCATGCAGATCACTCGGCCCTCAGCAGAAGGTGAAGGACGGTCGATTCGTTCCGGCGTCCGCGCTCGACATGGATGGCAAAATGAAGGTGGAGCATCTGCGAATGGTGTTCGCGAAGAACACGCCGCCCGAGCGTATCGTGCGCCGGCTGAAGGTGGGCGACCGGTTGCATGTGTACGGGATGCCGCGAATCAGCTTCGAGCTGGTGTCGCAACGATTGGAGGAAAATCCGAGAAAGGGCTCCGACGTCAAACAGCCATTGCCGTATGAGGTCACGATACTCGGCGTGTTCCCCAAGTAGGCGGTCGCAACGCGCGTGGCTGGTCGTAACGCGCTTGGCCGTAACGCGTGGCTGGCCGTAACAAGTGGAAAAACGGAACGAACGGATTGGACGGATGAAACGGATGAAAGGCGTGAACTTTTTTCGAGAGTCTCGCTCGGGTCGGCCGTAACAGCTCGCGTAGGCGCCTCGAAGTCATCCGTTAGTGTCCGTTCGCTCCGTTCAATTCGTACTATCGAATTGTTAGAGCTCGAACGGCCAGCAATCTGCAGCCTATCAGCCGGGAATCTTCCCGAGTGCCAACTCGAGCTCGTCCGCGAGTCGATCGGCATCGTCGGTGGTGAACGGCATTGGCGGCCGGATTTTCACGACGTTGTGAAAGGGTCCGTCGGTGCCGAGCAGCACGCCGCGCTCGCGCATCCGATTCGCGACGAACGATGCCTCCGCACCGGCCGGCTCCAACGTCGCCCGGTCGCGCACCAGCTCCACGCCCCAGAAGAGTCCCGAGCCGCGCACGTCGCCCACGATCGAATGGCGCTCGGCGAGCGCACGCAGCCTCGCTCCCAGGTGTTCGCCCACCGTGCGAGCGTGCTCCTGCAGCCCTTCGTCGCGCACGACATCGAGTACCGCGATCCCCACCGCGCACGAGACGGTATTTCCGCCGAACGTGCTGAAGAACTCCATCCCGTTGTCGAACGCCTGGGCGATCGCCCGCGTCGTCGCGACGGCCGCGATCGGATGCCCGTTGCCGAGTGGTTTGCCCATCACGACGATATCGGGAACGACGCTCTGGTTTTCGAAGGCCCAGAAGCTCGTCCCCATTCTCCCGAGTCCGGTCTGCACCTCGTCGGCAATGCACACGCCGCCCGCGGCGCGCACCTGCTCGTACACGTGCGCCAGATATCCGGGCGGGAACACGAGCTGTCCGCCGACGCTCGGACAGGTCTCGGCGATGAAGCCGGCCACCCCGCGTCCGTGATCATGGATGCGCCGAGTCGCGTCGCCCACCGACGCGGCGAACTTTGCGCCCGCGCGCGGGTCACTCGCCTTGTACTCGCCGCGATACACGTCGGGGAGCGCGGCGACGTGTACCCACTCCGGCGCGCCGCTTCCCCCGGGGCCATCGTGCTTGTACGGACTCAGGTCGATGAGCGATGTCGTGTTCCCGTGGTACGCCGCCTCGAGCACGATCATATCGCGTCGACCCGTGTACGCGCGCGTCAGGCGCAGCGCGAGCTCGTTCGCCTCGCTCGCCGAGTTCAGGACGTAACAGACGTCGAGTGCTGGCGGAAAGGTGGCAAGCAGTCGTTCGGCATACTCGGCAAGCAGGTCGTTCAGATAGCGCGTGTTCGTATTGAGCACGCGCATCTGCGAAGCGGCGGCACTTACGACGCGAGGGTGGGAGTGCCCGACGTGCGGAACGTTGTTGTAGGCGTCGAGGTAGCGGCGCCCTTCGTCATCGTAGAGATACTGCATCCAGCCGCGCACGAGCTTCACCGGCTCCCGATAGGCGAGGCTCAGGTTGCCGCCGATCACCGCGCGCCGCTCCGCGAGCGTCGCGCTTGCGCTGACGGCGGACGCGGGGAAGCGGCTCGCGGGCACGCGGGCGATGAGATTCGGATCGGGACAGAGCGCGCGCCAGACGTCGCGCTGCGATGGCCGCGCGACACCGGGGAAGTCCGTGCCGAGGTCGAGCAGGTCAGTGATGAGCTGCAAATGCAGATGCGGCGTCCACCCGCCGTTCACCGCCGCGGGGCCGAGCGTCGCGATCTTCTCGCCAGCCTTCACCGTCGGCCGATCTCGAGGTCGTCGAGCGACTTGCGGCTGAGATGACCGTAGAGCGTGAAGAACACCGTCCCGTCATCGGTCTCGTGACGGAGGACGAGCACCGGTCCGTAGTCCTGCGGCGCGCGTTGTCCGCTCGATGCGTGCACGGTGCCATCGAGAGGCGCAAACACCGGCGTGCCCACGTCGCGAAGAGGTCGAGGCCAATGTGAATCGTGCGATGCTCGCCCGAGGGGCCGTTGCCGGTCTCGAACGCGGGCGCCACGTAGATGAGCCGTGGCTCGTCGTAGCGGCCGATCGCGAGCCGCACATTGGCGGCGCGCATTGCGGCGTTCACGCGCGAGGTCAGCGGCGGCTCCGTGTTCGCGCTCGGATCTCCCTCGAGAAGCGTGCTTGAGACGCTGAGGTCGAGCACGAGGCTCGGCTCGCTCTGCGGGTCGATCGCGAGCACCGGCGCAATCGAAGATTGGCGCGACAGAAAGTCCGCGACACGCGCGGAGGCCGGCACGATCGGAACTCCAGCGGCCTCTCGAAACACCGCCTCGGCAAGCGAGAAGGGAATGCCGGCGAGAATCGGAAGCGTGTGCGCATGGCCGACTGGCTCACGCCGAGGTAATCGTTGTCCGGGCGTTGTTGCTGTTGATCGGCGGCGATGCAGACACTCGTGCAGAGACGCATGGCGACGAGCCCAAATAGCGCCGCGAGCTCCTGGTCGGTGATCGCCATCGTCTCGCGATATCCGCGCACGATAGACGCCGACACGGCGAGCGGATCGTCCGAGCCGAGAATGGCGTACGCGATCGCGATCGCGAGGTCGGCGACGCGAAAGCTGTACGTCATGTCGCCGAAGTCGACGATGCCGGTGACCGACTGGTCGCTCGATTCGACGTCGGAGCCGCCGCCCACGAGGACGTTGCGATCGTTCAGGTCGCCGTGAACCGCGGCGCGGGGAAGGGAGTCGAGGAGCGGGGCGGTGCGCGCGTCGAACGTCGCGACCAGCGTGTCGACCGTGTTGCCGAGGGCGGTGTCGGATACAAGCGCTCGAATGGCGTGACACCATCGCGCGGCCGATCGCGAGGTTCCAGTAGAAATCGCAATGGATCGCGGGTGTATCGAAATCCGCGAGCGCGGCGCTGAGCGCCCCGATGCCGCGTCCGAACTGTTCGTAGAGCGATGCCGAGCGATGCGCTGCGAGCGCGAAGGGTCGTCCGGGAAGCCAGGAGACGGCCCACGCGAGGTGATCCTTGCCATCGGCGCCGGCAACGCGCACGAGCGATTCACCGTTCGCGGCGAGCAGCACGCGCGGGGTGATGCCGACGCGCGAGGCGACGTGCGCGAGCGCGGCCTGCTGCGCCTCGAGGAGCGAGCGCTCTTCGCTCGCGTTTGCGATCTTTAGAACAATGATCGTGCCGTCTGCGCGGTCGATCCGGAAATTCTGATCGCGCTCGCTGGTCAGTTGCGACGCGATTCCGTCCGTGCCAAAGTGCTCGCGTGCCACGCGTTCCGCAGTGCGAAGGCCGAAGCGCGGGCTGTGCTCGAGCATGACTGAACCGGAGGTTTGGAGGCGTTAGTCCTCGATTTATCGAGGCACGGCGTTTAGTCATCCGTCCTGCGCGCCGCGTGGCGCGTGATCCAGGGGATCGCCCGACCGTCGAATATACTCCAGGCGCTCATCGAGCGCACTCTCAATGACCCAGAAGGAGTTGCAGAACATGCTCAACCCGGAGAACAGGCTTTCGAGGCGCGCATCGCAGCGGCCGATTTCGATCTTGCTGTTGGCCGCCATTCTCTCGAGTTGCGGCTGGATCACTCGGCAGGCGACGATCACCTACTTCGCCGTCGACTCCAAGTTCAAGCCGAAGCACGTAAAGATCGAAGTGCACAAAGACTTCGTCGAGCGCTTCAGAAACCGCGTTCAGATATACGCGAAGTTCACCGTCGATAAGGCAATGGGCTCACCACTTCCGAATCCGATCGACGGCGATCTTCACTTCGCCGGACGTTCGCCACAAGTGGCCCTGCCGCTGGTGGGCGAGATCGCCAATGCATCGAAACAGAAGGCCGCTGTCGACATGGTGCATGCGGCTGAATCGTCGGGACGAGCGCTCCAGATCACCGGCATGTGGAGGATCTGGCCCGAGCACGCGTCCTCAGCCGAAGAGAAGCAGGGCAAGCACATCGAGCCGTTGGATTCCGATACGCCCGACCACGTATTCGAGATCCATCCCGTCACCCGCATCAATCATCTCAGCACGGTCAGCTCGTTCACCACCGTCGACGGCTTCAAGGCGGGTGGCGCCGATAGAACTTTCGAGATCTATCAGAAGGCGAGGTGCACGATCTCCGTCGACTCGAATACGGTGCAAATCGTGGCCGAGACGGGACTCTACAATGACGTGGAGTTCATCATGCAGATCAGCGGTCCGCAGCTGAAGGTAAGTGATGGGAGGTTTGTCCCCGCGGCCGCATTCAATCTCGACGGCAAGCTGATGGTAGACCATCTGCGCATGGTGTTCGCTGCGGGAACGCCTCCAGAGATCGCGGTGCGCCGGCTCAAGAAGGGCGATCGCCTGCACGTGTTCGGCATACCCAGAATCGATTTCTCCGAGGTATGGCGACGCATTCAGGAGCCTCCGAAACGCGACAAGGATGACGAAGAGCCGCTGCCGTACGAGATCGAGATTCTCGGGATCTATGCGAAGTGATCCCGCGGGCTGGCACCGACAATGTGAACTACGAAAAAAATCGAACACAGACTGACACTGACGGATAGCTGCTAAAGGTAGTGCGTCCGTCGGTGTCCGCGCGATCCGTTCATTCAGTATCACCAGTTGTTAGAACCTGCATCGCGCGACTCTCGTCGTGACAATCGGTCGGCTTCGCATGGTCGGCACGGCACACCATCTGCACGCCGTCGCTTTGAACCTTTTCAGCGAGGTTTCAATGGCGATGGACACAAATCCCTCACAAGGGTTCGGCGCGACAACCGATCAACTCACTTGGGATAACGAGGCGACGTATTGGCGGGATAACTGGCGCGCTCGTCCGTATGTGCAAGCGGACAGAGGTTTCGACTACTACTCGCCGGGATACCGCTACGGATTCGAGTCCGCTGGCAGACACCGCGGAAGAGAGTGGTACGAGGTCGAAACGGACCTGCGCAGCGGATGGGACGAGTACGAGCATCGTGGCGCAAGAACGTGGGAGCACATGAAGGACGCCGTGCGCGACGCCTGGAATCGCGTCACACATCGATCGCACGCTTGATCGCGCACGAAAAAACCCTCCGGCGAACGTGCCGGAGGGTTTTTCTTTCGTCATGGTTGAAGGAGCCGAAAAGTATTCACCACCCCAACGCAATCTCCGCTCGCGTGTACAGATATCGCCCGTTGTATCCGAACGGGCTCGCCGCCGCCCACGGGAAGGTGTTGTCGTTGTTGTTGAATTCCTTGCGCGCCTGATCGGGATAGACATCGAAGAGATTGCGCGCGCCGATCGACAGGTTCACGGCGTTGAAGCGGTAGCCGATCTCCGTATCGACGAGCGTCTTTCCGCCGTAGTGCTCCTCGTCCGTGAAGCTCGGCTCTGCCGACGAGAAGCCGCCGTAGTACGAGGCGCGGGCGAGGGCGTGGAAGCGCGAGATCGAGTACTGCCCGGTGAGCGTTCCGCGCCAGTCGGGCCGCTCCTTCTCAATGGCGAGAGTCGTTACGAGATCGAGGATGCTCGGGATATCGGTCGCAGTCCCCTGAAGCACTGCCGGCAGCGGAGCAACGCGCGTGATCTTGTTCTCCGTCCAGTTCGCTCCAAGGCTGAAGTCGAGCGTGCCACTTCCGGCGGGCACGCGATAGTTCGCGGTGGCATCGACCCCGTCCGTCTTCGTATCCAGTCCGTTCGTGAAGAACTGGACGCCTGCAATGTTGCTGAATCCCGAATCGGCGAGAATCCGCGCGGACACGGAGTCCGCGAAGGACGCGCCGAGCAGGATGCGATCCTTGATCTTGAATGTGGAAGTAGTCGAGCGTGAACGTGAACTGCTCGGTCGGGTTCCAGACGACGCCGGAGCTGATGTTGATCGACTTCTCCTCCTTCAGCGGCTTCGCGCCGAATACCTGCGCCGCGCGCGCGCTCACGGGGAAGTTGCCGACCTGGATGAGCTGTCCGCCAATGAAACTCGTGGTAATGTGGCTGAAGTAGCTCTGTGGAAGTCCCGGCGCGCGGAATCCGTTGCTGAGCGAGCCGCGAATCACGAACTGCTTCGTGGGCTGATAGCGTAGGGCGAGCTTGCCCGAGACGTTCGACCCGAAGTCGCTATAGTGCTCGAAGCGCCCCGCGACGTTCACGAGGAACTCCGGCGTCAGATTCGTTTCGAGATCGAGATAGGCTCCGAATGTTCGTGCGACTGTGATCGCTCGCGTCCGTTGGACTGAATCCGCCGAACACCAATGATCCCGCAGGCGCGGCAGCGCTGTCCTGCGCCAAATGTCCACCATCGACGTACGACGCGAGCTCACCGGCTTGGATTTTATAATCCTCGCCTCGGAACAGCGCACCGGCAGCGACGTTCACTGGCGCTGGGAGACCCATCGGGATCGCCTTCGCCGCGTTGAATCCGACCTCGTACTCGCTGCGTCGCAACGTGCCGGCGTAGAATGTCGTCTGATTCGGAATTCCGGGATCATCGGCCGTGCCAAGAATTCCGTCGTGTCCCGGCGCGCACGCGACGTCGAGGCACGGGCCGAGCGACGGGTTCAGCGTGTTGCGCAGATTGTAGTCGAAGGTGTTGAGCCCATACGAGCCACCGACGTCGAGCGACCAGCCGCTCACTTGCGTGCGGATGCCGCCCGTGGCCGAGTAGTCCTTGGAGGTTGGATCGAATTCTGGGAGAAAGCCCTGCGGGTAGATCTGGGGCCAGTTGCGTTCACTGTCGAGGTAGCGAAAGAAACCGTTGCCGGTGCCGAAGTGATTGGCGTAGCCGCCGAACGCGTAGACCTCCGTGTTGCCCGAGGCGGTAACCGGCATGCGGAAGTTGGCGAACAGCTGCCCATTCCGAAGCTCGCCGTCGCCCCAGTGGTAGTTCGGCTGGGTGAGGGAGTTGTTCTTGTGGATGATGGTCCCAGTCAGCGTGTCAATGTCGTCCGTGATCCCGTTCGCGTCCGCGAGAAACTTGTCCGGCCACGCGCGATTCGTCGGGTCGTCGTGTTTGAATTCGCCGAAGAGGGTGAGCGAGCCGCGGCCCAGCTTGAGCCCCAATGCCACTATTGATGTCGACGCCGGCGCCATCGTGCGGGTAATTGGCGGTGAAGTATTGCCCTCCCTCGACGTTGAGGAATGGCTGGAACTGCCCCTCCTTCATCTTGATGTTGACGACGCCCGCAATGGCGTCGGAGCCGTAGTCGGCCGCGTCACCATCGCGCAGGACTTCAATGCGGTCGATCGCACCGGCTGGGATCGCGTTCAGATCGACGCCGCTCGAGCCCGCGGCGCTTCCGTACGGGAAGGTGTTCAGCAGCGCACTCTGATGCTGCCGCCATCCATTGATCAACACGAGCGTGTGATCGGGACTCAGCCCTCGCAGCGTGAATGGTTGCACAATGTCGTTCGCATCCGTGACGCTCTGGTGCGGCATGTTCACGCTCGGCGACAGCGCCGCGAGAATGCGGCCCGTTTCCATCGAGCCCTGCTGCTGTTAACTGCTCGGTGGTGAAGACATCGACGGGCACCGCGAGCTCGTCGGCCGCCTGGTGGCGTGCGCGCGAACCGGCGACGACTTCCACTCGTGCGAGCTCCACGGCGTTGCTTCCGATCGTGAAGTTGGCGGTGACGGTGCCCGTCGACTCCACGTTCACCGACTGCGTGGCAGGCGTGTGTCCGAGCGCGCGGACGCGCACCGTGTGCGTCCCGACGGAGACGCCCCGGAATTCGTAGGCGCCACGGGCGTTGGTCTGAGTGAGGAGCGCGGAGGCGTCGACCGTCACCACGGCGCCGACGACCGGCCCGGTGGTGGTATCGGTGACGACGCCCTTAATCGTGCCGGACTGGGCCGCAGCCGCGGATGCGGTCGCTGCGAAGGCGAACAGCAGAGAAATTCGAAGAACAAGAGACGAAGTGCGCATGATCTCCCGGAGTGGACCGTGATCGGCGAATCGTTGTCCCCCGCGGTGAACGGGGATTTCCGGCGAAGCAGGCGGGACCGGAAAAAAACGATCTCATCACACTACGGAAGCCATGCGGACCCGTCAAGCGGCGCGACGGTCAGGACGACGGGCTTTTAGGGGTCATCCGACTTCGACGGCGCTTGACATGGTTCTCGCAGATCACGCAATGGAACTTCGGTTCACGGCCGAAATGCAGCAGGAGGCCCACTTCCAGGTTCGTCGAGCAGAGGTAGCTGAACAGCTGCTTCGAAGCGCTGGGATGCAGGCGCTCCATCGCTTTCGTCTCGACGACCAGCTTCTCATCGACGATCATATCGAGCGTCTGCCATGCAAGTGGCTCCGCTCGATAATAGACCATGACCGCGACCTCACGATCGACCCAATGTCCCTTGGCGACGAGGTCTCGTTCCAGCGCGAGCGCGTAGAGGTACTCGCGAAAACCGAACCCGAGCTCTCTGTGAACGTCATAGAAGGCTCCAATGACAGAGTGCGTCAGTGCCTCCTCGAGCAGCCCGCCATCGCGCTTCGCACACATCTGGTAGTGTTCGTTCACTCCGTTTAGTCCGTATCATCATATTGTTGGAGCCTGTCGCCCACCGTCGCCGGCCGTGTCGCAACTGCCGCTCGGGCTGGGTCAAACAAAGTGAAATACGAAATGAACGGATGGAACTGACTTAACGGAGGACATGGGGTTGACCCGGATTGGTGGAAATTTCATCACAAGTGTTACTCAGGCGTTCAATGAACTGCTCATCGGAAAAGCACGTCCTGGCGCCTGTATGTCATCCGGCATTGTCCGTCCGATCCGTTTAGTCCGTATCACCAATCGGTTACTACTCAAAGTGCACGCACGCGGACAACATAATGCTGGAAGTTGCCCAAAGTCCGCATCGACCTGCCGCCCCAGCCAGGACGCGGCCGCAAGCATACCCGCACCCCTCGTGGAGATTTCGTGATACATTGCAGCGCCGTCGTTTCAACGGCGGAGCTGCAATGTTTGTCTTGC
This sequence comes from uncultured Gemmatimonadaceae bacterium, assembly GCA_963827355.1. Classification (GTDB taxonomy): domain Bacteria; phylum Gemmatimonadota; class Gemmatimonadetes; order Gemmatimonadales; family Gemmatimonadaceae; genus FEN-1250. The sequence continues at coordinate 22,873 of CAWHAS010000009.1, forward strand.
CCGGTAGATCGTGGAGACTAGCAAAGAGACCGAGCCGAGGGCGACGCCTACGCCGTCGCTGACCATCATCGCTCCGCTGTCCGGGATCATCGTGCCCCTGGAAAAGGTGCCGGATCCCGCGTTTGCACAGCGCCTCGTGGGCGATGGCATCTCGATCGATCCGTTGAGCGATCGGCTGCTCGCGCCCTGCAATGCGAGGGTGCTCCAGGTCCATCGCGCCAGGCACGCCGTGACGCTGGAGGCGCTCGGGCTGGAGATCATCATTCACGTCGGCCTCGACACCGTCACGCTCAAGGGAGAGGGGTTCACTGCGCTCGTCCGCGAGGGCGACATGGTACACACGGGCGACGCGCTCCTCGACTTCGATGCGGATCTAGTTGCGCGTCGTGCCCGCAGCCTGTTGACGGAGGTGGTGGTCGCGAATCCCGATCGTGTCGCGTCGTTCGACCGGCGCACGGGACGCGTGATGGCGGGGCGCGAGTGCTGATGGTCCTCACGCTCGCGGGTGGAGCGCCGGCGACGGCCGTTGCCGCGGAGGGCGAGGCCGTGCGATCGCGACCCATCGTCATCACGTCCGAGTCCGGGCTGCACGCGCGTCCTGCGGCGGCGCTCACGGCGGCCGCGCGCCAGTTCAAGTCCGATCTGAAACTGGTGACTGGAGCGCGCGAGGCGAATGCGCGGAGCGTCGTCTCGATCATGGCGCTCGAGATCGGGGCGGGGGACACGGTGACCGTCGTCGGGCGAGGCAGCGACGCAGCTGCCGCGGTCGCGGCACTCTCCGATTTGCTGGCCAGCGATCTCGAAGATGGCGCGCAGGCGGCTACGGCGCCGACAATCGCGGCGAGCGCGAGCACGGCTCCAGCGGTCCGCGCCCCAATCGCCGCGGCGCCGTCCGAGCCCCTCAGCGGATGGCGTCTTCGCGGGGTCGCCGCGTCGCCCGGCGTCGCCATCGGCAACGTCTTCCAGTTCCGTCACGACGATACGGTCACCGAGGAGCGCGCGGCCGACCCGCAGCAGGAGCGCCGCAAGCTCGACTCGGCGCTCACCTCCGCGCGCGGCCAGCTCGAAACGCTGCGCGCGCGTCTGGCGACCAATGCCGGCGCCAAGCGCTCGGAAATATTCCTCGCGCACGAGGCGCTCCTGGAGGATCCGGAACTGCTCGACGAGGCGGCCGCCGGCATTCGCGACGGTGCCAGCGCGGCGTTCGCGTGGAAGCGGGCGTACACCGCGCAGGCAAACCGGCTGATGACGCTCAAGAATGAGCTCATAGCGGGGCGCGCCGCAGATCTGCGCGATGTCGGCCGCCGAGTGCTGCACGCGCTCGACGGCGGCGATGGTGTGGCCCCGGCGCTCCCTGCACATTCGATCCTAGTCGCAGAGGATCTCGCACCCTCCGACACGGCCTCGCTCGATCGCGCGCTCGTGCTCGGATTCTGCACCACCTCCGGCAGCGCGACATCGCACGCGGCAATTCTCGCGCGCGGCCTCGGCATCCCCGCGATCGCAGGGATCGACGTGCGCGCGCTCGACCTTGCGAATGGCACGCGCGTGGTGCTCGACGGAGACGCGGGCGTGATGCGCATCGCACCGAGCACGGCCGATGAGGCGCAGGTCGCGCGGCGGCGCACGGTGGACGAAGCGCGACGCGTGGCCGAGCTCGCGGTGGCCGGTCAGGCCGCGACGACGAGCGACGGGCATCGCGTCGAAGTCATGGGCAACCTGGCGATGTGAACGAGGCGGGCCGGGTGGTGGAGCTGGGCGGGGAAGGGGTGGGACTGTTTGCGCAGCGAGTTCCTCTTCATGCAGCGCGAGAGCGCGCCGAGCGAGGACGAGCAGACGCAGAGCTACGAGACCATCGCTCGCGCGCTGGGCCCAAATCGAATTCTCGTCATCCGCACCCTCGACGTCGGCGGCGACAAGCCGCTGTCGTATCTGCCCATCGGCGCCGAGGAGAATCCTTTCCTCGGGGAGCGCGGCATTAGGTTCACGGCCAACCGCCCGGAGCTGCAGCGCGCGCAGATCCGCGCTATCCTGCGATCGGCGTGGGTCGGCAAGGTCGCGATGATGTTCCCGATGATCGCGACCCTCGCCGAGTGGCGCGCCGCTCGCGGAATGGTGGAGCAGGAACGTGGCGCCCTCGGTGTGCCGTCGATCCCCATCGGCATCATGGTGGAGACGCCGGCGGCGGCAATGATCGCGGACCAATTCGCGCGCGAGGCGGACTTTCTCTCCCTCGGTACGAACGATCTCACGCAGTACACGCTCGCGATGGACCGCACGAATCCCAGGCTCGCGCCGCAGGTCGATGCGCTGCACCCATCGGTGCTGCGGCTGATCGCGCGCACTGTTGACGGCGGACACGAGCACAAGCGCTGGGTGGGAGTGTGCGGCGGGCTCGCGAGCGATCTCGTGGCGGTGCCCGTGCTCCTCGGACTCGGCGTGGATCAGCTGAGCTGCGACGTGCCGATCATCCCGGCCGTGAAGGCGCGCGTGCGCGCGCTGTCGCATGGCGACATGTCGGGCGATCGCGAGCGAGGCGCTCGAGGCGGAGAGCGGCGCGGCGGTGCGGGCGATCGTCGCGCGGCATCCGGATGCGGATAAGAATTCGAACGGGCGCACACCATGAGCCTTGGTCGCTCGGCCTTCGGATCGCTGCAGAAGATCGGGAAGTCGCTGATGCTTCCCGTGTCGGTGCTGCCGGCCGCTGGAATCCTGCTCGGCGTGGGAAGCGCGAAGTTCGCGATACTGCCGGTGGTGGTGTCGAGCGTGATGGCGCAGGCCGGCGGCGCGATCTTCGGAAATCTCCCGCTCATCTTCGCCATCGGCGTCGCACTCGGCCTCACGACCAACGACGGCGTGGCAGCGCTCGCATCGGTCGTGGGATTCGCGGTGATGCTGGCGACGATCGGCGTGATGGCGCCGTTGCTCGGCGACGAGCCCACGCCGATCATGGGCATTCCGTCGATCGAGACGGGGGTGTTCGGCGGCATCCTCATCGGCGCCGTCGCCGCGATCCTGTTCAATCGCTACTACCGACTACAGCTACCCGCGTATCTCGGGTTCTTCGCGGGGAAGCGATCGGTGCCGATTCTCACGTCATTCGCCGCGATCTTCGTCGGAATCATCCTCAGCTTCGTGTGGCCACCGATTGGCCATGGCATCGACGCCTTCTCGCACTGGGCCGCCACCGCGCATCCGGCGACGGCGTTCGCGCTGTACGGCGTCGTCGAGCGCTCGCTGATCCCGTTCGGACTGCACCACATCTGGAACGTGCCGTTCTTCTTCGAGGTCGGGAGCTATCTCGATCCCGCCACGGAAAGATCATTCACGGCGAGATCAATCGCTTCGTCGCCGGCGATCCGACGGCCGGGAATCTCGCAGGCGGATACCTCTTCAAGATGTGGGGACTCCCTGCCGCGTCGCTCGCCATCTGGCAAACCGCAAAGCCCGAGAATCGCAAGCGGATCGGCGGCATCATGATCTCCGCCGCGCTCACGTCGTTCCTCACAGGGATCACGGAGCCCATCGAGTTCGCCTTTCTCTTCGTGGCGCCGGTGCTGTACGGCATCCACGCGTTGCTGGCCGGCGCGGCGTACTGGGTGGCGATCGAGCTCGGCATCCATCACAGCACGACGTTCTCGCACGGGCTCATCGACTACATCGTGCTCTACCCGCACGCGCAGCGCGGGTGGTTGCTCGTTCCGGTCGGACTGCTCTGGGCCGGTATGTACTATGTCATTTTCCGCACCCTCATCCTCAAGTTCGATCTGAAGACGCCCGGCCGCGAGACCGACGACGCGGTGCAGAGCGCCGCCGCTCGCGCGGATGCGGGAGGCCGGCGTCGAGCGACTCAATGGCGGCGCGGCTCGTCGCGGCGTTCGGTGGCGAGTCGAACATCCGGTCGCTCGACGCCTGCATCACGCGTCTCCGCATGGAGCTCGTCGACAACGCGCGCGCGAATCCCGACGCGCTGCGTGCGCTCGGCGCATCGGGCGTGATGGTGGTGCCCGGCGGCATGCAGGCGGTGTTCGGCACGCGCTCCGAGAACCTGAAGACCGACATGGAGGAGTATATGAAGTCGAGTGGCGCGGCCGTGGCCACCGCGACCGTCGCGCCGACCCGCGACGGCTGCCGCGCCGCGAGCCATGGTCCCCTCACGCCGGAGCTCCGGGCACGCGCACGCGCGATCATCGCGGCACTCGGTGGCGCGAAGAACATCGTGCAGGCGGACCTCATCGCGCTCACGCGGCTTCGCGTCGAGCTTCGCAATGCCGATCACATCAGCGACGCGGAGCTCGCAAACGCCGGCGCGCTCGGCTCGTGGCGCGTCTCGCCGGATGTCGTGCACGTGATCGTCGGCGAGGATGCGCCGGAGCTCGCGGCGGCGGTGGCGGAGTCGCGTTCAGGGGTCGTCGCGACGGCGTCGGCGAAATAGTGTTCGCGATCCCCGCGCAGGGACAGCGAGTGCTCGTGCGATGAGCCTCCGCCTCGGCCTTGCGGCGCTCGCGCTCGCAACCGCGTGCAGATCGGCGGCGCCGCCAGCGCCGGCCGCTCGCACCGCGGCGGCGCACGGCTGGTACGATCCTGCGCACGATCTCGGCCCGCTGTTCGCAGCCGTGCAAATGGCGCACCTGTTCCCCGACTCGAAGACGTTCGCGGACGCGCGTCCCGTGCTCGAGCCGGCGCGCATTGCGGCCGAGTATGACGCGGAACGACGCGCGCCCGGCTTCGATCTGCGCGCATTCGTGGCGGCGCGCTTCGAGCTTCCCGCGTCGCCCGCCGCCGCGGTGGCGCGGACGACGCTGGACAGTACGCTGACGATGGAGGATCACATCCGCGCGCTCTGGCCCGCGCTCACGCGCCACGCCGACGCGCCGGACGCGCGCTCGTCGCTCATCCCGCTCCCGAATCCGTACGTCGTGCCGGGCGGCCGCTTTCGCGAGGTCTACTACTGGGACTCGTACTTCACGATGCTCGGTCTCGTCGAGAGCGGGCGCACCGACCTCGTGAAGGACATGCTCGACAACTTCGCCTTTCTCGTCACGACGATCGGGCACGTGCCGAATGGCAATCGCACCTACTACCTCGGCCGCAGCCAGCCGCCGTATTTCGCGGCGATGGTCGGGCTCTACGCGACGGCGGCGGACACGACGAGCGCGTTGCCCTATCTCGATGCGCTAGAGAAGGAACACGCCTTCTGGATGGACGGCGCCGAGCGACTCGCGCCGGGCACGGCGTGGCGCAGAGTGGTCGCTTGCAGAATGGCGCGATTCTCAATCGATACTGGGACGACATTCCCGAGCCGCGTCCCGAATCGTTTCGCGAAGACTTCACGGTCGCGCAAACGGTGCCGGAAGCGCGTCGCGAGGCGCTATACCGGAATCTTCGCGCAGGCGCCGAGAGCGGGTGGGACTACTCGAGCCGCTGGATGCGTGACCCAAAGGATCTGCGAACGCTCGAGGTGGTCGAACTCGCGCCGGTGGATCTCAACAGCCTGCTCTACAACGCCGAGCGCACGATCGCGGCGCTGCGCCGCTATCGGGCCCGCGATGGAGATGCGGCTATGGCCAATCGGTACGACTCGCTCGCGCTCGCGCGACGAAACGCTCTCGTGGCCGCCGCGTACGATACGGCGGATGGATGGTTCTATGATGTGCGCTGGCGAAGCGGGGAACGAGTGCGTGACCGGCCTACGCTCGCTGCTGCGACGCTTCTCTACTTCGGTCTCGCGACGCCCGAGCAGGGGCGCGTAGCATCCGCGCGTCTCGCCCGCGACTTCCTCTCGCCCGGCGGATTCGTCACCACGCGCGTCGCGTCGGGGCAGCAGTGGGACGCGCCGAACGGCTGGCCGCCCCTCGAGTGGCTCGCGATCGAGGGCGCGCGATGCTACGGTCGCACCAATGTCGCCGACTGTGCGCGCGCGCGCTGGCTCGCGCTCGGCCGCCGCGTGTATCGCGCAACCGGGAAGATGACGGAGAAGTACAATGTCGTGGACTCGACGCGCGCTGGGGGCGGCGGCGAGTATCCGAATCAGGACGGATTCGGATGGACGAATGGAGTCGCGCTCGCGCTCTCGACCGGGCGCCTGGAACACGCTTTCGCGTTGCCGAACTGCGCGCTCCTTCCGCAGGCACGCTAGCTTCGGATCACCCGCTCGGCGTCACCGCACCTTTCACTGGCTGACCAACATGCGCATCCCATTTGTTCGAGCAATGATCTTCGCCGCGATTTCGTCGCACCGGCGGCGGTGGCGCAGGGCCGCTGCGACGAGGCCACCGTGCGGCGCGAGGCCGCCGTGTCCGTGACGGAGCTCGCGGCGCCGGATCTCTACTTCAACGTGGTGGCGGGGCGACCGGCGGTGGTCGGGCTGGCAGCGCTCGATACGCTACGGATTCTGCACGCGACGGAGCGAAAGAACGAGCAGCCGCACGTGTTCACGATCCTGAAGGTCGAGGCGTCGAAGGATGGGTCGATGGCCTACGACGACGGGAGCGTCCACGTGGAGTTCGACGATGCGGCGACGGGGAAGCACGTGAAGTACGATCTGACGTACTTGCGGGTGTGGAAGGTGGTGGCGGGGAAGTGCGTGACGGCGGGGATGTACGGCCGGCACGGAGCCGCTTGCGCACGGCGCTAGCCGCGGACGGAAACACCTACTGTATGAGGACCACGCCGTTCTGGCCATCCGTGACGATCGCGTGAGACCCCGTGGCATTCAAATGCGATGCGCGTGGGCAGAGAGCCTGGCACAGAGCCGTGTGAAAGATCTTCACCACGCCCTGAGTGTGTTCATCAATGATCGCACAAATGCCGAGACTACGTCTCGTCAAGTAAAGTTGCTTGCCGTCCGGCGTCACCTTCAGTCCAAAGGCGCCCGACGTGCTCGGAATCGACCGCTCCAGGACGCCTGTGGCGCGGTTGTAGATCTGGACGCCCGAGGTGTCCGCCTCCGTCGCAACCCAAAGCAGGGCGCCACCGGACCGACACGGCGACGTCTTGTGGAAAAAAGGGCACGGGGTACGGTAACGGAGACGAATGTCGTGCGTCTCATCGATCTCGTACACCATGCTCGTTCCCTGCGCGGTCACGTACAGAAGATTGTGATCTGCGTCGAAGGTGATGCCGTTGGCGCCGCCGCCAACGACCATCGTGTCGATGAGCGCGAACGTACGAGCGTCGAAGTCGTAGAGGGTCGACCGGCGCATCGCCGCGCCGCCGGTGGTGGTCATGTAACGCGATTCCCATCGGGAGTGACGGATTGCGCGCATTGCACCGTAGCGACCGGCAGCGCTCCGATCACAGTGCCCGAGGCGACGTCGAAGATTGCGACCTCAGCGGCGTCCAGCATCGCGACAAATGCCGTTTTCGCCGTCGGGAGTAATCGCGACATCCACGGAAGTGCCGCTGACTGTAACAAGATCTTCCGAAGGAAGTCGTTGGCTTGACCCGACCGATGCGCTGCAGGGCGATTTCGAGTGATCAGCATCGTGCCATCGGGTGCTTGATTGCGATAGCTGCGCCGGCAAGAGCGTCAGTTGCGTGGTGACGTTGCCGGCGGGGTGCGTAGGGCAGTCGGATCGGCTGAGCTCGGCTCGGTCGACGACAGAGCAACTGATGACGAGGAGGGCTGCGGAAGGATACGGACCGAGCTCGGTGCGTGCAATGCGGACGTGAGTCACTCATCATGGGATCGGTTGCACAAAGGTCAGCTTGTGTTGAGCGATCGCAAGAGTGGAGTTAGAGACTTAAGTGCCTGTGAGGCAATCTAGGACAGCTCCAGAGTTGAGCCCGGCAGCGTTGGGGTCTAGAGTCGGGCGTGATGGCCTGTGAGCAAAGAACTCTTTGTGGAAATCGCCTGGATTCTTCGTCGGTACGTGATCAAGCGAAGTCGAGTAGCTCGCCTCTCGACGCCAGTCGCGCATCGAGCACCGATCAGGCGCGCTCGTTGATG
>CAWHAS010000010.1:0-4498 GCA_963827355.1 uncultured Gemmatimonadaceae bacterium
CCTTGGAACGCTCGACCGGTAAGTGAAGCGCACATTCATGCGAGTCGTGCGCTGATGTCGAGTGGCGCCCCGGAATGAGTTCTACCGACCTGAAGCGCGCTTAGATTCGGAATCGTGTAGTCGGCAATTGCGAGTGCTTCGGGGACATACGTGCCGCTGACCGCGATCGCTCGCATCCCGGCTGCGCGAGCCGCTTCCACTCCTGCCGGCGCATCTTCGATGACGACGCAGTCTGACGGAGAAATCCCGAGGCGCTTCGCGGCGGTGAGAAAGCCTTCGGGATCGGGCTTCCCGCGTTGGACCTCATCGGCACAAATCAAGACCTCGGGCATGGGTAGGCCGGTGTGCCGAATGCGGAGCGTGGCGACGGAGCGAATCCCGGACGTCACGATTGCCCATGTTCCGTTAGGCAAGGAATGAAGCATTTCTCGCGCGCCTCGAACTTCGAGGACGCCATCCGTCGTGGTGGATTCGCTCGTCGTTAATGCGCTGACTTCCGTAGCGGCTGGCAAGTGAGGCGCGACGAGTTGGACTGTCTCAATCGTCCGACGCCCATGCGCGAGTGCGATCACGGAACGCGGATCGAGTCCGTGCTTCATGGCCCAGCGGCTCCAGGTACGCTCGACGCAGGCCGATGAATCGACGAGGACGCCGTCGAGGTCGAATAGAATGGCGGCGCACTGAAGCGAAAATTCGCTGTTGGGCATCACGACCCAGTCGTGGCTTCGCCTGACAACGAGTTCCGACCGTCATCTTCCGCATCCACGCTTAAACAAACACGCTGGCCGAGGGGCAGGTACTCACGCCACTCCTCCGACTCGGCGATACGCTTAATCGCCATGTTACGATCGGAAAGCAGGCGACTCATGTACCCTGTGAGAAACGCCGCCTCGACAAGTCGCCCCAGCACACCGAGCGGTGCATCGAAGTCGAAAACATCTCTCATTATGGTAGCGCCACCGCCATCGACCTCGAAATAGTGGTCATGATCGAAGCGCCGGAACGCTCCGGATACCATCGTATCGCGGAAATGCCTCGGTCGATCGTAGGCCGTGATGCGGCTCGAGAGCTGCTGCCGGATGCCAAAGTGCGTGGCCTCCCACGTGACGCTCTCGCCCATGCCGATAAGTCCGGAAGTCACGCCGCCAACGGCGCGCTCGCCGCTGGAGCTGAGCGAGTGCTGATGCAGATCGACGCTTCTTGACAGATCGAAGCAGCGTTCCGCCGGCGCGACGATTCCTAGCGAGTGGTGGATGATCGGCAAGCAAGCTCTATATGAGGGCTAAACGCCAAAATCAAGCTGTGGGCGAGTTCATAAAAGCGAGCGAAGCGAGCATCCCTAAAATCGAGCGTCACCTTCAACGCACGTAAGGCCGACGCCAGAAAGAGCCCGGTGCACCCAATGCTCAGGTTGTCGGAGGCAGCTCGTCGAATATGTGGCGCCCGAGCCAGGCCGCGTACTCCACGCGAAGTGCTCGATCAGGCGAACGCGTCCATCCAGCCGTTCCTCGACAACGCACACTGACTGACCGCCATGAATCGATGACGACGCTTCGAGTTGCGCGTACCGAAACGGAGGATGTCTCCATCCCATTGGCCTACCAGCCATCCGCGCAGCACGCGGTCACCGGCGTACCGTGCGGCAACGCGTCCTCCGCGTTGCATGAAGTGGAGCCGCGTCCCGCCACTCACAACGCCGTGAGCGGCGGTCGTGCTTACGAACATCGTAAGTCCATCGAGGTTTCGCATGCCACTCCGTGGTAGGCCTAACTAACTAGTAACACGCAGGATAACGCGAAGAGAGTGCTTCGGCGAGGCGGCCCGAGATCGTTGGGATCAAGACACAGTAGCTACTGGACTAGTCACTTTACCGATTCTGGCGCTTCGCGGAGCTCCGGACCGCGAACAGTATTGGAGGACGCTTCGCACCCTCCTCCAACACTCGCATGCCGACGTTCTCTCAACCTGGCTCATTGTCGCCGCTGTTCTTGCGCACAACGCCCGCGCGCAGGACAATCCCGTGTCCAGCTCGCTGCGCGAGACCGCCACGCCGCACGGCGAGGCAATCCTCGCCGCCGCTCGGGCGATGCCGGCCGAGAAATATGGATTCTGCCCTACGCCCGCGCAGCGCACGTTCGCGCAGCTCGTCATCCACATTGTGAGCGACAGCCGCATCACGTGTAGCGCGATCGCCGGTGTAGCGCCGGGGCCGGAGGACAAGCTCGACGTGAGTGACTCGAAGGAGATTCTGGTCGGCGCCCTTCAGAAGAGGATCGCCTTCTGCGACTCCGCGCTCGCGCAGGTCACCGATGCGAAGCTCGCCGATCGCGTCACCTACTATGATCACCCCGGACTGCGCGTGCAGGCCCTCATTGGATTGGTGGACGATTGGTCGGACCACTACGGTCAGCAGGCAATCTATCTGCTCAATGGCATTCTGCCACCAACCGCGAAGCGCGATCAGAGCGCCGCCGCTTCCACGCAGGATTCGACAGCTACCGCGCTCGACGGGCAGCGCGACTTCGATTTCGAGTCGGTACCTGGGCGATTCACATCAAGCGCCTGCTGCATCCGTTATCCGGGCGTGCCGAGTGGGCGAGCCCGGAAGGTTATTCGCACATCGTACGCAAGGTCTGGGATGGCCGCGCGAGCCTGGCGGAGCTCGAGAACGATCGGCCCTCACGACACTTCGACGGACTGATGTTGCGGATGTACGATCCGCAATCGCATCAGTGGAGCATCTACTGGGGGAGCAGCAAGACGGGCGCGCTCGACTCGCCGCTGGTCGGCCACTTCGACAACGGGCGCGGCGAGTTCTTCGTCCACGACACGTATCAGGGTACACCAGTACTCGTGCGGCTGGTCTACTCCGACATCACGCCGACTTCGTTTCGAACGGAGTCATTGTATTCGGCCGACGGCGGCAAATCGTGGGAGCCGAACCTGATCCAGACCTTTACCCGCGTGAAGCGGTAGCGCGCGCACGCGGTAGCGCCGCGGCAATGCGGCGAACTCCCTCCTGTAGCTCCTTGCCATTCAGCGAGGCGAACCCGAGACGGACGAACGGCTGAGGGCGTCCGTCGAGCGTGTATGCGGCGGCCGTCACGATCACCGCGCCCTTGTCTCGCGCTGCGCGCGCCCACGCGTCGACATCCAGCCCCTTGCGCGCCTTCACCCAGAGCGCGATGCCGCCGGCAGGAACGTCGAAGGTGAGCTGATCGCCGATCTCGTCGCGCAACGCGCCTACGAGAGTATCGCGCCGCTCCCTGTATTCCCTTCGTACGCGCCGGATGTGTCGCTGGATCGTGCCCTCCTCGAGCAACTCGGCGATGGCGTACTCGAGCACCTGATCGCCCTGCGTATCGATGTACGAGCGGTGCGCCGCCAGTCGTTCGATGAGCGGCGTTGGCGCGACGACGTAGCCGATGCGCAGCGCGGGCGCGAGCACCTTCGATAACGTGCCTATGTACGCGACCACGCCGCCGGGATCCACGCTCGCGAGGGGAAGCACGGGCCGGCCGTCGTAATGGAAGTCGTAGTCGTAGTCATCCTCGACGATCGCGATGCGGTGTGCTCGCGCGAGCTCGAGGAGCCGCAGTCGCCGGCCGGCCGACAGGGTAACGGTAGTTGGGAATTGGTGGTGCGGAGTGACGTAGATCGCGCGCACCCGATGAGCAGCGATGACGCGCTCGAGGGCGTCAGTTCGCAGCCCATTGTGGTCGACGGGCACGCCGACGATCTTCGCGCCCGCCTGGCGGAAGGCCTCCCACGCGGGGCCGTATCCGAGCTGCTCAACGGCCACGACGTCGCCCGGCCGGATCAGCGCGCGTGCGAGCAGCGCGAGCGCCATTCGGCTGCCGCGAGTGATGCACACGTTCGCCGATGTCGCCGCGAGGCCACGCGTGCTCGCGAGCATTGTTGCGAGCGCGTCGCGAAGTCGCGGATGCCCCTCGGGATTCGCATATGAGAGTAGTGCGCCGCCGCGCTTCCCGATCGCGCGCCGATACGCACGTCCGATCAAATCACCGGGCGCGAGTCGAACGTCCGCGCGAGATGGAGCGAAGAGGAGACTTCCACGCGGAACGTCGTGCGGACGCTCGGCCGTGGGTGCAGCGAGAAGCTCGTAGGCGACGCGCGGAGCCATTCCGGGCGATGCTCGCTGCGGCGCGAAGCTGCGCGGCTTCGGATCGGGGAGGTCCGCACTCACGAATGTCCCTCGCGCCGGCTGGCTCACCAGCCATCCCTCGGCCACGAGATCATTGAACGCGGAGACGACCGTCAGCCGCTGCACGCCGAGCGCGTGGGCGAGCGTGCGGGTGCCGGGCAGGGGATCGCCGGGGCGGAGCCGGCCGCGCCGAATGTCGGCCTCGATCGCGCGCGCGATCTGCTGGTAGAGAGGAACGCCGCGCAGCCGTTCGAGCGGGAAGGCAAAGTCCCAGCGAGCCATCAGAGATCGAGCACGGAATCCAGGCCGCGATGAAGCCCAACCAGAGCGGAG
>CAWHAS010000011.1:0-84413 GCA_963827355.1 uncultured Gemmatimonadaceae bacterium
GACCGCCAGATCACTGAGCGTACTCTCCATCGCCTTCCCTCGTGCAAGGGCGCACGACACCTGTCGCTTCCCTATCCTACTTCCTCTTTTGGATCGCCGCGAGCACCCCTCATTCGGGGCGGGTGATTCCCCCGCGCGGGCATTAGTCGGCCCTCACGCGATAGTGCAGGTGAATCACGCCGTTCTCGAATCGTCGGTGGTCCAGGAGCTCGAGGCCCATCCGCACGCCGTCGGGAAGCGCGCGGTTCCCGCCGCCCACGATGATGGGCGTCAAGAATAGATGGATCTCGTTCACCAGGCCAGCGTCGAGCGCCTCGGCCGCGAGATGCGGGCCGCCAACGCTGATGTCACGCGACGCCTCCGCCTTCATCCGCCGCACCGCCGCGGCGTCGAACCGCCGCTCGAGTCGCGTCTTCGCCGTCGTCACCGACTCGAGCGACTTCGAGTACACGACCTTCTCAGCCGCCTTCCAGATGTTCGCGTAGTCGCAGCATTTCGCGCGTGCCGGATCCGGTCGTCGGCGCGGTCTCCCAGTACCTCATCACCTCGTACATGCGGCGTCCGTAGAGATACGTCCCGATTCGCCGCTCGAGATCGTTCACGAACGCGTGCACCTCCTCGCTCGGCGCCGCCCAGTCGAACTTCCCGCGCTCGTCCGCGACGTATTCGTCCAGCGATGCGATCACCGAGTAGATCAGCTTGGCCATGGGATGTCGCTCTTCACTTGGCTGGAGAGTCCGAGCGGAGCTCCGTGCCATTGAACTCCACAATGAGGGGAGGGCTCTGATTGAAGTCGCTGTATCGTATCCACGTGGGACGCACGCGAACATAGACGAGCCCGGGCCAGCTCGCGCGCGAAGGACCGTCGGGCCACGCTTCGTAGTAGGCGGCCAACACCCGCTCGCGCTCAGCTCCCTTCGGCTCGTCCGCCACGCCCTCGTACTGCACGGTGCGCTCGTCGCCGTCGCTCGAGCCCCCGATCACGAACGCGATCCGCGAATTGCGACGCAGGTTGCCGAGCTTCCGAGTGCTATCGAGCGTATCGAACACGAGCTCGAACGCGGCCGTCACCGCGATTCCCACCACGGCGGCCTGCGCGGCGCCGTCGGGTGAACCGAGGCCTGCACCGCCAGGCGATGCTCGCGCATGAATTGCAGAAGCTGGGATGTCGTCATGAAAATGTGACAGCGTCCTGATCAGCACGCGCCTTGACGCGCACGACTTCGATAAACATTCAATGGGAGAGCAGTCCGGACCAACTACCAAAAGGAGACCGTCCCATGCTTCTGATTCGAGACATCATGTACTGCAAACCGGGCAAGGTGCGCGCGTTGACCGACAAGTTCATCGCGATGTCGAAACTGAACCCAAAGGTCGGGATGCCGCCCATGAAGATCATGACGGATTTCTGCGCCGAGCGATACTGGACCGTCGTGGCGGAGATGGAGGTTGCCGACCTGCAGTCGTTCGAGAAGATGATGTCGGCGCCGGGGGGATCGCCGGAAGACATGAAGAAGTTCGAAGAGATCATGCAGGGGTATCACGATCTCGTCGATCACGGAAGGCGCGAGATCTACAAGCTCGAGGGCTAGAACGAAAGCCTTTCCTCCGCGCAGATCCGCTGCTCTACTTCAGTGACCTCCTTCCGGGTGGCCGCCTCCTGCGGTCACCCAGGAGCAACCGACTGCGGCTCACTGGCGCATCGCTCGCCGATCAAAAAGTCTCCCACGCAAATCCGCCGTCAACGTAGTCGAGCCTTTTCTTCACCGGGTCCAGCCGCAGTATCACGGTCCCGCCGATGCGCGGCGCTCTCCCGCGCACCGCGATGTCATCCACGCCGTCACCATCGACGTCGAGCGCGCCTAGCGCCTCGTGCACCTTGAACCGCAGATCGTTCATGCGCAGCGGCGTCACCTTCCCCGCGGTATCGACCAGCGCCGCTACCTGGTGATAGTACTCGTAGTCCCCCGCGTACTGCGCGACGAAAATCATCACGCGCGATTTCCCGAAGCATCCGACAGCCTGCGTCTTTTGCGCCTTCAGCGACTTCAATAGCCGGGGCGCCATCTTCACGGTGTCGTTCTGGAGCAATGTAAGAATCGAATCGCGCACAACCGTGAGACGCGCGCCGAGTAACGTGCTCACGCTGTCGCGCCTGCAGCTGTCCGCTACGGCTGGGAGCGCGCTGTCCGCACGCACCGCGAGCGCGACGAGCGGCGCCTTCCCGCGCGCGAGCGAATCCACGTGCGGCGACACGGCGAGCACCGCGACGATGCGCCCGTTCCACTGGTCGAACGACTGAACGGTCGCGTCGTCCTGTCCCCACGAGCCGTGCAGACGAAAGCGATCGCCGATGTGCACCGGCGACAGCACCTTCACCGCCTCGGCGTACGCATGGATGCGCGGCGGCGTCTTGAGCGGCGCATCGACTCGTCCGATGTCGGCGAACACCTTCTTCGCGCGCGACGCCGCAAGAAACTCGCGCTGGGTCTTGAGCTCGAACACGAGCGTTGCCGCGATCGAGTCCGCGAGCGGCGACAGCTTCGCCACCTTCGCGATGCTCGGCGCATGCGCGTTGATCGACGGCGCGGCATCGATGTGCTGCACCGCCGACGTGTCGAGCGTCGGCGTGTCGGAATCGTCGGTGGTATCGTTGCTCGTCGAAGAGTCCGTCGCCGGTGCGGGCGCACTCTTCGAAACGATCTGAGGCGCGCTCTCGCCGGCCGCTACCGTCGCCGATTTGTCAGCGCTCCTGGAACACGCGGACGCCGCAAGTGTCAGCAAAAGTGACACGCAGGTGAGCCCGCCGTGCGCACGCGTTTTTGCTCGAAGTCGCAAGAACATCCTTGAGATACGGAAGACTGATGGTCCGGTCGCCCTGCATATTCGCTGTCAAACGGGTTATCCTCAAGCGCGCCCACATCTTGCGTGCCAGCCAGGCGACCTGATCGCACGTGATGTTGCGGCCATCGTCAACAATGCGTTTTATCAATAGTACGGTATGCATGCACGCCGCCGCTCGTCCTCGGGCGCGCCGAACGACGTTGGAGAGCGATTGATGCCTTTTCTCGAGTTGGAAGGAAAACCGGACCTCGAAAATAATCCGCGCGAGCTCGTCGGCGACGTCATCGTCGGCAGCGGTTCGCAGGCCACCTGGCGACTTTCCGGAAACGATCTCGCCGCGCGACACTTCCGCATCTCGGTCGAGAATGGCGGCGCGCAGGTCAGCCCAGCCTCTCCTCAGAACGTGGTCGTTCTCAACGGCGCGCAGGTGCCCATGGAGGGCGCACGGCTCAACGGCGGCGACGTCGTCGCAGCGGGCCAGGCCCGATTCGTCTTTCTCACCGATCTGAACGCCTCGCGTCCCGCGCCCGCCGCGGAAATGCCCGAGGCGCATCTCATCGACGTCACGAACAAGAAGGGATATACGCTCCGTCGGCGCGTCGTGCAGATCGGACGCGAGATCGGGTGCTCCATTGTCCTCAAGGATCCGACGATCTCGCGCTTCCACGCGGACGTGCGGGCCGAGGGCGGGCAGTTCGTGCTGTACGCGATGGGATCGTCGGGCACGAAGGTGAATGGTGAGCCCGCGGTGGCGCCGCGGCTGCTCCGCGAGGGCGACCAGATCACGATGGGCGACACGACCTTCACCTTTTCGGCCCTCCGCATTCCTGCCGGAATTCGCGCGGTGCAGTTCGAGGACCACGAGGACGACGCCTTCAGCCGCAAGAATACCCAGCTCGCGCAGAGGGCCGTAACGAAGGATCACGGCAAGTACACCTATGGTAAGAAGAAGAAGCTGCCGGTGCTCCCGTTCCTCTTCGCCGCCGCGATCCTGGTGATCGTTCTGGTGCTCTTTCTGGTCTTTCGCCCGCGCTGACGCTCGCCCACCAAGTTCGGCTCTCGCTCCCAACTCGTTGCCGTGCAGCGCCTTAGCCTGTCGCTAGCGGCCTCCCGCTACGTTGCCAATCCCGACAGATTCTATTAGGATTGAGCATCTGGATTAGCGCGCGGGATGGCTGGCGAGGAGCGGACATGGGCGGAAGTATCGAGACCCTGGTCAACAGGGAGTATCAGTACGGATTCGTCACGGATATCGAGGCGGAGACCATCCCGCGCGGGCTCGACGAGAACACCATCCGTCTGATCTCGGCCAAGAAGGGCGAGCCAAAGTGGCTGCTCGACTGGCGTCTCAAGGCCTACGCGCGCTGGACCACGATGCCGGAGCCGCACTGGTCCAACGTCAAGTACCCGCCCATCGACTACCAGAACGTCATCTACTACTCGGCGCCCCAGCCGAAGAAGACGCTCGGCAGCCTCGACGAGGTCGATCCCAAGCTCCGCGAGATGTACGGAAAGCTCGGCATCTCGCTCAACGAGCAGAAGCGGCTGAACAACGTCGCGGTGGACGTCGTGATCGACTCGGTGTCCGTTGGCACGAGCTTCAAGGCGGAGCTCAGCAAGCTCGGGATCATCTTCTGCTCGTTCGGCGAGGCGGTGCGCGAGCACCCCGAGCTGGTGCGGAAGTATCTCGGCTCCGTGGTGCCGCACTCCGACAATTTCTTCGCGGCGCTCAACTCCGCCGTGTTCAGCGATGGCTCCTTCGTGTACGTGCCGAAGGGCGTGCGCTGCCCGATGGAGCTCTCCACGTACTTCCGCATCAACGCGGAGGGCACGGGACAGTTCGAGCGCACGCTGATCATCGCCGACGAGGGCGCGTACGTGAGCTACCTCGAGGGATGCACGGCGCCCAAGCGCGACACGAATCAGCTGCACGCGGCGGTGGTCGAGCTGATCGCGCTCAAGGATGCGACGATCAAGTATTCCACGGTGCAGAACTGGTTCGCCGGCGACGAGAATGGCGAGGGCGGCATCTTCAACTTCGTCACCAAGCGCGGCAAGTGCGCGGGCGAGAACGCGAAGATCTCGTGGACGCAGGTCGAGACGGGCTCGGCGATCACCTGGAAGTATCCGAGCGTGATCCTGCTGGGCGACAACTCGGTGGGCGAGTTCTACTCGGTGGCGGTGGTGAACAACCACCAGCAGGCCGACACGGGCACGAAGATGACGCACATCGGCCGCAACACGCGCAGCACCATCGTGTCCAAGGGCATCTCGGCCGGACAGGGCAACAACAGCTATCGCGGCCAGGTGAAGGTGATGCCGAAGGCGGCGTTCGCGCGCAATTACACGCAGTGCGACTCGATGCTCATCGGCAATCGCTGCGGCGCTCACACCTTTCCGTACATCGAGGTGCAGAACAAGACGGCGACGCTCGAGCACGAGGCGTCGACGTCGAAGATCGGCGAGGATCAGATCTTCTATCTCACGCAGCGCGGCATCTCGAAGGAGAACGCGGTGTCGATGATCGTCGCCGGATTCTGCAAGGATGTGTTCAAGGAGCTCCCGATGGAGTTCGCACTCGAGGCTCAGCAGCTCCTCGGCATCACGCTCGAGGGCAGCGTCGGTTGATCCGACGGCTCCTCGACTACCACAGGATTATCGCTTCGTGCTCGAAATAAAGGACCTCTACGCCAAGGCTGGCGATCGCGACATCCTCCGCGGGATCTCGCTCAGCGTCGCCGCCGGCGAAGTGCACGCGATCATGGGGCCCAACGGCTCCGGCAAGAGCACGCTCGCGCAGGTGCTCGCGGGAAATCCCGGCGTACGAGGTGACGGGCGGCTCCGCCACCTTCGACGGCAAGGACCTGCTCGCGCTGCCGCCCGAGGAGCGCGCGCAGGCCGGCGTCTTCCTCGCGTTCCAGTATCCGGTGGAGATCCCGGGCGTGTCGAACGCGTACTTCATGCGCTCGGCGTACAACTCCATCCGCGCGGCGCGCGGGCAGGAGGAGGTCGACCCGATCGAGTTCCTCGATTACATGGAGAAGAAGCTCGAGCTCGTCGACATGGACACGGAGATGCTCAGCCGCTCCGTGAACATGGGCTTCTCAGGCGGCGAGAAGAAGCGTAACGAGATCCTGCAGATGGCGGTGCTCGAGCCCAGGCTCGCGATTGCTCGACGAGACCGACTCCGGGCTCGACATCGACGCGCTGCGCATCGTCGCGAACGGCGTGAACGCGCTCAAGCGGCCGGACAACGCGACGGTCGTCGTCACGCACTATCAGCGGCTCCTGAACTACATCGTGCCCGACTACGTGCACGTGCTCGCGCACGGGAAGATCGTGAAGTCCGGCGACAAGAACCTCGCGCTCGAGCTCGAGGCCAAGGGCTACGACTGGCTCGTCGAGCCGCAGGGAGCGATAGCGTGAGCGCCGGGCATGCGCGACGTCGCGTGACCGCTCCGTACCTGGCGGACTTCACGACCGTCTCGAACAACGGCGCGCGCAACGAGCCGGCGTGGCTGCGCGAGACGCGGCGCGAGGGGATCGAGCGCTTCGCGGCACTCGGCTTCCCCACGCCGCGCAACGAGGACTGGCACTTCACGAGCGTCGCGCGGATCGCGGAGTCGGTGTTCAGTCCGCTGCGAGGCGCATCGGGACAGGTCGCGAAGGGCGCGCTCGAGCCGTTCACCTTCGGTCAGAGCGCATGGCCGACGATGGTGTTCGTGAACGGCAAGTTCGACGCGTCGCTGTCGACCTTGCCGCTGCTGGCGAAGGGCATTCGCGCCGTGGACCTGTCGAGCGCGATGCGCAGCGAGCCCGAGCTGGTCGAGCCCTGGCTCGGCAAGCTCTCCACGTCGGAAGATCGTTCGTTCAGCGCGCTCAACGCGGCCTTCATGTCCGACGGCGCCGTGGTGCACATCGCGCCGGACGCCGAGTCGCCGGTGCCGCTGCATTTGATCTTCGTGTCCGACGCGAACGCCGCGAAGGGCGTCGCGCATCTGCGCAACATCATCGTCGCCGGCCGCAACTCGAAGTCGACGGTGATCGAGAGCTACGTCTCGCTCGGCGACAGCGGCTACTTCACCAACGCGGTCACCGAAGCGAAGGTGGAGGATGGCGCGACGCTCACGCACTACAAGATCCAGCGCGAGAGCCAGCGCGCCTTCCACGTGCACACGATCGACGCGCGTCAGGGGCGAGACAGCCACTACGTGTCGTTCTCGTTCGCGACGGGCGGCGCGCTCACGCGCACGAACATCTACACGAATCTCGCGGGCGCGGGGTGCGGCGCGACGCTCAACGGGCTGTACATGGCCGACGACGAGCAGCACGTGGACCACCAGACGAACATCATCCACTCCGAGCCCAACTGCTTCAGCCGCGAGATCTACAAGGGCATTCTCGAGCGGCTCGGCGCACGGCGTGTTCAATGGCAAGGTGTACGTCCATCCGATCGCGCAGAAGACCGACGGGAAGCAGACGAACAACAACCTGCTGCTGAGCGAGGGCGCGCGCATCGACACCAAGCCGCAGCTCGAGATCTTCGCGGACGACGTGCGCTGCACGCACGGCGCGACGGTGGGCCGGCTCGACGAAATGGCGCTGTTCTACATGAAGAGCCGGGGAGTGAGTGCGGACAAGGCGACGCGCCTGCTGACGTACGCCTTCGCGGCGGATGTGCTCGAGACCATCGAGGTCGCCGCCGTGCGCGATGAGCTCGAGCGCGCCACGCTGGAGCGCTTTACCGGCGCGAGCGTGGCGCTGTAGCACTTCCCCGAACTCCGGGTGGTATGGCCGATACGTCCGCGCTCTATCAGGAAGTCATTCTCGATCACAATCGCCGGCCGCGCAATTACGGCCCGCTGGCGGATGCGACGGTCGAGGAGCGCGGGATCAATCCCCTGTGCGGCGACGAGCTCACGCTCTGGCTGCGCATGGACGGCGATCGCATCGCGGACGCCTCGTTCCTCGGCAGCGGCTGCGCGATCTCGCGCGCGTCGGCGTCGATGATGACCGGCCTCGTGAAGGGAATGACGCGCGCGGAGGCGGATGTGCTCATCGAGCGCTTCCGCGAGATGGCAACCGGGAATGGCGTGATGGACGATCTCCCCCCAGCGCTGCGCGCGTTCGCGGGAGTGGCGCGGCTTCCCCAGCGCGTGAAGTGCGCCGTGCTCGCGTGGCACACGCTCCACTCGGCGCTCGAGGGTGGCCGAGAGCCTGGCGGGCCAGGAGCGAGCGGCAGCGACGCGCGCGAGCGCGGAGCGAGAGAATAGTGAGCACCTTGTCCCGCGCAGCGACTTCTCGCTGCTCTCCGCCAATCCCGGGCTCGTCTACCTCGACTCCGCCGCCACGTCGCAGAAGCCGCGCGCCGTGCTCGACGCGATGAACGACTTCTACGAGACCGACTACGCGAATCCGCATCGCGGCGCGTACGCGCTGTCGGCGCGCGCAACGGAGCGCTACGCGGCAGCGCGTGCGGCGATCGCGCGATTCTTTGGCGTGAAAGATCCAGCCTGCGTGATCCTCACGCGCGGCACCACCGACAGCCTGAACGCCGTGGCGTCCGCGTGGGGGCGCGCGAACGTGGGCGCGGGCGACGAGATCATCGTCACGGGCGCGGAGCACCACGCGAACTTCGTCCCGTGGCAGCAGATCGCGATCGAGCGCGGCGCCGCGCTTCACGATCTGTCCGCTCACCTCCGAGGGCCAGAGCGGATGTCGAGGCGCTGGCCGCGCTCGCGAGCCGCAAAACGAAGGTGATCGCGTTCAACCACGTGTCGAACGTGCTCGGCGCGATCAACCCGGTGGCCGAGATCGCGGCGATCGCGCGCGGCGTGGGCGCGCTGAGTGTGTGCGACGGGGCGCAGGGCGCGCCGCACATGCCCGTGCGCTTCGACGCGCTCGGCGTGGACATCTACGCCGCGAGCGCGCACAAGATGCTCGGGCCGATGGGCAGCGGAGTGCTCATCGGGCGCCGCGAGATTCTCGAGGCGATGCCGCCCTACCAGACCGGCGGCGACATGATCGCGTTCGTGGGTGACGAGCGGACGACGTGGAACGTGCTCCCGCACAAGCTCGAGGCGGGCACGCCCAACGTCGCGGGCGCGGTGGGGTTGGCCGCCGCGTGCGACTATCTCACCGCGATCGGGATGGATGCGGTGCGCCGCGCACGAGCGGGCGCTGGTGCGCTACGCGTACGAGCGCGTCTCGACGATCGATGACGTGCGCGTGCACGGGCCGAGCGCGCTCGAGCGAAGCGGGGTGTTGAGCTTCACGGTGGGCGACATCCATCCGCACGATCTCGCGACGGTGCTCGACGAGCGCGGGATCTGCATCCGCGCGGGTCACCACTGCGCGCAGCCGCTCATGCGCCGGCTCGGCGTCGCCGCGACGGCGCGCGCGTCGTTCTACGTCTACAACGACGAGAACGACGTCGAGCTGCTGGTGAGCGCGATCGAGAGCGCGAAGCGGGTGTTCGCGCTGGCGTAGCCGTCAGGGAGTCAGAGACTTTCGGTATCGAGTCTCCCACGAATATCAGCGCCGGCAGCGCGTCGAGATGCTCACGCGCGAGAATCCGCTTCCCTGCGTCCGAGATCAGGAACGCCGCGAACTTCTCGCCGAGCGCCTTGTGCGGGGCGTTCCGGGGCACTGTGAAGGCGTAGAGGATCGGCTCGCCCTCGAGAGTGACGCTGTCCGTCGGGGGTGTTCCCCGGAATGCGCACGCTCGCGAGCGCGTATTGCGTGGCGAGCGCCGGATCGCTGAGATCGATCGCTCGCGGCAGCGTGACATACGGCAGCTTCGCCGCCTGCGCGACGGACTCGTACGACCACGCGTAGTCTATCTCGCCCGCCTGCAGGAGTCCCAGCAGGTCCACCTCCTTCGGACGCACGACGTGCGCCGGTGTGTTGGCGACGAGCCGGTCCGCGAGCCCCGGCTGCTTGTAGAACTGCTCGGCCAGCCGCATCACGATCAGCGTCCGGTAGCCGTTAGGATCGAGCGCGGGATCGGAGCGGCCGGACTGCACGCCCCTCGTCTCGAGCACCTTGTACCAGTTGAGCGAATCAATGGCGGACGCGCCCTTCGACTTGGGCGTGTACATGAGCACCATGCGATTGCGGGCGAATCTCGCGTACCAGCTCGTCTGCGCGGGCATGAGATATTTCGGGAACACCTGATAGTCGGCGGAGCCGACGAGATCGGGAATGCGGTGCAGCTCGGTGAGCTTGCGCGCCGTCTCGACGCTCCCGGCGTTCTCCTGCTCGACCTTGATATTCGTTCCGGCCGTGAACGAGTCGAGCGCAGCGCGGAGGGGGCGCGCGAGGCTACCGGCGTTGAAGACGATGATGGCGTCGGCAGCGGCGGTGCTATCCGGCGAGCGCCCCGCTTCGCGCTTCGCGCAAGCCGGGATGCTCAGGAGCGCGAGTGCGACGGCCGGACGCGTGAGAGCCTTCTCGAGATTCATGAAGTACCGTTGAGGAGAAATTCCCGCGCGAACGGAACCCACTCTCAACTTATGCCGACAACGAGAGCACGAAAAACTTTCGTGACTCGGCGACCGAGTGCGCGGAGCCGAGCAGCGTCAGCGCGGAGCCCGTTTGGTGCGAACTTTTGTGCGCGCCTTTCGCGGCGTCTTCTGAGACTTTGGCATTACTCCGCCTGGCTTTCGTTGCTGGCGGGCGCGCCAAGCAGGAGCTGAAAGTGCTGCGCGCAGCTGCGCACCGTACGATCGAACGGCTCGACCGAGCCGTATGATCGCGAGAGCATGACGCCGCCCTCCATCACCGCGAGCACGTAGGTCGCGAGCGCGTCGAGATCCGTGCCGCGCGGGAGTCGCGGCTCGAGCTGCGCGACGCACTCGCGCACCGCGCCGATCCAGCCCTGGAAGTTTTTCGCGATCAGCGCGTGCGCGGGCCGATTCTCCGGGTCGATCTCGAGGGCGAGGCGGCCGAGTGGGCAGCCGTATTTGGAATCGGTGAGGAGGATGCGCTCGCGGTAGCCGGCGAGGATGGCGAAGATGCGCTCGGCGGGGTCGAGGGTCTGTGCGAAGGCGGGATCGACGATCATCGGGCGGAGCGCGCCGAGGTAGCCGACGAGGACTTCGCGGAGGAGCGCTTCCTTGCTCTCGAAGAAGTGGTAGAAGCTGCCGGAGTTGACCTCGGCGTGGGCGAGGAGGTCGGCCATGCTCGTGCCGGCGTAGCCGCGCTCCCAGAAGAGGTAGCGGGCGGAGTTGATGAGGCGATCGCGGGTGGGGACGGCTGGGGGCATCGGGAAAGAAAAATGTTGACAGAACAACATAACACCATTTACTTGAACGATCAACCAAGACCGAGGTTTGTGATGAGATCGTCAATTGTGTTTACCGCGCTGCTCGCCGCGGCTATCGTTGCGCCGAAGTTCGCCGCGGCGCATTCGCGCAGCGAGTCCGAGAAAATGCTGCGGGTCGAGATCACAGTTCCGGCGTCGCGGTCGGAGGTGTGGAAGGCATTCTCGACGAGCGAGGGGCTGAGCACCTGGCTCGCGCCCAACTCCGTGGTCGATCTCAAGCCCGGCGGCGACTGGATGGTGCACTTTCCGGGTGGAAGCACGGGCGGCGGGACGATCGTGAGCTTCGTTCCGCAGAAGGAGATCGTGATCTCGGCGCTCGCGCCCGACAAGTTCCCGACCGTTCGCGCGCAGCGCACCACCGCGCGCTTCGAGCTCGAGGATCACGGCACGGGGACGCTCGTGCGGCTGACGCAGACGGGTTGGAAGGACGGCGACGAATGGGACCGCGCGTACGAGTATCTCACGGCGGGCAACGCGCAGCTGCTCGCGACGCTGCATCGCCGTTTCGTGAGCGGACCCATAGACTGGTCGAAGCAATGATGCATTCTCTCAACTACTGAGGCCCTTTCGTATGTCCATGCAGACTCTCAACGTGTGGGCGGTTCTGGTTGCAGCCGTCGTGGCGTTCCTGCTCGGCGGCGTGTGGTTCTCGCCAAGCGTGTTCGGCAAGCTGTGGAAGAAGGCCAACGGCTTCGGCGCCGATGAGCCGCCAAAGGCCGGCGGAGCGAACATGGCGATCGCGTTCTTGCTGACGCTCGTGATGTCCGCGAATCTCGCGATGTTCCTGAACGATCCGAAGACGACGCTCGCGTGGGGCGCGACGGCCGGCTTTCTCGCGGGGTTTGGGTGGGTGACGATGGCGTTCGGGATCGCTTCGATCTTCGAGCGGCGGCCATGGACGTATGTATTCGTGAACGGCGGATTTTTCGTCGTGGATCTCGTGGTGATGGGGGCGATACTCGGCGGCTGGCGGTAGGGCGCGCCGAGCGCGTAGGAGCGTGATAGCGCGATGTAGCGTGTAACCGCGTGGCGTCTTTAGGGGTGAGGGACAAGCTCACTCACTGGAGGCGCCATGAACATCTCAATGACACGCGTGCAGGAATGCGCGCTCGCGGTGATCGCGATTGCCGTCGTGGCGATCGCCATCGCTGCGCCTCTCGTGGCGCTAGGCCCGAGCGCGCCGTGGCGCGCGAAGGCCGCCGGCGCGCTGACGATGCTCGAGGCGCTGATTACGGTGGTAAGGAGGGTGTTGGGGTTGTAGGCGAGGATCGCGCGCGTCAGCTCGTCGCGCGCGGGCGCTCAACACAGATACACCGCCATCGCCTTGAACGACGCCCACACCTCACTCCCCTCGCGCAACACCATCTCCTGCGCCGAGCGAGTCGTCAGCGCCGCCACGATCGGCACGCTCGTCCCTCGACTCCCTCCACCCACGCCAGAAATCTCCACCGTCACGCGAGTCAACGCCCCCGTCGTCGCTAACTCGCTCACCACGCCCCTGAACTGATTCCGCGCCGAGCTCTCCTGCGGCGCCGCCGAATGAGCACCTCCTCCGCGCGAATCACCGCATGACCCTCTCCCGCCGGCACATCGCCCACCGTGTAGAGGATCAGCCCGCCCGTCCGAAACTCGATCGCGCGATGCCCGCGCGCGAGCAGCTCCGTCGCCCCATCCACCCAATCGGGCGCCGCGTCGCTCAGGTAGTGCACCTCACCCGCGTACACGTTCTCCGCGCCGAGAAACTCCGCGATGTATGGCGACGCCGGCTCGCGAAAGAGTCGCTCCGGCGCCCCGCTCTGCAGCACGCGCCCCTGATCGAGCAGGATCGCCACGTCGCCGAGCAGCCCGGCCTCGGTGAAGTCGTGCGTCACCTGGAGCACGGTGGTCCGCCGCTCGCGTGCGATCGCCCGCAGACTCCGCCGCGCGAGCGAGCGCGCGTCCGCGGATCCAGCGCGCTGAATGGCTCGTCGAGCAGCAACACCTCGGGCCGGCGAGCCAGCGCCCGCGCGATCGCGACGAGCTGCCGCTCCCCACCGCGACAGCCCGCGCACCTCGCGCGAGTGCAGCTCGGTCGCCCCAAATCGCGCCGCCATCGCATCCGACGAACGCGACATCGCGCGCGCCGTACGCACGTTCTCGCTGCACGGAGAGATGCGGAAAGAGATAGCCGTGCTGGTACACGATTCCCACGTCGCCGCCGCTCGGGCGGCGCACGCGTCATGTCCTTCGCCGCCGAACTGAACACGCCGCCGATGTCATCGGGATGACTCCGGCGATGGTCTCGAGCAGCGTCGTCTTTCCCGATCCGGCCGCGCCGATCACCACGCCGTACTTCGCCCGCGGGCACCTCGAAGCAGACATCGCGCAGCTCGAACTCCCAACGCGCGCGCCGAGCGCCTCCGCGCGAGATCATCTGAACGAACGCCGCCGCACCGCGCGCGCGCCCGCAACGCCGCAGCAGCGAACAGCGGCACGAACGCGAGACATCACGAGCACCGCGGCGACCGGCAGCGCCTCGCTCAAGCCGTAGCTCGTGAACCGGTCGTAGCTCAACACGCTCGCGACCTTGGGATTGTACGTGAGGATCACGATCGCGCCGAACTCGCTTACCGCGCGCGCCCACATCACGATTCCGCGCCGCGATCAGTCCGCGCGCCGACAGCGGCAGCGTCACGCGACGAAAGACGCGCCACGCGGGATCGCCGAGCGATCGCGCCACGGACTCGTACCGCACGTCGACCCGCGCAAACGCCTCGCGCGCGGCGCTCACGTACAGCGGCGCGCGACACGAACAGCATCGCGCAGACGATTCCGACCGGCGAGCCCGACCACGCGAAGCCCGAGATCGAGCAGCGACGCCGCCCACGAGCGATCGCCGCCCGAGCACCAGGAGCAGCGCGATGCCCGCCACGGGGTGCGGAATGAGCAGCGGGAGGTCGATCACCGCCGCCAGGAGCGAGCGTCCGCGAAACTGCCGGCGCTCCAACAGATACGCGAGCGGTGTTCCGCCCAGAATCGCCGAGCGCGGTGGCCGAGGTGGCAGTGAGCGCCGTGAGCGCGAGCGCCGACCGCAGCTCGGCATCCGTAAATAAATGACGCAGTCCATCCGCGCCACCCGCGCCCACCAACCGAGCGATGGGCGCCACCAGAAACAGCAGGAAGAGCGAGCCGCAAATCGCGGCGATCACGCTGGCCGCGCGGTGCGCCTTTCGCATGGAGCCAAACTAGTCGCCATCATCTCTCCCGCAAGCCTCGCAGAAATCGCGCAAACTCGCCATCGTACGTGCACCGCATTTCTCTTCCCCATGGAGCTTCCCCCCTTGGCCGAGCCAGCGCTCGTCATCGATCAGGTTCGCAAGTCCTTCTCGGGACACGTCGCAGTCAAGAATCTCTCGCTCCAGGTTCCCCGCGGAGCCGTCTACGGCCTGCTCGGCCCCAACGGCGCCGGCAAGACGACGACGATCCGCATGATCCTCGACATCATCGCGCCCGACGCGGGCACGATCTCGATCTTCGGACAGTCGAACATCGCGGGCGCGCGCTCAATCGCATCGGCTACCTCCCCGAGGAACGCGGACTCTACAAGAAAATGCAGGTGCGACGCGTGCTGAAGTTCCTCGCCGAGCTCAAAGGCGTGAGCGCGCGCGACGCCGAGAAGCGCATCGAAAAGTGGCTCGCGCGCCTCTCGCTCACCGGCGGCGAAAGGACTGGGGCAACTCGCAAGGTCGAGGAGCTCTCGCGCGGCATGCAGCAGAAGGTGCAGTTCATCGGCGGCGCTCCTCCACGAGCCCGATCTCGTGATCCTCGACGAGCCGTTCAGCGGCCTCGATCCGATCAACGCCCAGGCGCTGAAGGACACGGTCGTCGATCTCAAGCAGCGCGGCCGCACCGTGATCTTCTCGACGCACCTGATGGAGAATGCCGAGCGGCTCTGCGACTCGGTCTGCATCATCGCGCGCGGCGAGAAGGTGCTCGACGGCGACGATCGCCGAGCTCAAGGCCGAGCACGGCGGCGGCTACGTCGCGCGTCGCTCTCGGCGGCGACCGATCGACCGCCGTCACCGACATCTTTGCCGACGACTCGCTGATCAAACGTCTCGACGATTCCAACAACACCTTCGAGATCGAGCTCGCCCTCAATGTGGACGCGCAGCTCCTGCTCCACAGGCTCATCGACGCGGGCGCCACCGTCGAGCGCTTCGAGCTCGTGCAGCCATCGCTGCACCGGATTTTCCTCGACACGGTGGGCGCGACGGGCGTCGAGACGGGGATGACCGGACATGGGTAAGCTCTGGGCGATCGTCAAGCGCGAATACCTCGAGCGCCTCCGCTCGAAGTGGTACCTCGTCAGCACCGTGCTCGCGCCGCTGTTCTTCGGCGTCGTCATCATCGTGCCGATCGTGATCACGAGCCGCACGAAGGCGTCTCCCGACCTCTCGCACGTCGTCATACTCGATGCCACCGGCACGCAGCTAGGCGTGCGCGTGGCGGGCGAGCTCGCCGGCGGCATCAGCGCCGATGCGTCGCGCGCCGAGGTTCGCGCGGTCGCACCCTCGGAGCTCGCGGCCGCCGAGAGTACCGCCACGCGCGACGTCATGCGCATCCACGATCCGATGCTCGGCTATCTGGTGCTCGACTCCGGCACGCTCGCCGGAAAGACCGACCGCTACGCCGGCAGAAATGCGAGCTCACTCCTCGACGTCAAGGAGATCGAGGAAGCCGTGCGCCGAAGCCTGCTCGCGCAGCGCCTCGAGCACGAGGGATTGCAGCCGTCGCGGATCAAGGATCTCACGAACGTCTCGCTGGACATGAAATCGGAGCGCCTCTCCGAGCGCGGCCGCGAGGTCGGCGGCTTCGCGAACGCGCTGTTCTCGTACCTTCTCGCCTTCCTGCTCTACACGATGCTGGTCATTGACGGGAGCAAATCCTGCGCGGCGTGATGGAGGAAAAACATTGCGCGTGGCCGAGGTCGTGATCTCGAGCGTGTCGACGGATACGCTGCTCGCGGGCAAGGTTCTGGGAGTCGGCGCGGCGTCGCTCACACAGATCGTGATCTGGGCATTCACGTCCATGCTCGTGTACAGAGGGCGCGGAATGATCCTCGCCCGCTTCGGCATCGGCAACGTACCGATTCCCATTCCGCACATTGGAGTCGGCGTCGCAGTGCTGCTGCTCGCCTTCTTCGTGCTCGGCTTCACCTTCTACGCCGCCCTGTTCGCGGCGATGGGGTCGACGGTGACGAACGAGCAGGACGTCCAGCAGGCATTGATGCCGGTGATGCTGCTGCTCGTCGCGTCGATCGTGTTCATCCAGCCGATTTTGCTCGATCCCACGAGCAATCTGTCCAAGGTGATGTCGTGGCTGCCATTCTCCGCGCCGATCCTCATGCCGCTGCGAATGACGATCATCCAGGTGTCGTGGGGGAGCTCGCCGGCACGCTCCTGGGGCTCGTGGCCGGGTGCGCGGTCGCGACACTGGTCGCATCGCGCATTTACCGCGTGGGGATGCTCATGTACGGCAAGCGCCCCACGTTCCGCGAGATGGGACGGTGGGTGCGGCGCGCGGTGTGATCGATGCGCGGAACCGGCTACGGTCGTGGCGGGGACGGAGGGGTGCGGTAGTCGCGCACACGATCCGTGCGGCGCTTGAGCTCCTGAATCGCGTTGCGGCGTCGCAGCGCCACGCCGAGCACCCCGGTCCACAGCGCGGCGACCGCCGTGAGCAGCCACCCGACAGTCGACATCACCGTGAGCGTTTGCGCGCGCCATGGCGCCGTCGCGTACTGCGGGAGCATCAGCGCTTCGTCGTGCCGCCGCGCGGCGATCAGCGATACGAGAATCGCCACGCCGCACACCACGAACACCAACAGCCCGAGCCACGCCACGCGCCGTGGCGCGTCACCGGCGTCGGCATAGAGGCGGCTTCGGCGCGCGATCACGAGCGCCAATGTCGTTCCGACGATCCATTGTGCACCGCCGAGCAGCGGTGCTATCTGATCGGTCGTCAGGCGTCCTTCCCCTTGAATGCGCGGCCGAGCAGGTATCCGATTGCGCCCGCGATCAGCAGCGTGCGTCCCGGATTTTCCTTCACCTGACGCTCGAGCCCCTGCTGAAACGACGTCATGTTCGCGCTCCGAAGCCACTCCGCGCTCTTCTCCATCCCACTGGCGACACGGTCGCCCGCGTCGGCGACCTTTTCCTTGGTCGTCGCGATGGCATCGTCCAGCTTCTCCGTGTCCGAGCTCCGCTTGCGGAGCGTCGTCGCGCCCGACTCGAGCTTGTCCGCCAGCTGGGTCTTCAGCTGAACAGCCCGCTCGCGCATTGTCTCGGCCGGTTCATGCGTTCTGTCGTAGACTCGCGGATCGACGGTCGGCGTGGCTCCGAACGAGCTGGATGCGCCGCCTTCTTTCTGTTCGCTGCTGCCACTCGTCTGGTCGCTGTTCTGCTCTTCCATGACCGCCTCCAGCTGTGTGTCTACGGAAAAAATCTAGCAGCGACTGTGCCAAATAGCGCTAGGTGGCGCAGTGCGAATCGAAGGCACCGACGAGATCCTCGGCGATCTCCGCGGAGGAGCGCCCCTCGATCCGGTTGCGCTCGAGCATGAACACCACCTTGCCATCCTTGAGCAGTGCGATCTGCGGCGACGACGGCCGATAGCCCGTGAAGTAGCCGCGGGCGCGCTCGGTGGCCTCCAGATCCTGGCCCGCGAATACGGTGGTCACCGCGTCGGGCTTGGTGGCGTGCTTGAGCGCCATCTCCACCGCGGGGCGCGCGTTGCGCGCGGCGCATCCGCAAATCGAGTTGACCACCACCAGCGTGGTTCCGTGCGCGTCCTTCAGCTGCGCATCGACATCGGAGGGTGTGCGCAGCTCGCGGACGCCGAGGCGGGTGAGCTCCTCGCGCATGGGAGCGACAAAGCGTTCATCGTAAGGCATGGTGACACATGGTGAGAGACAGCGTGAAAGCTAACGACCGCGCGGCGCCATTCGCACGATCCGCCCATTTGGATGCGTCGCGTCAGCGCGCGTCGTGTCGTTCCTCGCGCCCGTCGATCAGCTCCTCCGCCTTCTCCATCTCGCGCTCATTCGTGAATCCTGATCACCGTGGTGTCACGATGCTCCTGTTCAGGAGCGCGTACCTCACGATCTGCACGACCACGCCGAGGATGAGGCTGAACACGAGAATCGCGATGCCGTGGTAGATCAGGATGTCGGAGACGATCGACCACCAGTCGCGTTGGTGCGCGTGCTCGGTACCGATGCGCTCGACGCGAATCCTGATCAGCGCCGCCACCATCGCCGCCTCCACCGCACTCTCGGCGAGCGCGAACAGCGGGGCTCGCCAGATCCACTGGCGTACGGGATGGTTTCCGAGATAGACGGTGGCGAGCCCAAGCAGGAGGACGAAGCGCCCCGCGAAGGCGAGGAGCAGCGCGATCCAGCCGAAGTTCACGCTCGCTCGGGCGAGCACGAACCAGAATGTACGAATGAACGACGATCCCCGTGATCAGCGCCATCGGGATGAGCGACCGCGGGATGCGCGCGATGAACGAGTCGACGCGCGTGCCGGTGAACGGGCTCTCCGGGAAGAAAGGCGTCATTCCGGAATCTACCTCCGCACTGGAGCGCTAGCTGCTTTCACCGTCCGGAAGAGCGGTCTGGCGCTGCACGCCCGGGTACTTCCGGCGCAGTCGCTCGCCCGGCTTCAGCGAGGGATCCTCGGCCGGATCGTTGTTCATGCGCGTGCGCAGCTCCTTCGTCGTCCGGTTCATTTCCGCGAACGCGACCGTTGCCCGCTTTTCCGCGTCAACTCGCTGCGCGGCATGCTTTTGCAAGCGATACGCGATGCTCATGAGGCAAATGGCGATGACCACGCCGAGCAATCCAATGTACAGCGCCGTGTTGTGTTGCACAGGCAATTCCTCCCTGCTTAATACGACGATGCCAGGCAAGCGCAACGGCGTTGGCGCCTCCTACGAATGCACCACGGAGCCTCCCGACATGCGCATTCGCCGTCCCCAGCACCCCGGCGGCCGCGCTCTCCATCCTGTCGAGCTCGAAGGGCGAGGCCATGGTCTTTCCCTGGTAAATGGCCTCGTCGCCGGCTGAGGCGTTCAGGAAAAGCAGCTTCCTGGCGAGCGCCGGCTGCTCGCTGCGCAGCGATGAGATGAAGCCGGGCTCGCGCAGCCCGGACGCATTCAGATCGCAGACCGCGAGATCGAAGGGCTCGCTCCGCACGCAGGCCAGCGCCGCGGCGGCGTCGCTCGCGGAGGTCACCCGGAAGCCGCGAAGCCGGGCGAATGCCTGCACGCTCGCGCGCATCGTCGAATCCGCGGTCACGAAGAGCATGCGCGTCCCACCGAGCGGCGAGGGCGACGCGAGCACGGTGGCGACTCCTCCATTTTCGTTTCCCGCCGGATCGTACGCCGGTAGCGACACGCGAAACGTCGTGCCGCTTGCGGTGCTCTTTGGAATCGTGATCGTGCCGCCGTGCGCGGAGATGATGCCGTAGCTGACGCTGAGGCCGAGTCCCGTTCCGTCATCCTTCGTCGTGAAGAACGGTTCGAAGATGTGTGCTCGTACCTCGGCGGGAATTCCGGGGCCGCTGTCGGTGATCTCGAGCAGCACGCGGTGGCCGATCTGCCGCGTCTCAATGCGGAGCGCCCCGCCACCCGTCGCCGACATCGCCTGCGAGGCGTTCGTCAGCAGATTCAGGAGCACCTGCTGGATCTGCCGCGCGTCGGCGGTGACGTACGGCAGATCCTCGGCGAGCACGGTCTCGCACTCCACGCCGCGCGACTTCAGATCGTGCATCCGCAGCCGCATCGTGCGCTCGACGAGCTCGTTCATGCAGATCGTGCCAACCTCGCCCTCGCTGCGCCGCGCGAAGGTGAGCAGATCGCGCACCACCTGGCTCGCCCGCACCGTCTCGCTTCGAATCACCTCCACCGACTCGCGCTGCGAATCCGACAGCTCCTCGCGCTCGAGCAGCTGCGCGAACGCGCTGATCGTGCTGAGCGGGTTGTTCACCTCGTGCGCGACGCCGGCGAGAAGCTCGCCCGCACTCGCCAGCCGCTCGCTCTCCGCCAGGCGCGCGCGCATCTCGCGATCCGCCGTCATGTCCCTGCCGACCACGAGCATCTGCGGCGGATCAGCCTCGGGAAGGAGGCGGGCTGCGAGTGACGCGATGCGCACGCCACCTCCGTTCCACATTCGCACCTCGAAGCGCGCCTCCTCGCCCGCCATCACGCGCGCCACCTGATCGGCGAGATGCGAGCGATCCTCCTGCAGCACGAGCTCCTCGAGCTTCCGGCCCACGAGCTGCACCGGCGGCAACCCAACGAGATCCTGCACTGCGTCGTTCGCCTCTCGTATACGTCCGCTCTCGAGCACGGTCAGCACCGCATCCGGCGCCGCCCGGAAGAGCGTGCGAAAACGCCATTCGGCTTTGCGGAGCGTCTCGACCAGGTCCGCGTTCGCCAAGCGCGACCGAGAGCAGATCCGCCATGGCCTCGACGTGCGCGATCTCGCGATCGCTGCTCGCGCGCGCCTCGCGCACGAACAACATCATCGCCCCAATGCGTTCGGCGCGCCGGTGCAGCGGGATCGCCACGAGCCCGCGCGCCTCCGTGCACAGCGCCACATCGTCTGTGGCGTCGTGCGCGCGCACGTCGCTCGTGCTCCACGGACTCCCGCTGCGCGTCACGCGCCCGAGCGTGCTCTCCTGCATCGCGAACGTCGCGCCCGCGAGCGGCTCAGCGTCTCCGTACGTCGTCGCGATCGCGATACGCTCGTCGCTCACGAGGCCGATGGCGCCGCCATCCGCGCGCATGACGTCCACCGACGCCTCGAGGAATCGCTGCAGCACCCTCGTCGGATTGAGCTCTATCGCGATCTGCTGCCCCAGCGTCCACATGCGCTGCAGCACCCGGTGCGCCTCCGCCAACTCCTCCGTGCGAAGGACGACGCGCCGCTCGAGCACGCCCGAAAGTTCGCGCTCGGCTACGGCAACGTGCTCCAGAACGACGGTGGCACGCTGCTGCCTGAATAGCGCGTGCCCGGCGCGAACCGCGAGCAACACACCGAATACGAGCAGCCCGAATCCGAGCAGGCGGCTCGGCGCGGCGCCGAAGGCGACTGACGCGCCACTCCAGGAGGCGATGAGGATCGCCGTGACGATCGAAAAGGTGCGGACCTTCGCGGACTCGCTCGCGTACATCGGCGACTCCTGCGAGTCGCCGAGTAGCTGATACCGGCGCGGGGCGACGGCGTGGACGAGTATCATCACGGTCAGCGTCCAGAGAGCGATCACCGAGCGCGGAATGGGCAACCCTTCCACCAGCACGATCCGGCTGTACTGAAAGTTCGCGAGCGCGAGCGCAACGAATCCGAACGCGAGTCCCGAACGCGAGGCGCGAGCCGAGCGCTTCGCCCTTCCAAATGAGCAGCAGCGTCACCAGCACCAGGTTGGCGGCGTCGAAGATGTTCCACGCGATCGCCAGGAAGCGAAGGAGCGGCGAGGCCGTCACGTTGTGGGTCATCGCGAGACCGGCCTGCACGACGGGCATCGCGACGGCGACGCTGAGCAGCAGCGCGTCAATGAGCGCCTCGAAGCGCATCCAGTTGCGGTGTCGATGGCGGGCGAGCACGGACATGAGTCCGATCGCGAGCGCCAGCTGCATGATCACGCCAGTTGTCGCTTCGAGCAGCGGGCGAACAGGCGTGACTCCGTACTGCAGAATGTAGGTGATCCACGAGAGACGGCCGAGAAACGCGAACGAGGATGCGATGGCGATCGCAAGGCAGATCGTGCGTCTCGTTCCGGTGGATGTGCGCGCGACGAGGCCGGCCACCGCGGCGGCCGCGGCGGTTTGCACGACGAGCAGGACGTCGGCGGTCAGAGCGGCGCGCGCAGTCCACGGCTGGGCCAGCAGCAGCAGGAGCAGCGTGGCGACGCAGAGTCCCTGTGTGGGCCCCGCGAGGGAGGTTGGCAGCCAGCGCGGATAAGGGCGCGTCATCAGGCTATAGACGCGCGAGGCCGTCGGGGAGTTGCTAGGCCGCTAGGCGTCAAAATTTATGATTGTTGAAGCGGACTCATCAGAATCCTACTCGCGCGCCCAGGTAAATGCTGCGGCCGAGCCCAGGAATGATCCCCGGACCCGGATATTCGGTGGTTCGCATGGTGAAATAGTACCGATTGGCGAGGTTGTTCACGCCCGCGTCGAGGCCTATCGTCTGGCTGAGCTGCCACTTGGCGGACAGATCGAGCACGTCGTAGGCGGGCACGATCCCCACGTCCGCGTCGACGCTGGCGACGGTGTTGTTCGCATCGGTGAACTGCCTCGAGACGTAGCTCCACTGCAGGCCAAGTACACCGCGTCCGCGCCCGTACGTCACCCCCACGCGATTCACCACCGAGGGCGCAAACTCGACGGTGTTCCCCGAGAACTCTCCAGACGTGTAGCGCGCGTGCGTGTACCCCAGCGCGTCCCACACGTCGAGTGCGCCGAACGAAGGCGCGGTATGCAACAGCGTCGACAGCGACAGGCTCAGATACGATTCCACTCCGCGATGCGTGCTCGTCGCGACGTTCGTGCGCTCGGTGAACGGCGTACCGGTAGAGTCGACGCCGGAGACGAGGCCGATGCGGTCGTGGTACACGAGATCGAACACGCCAATGTCGAATCGCAGCGCCTCGCCGAGCGAACCGCGCCAGCCGATATCGAGATTGTAGCCGTGCGGATCCTTGAGCTTCGGATCGATGCGCGTGAGAGACGCGAAGGGCGTGAGAAACGAGTATTCGATCGGGCGATAGGCCTGGGTCGCGTTCGCGTAGACGTCGGTGGTGGTGGTCGCGCGATACGCCGCGCCCGCGCCGAACAGCGCGAAGGCGCGAATCTTTGCTCGCGGCGTGACGGTCGTGTCGGTGTAGCCGCGCGCGGTGGAATGCAGATACTCCACGCGCACGCCTGGCGTGAAGGTGAGTCGCGTGGAGAGGCGAAACTCGTTCTCCACGAACGCCGCCGCGTTGAAGTTTCCGAAGTGCATGTCGGTCTCGTACGGACCGCCAACCAGCTTCATGTCGAAGTCGGAGCCGGTGCTTCCCGGCCCTCCCTCCTGCCGATGCAGGTCGCCGCCGAAGAGCCGAATGCCGGTGGCGATCGAATTCTTCCAGCCGAACGCGCTGTAGGTATGGAGCAGCCGCGTCTCGCTCGTGACGTTCGTGAAGTACTCCCACTCGACCTCGCGAGGCGCGAAGTCGTTCGTCTCGGGATCGATGTCGTCCCTCGCCTCCGGGCCGCCGTCCTCGTTTCGCCACACGAGATAGCGCTGGCTGCTCATGAGCGACAGCGTCGACGTGAGACGCGTGTTCGCCGAGAGGTCGTAGCTGCCATCGAGCGCGAGGATGTTCCACGGACTCGCGAGCCAGTTGCGCGACCGAAAGGACGCGCGCGCATTCTCGAGGAAGTCCGCATCGTCGAGCCCACCGGGCATGTGGATCTGGTTGCGCAGCAGCGAGTACGAAAGGCCGAGTGAGAGCTTTTCGGTGGGGCGATACGTCACCTTGCCCGCCGCCGTCACCTGCGACACATCGGAGTTCGGGCGCCAGCCATTCTGATGGCGATACTGTCCGTAGGCGAAGTACGTCCAGCCGTTCTTCCCGCCCTCGAGCGAGAGATACGAATTGAGCATCCCGAAACTGCCGCCGGTCTCGCGCGCCTTGACCGTGAGCGCCGAGTCGGGCGTGCCATCGCGCAATACATAGTCGATCACGCCGCCGAACTGCGGACCGAACTGCAGCGACGAGCTCCCCCGAACCAGATCTACCCGCTCCACCGCCTCGGCCGGAGGCGAGTAGTACGTCTCGGGATAGCCGTACAGATCGGCGACGATGTTCACGCCGTCCTGGCGCACGTTCATCTCGACGGACTGCACCGGATTCAGCCCCCGAAAGCCGATCCCGTTCGACGGGAACCCGCTGTTCGCGCTCTCGCTGATGTTCGCGCCGGGGATGCGCGCGAACAGCTGCCGCGACACATCCTGCGACGCGTTCATGGGCAGGCTGTCGACCTGCACGCTCTCGGTCTTCTTTCCGGCGAAGATTTCGGTGCCGCGAACATCGGGAAGGCTGCCGATCGTCGCCGGTGCGACGCGGCGCGCCGTCACGACCACTGGCTCGAGCTGCTCGGCGCTCGCGACGGTCGCGCTCAGCACGACGTCGACGATAGTGGCGCGATCGCGCACGGTGACGCTCACACGCCGCGTCGCGAGCGAGTCGCGCTGGAAGGTCAGCACCCAGGCGCCCGCCGCAACGTTGGCGAGAACGTAGTTCCCCGCCCCATCGGTCGTCGCCGCCCGCGGTCCGGAGGAGCGCTGCCGGTGATCGCCCGTTCCCCGGTCGAGAATCACGATCACGCCACTGAGGGGCTGACCGTTGGCGGCTCGCACGGTTCCGCGCACCGATCCGGAATCGGTGGCGAGAGGCGGAGATTCGCCGTAGTTGCCCTGGGCCTGGGCGCGGGTTGCCGTGAGCATGCCCAGCGCGACCACCAGAACCAGCACGCGCGCCCGAGTGGACCGGTCGCAGCGAAGGTGTGTCCCTTTCATGAAATGGCGCGCAGAGGGGAAGAATCTAATTCCGAGTAAATCACTCGGGATTGGATTTACAGCACCAACCCCCTCTGTGTCAACGGCGACGCTGGTCGAATTGGAGTGCCCCTTTCAGGCCGTCGCCGGCAGCCGCGTCTTGAACCAGATGTAGAGCGGGGTTCCCAGCAGCAGCACCAGGAAACCCCAGAACACCACCTGGGCTCCCACTCCCCACGTCGTCCACACCAGAAAAAAGAAGCACACGAGCGCCAGCAGCAATGTCTTGCGCTGCTCGCGAATCGTGAACCGCGCCCGGTCGCGCCGCGCCAACAGCAGCGCCGCCGCCGAATTGTAGATATACGGAAAGAGCGTCCCCAGATTCGCCAGCAGCACGGTGAAGTTGAAGACCTCGAGCAAGCGTGCTTCCGGGAATGAAGTACAGCGTGAGCATCGCACTCGTGATCACGCAGCCGCAGAGCAGCGCGACGTACGGCGTTCCGAAGCGCGGATGGATGCGCGAGAAGGCCGAGAAGAACAGGCCGTCCTGCGCGGCGCTGAAGGGGATCCGTCCGGCCATGAGCACCCAGCCATTCAGCACGCCGATCGACGCCCCGATCGCCGCCATGCTCACCGCCACCGCCGGCCAATCGCCGAGCGTCTTGCGCACCGCGAGCTCGAGCGGGCGCGCCGACGAGGCGATGACGTCGTTGGGAAGCGCGCCGATCACGGCCACCGCGGAGAGCAGAAAAATCATCGTCGCCAACCCGTAGCCGAGCAGTGTTCCGAGCCGAATCGTCCGCTGCGGCGTCTGCATCTCCTCGGCCGGCACCGTCGCCGATTCGATGCCGGCGTACGCCCACACCATGAGCGCCGATCCGGCCGCGACGGGCGTCCACGTCCCCTTTGGATGGAAGGGATGAAAGTTGGCGGGGTTGAGCTTGAACAGCGCGAGGGAGAGCAGCACGAGCGGAATGACGTTGATGAGGAGAATCGACTTCTGCACGCGCGCGCTCTGCTTGACGCCGAGGATGTTGATGCCGCAGAGCGTCCAGAGCACCGCCTGTGCGAGCGCGAACTGCAGCAGGTGGCTCTCGGCCAGCCGCGGCGAGAAAGTGACCGCGTAGCCGATGGCGCCCGTGACGATCGCCGCGTTGCCGACGACGGCGCTCAGCCAGTACATCCAGACCGTCTGAAAGCCGGCGAATTCGCCGAACGCCTCGCGCGCGAAGACGTACGGTCCGCCCGTGCGCGGGTAGCGCGGGCCGAGCTCGGAGTAGAGGAGGGCGAGGAGCAGGAATCCCGCGGCGGTGATCACCCACGAGACGAGACCGATCGGCCCAACCACCGCTGCGACCAATGCGGGCAGCGTGTAGAGCGATGTGCCGAGCATGTTGCCGGAGACCAGAGCGACCGTTCCGAACAGGGTCAGGTCGCGCAGCAGGGCGCGTTTCGGCGGAGCGGCTGCTGTCATCGAGTCCCGCGGTGGGGGGAGCTAGCGGATGAGCGAGAAGAAGCGGTCGAAGCGGATCTTCCAATCCTTCGTGTCGAAGGAGAAGTAAATGATGAACGGTCGGCCGCGCAGGTTCGCGAGCGGAGCGAAGCCGTAGTAGCGGCCGTCGATGGAGTCGTAGCGATTGTCTCCCATCGTCAGGAGATGCTTCGGCGGTACGACCAGTGGGCCGAAGTTGTCGTGCGACGGAGTCGCGGGCGCCGCGCCGAATCGAGACCCTTTCACTTCGTAGGCGTGCTGCCAGGCAAAGTACGGAGAGGAGTCATCCTGCGCGAGCGGATTCGTGGAGGCGCCGAATCCCTGCCGCTGCGCGATGCCGTTCACGAAGAGCAGCCCCTGGCGCATGAAGACCGTGTCGCCGGCCACCGCCACGGCGCGCTTCACCACGACCGGCGTGGAATCGTCGGGCATGAACGGACAGTTCGTATTCGGCAGGCAGCGCTGTGGCGGCGACTCGTAGACGACAATGCTTCCGCGCTTCGGCCCAGTGAAGCCCGGCATCCGAAGATTCGTGTACGGGATGTGGGCGCCGTACGAGACCTCGTCGACGAAGAGGAAATCGCCCACGAGGAGCGTCGGCTCCATGCTCTCCGAGGGGATGTGATACGCCGCGATCAGAAAGATCCGGATGAAGAGAAAAATCGCGACGGCGCTGGCGAGCGACTTCAGCCCCTCGCGCGAGATGAACGGTTCGCGCGGACCGCGGGACGTTCGCGCGGCCGCGACCACCGACTTTTTTGCTGGTGCACGGGTGTTGCGTTTCTTGGCTGCCACTGCACAGAAAGCTGAGGGAGGCTACTGCGGGACATTCGATATTCCGCGCGGGTGGGGGTCCAGCACAAGCCCCGAACGGGAGATGCAGCGAGGGGGCGCCCCGGTTCGAGAGCGCCCCCTCCACCTAAACTCGCGACGCGCGAGCGTTACTTGATGTGTTTGTTGACGAGCTTCGTCATCTCGAACATCGAGACCTGCTTCTTTCCGCCGAACACTTTCAGGAGCTTGTCATCGGCGTTGATGTTGCGACGGACCTTCGCATCCTGCAGGCCATTCCGCTTGATGTACTGCCAGAGCTTCTTCGTGATTTCCGTGCGCGGAATCATCGACGAGCCAACCACTGCGGCGAGCGCCTCGTCTGGCTGCATCGGCTTCATGAACGCCGCATTCGGCGTGCGCTTCTTTTTCGGTGCGGCCTTCTTTGCCTTCTTCACCGCCTTCTTCTTGGTCGCCTTTTTCGCGCTCTTCTTTGCGCCTTTTTTCTTTTTTGTGGCCATCGAGATTTCTCCGGAGTGGTGAAAGGAGCTCGTTCATTCGCGAGAACGGGTCCATCGAAGGCGGAAGGTATAGGGAGCCACGAAGGATGCAATAGGCAGATACCACTCTGACGCCCGTGACGGAAGGGATTTTCAGTCGCCGCGCCGTCACGGCTGGTCTCCTTCGGCCTCACCGCATCCGTGAAATCATCCGGATCGCGAGCTATGAAATCCATGAAATCATTGGGATCACCAGCTATAAAACGATGGCGATGCAGACGATGGTAAGGCCTTCGCCCGCGGCGTTCATTCCGCCGCCATTCGCGTTCTCTCGAGCGAAAATGTGGTCGAGCGCATAACGCCTACGGTCCACTTCCGCAAGTGCCGACTCATCATTTCCGCCTGCACAATCGGTGTGACGATGGGCACGTTTCTCGAGCATGTCGCTCCACGACGCGCGTCAGTTGGAACGAACCGGTATTCCAGGATTCCATAATGCGGCCGACGATATGCGCCCGAGCGGCGAACGCGGCCGGAACGTCATTGTCCAGACGCGTAGCAGTGGAGCGGTTCCTGCTGGGAGACTTCCATCTTCACCCGGCCAGTGACGCCGCAGTCGTTCCCGGGGTTTCTCTCGACTAATGGCTCTCGGCAGGGCGCTTTTGACGGACTCGTCAAATCGGTCCGTACGTTCGAATTTCACCTTTACGAGGTCAAGAAATCTTCCGCTGGAATCGTCAGCGAGCGCAGGGCCGGCGAGTTTTTCGGCTCGCCGTGTGCAATACGGTCTTCCGTCGTGCGAATCTCTCCGAGCTCGATTCCAGTCGCGCTCGGTCATCCTTCCGCCGTCGAGCAAATGCTTCCACGTACTGCCCTCGTCATTTACGGTATCGCGCTTCTTCTGCTGTCGTTGGTCAGCCTGAATCGCTACGTCCTCGTCACGTTCTATCGTCGCAGCCGCGCACGGTGGCTCGATCATCCGCCGCCGCTGGCGGCTGAGCGAGCTTCCGCGCGTCGTCGTTCAGCTGCCCATCTACAACGAACGGTACGTGCTCGCCCGCCTGCTTCGATCGGCGACCGAGCTCGACTATCCTCCCGAGCTCCTCTCGATTCAGCTGCTCGATGATTCCACCGACGACACGG
Source organism: uncultured Gemmatimonadaceae bacterium (assembly GCA_963827355.1). Lineage (GTDB taxonomy): Bacteria > Gemmatimonadota > Gemmatimonadetes > Gemmatimonadales > Gemmatimonadaceae > FEN-1250. The sequence continues at coordinate 28,662 of CAWHAS010000011.1, forward strand.
TAGAGCTCGCACGCACGCTCGTCGCACGCTATCACGCGCAAGGCTTCGACATCACGCACATCCATCGCACCGACCGCGAGGGATTCAAGAGCGGCGCACTCGCGAACGGCTTGAATCACACGACGGCCGAGTTCACCGCGCTCTTCGACGCCGATTTCGTGATCCCGCCCAACTTCATCCGCGCGATGATTCCCTACATGCGCGACCCGACCGTGGGCATCGCCCAGGGACGCTGGGGGTACCTCAATGAGGAGTACTCGACCCTCACTCGCGCGACGGTAATGGGCCTCGACGCACAGTTCGCGATCGAGCAGCCCGGTCGAGCATATCGGCGGCTTGCTCCTCGGCTTCAACGGCACGGGCACGCTGCTGCGCACCCAGTGCATCGAGGAAGCCGGCGGCTGGCAGCACGACACGATCACCGAGGATCTCGACCTCAGTTACCGTGCGCAGCTCGCGGGGTGGCGCATCGCCTACGTCCCGAGCGTCGTGTGCCCCTCCGAATTGCCCGCGGACATTCACGGCCTCAAGGCGCAGCAGTTTCGCTGGACGAAGGGAACGCAGGAGACGGCCAAGAAGATGCTGCCGAGCTCTCATGCGCTCGAATCTCTCGCCATGGCTCAAGCTGCAGGGCGCGTTGCACCTGCTCTCGAACAGCACGTATCCGATACTCCTGCTCGTCGGGATCATCAATCCGCTGGTCGTGGTCATCGCGCATCAGAGCCACATTCGCATCGCCTGGCCAATCTCCGCGTACTTCATCTTCTCGCTCTTCGGCACCTACTCCTATCACGCCGAGGCGGAGCATGCGCTGCACAAGGATTGGTTGAAACGAATGGTCTATTTCCCCGCCTTCCTCGCGCAGTCGATTGGCCTGAGCATCAACAACGCGAAGGCTGCGCTCGAGGCATGGCTTGGGATCAAGTCGGGATTCATCGCACGCCGAAATACGATCTCACGCGCCGGGGACAGCGCTGGCACCAACTCAAGTATCGCAGCAGCTTCAGCGCTACGGTCTACGTCGAGCTCGCGATGGCGATCTACACTACGGCCGGTCTCGCCTACGCGATCATTTCACGCGAGTACGGCGCGACGCCGTTCCTCATCCTGTTCGGAGCCGGCTACTGGCTCGTCGCAGGCTACTCGATCCGTCACGGCCTGGTGCGCATGTCGTGGAGCGCAGGCCCGGTCGTGCCGCACGTGGAGCAGATCGCGGAGGCCATCTCCGCCGAGCCGATCCGTGCGTCCGCGATGTCCGCGATGTCGGAGCGGTAACGGTGGTGCGTCGCGCAGCGGCCGTCGTGCTGCTCCTGCTCGCGGCGGCATGCGGCAGCGGGGACGAGCCGCAGGTCGCGAAGTCCGTGACGATCGTACCGGATCTCACCGGCTACAGCACCATCCAGCTCGAAGCGACGAGCTCTCGCACGCGCGTGTGCCCACGGGAACCTTCAGCTATCAGGTGGTCGATGGCGCGATCGACTGGTATGTGTTCGCGACGCATCTGACCCCGGATCGCGCCTACCGGGTGATCTTCATGTCCTCCGACGGCAAGGAGTACGCAATTGCCAGTCGGCGCTCGGGCGGAGATGGCTCGCTCGGCGCGCACGGCGTGGAAACGGCGCTCATGAATCGCCAGTGCGTTGGCGCCGAGGATCCCTCGAGGCGCCCGCTGGAATCCGCGGGCTCGCTCCACGTCGCGCGTGAAGGGCGACGGCTCGGCGCGTGGAGCGAGTGGCAACGACCTCCTCGGCTCCCGCAGCGCGCTTCCGTGCGGAGGGAATGGCGACGGCGTTTTCGACTACGTGCTGCAGTCGCCCGACTCCGTGTCTGTCGCGCCGTAGCTCACTGCTTCGCCGCCGGGCGCGTGTCCACGAGCGCTACGCGCACGCCAGTGCTCGCGTCGGAGGTGTAGGCGTCACGCTCGAGGGGCGCGTGGAGCGCGGTCGCCAGCTCCTGTGGGGCCAATCCATACAGCGGCGAGCGGTAGTCGATGACCACCCAATGCGTCCGGGCGCGCTCGCGGCGATCTCGCGGCCGGCCAATGCGTCTGCGGCGAGGCCGATGATCGGGATCTCGAACGCCCGAAGATAGAAGCGAAGCGGCGCATTCATCTCGCGCGGCTGGATCATGACACGATCGCCGGGCTGGCTCTCGCGCTCGATCAGCGCGGCGGTCAGCCGATAGTCGCTGTCGCGCGTAATGCCCGCCTTCGTCGCACGCGTGCCGTAAATCAGGGCCACACCAAGAGTCACGATCGCGGCCTTGCGGAGGGATGGCCGCACGGCGATCAGGCCATCGGCGAGCAAAAGGAAAAAGCACGGAACGACGAACAGGAAATAGCGCTCCGTTTCGAGCGCGAGCGAAAGAGAGGAATGGTCACCGCGAACAAGAGCGGAACGACGAATGCAAAGAGCAGGAGCCGGCGCCCCCCGGCCACGGTCGTCGCGAGAGACCTGGTATCCGCACCCCACCAGTCGCGAACGGCTGCGTCCAGGGCAAGCACGAACACAACGAGCGTGAGCGGCTGGACGAGAAGGAGGTGGAATCGTCCGAGGTTGCCGCGGGCGTGAATCAAATCGATCAGTGCGTACCAGAAATCAGTGAGCGTGTATCGCTGGCCCGCAATGGCGCTGAACGGCAGCACCATCACCGCGCGGATGGCGGGTCGAGGTCGAGCCCCGATCGCCATGCCTGCGAGGATGCGGCACTGCCAATGCAGGAAGGCGAGATAGAGTATAACGGTCGATAGGACGATCAGCTGCGCCGCAATCCACGAGATAGTCGCCGAACGTCGCGCGCGGGAACGCGGCTCGCTCGCATCGCGCGGACGAGTACGCCACCAGATCGACGAGTGCATCGAGATTGATCGCAACCAGCAGCGCTCCCGCCACCGGATGCGTGAAGAGGAGAACGAGGGCCACCAGGGTGTACAACAGAAGCGGAACGGCCCTCGAAGGCGCGCTCGCGGGCAATGGGGAATCAGCGAGAAGGCCGGACACCGCGGCGGAGCGCCAGGAGGCGTATGCCCAGAGGGTGAGCATCGCCACCAGCGACGTGAGCATGTACATGCGCGCTTCCTGCGCGAAGTACAGCTCCAGCGGAGACAGCGCGACGAACGCGGCGCCGAGCAGTGCAGCCGGGCGCGACAGCAGCTTCGCGCCCACCGCGTACGTCACGGGAATCAGGGCAATGCTCGCCAGAACGGAGAACGATCGGAGAGCGAAGACCGAGTCTCCGAACGCGGAAATCCATACCTTGAGAAGGATGAAGTAGAGTGGACCGACCGGACTTCCACGCAATTCACCGATCAGATGTGACCACGACCCGCTCGCGACCTGCCACGAGTTCGCCTCATCAAGCCAGAGATTCGCGGCGGACAACCCGTGCAGACGGAGGATGATGGCCACACCCATGAGCCCGCACAGCAGCGGCCAGACGCTTCCGCCGACGACGCCGCGGTTCGACCCCGTGCGCATCGTCGCGCTCTCTGGCGCGCTCTTCTGGTTCATCTTCGTGCGCTCGTCAATCGACAAGTCGGCGGAGTCGGATCGCTCGGGTTCGGGCATGTCCAGGGTGACGCTCGCGCAAAAAAATGCGGCATTCCGGCGCGTGCCGCGGGCGGCCGGCGGTGCAACGGGCGTCGTGTGGTATGCACACTCCGGTCCCGCTCTGCAATTCAGCCTGCGAGCTCTTGGTCTCCAGCCGCTGCACCGCTACCTGCTCGAGATACAGGCGGACGACGCAATCTACTCCGTCGCCAGCTATCAGTCGGACGCCCACGGGGAGTTGGTAATCGACACCGCGCTCACGCAATTCCGGGAGGGTACGTGCGTGGGAGCGAATTTCGACGCGCCGAGGTCCGTAGCGGGAGCTCATACGGTGAAATTCTGGATCAAGCGCGATGGAAATCCGAAGTCTGGAACCTCACCGAGTGTGAAGGCGAATGCGCCGGGAGCCGCCCTGCCGTGCCAGGGCAACGGCGACGGTGACTACACGTACATGCTCATGGAGAACGAGCTCGCGCACTTCACGGGAACCGCCCCCAAGCCGTCCCCATGACTTGCCTTGAATTCAAGGCAATTTCGAGCCGGCGATTCGTTCTCACTCGCTTGGCGGCGTCCGCACACGGCAGATGCGGGCGGGATCAATGCGCCACCTCGCCGCCCACCGTAAACCGCCCCGCTGACCACGCTGTCCACTTCCGGGGTTGGCACCCGAATGTCGTAGAAACCCCACTCCGGCGGCTGGTTGCCCGAATAGCCGTTGATCGTGGGAATGCCACGCATCATCGACGCCCACATGGCGTCCGCATTATAGCGCCATGGATCATCGGTGCCACCAGTGGTGGTATAGAGAAAGGAGCCGCAGTCCGCCGCGATGCCGTTCGCGACGCGCAGCACTCGCGCACGACCCTCGTTCTTGTCGTACGAATTGGGCCGCTGGACCTGTTCGGCCACGACCACCACAGTCACGAGCACCGCGAGCAGCGCTCGCGTTCGGCGGTCGCGACGGCGCAACACGGCTGCCGTGCGCGAGGGCGGAATGCGGCGCACCCTGGTGATCCAGTCGACCAGCAGAGCGACGCCCAGCGCGGCCGGAAACACGAGCGCGACGCCGATGCGAGAGACAGCGCGGAGCGCCGAGGCGCCCGGCACGAAGAGATAGATCGCGCGCCACGGAGCGAAGCCTCCAGGCCACTCGGTTGCAACGATCGCCATGGTGAGGGGCACGAGCACGGCGAATTGGACTGCGCGCCGGCGTCGACCAAACCAGAGTCCGAGGCCGGCGCAAACGATCGTCGCGATACCAAGGCCGAGTCGCTGTTCGTGCTCCATCGGAAGGTTGTGGAAGGCGTCGTGCGCGGCGAGCCAGCCGTATAGCCAGCTGTCGGGACCCTGATAGGCCCACGACTGGATGCGCGGAAGCATCGATTCGACGACGGTGAATTGCCGCGTCCCCACCTCGCGCTCTGCCGTCAGATAGTGCTGCGCCAACGGCGCGAGCAGAAGCGCCGCAGCAACGGCCGACGCGAGCATCGCCCGCAGATTTGCACGAACGGTGAGGAGGAAGCGTCTGCGCGTTCCCGGCAACGCGATCGCCCAGATCGCGGCAATGAGAACGGCGAAGCAGAGATACCAGCCGTAGTAAAAGCTCGAGTAGATCTGTCCCACCCCCGCAAGCGCGAGTACGAGCACCCAGGGCGTGCGTGGCTCGACCACGGTCGTGCCGGCGCGAAGCTCGGGCTCCGGCTCGAAGATCTCGAGCAGCGCGAGGATCGCGAACACCAGGTAGAAGTGAGCGATCAGCTGCGCGTGCATGACCTGCGCGGTGCGCACGGCCGCGAACGAGAGCAGCATCGCGCCAATGGCGGATGCGATCGGGCGACAACGGAAGCCGCGCGAGAAGAGGAGCAGCGCCGACAGGAAGTTGAGCGTGGCGATCGTGAGCAGCCACAGCTGAAAGGCAGTGTCGGGCTGGAGGCCGGCGAGTCGCCAGGGCCAGTAAAAGGGGGCGACGCCGAGAAGGACGTCGGAGTAGGCGGCCGTGTTGGGCGCCGGGAAGAACACCGGCGGGCTCCAGAAGCGCTCGTGTCCCGGCATGCCGACGAGCCATCGGTAGCCGTGCTCGAGGATATAGTTGTTGAGCCGGGTGTCGCCCCAATCGCTCTGCATTCGGCTCAAGCCGGAGAGCAGCATGGGGTGGAACTGCAGCAGCATCCCGACGATCCATGCTGCGATCGCCGCGAAGGAGCCGGCCACCCATCCCTCCTGTCGCTCAGCCCGAACGCCGCCTCTCACGCTCCTCCGGAATGCTGTTGGGCAGGCCTATTGGCGAATAACTGGCACTTGACGTTCAAACACGCGATTCATACAATTGTTTGAACGCTCGATTCGGCCGCACCCACGTCCCGCCGCCCCACCATATGACCCGCTCTCGCAAGATCCTGATCGCCGCCGCCGTCATCATCGTCGCGATCGCCGCCTACGCGACTCTCGCTCCCGCCAAACCGCTCGTCCTCACCGGCATCGTCACCACTAACGATGTCATCGTCAGCCCCCAGGTGAGCGGCCAGGTGCAGAAGCTCCTCGTCAACGAGGGCGACTCCGTCGTTCCCGGCCAGCTCCTCGCCGTCATCTCGGCCGGTGAGCTCGCGGCCGACCAAGCCTACTACGCCCACAGCGCCGAAGGGATGGCCACCGAGGTTCGCGAGACGGAGTCGGCCGTGCGCTACCAGGAACAGCAAATGACGCAGCAGGTGCGCCAGGCCGAGGCAACGGTGGCGAGCGCCGAGGCGCAACGCGCGCAGGCGGCCGCCGACCTCGCGAATGCGCAGACCAATTACGACCGGTTCGCGGCACTTCTCAAGAGCGGCGCCATCTCGCAGCAAACCGTCGACCAGCAGCGCACCGAGCTTCTCGTCGCCAAGGCGAAGGCCGAGGCGGCGGACCGTCAGGCGGACGCGCAGCGCGCGGCGCTCGAGCTCGCGCGCGGACAGGCCGAACAGGTCGCCATGAAGCGCAGTGCGCTGGTGGGGGCGAAACAGCAGCGCGCCGCCGCCGCCGCGCAGACCGCGAAGGCCGACGTCCGACTCGGCTACACCGAAATCCACTCCCCGCTCGCCGGCGTCGTGGACGTGCGCGCCGTGCGTGCGGGCGAGGTCGTTGCCGCCGGCGCGCCGATCATGACGCTCATCAATCCCGACGATCTCTGGATTCGCGCGGACGTGGAGGAGAGCTACATCGGCCGCGTCAGGCTCGGCGATCATTCTCAAGGTGCGCCTGCCCTCGGGCGAGACGCGCGACGGCACCGTGTTCTTTCGCGGCGTGGACGCGGGCTTCGCGACGCAGCGCAATGTGAGCCGCTCCAAGCGCGACATCAAGACGTTCGAGATCCGCCTGCGCGTCGACAACAAGGATCGCCGGCTCGCGACCGGAATGACGGCGTACGTGCTCCTGCCCGTATCGTGATGAAAACGGCCATCGAAGTGCGGCACATCGTGAAGAAGTTCGGCGACTTCACGGCGATCGACGACATCTCGTTCTCCGTGGATCAAGGCGAGATCTTCGGGCTCCTCGGCCCCAACGGCGCGGGGAAGTCGACGCTCATCCGCATGCTCACGACTCTCATTCCGCCCACCTCGGGCAGCGCGAGGGTGGATGGCATCGATGTCGTCGAGGACCCCAACGGAGTGCGCAAGGTCATCGGCGTGATCCCGCAGGCGATGACGAGCGATCTCGAGCTCAGCGTCTACGAGAATCTGCTCATCTTCGCGAAGCTGTACGGCGTGCCGCGTGAGAAGCGCAATGCGCTCATCGCCGACCTGCTCGAACAGGTCGAGCTCACGAAGTGGGCGAACGAACAGGTGAAGAAGCTGTCGGGGGGAATGCGGCGGCGCGTGGAGATCGCGCGCGGACTCGTGCACCATCCGCGGGTGCTCTTTCTCGACGAGCCTACGACGGGACTCGATCCGGTGTCGCGCGCGGCGGTGTGGGAGATGGTGCGCAAGCTCAAGGAGCAGCACGAGCTCACGGTGCTGCTCACCACGCACTACATGGACGAGGCGGACGACTGGTGCGACCGCATCGCGATCGTCGACCACGGGCATCTCGATGGCGCTCGATTCGCCGATCCGTCTCAAGGCATCGATTCCCGGGACGAACACGATCGAGGCGAGCTTCGGCAATGCGCCGTCCGACTGGCGCACGAGCCTCGAGTCGCTTCCGGGAGTCGAGCGCGTGACGGGCGACGCGAACGTCGCGCGAATCGCGACGGACAACGGCCCCGAGACGACGACCGCGCTGATGTCGACCGCGGCGGACGCCGGCGTGCGCGTGCTATCGCTCGCCGTGCAGAGTACGACGCTCGACGATGTGTTCGTGCATTACACGGGCCGGCAACTGCGCGACGCGCTTCAGGAGCCGTCGGCGGCAGACAGGTCCGTGATGGTCAATCGCGGCCGATAGGAGAGCGCCATGCATCGTACCTGGGCCATCATCGAGAGGGAGCTGCGGCGCTTCCGGCGTAGCCCGACGCTCATCATCATGTCGCTCGTCATGCCGATCGTGCAGCTGGTCGTACTCGGCTACGCGTTCGGCGGGCAGGTGAAGAATCTCAAGGTCGGGCTCGTCGATCAGGATCACGGCGTGCCCGCGGTGCGGTTGCACGAGCTCTCGAATGCCGTCGCGGCGAACGCGAAGACGTTCGAGCCCCTGATGTACAACGATCTCGGAGCGGCGCTCGGCGACCTGCGCAACGGTCGCATCAACGGCGTGCTCGCGATTCCGCCCGATTTCTCGCGCCGCTCGCTCTCGGGCGATGCGCCGCGGGTCGCGCTCATCGAGGACAACACAGACAACTTCGTGAGCGCGAGCCTCGCTGGCGCGTACTCGGGGCTCATCGCCTCCTACAACCAGCCGGTGGCCGAGGCGCAGCGCGTGGAGCAGCAGACCACGCTCGACGTCGTCGAGATGTATCCGTACGTGCCCTACATCCAGTATCTGCTGCCGGGCTCCATCGTCATGTCGATCTTCATGATGGTGATGATCGGCGGCGGCATCATCTTCGTCGACGACAAGGCGAGGGGGCTGCACGAGGGCTACCTCGTCACGCCGATCACGCGTTTCGAGCTCATTCTCGGGTTCAACCTTTCGGGCGCGATCAAGGCCGTGCTCGCGGGGCTCGTGCTGATGACGATCGGCTCGCTGATCGCCGGCGTGCCGAATCCGTTCGACCCGCTGCGCCTCGTGCGGCTGTTCGTCGTGATCGTGGTGACCGCAATTGCACTGGTCAGCATGATGTTCCTGCTGATGGTGCGCGTGAACGACCCGCTCGTTCCGCGCGCGACTTTCGGCGTGCTCAACACGTTTCTGTATTTCCCGAGCGGGGCCGTGTATCCGACGCAGGCATTTCCCGGATGGATGCGCGCCATATCGAAGATCGACCCGTTCACGTATGCCGTGCACGCGTTCAAGTGTCTCGTGCTCAAGAACACCGGCTTCGGCGCCATTGGCTACGACCTGCTCTACCTCACGATATTCTCCGTCGTCGCGATGACGCTGGCGACGCAGCTCTTCAGGCGCACGCTGTGACGAGCGCCCCTGTGCAGACCGTGGACACGCGGCAGCGGCTGATCGATGCCGCGCAGCGGCTGTTCACGGAGCGCGGCTTCGCGAAGGTCACCGTGCGCGACATCACGAGCGAGGCGCAGGCGAATCTCGCGGCCGTGAGCTACCACTTTGGCGACAAGGTCGGGCTGTACGAGGAGGTGCTCGAGCTCGGCCTGCGACGCGCGCAGGAGCTGAATGCGGAGACGATGCTCGACCGGGGTGGGCACACGCCCGAGGAGTGTCTTCGCCACTACGTGCGCCAGTATCTGCCGCGAGTGGTGCGCGCCGACAGCAGAGGTTGGATCTATCGTCTGCTGCGCCACGAGATGGCGGATCCGACTCCCGTCGCGCGCGCGTACGTGCGACAGGCGATCATGCCGCGCATCGACTTTCTGATGGCGGTCGTGCGCGACCTGCTGGGCGAGGCTGCAACTCCCGATCGCGTGCAGCGGTGCGTGACGAGTATCCAGGCGCAGTGCCTGTTCTACCTTCCGGATCCGTTCAAGTCCATGGTGTTTGCCGACTGGCAGCCGCGCACGGACGAGGAGCTCCGCGATACGGCGGAGCACATCACGGAGTTCTCGCTCGCGGGGATTCGTGCGATCGCGAAGCTGCGCCGCGGTCCCCGCGTGCGCCCGCGATGATGTCTAGTGCGCGCACCACCGCATCACGACCGTGCCGACGATCAGCTTGTCATCGCGCGGAATCGAGAAGGCCGCGAACTCCGGATTGAGCGACCGCAGCTCGATCGCCCGACGCGACAGGCGACCCACCGCCTTCACCACGTAGCCCTCCTCGGGGCGCCGCGCGACGACGATCGAGTCGCGCCGCACCGTCGCACCCACGCTCACGAGCACGACGTCGCCGGCGTGCAGGGCGGGCTCCATGCTGCTGCCGCTCACCGTGAGGGCGACATACTTCTGCCCCGTCGCGAGCGTCCGCGGCAGCTCGATCCATTGCTCGCACGGCTCGTCCCACAGCTCGCGTCCGACGCCCGCCGCGACGCCGAGCTCGGGCCACGGCACGAGGCGTTCGCGCACCGCGCCATTCACTCGCGCGTCGTGCACCACCGGCTCCTCGCGCGCGGCGACTACGCCGAGCCGCGTCGCGAGCACGAGCGCCTGCATGCGCCGCGCGAACCGCTCCGCTCGTGCTTCGGTCGCACGCCGCTCGCCGCTCCGCTGTCCCGCACGCGCGTCGCGTGCAAGCCACTCGTGGAACTCCCTGATCGTGCCATCGTCGTGCTCGCGATCGCGCTCCCCCTCGCACACCGCGAGGCGCGCGAGCGCATCCATCTCCCTCTCGCGACGCTCCTCCCCGTCGCCGGCGAATTCAGTCGTCTCCATGCACTCCTCCAGGTTCAGCCGTGCGCGGCAGTATCGCGGCGGTCGCGCCTCGAGTGCGCGCTCGTGCCGCTCCCCGCATCTCGCCGGCGCTGCGGCGAAAGAAGTCGATCAGCTCCTCGCGCTCGTCGCCCGTGCACTCGTTCACGTGCCGGAGCGCTCGCAGGCGCAGCCGGCGTCGCGCGCGCGAGAGCCGCACCTTGGCCGCGGAGTAGCCGATCTGTAGCCACGTCGCGATCTCCCGCATGGGAACGGCGTTGCTCACCCACGTGAGCATTCTGCCGCTCGCTCGCCGAGAGCTCTGCGTTCAGCACCGATGCCAGCCGCGCGACCGCCGCAGAATGCTCGATCGAAGTGTGTTGCTCGCCGGCACTCGCGCGCAGGGAGCCTTCGGAGCAGCTCGCGAGCATCACGCGCTCGCCGCTTGCATCCGCGCTCGACGTCGCGCGCGCGTCGCGCTGCTCGCGTCGCGCTGCTGCCCGCTTCGCATTCGAGAAAGCGATTCCGGAAGGCGCGCTGGATGTACGCGTGGATGTCCTGAACCGAATCCCTCGCCCGCGCGGCTCCCCTCGCTTCGACGAGCGCGAGCACGACATTGCCGAGTACATCATGCGCATCGTCCTCCCAACATTCGGTCCGCACGCCCGCACGCGCCGCGTATCGGGCGAGAAGGGGCTCGAAGCGAGCGTAGAACTCTCGCAGCGCCTCGTAGCTCCCCCTTCGAACCGCGGCGACGAGCTCCGCGTCCGTCGTCTCGCGCCACCGCATGCGCTCGGCGAGGCGCGTCGCGCGCGCCTCGCCCGTGTCGTGTCGCTCGCTCACCCTCGTCTCCGCTCCGCTGCGCCGCACCGTGCACGTGTGTGGCATTTCCTCACCGTGAAGACGCCGGACGGTTACAGCGCATTCGTTCCGTCGCGGCGTTGCCGGCGCAGCCAGGCGCGGAGGCGGCTGGCGATGCGAGCCAGGTCATCGCGCGCGGGCGGGTGCGCGAGAAGTCCGGAGCTCGAGCGGGCGGCGCGCGCGGGGCGCATCCCCGCGTGGCGCGCGAGGGCGAGCAGCGAGAGCACGTCGCCGAGCAGCTCGGCGTGCGGTTGAAGGAGCGGCAATGGGGCGACTGCCGGCGCGGTACTGCGCGGGCGCGGCGACGCGACGCGGAGCGGGGACTGCCGTGCGCGCGCCACGCGCACCATCTCCTCGCGACTCGCGCGCTCGGCGCTCGCGGTGAAGCCGAGGTTGGCGAGCGCGCGGCCGATGGCGGACGTCTCGGTGTTTTCCAGGCACGCCACGGCGTTGACGTCTCCGTCGCCCTCGCGCTCGAGCGCCCATCCCGTGGCCGCGGGGTGCACGTCTTCCGCCGCACGGTAGATGCGCGCGCGGAAAACCACCGCGCCGGCATCGCGTTCGATCAGGGTCGTGATGATTCGACCGGCTGGATAGCGCTCGTAAAAGAGGGTGATGCGGCGGGCGACGGGCGCGTAGCGCTCCAGGTCGTACCCATTTTCGGCTTTTGGCATTGCCAGGATCCTCGGTGCGTTCGACGGGTGATTCTCGAGGACGCACGATAAACCGAACAAATACCGAAAGCAAGATGCGCGCGTAACTGCATTGGTATTACTTGTCTTACGTAACCAGGACAATTATGGAGGCTGCTGGAGGGGTTCCCCTATGGCTTCTGGTAGCTGTAGAGTGAATGGATTCTGGTGAACCGATAGGGGGACGGCAGGGATGGGGTGACGAACGATCCCTCCCACGCCGTGGTCCCCGCGGAAGTGGCTTCGGTGGCGACCAGTGGACTCCACGTCCAGCCTATGAATGTGTTTCCGTTCTGGAGACGCTGCACCGAGCCCGTGAACTGCGTGTAGAGATCCGGCGCGTGATGGAACTGCCACACCATCGTCGCCGTGTGCGCGCTCTCGTCCAGCTTGTACTCGACGGCGCGGCTGACCGCCGTCGCGTGGCTCGTGCCGTTGTCGAAGAGGAGCAGATTGCCGTTATCGATGATGCGCGCGCAATGCTGGGCGCTGAAGCCGTTCGACGGGTCGCCGACGATCGTGAAGTCACTCGTAAGTGCGCTCAGTGGGCTTGCGAGGGTCCACATCAGGTCGCCAGTGGATGCGTTGATCTTCGTGAGCGCATCGAGGTTTCGCCACGACACGATGTAGTTGCCATCCAGGTCGATCGTGATGGCATTCGGATGATCGAAGTCGAATTGTCCGAAGAGCGGCTCCACATTGTCGGACAGCTGGAAATGATCCCACGCATCAAAGACGACGTGCTGATCTCCGTTCGCATCCTGGCGAATGAGCTGGTGTCCGGATATGACGGAATCCGCCGAGTGACCCTGGGACGAAGGTCGAAGTGCCGCTGATTGTACGCCAGAAAAAGTGCCCCGTCGTACGCACCGTCCTTGAACAACAGCCAGAACTCGTGATCGTCGATGTACGGTGACGAGGATGGCGCCGTGAACGTGCGGACGATGCTTCCGTCCGGTGCGATCTCGATCGCCCGGCCGGTCACGGGATCGCCGCCGTGAGTCGCGGTGAGGATCGCGGTGAAATCGCCATTGGCCTGCTGTTTCGTTTCCGCCAGCGTTTCGCCCGGGAAGGGCGCGGTACCAGGCCACGTGGCCCGTCGAGTCGAAGATGGTCAGATACCCGTCGGCGGAATTCTGGAGTGCGACAATCACGTAGCCGCCACCGAGCATGGTGGCGCTCGAGAAATGCGAGGTCGCGAGAAATTCGGGCAACACGCCGGTCGTGAACGAGACGGTATCCGATAACACGGTGGTGCTGCCTCCCCTCGCCTCGATATACAGATTGTACGGGGACGCGGGATGCAGACCGAGTACAGGCGTGCGGCCGGACGACAGATCCGAACTGAACGGAGTCTCCTGCTTCGCCTCGTTTCCGGTCCAGTAGACGACACGCACCGAGTCAGCGTTGGCGACATCGCGCGACACGATGGCCGACAGCACGTTGTTCTCGTTCGGCGCGACGCTGACGGAACGGATCGTCGGCGTCTGCGGATCCGTCGCACCACTGCGGAGGTCGTCTGAGCACGCAGCGAGCACGACGGCAAGCGCCGCGAGCGCAACTTTATTGGTCATGTTGCTCGTTCGGTCGAGTTCGACGGCGGCAGTCGCGAGAATCGTGCGCGACGGCCGCGAAGATCACGGTGCCACGTATCCGTAAAGCGAGCGGATCTTCGTGAAGCGAAACGGAACCTGCGTCCCCGTCGCATGAAGAGTGCCCTCCCACACCGTGCTCCCGGCCGACGTCACTTCAGTGGCGAGGAGGGGACTGCCGAACGTCCAACCGATCACGGTGTTTCCGTTTGCGAGACGCTGCACCGAACCCGTGAAGGCGGTGAAGATCGGGGGCGCATGCTGGAATTGCCACACCAGCGTGGCCGTATGCGCGGATGTGTCCAGCTGATATTCCACCGCGCGGCTCGCCGGCGTGGGATGCCGTGTGCCGTTGTCGAAGACGAGCAGGTTGCCATTGTCGAGCATGCGCACGCTGTGCTGGGCACTGAATCCGTTGAGTGGGTCGTTCGCGAAAGTGAAGTCGCTCGCGCGCGCGCTAAAGGGACCGGCGAGCGTCCAGAGGAGCGCGCCGGTGGACGCATCGATCTTCGTGAGGACATCCAGATTGCGCCACGAGACGACGTAGTTTCCATCGGTGTCAAAAGAGAGCGCGTTCGGATGGTCGAAGTCGACCTGTCCGGCGACCAGCTCCACGTTGTCCGTCGGAGCGAAATGATCCCACGCATCGAAGAGCACGGTCTGATCGCCGGCGGCGCTCTGTTTGATGAGCTGGTGTCCGGTGATCAAGGAGTCCGCCGATCCGCCGTGCGCGGAGAGATCGACATGACGCGCCGTGTAGGCGAAGAAGACAGCGCCCGCGTACGCGCCCTGGTCGTCGGCAAGCTCCCAGAATTCGTGCGGATCGAGATACGAAGAAGCGGGCGCCGTGTACGTGCGAACGCTCGCTCCGTCCGGCGACACGGTCTCCACCTCTCCCGCAACGAGATCGCCGCCATGCGACGTGCTCAACATCACGGTGATGTTCCCGTTCGTCTGCTGCTTGACCTCGACCGCGGGCTTGCCGCCCGGAAAGGCGCGGTACCAGGCGACTTGGCCGACAGAGTCGAACGCGGTCACGTACCCCGTACTCGCCATCGTTGAGTGCAGTGATGATGTAGCCGCCGCTCAATGGTGATGCGCTCGATATCGATGACGACGCGAGGAAGGTGGGCAGCGAGTCCGTCGTGAACGTGACCGTGTCCGACGTCGCCGTGCCACCGCTTCCGATCGCCTCTACGGCGAAGTTGTACGCGGTCGAGGGGCGCAGACCGAGCACGAGGATGCGGCCCGACGACACGTCGGTGGTGAACGGTGTGCCGACCTTGGCGCCGCTTCCCGTCCAGAACACAACGCGCGCGGAGTCCGCGTTCGTGACGGTCTGCGTGGCGATGGCGGAGAGGACGTTGTTCGAGTTTCCCGCAACCGCGAGGTTGCCGATGGCGGGCGGTGTGCGCGGGGCGCTCGTATGACTGTCGCCGCCGCAGGCGCCGGCGAGTACCATGAGCGCAGCGAACGACAGGACCTGTGAGACCCTCATCGAAGAGCTCCTTGTTCGAGGCATCCCCCGAGCCGTGCAGGGTGCCGGATGGGACTGCCACAGCGCGTCGCAACGTTGGACATCAGACCCACGCGAAATTCATGCACAAATCTTTGTATATCTGCGAGGCGCGCCTTGCCGCTTCTCCGTATTTGAACGTATTTTTCTCCGAAACAGGAGAACACGCCCATGACCGCCAGAGTGTATCCGGTCACCCGCTACGAGCCATCCGCGCTCGTCGACGTCGTCTCACTCGCCGCGCGCGAGCGGCTGAGCCCGTCCGCCCTCAAAGCCTTCTTCACCATGATCGAGCGCTGGAACGTGCGCGACGAAGACGCCCGCGCCCTGCTCGGCGGCATCTCCAATGGGCCCTACTACGAGATGAAGAAGCACCCCGCCGGCCGCGTACTCGATGCGGACCGGCTGCTGCGCGTCTCGTACCTCATCGGGATTTTCAAGGCGCTCAATATCCTCCACGGTCGCGCGCTGGCGGACCAGTGGGTGCAGCTGCCCAACGCGAATCGCATCTTCGGCGGTAGCACGCCGCTCGCCTACATGCTGAAAGGCGGCGTTACCGCCATGCAAACGGTGCGACGGCTGCTCGACTCGCGGCGTGGCGGAATGTGAGCCGGCTTCCCGCAACGGCGCTCGTCCGTCGCAACGACACGCATCGCCTCGTTCCGTCGCAGCACACGAATGAAGGGCGCACCGTACTCGAGCGACTCACCACGAGCGAGTCGGAGCTCGCGGATCTCTACGAACTGGACAACGCGACCAACGACCGCCTGCTCGCCGAGAATGACCTCCTCCCCGGAATTCGCGCGCACGAATTGCTCTTCGGCGTTCCGTACTACCGCATCGTCAACGCCTCCTTCACCCACCCGCATCCGCTGGGCAGCCGCTTCAACGGTCCCGATCGCGGTGCGTGGTATGCCGCTTTCGAGATCCGCACAGCCCAGTCCGAGGTCGCCTTCCACAAGACGCTGGACCTCGCGGAGATCGGGCGCTTCGATGATGACGTGACCTTCGATGACTACCTCGCGGACTTCAGCTGCGAGCTCCACGACCTGCGCGACAATGCGGCGTTCGCGCCGTGCCTCGACCCCGCGAGCTACATCCCCTCGCAGTCCCTCGCCGCGAGGCTACTCGATGCCGGATCGCTGGGCGTGATCTATCCGAGCGTGCGGCGCGCCGGCGGCACGTGCGTGGCGTGCTTCCGGCCCGCCCTCGTGATGAACGTGAGGCGAGCAAGAACATATCGATTTCGGTGGAACGGCAAGGCGACGCCGGTGATCACCGTGAGCACCGCCTGACTCGCGCGGGGCCTCACTTCTTCGCCACCATCCCCTGAAGCAGCTTCATCATCTTGACGTCGTAGGGATCCGGCGTCGGATCGTCGTCCGCGATCTCGAAGTTCGCCTGCGGCGTCTCGAGGATCAGCGGCACCTTCCTCGCCCGCTTGTCGGCGAGAAGCCAGCCGAACGCCTCCTTCCCGATCTTTCCGTCGCCAATGAGCATGTGGCGATCCTTGTTGGAGCCGAGCGCGCCCTCGCTGTCGTTCAGGTGAAAGAACGACGGAGGCGATCCCGCCGCCTCCTCGAACTCATCGAGAATCTTCGTCAGCGCGGCGCGCGACTCGCTGATGTCGTGACCCGCAGCGAAGAGATGGCACGTATCGAGTCCGTATCCCGTTCGCGCGCGGAGCGACTTCGGGACATCCTCGAGCATCATCCCGATCTCCTCCGGCGTGCGCCCCATCGTCAACCCCGCACCGGCCGTGTTCTCGATCAGCACCCGCGTTCCGCTCTTCACCGTCTCGAGCGCGTGGGTGATCGCCGTCGCCACGCGCTTTGCCGCCGAGGCGCGATCGCCGCCTGTGGCCGCGCCGGGATGAAAGCAGAGCTGGCCGATACCGAGCGCCGTCGAGCGCTCGAGCTCCTTGGCCAAACCATCGCGCGCGCGGCCCCATTTCTCCTCGTCGTTCGACGCGGTGTTCAGCACGTACGCCGAGTGCGCCATCACGTGCTCCGGTGCGATGCCCGTCTCCTTCAGCGCCGCACGAAAGCGCGCGACGCGCTCCGGCCGAATCGACGACTTGTCGCCATAATACTTGGGAATCGTCGTGAAGAGCTGGAGCGCCGACATCCCGGCCTTTCCTGCGCGCCGAGCCGCCATGTCGATTCCGCCGTTGTCAACCGTATGTGCGCCGAGCAGTAGTGACATATGTCCGTGTGTGAGAGCTTGCGTGTGACGGCTTGCGCCTTGCACCTTTTCTTTCTCTGCCTGCGGCCTGCAGCCCTGCATGGGTGATGCGCGCGCCCCTCTAGAATAGCGATTCAACGTCATGCCTGTTGCCACCAAACCCGCCCCGGCCGCTCCCGCTTCGCCGGCACAGACTGCGCCCGCGCCCGAGCAGGGCGCCGCGATCTCCCGTAACGCCGACGGCGCGAAGGGATCCATCTTCGGCTTCAACGGCCACCGCAGAACACCGCCGCCGATCAACGAGCCAGTCCGAAGCTACGCCCCCGGTACTCCGGACCGTGCCGAGCTCAAGGCGCGCCTCGACTCGATGGCCGCCGAGCGCATCGACATTCCGATAGTCATCGACGGACGCGAGATCCGCACCGGCGACACCACTCGGGTGGTCATGCCCCACGCGCACCAACACGTGCTCGCCGAGTGGCACGGCGCAACCGCGTCGCACGTCGGTCAGGCGATCGACGCCGCCGAGCGCGCACGCGCGGATTGGGGCAACTGGCCCTTCGAGGAGCGCGCGGGCGTCTTCCTTCGCGCCGCCGAGCTGCTCTCCACCCGCTACCGCGCGACGCTCAACGCCGCAACGATGCTCGGCCAATCCAAGACGGCGTTCCAGGCCGAAGTCGACGCGGCGTGCGAGCTCGCCGACTTCTGGCGCTTCAACGTGCACTTTGCCGAGAAGTTGTACAGCGACCAGCCGATCAACGATCGTGGCGTTTGGAACCAGACGGACTATCGCCCGCTCGAGGGATTCATCTACGCCGTGACGCCGTTCAACTTCACGGCGATCGGCGGCAATCTGCCAACGGCGCCCGCGCTGATGGGAAATACCGTGATCTGGAAGCCGTCGTCGACGGCAATGCTGAGCGCGTACTACGTGCTGCAGATTCTCACGGAGGCGGGGCTGCCGCCTGGCGTGATCAACTTCCTCACGGGCGACGCGGCCATGATCTCGAACGCCGCGCTCTCGCATTGCCATTTCGCGGGGCTGCACTTCACCGGAAGCACCACCGTCTTCAACATGATGTGGACGCAAATCGGCGCGAACACGTCGAGCTACCGCACGTACCCGCGCATCGTCGGCGAGACGGGCGGGAAGGACTTCATCGTTGCGCATCCATCGGCGGACGCCGAGGCGCTCGCGGTCGCGATCATCCGCGGCGGATTCGAGTACCAGGGACAGAAGTGCTCGGCCGCGAGCCGCGTGTACATCCCGCAGTCGCTGTGGGGCGAGGTGCGCGACCGCGTGGTGGCGATGATGAAGGAGATCAAGGTCGGCGACGTGCGCGACTTCCGGAACTTCATGGGCGCGGTGATCGACAAGCGCGCCTTCGACAAGATCAGCGGCTATCTCGACGACGCGAAGAAAAACGCGACGGTGATCGCGGGCGGAGTCGCGCGCGGGGAGACGGGCTACTTCATCGACCCGACGTTCGTCGAGGCGAAGGATGCGGGATACCGGTTGATGTGCGAGGAGATTTTCGGCCCCGTCGTCACCGCGTTCGTGTATCCCGACGCGAAGTTCGTGGAGATTCTGGACACCGTGAACCGCACCTCGCCTTACGCGCTCACGGGGTCGATCTTCGCGCGCGATCGCGGCGCCGTGCAAAAGGCGATGTTCATGCTGCGCGATGCGGCGGGCAACTTCTACATCAACGACAAGCCCACTGGTGCGGTGGTTGGGCAGCAGCCGTTCGGAGGCGCGCGCGCGTCCGGCACGAACGACAAGGCGGGCTCCATGCTCAATCTCGCGCGCTGGGTGAGCGCACGGAGCGTGAAGGAGACCTTCGCGCCGCCGCACGACTTCCGCTACCCGTTCATGGGGGCGGAGTAGCCGGTGGCAACGACTCCGCCGCGCTCCATGCGGGCGCGCTTCTACACGCTCGACGTCTTCACCGATCGTGTGTTCGGCGGCAACCCGCTCGCGATGTTTCCGGATGCAACGAAGATTCCGGATTCAGTCGCTGCAGAGCATTGCGCTCGAGATGAATCTCTCGGAGACGGTGTTCGTCTATCCGCCCGCAGACTCGAATCATACGCGTCGCGTGCGGATATTCACGCCCGTGCGCGAGCTGCCCTTCGCGGGGCATCCCACCGTTGGATGCGCATTCGTACTCGCCGCGCTCGGCGAGGTCCCGCTCTCGGGCGAGACGCGCATCGTGCTCGAGGAGGGCGTTGGCCCCGTGCCGGTGCTCATTCGCGGCGAGTTCAAGAAGCCGACGTTCGCGCAGCTGTCGGTGGCGAAGCTGCCCGAGACCGGGCCGCCGCCGCCGGGTCGCACGCATCTCGCGGAGATGCTGTCGCTCGAGGCGGCGGACATCCTGGGCGGGATGTCGGCGCCGCAGGCGATCTCGTGCGGATTCCCGTTCCTCATGGTGCCGCTTCGCGATCTCGACGCGGTGCGGCGCGCACGCGTGCGCATGGATCAATGGGATTCGGCGCTGAAGTCGTACTGGGCGCCGGATATCCTCGTGTTCGCGCGCGACGCGGACCGCGACGGCGTCATTCGCGCGCGCGTGTTCGTGCCGGGACAGGGAATCATCGAGGATCCGGCCACCGGCTCCGCGGTCGCGGCGCTCGGCGGCTATCTCGGCGCGCGCGAGACTGCAGCGAGCGGGCACTTCAGCTACACGGTCGAGCAGGGGTTCGAGATCAAGCGCCCGAGCCTTCTCGAGCTCGAGGTCGACAAGACGAACGGGGAGATCTCCGCCGTGCGCGTGGGCGGCTCGGCGATGATGGTGAGCGAGGGAATGATGGACGTGCCGCTCCCGGGCGAGGACTGAGACGCGGTACAGCGTGCGGGCCGGCTACATGGAGGCGAGCAGCGCGGTGCGCCGGGCTCGCGGAGTCAGCCCGTGCCGCGCTCCGAGAGGTCGAGCATGGTCGCGCCGGACAGATACTCGACGGTCTTTGGCGCCTCGAGTGCCGACAGTCGCTTGACGACGTTCGCGACCCTCCGCGACTGCGCCAGCATGTCCTCGCCGAGCGTCCGAACATTGGAGGAGAGGCTCTCATCCATCAGCATGAGTTGCACGTCGCCGAGAAGTGCGGCGAGCGGATTGTTGACCTCGTGCTGGATCGCGAGCGCGGTTTGTCCGACGCCGGCCATCCATCGCGCATTCGCCAGTGCTTCTTCGGCCGCCCATCGCGCCTGGTTCGCGCTGATGCGACGCTCGGCGATCTCGAGCCGCGCCGTGATCGCGGACGGAGTGAAGGGCTTGAACAGATAGTCATCGGCGCCGGCGTCCAGCGCGTGCACGACGTCGTCGCCCTCGATGCGTCCGGTGACGACGAGAACAAAGGTGTCGCGCGCGTACTGGGATGCGCGGATGCGACGACAGACCTCGAGCCCATCGAGCTCGGGCATCTGCCAGTCGAGGATGACGAGCGGCGGGTGATCGCGCTCGAAGGTGGCCCAGGCTGCGGCGCCGTCGTCGACGGCGAGCGTTTCATGTCCGCGATCGAGCACCGCCAGCTCGATCAGGCGGCGAATGAGTGCACTGTCATTGGCGATGAGCGTTTTCATTGAGCGACAGCTCAGGCGGCAACGCGGTCGAGCAGCATGCTGATCGATCCGAGCAGTATGGTCTCGTCGACGATCGGCTTGGTGATGTAGTCGTCGAAGCCGTGCGCGAGATACTTTGCGCGATCGCTGCTCATGGCGTGAGCGGTGAACGCGATGACCGGGAGATGGCGGAAGGTCGGATCGGCGCGGATGTGGCGGAGCACCTCGACGCCGTCCATCCCCGGAAGGGAGATGTCGAGCAGAATGATCTCGGGCCGCTCCGCCGCGAGCGCCGCGAGCCCGTCCGGGCCATTCGCGTGCTCCGTGACCGTGTAGGCATCGCCGAGTATCGCGCCGAGCAGCAGGCGGTTGTCGACGTTATCCTCGATGATCATGATCCGTTTCATGGCACGTCAGGTGAGAGAAAGGCGTTTTCGAGCCAGACGCGGTAGCTGGCCAACTCTTCGTCGAGCTCCGCAAGCGCGGGGGCGATTTCCAGCGAAGGATCGGCGCTCTCGAGACGAGCGCAGATGTGCTCGACGCGAGGGGCACCCATCTGACCGGCGCTCGACTTCAGCATGTGCGCCATTGCGCGAACTGCTGCGACGTCGCCGCCGGCGTGCGCGGTGCGTGCCGTCAGCGATGCGTGCGGGCGCTTCCTTGAGGAATAGTGTCGTGAGCTCTTCGCGAAGCTTGAGGCCACCGAATCGCTCCAGACGCTTCAGGGCGTCCGGATCGCCTGTTGCGACATCGGGCGTGTTCATTGTCATGTGACTAGTATCGTGTGGGGGCGTGTTACACATGAGGTGTAGTCTATGCTTAACACGCGTGCGACCGATTGTATGAGAGACGTCTAATGACCGAGCGCAGGATTCTGATCGCCGATGACGATCCGGTGATGACGAAGATGCTGAGTGGCGTGCTGACCGAGCGCGGCTACGCCTTCGTGATCGCGGCCGACGCGATGCAGGCGGTCATGTTCGCCGTGCAGAAGCTGCCGCACGCGATCGTTCTCGACATCAACATGCCCGCGGGCACGGGACACGTGGCGCTCAAGCGACTGAAGGCCTCCGCTCGCACGGCGTCCATTCCCGTGATCGTGCTCAGCGGATCGACGGACGTCACGCTCCCCGCGAAAGTTCGCGCCGAGGGGGCAGTCGCGTTTTTCAGGAAGCCGGTGGATCTCGATGCGCTCTTCGCTCAAATCGAAGAGCTGCTCGCGCGCCCAGCGGTGGGCGAGCCCGCGTTACCACACGCGGCCAAGTAGCGCGACGCTACCTGGCGCGGCGGATCTTCTCGCGCGCAATGTGGTTCTTCTCGTCCACGAACACGAGCTTCGGCTCGAACTTCTCGAGCTCGCTCATCTCGTAATCGGCGTAGCTGATCACGATCACATGATCACCGGCGGCGCCCAACCGGGCGGCGGCACCGTTGAGCTGGATCGTGCCGCTGTTCCGCGCGCCCTCAATGACGTAGGTCTCGAGTCGCGAGCCGTTGTTGACGTTCACGACCTGCACCTTCTCGAAGGGCAGGATGTCAGCCGCCTCCATGAGTGCGGAGTCGAGCGTGAGGCTTCCCTCGTAATGCAGGTCGGCGCCGGTGAGCACGCCGCGGTGAATCTTGGACTTGCACATGGTGCGGCGCATGCTGGCGTCGCCTCCGAATGATCGCATGAAATGTCCGGCCGGATCGGTCGGACTGGTCGTGAAATATAGCGGCCGAGTGCAGGCGAGGTTCGCTCGAGGCGATTGCGCAACCTGTGCCCCGCTGTTCTCATACGCGGACCCTTCATCAGGCCTGGTACATGCGCCGCACCGCTGCCCTGCTCTTTCTGCTACTAACCACCATCACCGCCGGCGCGCGCGCGCAGGCCCTCGACTGGCGCGCACTGAACGATGAGGCACTTCATACCCTGACGGACTACATCAGGGTCAACACGACGGATCCGCCGGGGAACGAGCTGGATGCGGCGCACTTTCTCAAGAAGATCCTCGACAAGGAGGGAATCGAGGCGACGATCTACGACACGACCGTCATCGGTCCGAATCGCGCCAATATCTACGCGCGACTCAAGGGCAACGGCTCGAAGAAAGCCGTCGCCCTTGTCAGCCACATGGATGTCGTTCCGGTGGCGCCGAGCTTCTGGTCCGTCGATCCGTTCTCGGGAATCGTCAAGGACGGCTACATCTGGGGACGCGGCACGCTCGACATGAAGGGACAGGCCGTGGTGCAGCTGATGGCGATGATCGCGCTCAAGCGAAGCGGCGTTCCGCTCAACCGCGACATCGTCTTCATCGGCAACGCGGACGAGGAATTTGGCGGCGATGGCGGCGTACAATTCGTGAAGAACCACGCGGATCTGCTGAAGGATGTGGAGTTCCTGATGACGGAGGGCGGCGAGAATCTCGTCGTCAACGGGAAGCTTCAGTACTATGGCGTGGGCGTCTCCGAGAAGCAGACGTTCTGGCAGAAGATCGTCGTGACCGGCGTGCCTTCGCACGGATCGCGTCCGACGAAACAGAATCCGGTTCCGCGGCTCGTGGCCGCGCTGGACCGCATCGCGAAGTTCGAAACGCCGCTGCATGTGCTCCCCGACGTGCAGAAATTCCTGCACGACATCTCGCCGCAGTACACGGGCGAGCAGCGCGCGTGGCTCGCCGACGTGCGCCGCGCCGTGAGAATCCCGCGCGCGCGCAAGTGGCTGACGGACAACATCTACTGGAACGCGATCCTTCGAAACACGATCTCGCTCACGATGTTGCAGGGCTCGAACAAGACGAATGTCATTCCGGCCGAGGCGTCGGCGCAGATGGACATTCGGCTGCTGTCGGACACAGATCCGCTCACCTTCCTGAACACCCTGAAGGGGATCGTGAACGACACGGCGGTGCATTGGGTGAATCAGATCGAGCCGAAGACGAAGCTCCAGAGCCCGATCGACACGGATCTCTTCCGCGCGATCGAGAAGGCCTCGCACGAGCGCAATCCGAACGTGATCGTGACGACGCCAATGTTCACCGCCGCCACCGACCGCCCCACCTACCGGGCGCTGGGCATCATCACCTATGGCTTCGACCCCTTTCTGGTCGAGAACGAGGAGATGCACAGCGGCATGCACGGCAACAACGAGCGGCTCACCGTGGCCAATGTCGGATTCGGGCTGAAGTATCTCTACGACGTGCTGCGCTACGTGCAGTGAGCGCTATTCCGACCGCAGCGCGCGCACCGGATCGAGGCGCGCGGCGCGGCTCGCGGGAATCCACGCCGCGATCGTGCCCACGAGCATGAGCACGGCCGCGACCGAGACAAAGGTGAGCGGATCGGTCGCGCTCACCTGATAGAGCATCGGGCGAATCGCGACTCGTAGCGCGAGCGCCGCCACCAGCCCGAGCACCAGGCCGAAGGCGCAGAGCTCGAGGCCCTGGCGCAACACCGACACGCGCATCGCGCCGGGCCGCGCGCCGAGCGCGATTCGCACACCGATCTCGCGCGTACGCTGCGCGGTCGCGAAGGCGAGCATTCCATACAGTCCGATCGAGCCGAGCAAGAGACCTGCGGCCGCCGCCACCGTGAGTGCCATCATCGCGAAGCGCGTCTTGCCGGATGCTGCATCGACGACGGAGCGCATCGTGCGCGCCTCCGTTATCGGCATCGCGGGGTCGAGCTCCTGCACGAACGCGTGAATCGATGGCAGCAGCGCGAGAGGGGGTGTACGCACGCGCACCGCGTACGACATCCGCCGTGAGAGCCACTCCATGTTGACGCCCAATGCGTTGACCATCGGGTAGTAGACCGCGCCCATGGGCTCTTCCTCGAGCGACGAGCCGCGCACGTCGCCCACTACACCGACTACCTGCGACCACGGTCGTTCGCCCTCCACTCCCGCCAAGCCGTGCGCCACGCGTACACCGATCGGCTCGCGCCCCTGCATGGTCTTTCGGACCGCGGCGTCGGTCACCAGCACCGCGCCCGATGGTTGTTCGCTGTCGTCATCGCGCAGCAGACGCCCGCGCCGCAGCGGGATTCCGAGCGCCTCGAAGTATCCCGGGGTCGCGGCGCGCATCTCGGCGCCCGGCGGCAGCTTGTTGGCGCCGCCGGTTTCGCGGTCGGTCCGAAGAGGATCTCCCGGGGCGTCCGTGCCGATGAGCGGCAAGTCGCTCGTCGCGCCGGCGGCAACCACGCCCGGCACGCGTCGAATGCGGTCGAGTAATGCGTCGTGGAAGCGCGCGACATCTTTGGCTGTTGGATAGCTCGCTTCCGGCAGCGCAATTCGAAAGGTGAGCACACTGTCCGGGCGAAAGCCGACGTCCACTCGAGTGAGGTTACTCGCCGTGCGAACCATCAATCCGCACACGACGAGCAGCATCGCGGCCATCGCGACCTGCGCGATCACGAGCAAGTGACGCATGCGTAGCCCGCGCGCATCCGCGGTGCCGCCACGTGAGCCCAGCCCGAAAGCCAGCGAGCCTCCATCGCCGCGATGAGTCGTCAGCGGAGCGACGCCGAAGATCAACGCAGCGCCTGCGGCGACCAGTCCGGTCACGGTGAGCACCGCGCCGTCGATGCGCACCTCGCTCAATCTCGGCAGCATATCGCCACCGTATCGACGAAGCAGGCCGACTGCGACGCTCGCGAGGACGACACCGAGTGCCGTACCGAGCAGAACGAGAACCGTGCTCTCCGTGACCGACTGGGCGAGCAAGTGCCGGCGCTCGGCGCCCAGCGCGGTGCGAAGCGACATCTCGCGGCGGCGCGACTCGGCGCGCACGGCAAGCAGGCTCGCGACGTTCACGCACGCGATGAGGAGGACCAACCCGACCGTCGCCCAGAGCAGCCACAGGGCGCGCCGCACCGGGCTCGCCACGACGTCGTCCAGGTACGGATGCACGTCCGGTCGAATCCCCGAGCTCTCGAGTATGGCAGGAGTAAGAAAATCGGATACCTCGGAGACGCGCGGCAGTAGTGTCGTGAGCTCGCGCTGCGCATCCAGAGGCCGCACGCCCGGTCGCAGCCGGGCAATCTCCGGGCTGTGAAATCCCTCGAGCTTGTGGACGTCGATCTGCATGGGCATCCAGAGCTCTGTGTCCTCGGTCGGAAATGCGAATCCACGCGGCATCACTCCGAGGATCACGTGCGGACGACCGTCCAGAATCACCGCTTGACCGAGAATCGCGCGGTCGCCGCCGAACCGCCGCCGCCACAGCTCATCGCTGATCATCACGGTGCCGGCCGCGCCGGGTTGATCCTCCTCGGCCGTGAACGCGCGACCCAGGTGCGGCGAGACTCCGAGAACGGTGAGGAGACTCTGCGTTACGTACGCCATGGAGACACGCTCGGGGAGGTCCTTGCCAGTGATCGTGACTTTTCCCGTTTCGTAGACCGCCAGCGCCGAAAAACTCTTTGCGGAGGAGTAGATGACATGCGTCGCGGACGAGCCGGGAAGGTTCGCCGGGATGCCGTCGCCCTTCGTGAAGTGCGCGATCGTGACGAGGCGATCCGCATTGGGATATGGAAGCGGGTGCAACAACACGCCGTTCACCGCGCTGAACACGGCCGTATTTCCGCCGATCCCGACCGCGAGCGTCAGCACGGCGGCGATCGTGAAGCCCGGGGTCTTGCGCAGCAGCCGAAGCGCGAAGCGAACGTCGTGGACGAAGCGCTCGAATCGGCGGGCCGGCTGCTCGTCTCGCATCGCTTCCTGGTGGCGAAGCACTCCGCCGAAGGCGAGGAGCGCGTCGCGATGCGCCTCCTGCGGGGAGAGGCCGGCGCGCACATTCTGCTCCGTCTCCATCGCGAGGTGAAAGCGCATCTCCTCGTCCACCTCGGCCGCTACCGCGCGCCCGTGCACGACCTCGCGCAGCGTCATCCCCAACCACTTGTAGAGTCGCATGTGCGCGCTCCCGTCAGGTTTGCGCGAGGAGCGCTTCGACGGCGAGAACATGGCGACGCCAGCTCGCTGCCTCCTGACCCGCGGCGCGCTTACCGGCGGTGGTGAGCCGATAGTATTTCGCTCGCCGCCCGCTGTCGGTGACATGCCACTCGCTGTCGATCCAGTCCTTGCGCTCGAGGCGTTGAAGCGCGGGATACAGCGATCCCTGGTTGACCTCGAGCGCCCCACTCGTGAGCTGCTGAATGCGCTGGCTGATTCCCCAGCCGTGCATGGGCGCGAGGGTGAGCGTCTTGAGGACCAGGAGGTCGATCGTTCCGCGTAGCGGTTCGGTGGATGATTCGCCCATGAGGTCTCCGGGGTTGGCGCTTCTGTCGAAGTCGACAGAACAACAATACGCCCTCTCCTGTAGAAATCAAGAGGAGAGCCGTTTCAGGGCGAATCGGCCAGAGCCCTCACTGCAGCGTGTTCGGCGTCGCCGCGCAGCTGCCATCCGCCTTGCGAAGCGTTGGATACGCGATGCCGAGCTGCGCGAGGTAGTTCGGAAACTTCTTCGGGTCGTAGTAGAACTTCTTCATCTCCGGGCGATAGCGGGCCAGGATGTCGGTGTTGAGCTCCGTCGCCGGCCGATCCTCGGGACGCATCAGCGGTTCGTACTTCACGGTCTTCGTCTGGACGTTCCGGAAATAGCTCCACGCGGAATCGACGAGCGCCGGCGTCAGCAGGATGTCGAGCATCGTGAGCGCCTGCGCCTTGGCGCCCGCCGTCGCACCCTTGTGTGCGATCGGCGTCGCCATCGCGATCGCGTCCGACCAATGGTGGCCGGGCAGATTCGGCACGTTCGACGGATAGAGCAGCACGATCGTCGGCGCGTTCCACGAGATGTCCCCGATGTCGTCCGAGCCGCCGCCCATGTTCAGCGAATCCGGCACATCGCCCTCGAGCTTCGCGACCGCTGTGTCGAGACCGGTCGAATCGCCCTTGACCTCTTTCTGGATCGCGCGCGCGAAGCGCTGATCGTCCGCCGTCCATTTCGGCAGCCCGACCATTCTGATGTTCTCCGTCATGTCCTCGGCGATCGGCTTGTTGAAGTGCCCGGGCCACGCGGAGCCGAGCACGCGTTCGGACGCCAGCTTGGTTCCCGTCATCATCGCGGCGCCCTGCGCCACGGAATCGCCGATCGCCCAGAGCTCCTTGATCTTCTTGTAGTCGAGCTCGCGGAAGTAGTACCACACGGCTGCCGTTGGCGGGACGACGTTCGGCTGGTCGCCGCCATTGCGAATCACGTAGTGCGAGCGCGTCTGCAGGCGCAGATGCTCGCGACGGAAATTCCACCCGACATCCATCAGCTCGACGGCATCGAGCGCGCTGCGTCCGCGCCATGGCGCGCCGGCGGCGTGCGCGGCCTGTCCCTCGAACGAGTACAGCACCGACACGAGGCCGCTTCCCTGCGACGCGCCCCAACCGGTTTGCAGGTTGCTCCCCACGTGAGAGAAGAGCACGACATCGACGTCCTTGAACACCCCATCGCGCACGAGATACGCCTTACTCCCCAACTGTTCTTCGGCCACGCCCGGCCAGATCTTGAGCGTCCCCTTGATGTGATCGCGTTCCATGATCTTCTTGATCGCGAGAGCCGCCGTGATGTTCACGGCCTGTCCCGAGTTGTGTCCCTCACCGTGTCCCGGGGCGCCGGGCACGAGCGGCAGATGGCACGCGACGCCGGGTATCTGCGAGGCCTGCGGGATGCCATCGAGATCCGATCCGAGCGCGATGACCGGCTTCCCGGAGCCCCACGTCGCGACCCACGCAGTCGGAATGCCTGCAACGCCTTCGCGCACGGTGAATCCGTTCGCCTTGAGCACGCCGACGATGAACTTCAATGTCTCGAACTCCTGAAAGCCGAGTTCCCCGAAGCTGAACACCTGGTCGACGAACTGCTGAGTGAACTGCGCGCGCGAATCAATGTCGCGCATCGCCTCGGTCTTGAGTGCGGCGAGGCGCGGGTTCGCGGGCGGCGCTGGCGGAGAGGCCGGCTGCTGAGCGGAGAGCTGCATCGCGCACGCGAGCAGCAGAGAAACACAGGGCAGACCACGGGTGAGATGCACGCGCTTCTTCTCCGCTCGAGGGTGAGGCCGCGAAGATGGAGCGCGTGCGCCGTGTGAGCAACCGCTCGATCGGGTAGGTGAGCGAGGGTGGGCTATTTACCTTTGTCGCGTGCCCGACCGTCCTCTCGCCCGCGCGCCGCGATCGCAGATCCTGATTGCCTTCGCCACCGTCTATATCATCTGGGGCTCCACGTATCTCGCGATTCGATTCGCGATCGAGACGCTGCCGCCATTTCTCATGGTTGGTGCGAGATTCTTTCTCGCCGGCGCGATCATGTACATCTGGCTGCGCGCACGAGGAGCGGCGGCGCCCAAGGCGGTGCATTGGCGGAGCGCGGCGATCATCGGCATCCTCATGCCCGTCCTGGGCACGGGCGTCGTGGTGTGGGCCGAGCAGAAGGTGCCGAGTGGAACCGCGGCACTGCTGGTGGCGATCGTGCCGCTGTGGATGGTGCTGCTCCAATGGTGGCGTCCGCACGGGAAGCGTCCCAATGCGTGGGTGATCGCCGGCGTCGTGCTCGGGCTCGTGGGGCTGTATCTGCTCGTGAATCCCGGAGGCGACACGAAGCAGGGCAATGTGTTCGCGGAAGGGATACTGCTTCTCGCCGCGTTCTCGTGGGCGACGGGATCGCTGTACTCGAAGCGTGCACCGCAGGCGGAGGCGAAGTTTCTCGGCCCCGGAATGGAGATGATCGTCGCGGGCGCCGTGCTGATCACCGCGGGGCTCGTGACCGGTGAGGCGAGTCATTTCTCGATCGCCGCGACGAGCCTGAAGTCGTGGCTCTCGCTGCTCTACCTCATCACGTTCGGGTCGATCATCGCGTACACGGCGTACGTGTGGCTGCTCACCACCGTGAGTCCGACGCTCGTGTCTACGTACGCGTTCGTGAATCCGGTGGTCGCGGTCTTTCTCGGTTGGGCGTTCGCGAGCGAGCCGCTGAATGCGCGGATGATCATCGCCGCGGCGATCATCGTGAGCGCGGTGGCGCTGATCACGATCGGCAGAAAGGACGACGGATGAGCAAACGCCACCGCACCGGACATTCCCGGTGCGGTGGCGCTCTACTACTCGATCGACTTCCTCTGAAGCTGCGAGAGCGCGCCCGATATGCCGGGCGTGCTCTCGCTCCAACTTTACGGCGTTACCGTCACACCGGTGCTCCCGGTGATCAGGCCGACAGTCGCCTGGATCTGGTTCGGATACACGCCGACGACGCTGGCGTGGAAATTTCCGGAGCTCGAAAGCGTTCCCGCAACGGAATTGCCATTGGCCCAGGTCGGTGAATCGTCGAGACGTTTCCGTAAACGTCCTTGCCGACCGCCGTGTACTGCTGGTTCGTGCCCTTTGGTACCGACGCATTCGCCGGCGAAATCGTGATCGATCGCCACCGGTCCGGCGGTTACCGTAACCGTCGCGACCTGAGCCAACGAGCCAGCCGTCACGACCACCGTGTGCGTGAACGTGCCAGTCACGGTGCCTGCGGTGAAGAGCCCCGTCGAGCGTCAATCGTGCCTCCACCCGCAACGAGCGCTCCACGTGGGCGAAACGACGGGCGACGACGTTGTTGTTCGCGTCCGTACCGACCACCGTGAACTGCTGCGTCGCGTTTACGGCCAGCGACTTGCTCGCCGGTGAGATCGTGAGGTTCGCGAGCGCACCCGGCATAACGGTCACCGTCGCGGTGCCCGAAATCGCGCCGCTCGTTGCCGTGACCGTGTTCGTAAACGTTCCCGCGACCGTTCCAGCCGTGAACAGGCCTGTGCCGGGATCGATCGTACCGCCGCCAGCAGCCACCGACCATACTGGCGTGATCGCGACTACGTTGTTGCCCGCATCGTGACCAACCGCGGTGTAGGCCTGCGTACCGCCCGCCGATAGCGACATGGTACTCGGCGTCACCGTGATCGAGGCCAGGACGCCTCCCGTAGGGTAACGGAAGCCGTTCCGGAAATCGCACCGCTCGTCGCCTGAACCGTGTTCGTGAACGTCCGGCACCGGTCGCGCCGGCGGTGAACAATCCCGTGGAGGCGTCGATCGTACCGCCGCCCGCAACCACCGACCATACCGGCGTGATGACGACGACGTTGTCGTGAGCGTCCTTGCCGACTGCGGTAAACTGTTGTGTCGCGTTGATTGCGAAGCTCGGGGCCGCCGGCGAGACCGTGATCGTCGCGAGAGGTCCAGGTGCGACCGTCACCGTCAGGTTCGCGGACATCGTGCCGCTGACAACTTGGATCGTGTTCACGAATGTGCCGGACACCGTCCCGGCGGTGAACAGACCGGTCGTGGGATCGATCGTGCCGCCGCCAGCGACCACTGACCAGGTTGGGGCAGGGACAACCGGGACCACGTTGCCGTGCGCATCCTTTCCGGTGACAATGTACTGGTGCGTGCCGCCATTCGCGACGGTCGTCGTGTCGAGCGTGATCTCGATGCTCGCCAGCGGCCCGCCGCCAACAGTGACGGACGCGGAGCCGGAATCAGCACCGCTCGTGGCGAGAACCGTGTTCGTAAACGTCCCCGCGGTCGTGCCGGCAGTGAATATGCCGCTCGTATCGATCGTGCCGCCCGCCGCTGTGACCGACCACGCGCGACCGGGAAGCGGAACGACGTTGCCGTGCGCATCCTTTCCGACTGCGGTGAACTGCTGCGTGGCGCTCGCGGCGAGGCTAACCGTTGCTGGAGTGACGGCAATGGTCGAAAGCGCGCCGGCCGTGACCGTGACCGAAGATCCAGCCGACGCGACAGCGCCAATCGCCGCGACGACGGTGTTGGCGTACGTCGCCGCGCTGTCGGCAGCGGTGAACAAACCACTCGAGTTGATCGTCCCGCCGCCGTGCGCAACCGACCACGTGACCGCATGGACGATCGTGTTTCCCTTGGAGTCCTTCACCGTCGCCGTGAACTGAAGCGTTCCGCCAGCTGGCGTGGTGCCGCTCGGCGCGGAAATCACGATCGAGGCAGGCGTGGCAGGCGCGGTGACACTGTCGCTGCCGTTGCACTCGCCGAGCAAGAAGGTCGCGACGGCGGCGATTGCCAGCGGTCGTGCCCAGTTTAGAGGGGCTGCGAAAACGGCTAGCCACTTCTTACGATTTGCGGTGGACACGAAAGGGCTCCTGCGATCATCGGTGGGGTACGCGCAGCCGATGACTCAATGTCACCCCAAGCGCCCGTACTGCACACACGACGACCGGCCCCCGGATGTCGCCACGTTGCTGCGTTCTAATGTTGCGTAGCCAGGATCCGACGCCGCCGCGCGCTGGGGCGAATCGTCGAGACCGCGCTCAGTCGCCGGCGGACAGCTCCGGTGCGCGCGCATCCGCGCCGGTGGGCTTTCGCCCACGGAACTTCGCGGTCGCCCACTCCTTGAACTCATCGAGGATCTCGTAGACCGTCGGGATCACGATGAGCGTCAGCAACGTCGACGTGATCACCCCGCCGATGACCGCGCGACCGAGCGGCGCGCGGAAGTCCGCGCCCTCGCCGTGGCCGATCGCCACCGGCAGCATGCCCGCGATCAGCGCCAGCGTCGTCATGATGATCGGGCGCAGGCGGATGCGCCCCGCCTCGATGAGCGCGTCGCGCCTCGACATCCCCTTTTCGCGCGCCCATTTCGCGAAGTCGATGAGCAGGATGGCGTTCTTGGCCACGATCCCCATCAGCAGCATGACGCCGATCAGGCTCATGATGTTGAGCGTATCGCCGGTCATGAGCAGCGCCAATACCACTCCAATGAGCGAGAGCGGTAGCGAGATCAGAATCGCGAGCGGATCGAGAAACGATCCGAACTGCATCACGAGAATCAGATACATCAATAGAATGGCGATGCCGAGCGCCGTGAAAATTCGTGTGAAGATCTCGGCCTGGTCGCGCGCTTCCCCACCCTGCGTGATGCGATAGCCGGGCGGCAGGCGCAGAGCGGTCAACCGCTTCTTGATGCCGTTGGTCACCTCGTTCAACGATCGTCCCTGCACGTTCGCCTCCACCGCGACGACGGGCTCGCGATCGAGGTGGTTGATCTGCGCCGGCCCCACCGTCTGGCTGATCTTCGCAATCTGGCCGAGCGGGAGCGTGGTGGCTCGACCCTGCGCGTCGGTGACGACGAGCGGGAGCCCCTGCAGATCGGAGAGATTCTCGCGCGCTTCCTTCGTCAGCCGCACGGTAACATCGCGCGTCTCGCCGCTCGGGTCCGTCCAGTCACCCGCCTTGAGACCGGCGAACGCCGGCCGCAGCGACTGCGCGACCTCGCCTACGGTGATGCCGAGCGAGCCCGCAAGGGGACGGTTGAGCTGCACGTCGAGCTCGGGCTTCTCGCCGCGCGTCGACAATCCGACGTCCACCGCTCCCGGTACCTTCGCCACTGACACGACGGCCTGCTCCGCGAGCCTCGTCAGCACCACGGGGTCCGGGCCTCGCATCTGGACCTGGACCTCCTTCACGGCGCCGCCGAATCCGCTCGTGAAAACCGACACTGTCGCGCCGGCCACGTGCGCGAACTCGCGACGGAACTCGGCGCCGAGCGCATCCTGGCTGATGCTGCGCTTCGCCTTGGGCACGAGGCGCACGTACACGAGCGCCTGATCGACCCCGGGCGCCCTGAACGGGATCGCCCCTCCAATCGACGTGTAGGTGTACGCGACCTCGGGATGCTTCCGCGCGAGCTCGGCGATCGCCTCCGTGCGCAGCCGCGTGTATTCGAGATTGCTCCCGCCCGGCGCCTCGATGATGAGATTGATCTCGCTGCGGTCGCTCACCGGCACGAATCCAGTGCCGCCGATCGTTCCCTGCAGCACGATCGCGAGCACGAACGTTCCACCGGCGATCCCGGTTACCGCGAGGCGGTGATCGAGCGCCCACGCGATGACCGACTTGTAGCGATCCGCCTGCCGGTCGAACCACTTGTTGAATCGAGCGAGCACCCGACTGATCGCGCCACGCCGATGCAGTCCATGATCCTCGACCTGCGGATCGGGCCAGTACGCCGAAAGCATTGGGTCGAGCGAGAACGAGACGAAGAGCGACACGAGCACCGAGCACGCGATCGTGAGCGCGAACGGCTTGAACCATTGCCCCGCCTCGCCGTACATGAACCCGACGGGCACGAACACGGCGACGATCGAGAACGTCGTGGCGGTGACGGCCAGCCCGATCTCGTCCGTCGCCGTGTGCGACGCATGGACGTGATCCTCCCCCATCTCGATGTGGCGTACGATATTCTCTCGCACCACGATCGCGTCGTCGATCAGAATGCCGATCGCGAGCGACAGCCCTAGCAGCGACATGGTGTTGAGCGTGAAGCCGAAGGCCCACACCGCGACGAACGAGGCCAGCACCGACACCGGCAGTGCAAGCCCGGTGATCACGGTCGAGCGCCACGAGTTCAGGAACAGAAACACGACGAGCACCGTGAGCAGCGCGCCCTCGATGAGCGCCTCCTCCACGTTGCGCACCGCGTGGCTCACGCGCTCGCCCGCGTTCTGGACCTCGGCGAACTTCACTCCGGGAGGCAGAGTTTTCTGGAGCTCCGCGACCTTCGCCTGGATCGCCGACGCGACCTGCGTCGTGCTGTACCCCTTCGATTTCAGAATCTCGATGCCAACCGCCTGCTTGCCGTTGAAGAGCGCCATCGAGCGCGCTTCCTCGGTGCCGTCGTAGACGTTCGCGATCTGGCTGAGGCGGATGAGCTGTCCGCCGCGGTCGGCGACCACGAGATTGCCGAAGTCGGCTGCGTTCTGCAGGCGGCCGCTCAGGCGGATCAGCTTCTCCTCGAGCTTTCCGTTGAGCCAACCCACTGGCGACGCCAGATTCTGCTGCCCGAGCGCTGCGACCACCTGAGCGACGCTCACGCCCGACGACTGCAGATCGGCCGGGCGGAGCTCGACCACCATGTTGCGCTTCACTTCCCCGACGACATTCACCTGCGCCACTCCCGCAATCGAGCGCAGATCGCTCGCGAGGCCGGGATCGGCGATGCGCGTGAGCACCGGCGCTGGAGTCGTGGGCGAGGTGAGCACGAGCGTGAACACCGGCGCCTCCGATGGATCAAAGCGCGTCAGGATCGGCTCCTTCATTTCGGGCGGCAGGTCCTCACGCTTCGTCGAGATCGCGTCGCGCACATCCTGCGACGCCTGCTGAATCGGTTTCTCGAAATCGAAGAAGAGCGTGCACTGCGCGAGCCCATCGATCGAAAAGCAGGTGGACTTGTCGCCATCGAGCCCGCTGATTCCCCACACCGCATCCTCGACGGGCTTCACGATCTCCCGCTCCACCTCCGCCGGCGACGCGCCGGGATACGCGATCGTCAGCCCGACGACCGGCGCCTGAATGTCGGGGAACTCGTCGGTATGCAGGTTGATCAGCGCCGCGCCGCCGAAGGCGACGAGCGCCACCATCGCCGTGACGGTGATGATCGGCCGCTTGATTGCAAAATCGGAGATGAACATGCCCCTCTCCTGCGCGCCTGTGCGGCGATTAGCGAGTGCCCGCCGGCTGATCGCCGGTGGCCGTGATTCGAACCTTCGTTCCCGGCGCGAGCCCCTGCGCGGCGCTCGCGAGCAGCGTATCACCCACGCTCACGCCCGCACGAAGCTCCACCTGATCCAATGCATTGTCGCGGACGCCGAGCTGCACCGGCACACGCTCCACCGTCCCTTCCCTGATTCGAAGCACGATCGGGGAGATGCCGCGCTCGTCCACTGCCGATGTCGGAACCATGATCCCCTGGCGGCTCTCGGTGGCCACGCGGCCGTCGGCAAAGAGTCCGCCCACCAGCGCGCTCTTGTCGTTCGGGATCGTGACGTACACGCGCACCTGTCGGGTGGCGGGATCGGCGGTGGGATTGATGCGATCGATGCGGCCGATGAACGTTTGCGATCCGTATCCATTCACGGTGAAGAGCACCGGCGTGCCGATCTTGAGCGTCGACAGCTGCTCCGCGGGAACCGATCCCTCGAGGCGCATGCTGGCCGGATTCACCACCGAGACGATCGCGGTGCCCGACTGTACGACGTCGCCCGTGTTCACGGGGCGTTCGCTCACGCGTCCGTCGAATGGCGCGCGGAACGTCGTTTTCTCGAGCTGCTTCTGCGCCGCCGTGAGTCGTGACTGCGCATCCGCCATCGACGCTTGCGCCGTTGCGAGCGCGCTCTGCGCCGCCTCGACATCGCGCGGTGCCACCGCTCCGGCCGCCTCGAGCCGTTGCTCGCGCTCCGCATCGCGCGTCGCATTGGCGAGCACGAGCTTCGCCATACGCTCCGCGGACTGCGCCGAGAGCAGCGCATCGCGAAGGGCCGTGTCGTCGATGCGCGCGAGCGACTGGCCGCGCTTCACCGCCTGCCCCTGCTCGACGTAGGTCTGCACGATCGGCCCCGAGATCTCGGAGCGCAGTGTAGCCGCCTGCTGCGGCATGAGCGTGCCGGAGATCGCCGGACCGGTGCGAATCTCGCCGGACGACGTGACGACGATCCCCTCCTTGCCCACGCTCGCGACGTCGGTCGCGACGCCCGTGATCTTCGGATGCGCCTTGACGTACTGCTGATAGCCCACAACGCCAGCAAGCACGAGAAAGACGCCCACCACCCACATCCACCGCGCGCCACGATGGCTTTCGTTCGCGATTGTGGCCGTCATGGCGTCGTCCCCGGCTGCGGACTGGGCACACCCGCCGGGAGATTCGCTGCCCCCGTCGACTGACCGGTCGTCAAGCCATTTGATTGTGTGCCCGGCGTTCCGGTCGCGGGCGTCTGGGCGCCACCCTGCGCCTGGGCCGCCTGCGCCGAGGTGCCGGAGAGCGGGAGATCGCGCAGCAGCGCGAGTCGCATGCGCGCGACCTGCAGATCGCGCGCGGCCGTGGCGCGATTGGCCTCCGCCTGCTGGAGCTGGATCTGCGAGTCGTTGAGCTCCGTCTGCGTCGAGATCCCTTCCTTGTACCGCACGGTCGCGATCTGATACGCGCGCGCCGCCTGCTGCGCCGTGCCGCGGCTCGCATCCATCTGCGCCTGCGCCGATCGCAGCTTGTTCATCGCATTCAATGCGTCGAGCTCCGCGAGCTCGCGCGTCTGCTGCAGCTGCGCGCGCGCCGTTTGCAGCCCCGCGCTCGCGATTTGCTCGTCGCCGTGGATGTTGCCGCCGGTGAATATCGGCAGCGTGAGCGTGCCGCCGACCGTCCAGTTCGACCTGAAGTCCGACCACGACGGGAAAACGCCCGACGGATAGGCGACGCGCCCGAACGCCAATGCGAGCGCGAGCGACGGGATTCGTTCCGCGTGCGCGACCGTCACGGCACTCTTTTGCGCGGTGACGTTCTCCGAGGCCTGGCGAACCGGCGCCCGACTCTCCGCCGCCGTATCGGGCGCCTCGGCAAGAAGCGTCGCCACTCTGCCCGGCGGTGCGACGGCCGAATCGTCGAGCAATGTCGTGAGCGCGACCGAGTCGCTGAGCGGCAGGTGCAGCAACTGCTTCAGGCGCACATATGCGATGTCGCGATCGGAACGACGCTGGATCAGCACTGGCACCTGATTATCGCGCGTCACCTGCGCGCGCAGCAGGTCGAACTCGGCGGCGTTCCCCACCTGTCGCCCGAGCTTGGTCTGCGATAGCGTCGTGTCGGCCTGTGCGAGTGTCGCGGCGGCGATCAGCACGAGCTGGTCGGCGAGCTGCGCGTCGTAGTAGGCCTGCGTGACGTCGAGCGTGAGTTGCGCCTTCGCAGCGGTGAGTCCGATCGTCGCGCTCCGCCTCCCCGCATTCGCCGCGCGATACTGCGCCGTAACCCTGCCGCCCGTGTACACGTTCTGCTGCAGCGAGAGCCCGAGGTTCCACTGGTTCGCGGCACCGAAGCCGAGGTTCTGCAGAGAGCCGAACGGATTGCTGCCCGCGCCGCAGCCGAGGGCGGACTCGAGCAGCGTGAGCCGCGAGTCGACGGAGGCGGAGGGGTCGACGACGAAGGAGCTGCACGCGGGCGGACCGCTGCTGTCGCTGCCGAAGCTGAGTCCAGAGAACTGCGACTTCAGCGTGCGCGTGTAGCCTGCGCTCCCGAAAATCTGCGGGAGGAACTGGCTGAACGCCTTGCTGCGCTGTCCATCGGCGCGCGTCACTCCGGCACGCGCGATCGCCAGGTCCGGACTTTTTGCCTCGGCGCTGGCGAGCGCATCGTCGAGTGAGAGCCGGCGCACTTGCGTGCTGGCCGATGAATCGCCGTGCTGCGCCCACACGCGAGGCGCGAGGAGCAACGAGAGGACGGCGACACGTACGAACAAGACAGAAACACTCCGGATTTTCTTCACGGAGGGAAATTAAGTGTTTGGCGAGGGTGGTGTGATGCGGACGGTCCGTGATGCATCGTACGCATCGCGGACCGAACTGGTTTCGCCGAGCCGCTGACGAATCGCGCCAAGTCGAATCGTGCTAATAGCTTCCCGCGCCGACGTCGCTCACGCCGACGGGCTCATCGTCGGACACGTTCGCGCCATTTTCCGCATCGATGTTCACCGAGCGTTCCGCAAGATCGGTGAGCAGCCTGTCCGTCTCTTCCTCCTCGTCGAGCGTTTCCTGCAGCAGGTCTGCGTGTCGATCTTCGCCAAGCTGACGAGCCCAGGTGCGCACACACCCATAGCCCGCCATCTCGTAGTGCTCGACGTGCTGGGCGGCGGCGATCAGCCCCGCATCGAGCACATCGGCCTCGGGCTTTTCCTTGATGAGCTCCGCGCCTTCCTTGATGAGCCCTTCCATGCCGACGCACTTCTTGCCGCGCGGGCTTTCGTCGAGCTCCTTGAAAATGCGCTCGAGGCGCTTGATGTGGCGTTCGGTCTGTTTGAGGTGGGTGTTGAACGCCTTCTTGAGCTTCGGATGCGAGGCGGCCTTGATCATCTTCGGAAGGGCCTTCGTGATCTGAGTCTCGGCGCTCCAGAGATCCTTGAGTTCATCGACGTAGAGCTCTCTCAGCGACTCCATCTCCATTGTCCATCTCCTCGGCGGGCCATCGAACGGCCGGTCTCGTATAAGCTTGCCGCGCGAAAAGGGAGCGCGGCAATGAGTTGTCTGCGAGGAGAAGAGCAAGGCACGTACCGGAGCGAAACATATGGAGCGAGTGCATTGCGGGTATCTTCGGATACGAATGCAACGAGGGCGCGAAAAGCATCTTCGCGCCACTCTCGATCGAACATTCGAAGCGGGAGGAATTCAGCCGCGGTTTTTCAGATCGTTGAAGTAGCCCCACGTAAAGCCGATCACGGGGATGGTGAAGAAGAACCACCACGTCATCGCGCCATAAAACGGCATCCCCGGAAATTTCTCGGAATACGACAGCTTGGTGCCGTTGTAGGTCACCCACATGAACGCGAACAGGGCGATCGAAAATATCCAGCCGCCTACGAGCACGACCGTTTGAGTTGGCCTCGACATTACGCTCCTCACGTTCGGCCGCTTCGAAGACGACGACCGGTTATGGCGGGCGCCGTCGCGGCACCCGATCGCTCCGCGCAAGATAGCTTTGCGAGCGGCTCGCTCGCAAACTCGGTACCTATTAATCTCCTCGCCGCTCGAACGGAGCATTTGCCGTTGCTCGCCGCCCCAACCCCCGCCTGATGCCCACTCTCCTCTCGCTCGTATTCGTTCTTTCCGGAGCCGCCGGGCTGATCTACGAGTCGATCTGGACAAGATATTTGGGACTGTTCGTCGGGCACGGAGCGTACGCCCAGATCATCGTGCTCACGATCTTTCTGGGCGGCATGTCGATCGGTGCCTTCGTAGTCGGGAAGTTCTCTGAGCGCCTTCGCAACCCCCTCGCGACCTACGCCTACGTCGAGCTCGCGATCGGAATCATCGGCCTCCGGTTCCACGACATTTTCGTCGCGACGACTAGCGGTGCGTACGACCACCTGTTCCCGGCGCTCGCCGGGTCGCCACAGCTGGTGGTCATCGTCAAGTGGACGATCGCCGCGCTCCTCATCCTGCCGCAGTCGATCCTCCTCGGCGCGACATTCCCACTCATGAGCGCAGGCGTGCTGCGAATCGTGCCGCGCCAGCCCGGCAAGGTTCTGGCCGAGCTCTACTTCGCCAACAGCCTTGGTGGCGCGATCGGAGTGCTGTTGGCAGGGTTCTGGTTGCTCGCTGTTGGAGGGCTGCCGCTGACCCTCGTCGCCGCTGCCTCGGTAAATGTGGTCGTATTCATCATAGCGCTGAGTGTCGCACGCTTCGGCTCGCGCACCGGTGTCGGGCGAGACGATGCCGCGGGAGCGGAGCCGCGCTCGGCGAACGAGACGCCGGCCGGCGCCGAGCAAATATCCGATCGCCTCGCCCGGCTGCTGCTGATTGTCGCCTTCGGAACCGCCGTCGCCTCGTTCATCTACGAGATCGCATGGGTCCGCATGCTCGCGCTCGTGCTCGGCAGCGCGACGCACTCGTTCGAGTTGATGCTCTCCGCGTTCATCCTCGGGCTCGCGCTCGGCGCGTTCTGGGTGCGCACG
The DNA here is from genome assembly GCA_963827355.1 of uncultured Gemmatimonadaceae bacterium. GTDB lineage: Bacteria > Gemmatimonadota > Gemmatimonadetes > Gemmatimonadales > Gemmatimonadaceae > FEN-1250. The sequence goes on from CAWHAS010000011.1 coordinate 68,953, forward strand.
CGCGCCGACCGCTTTCGCGATCCCGTGCGCGCGCTGGGCGTCGCGCAGTGGGCGATGGGCGCGCTCGCGATCGTCACGCTCTCCGCGTATCTGATGTCGTTCGACTGGATGGCGTTCCTCATCCAGGGCTCGACTCAAGAACACCGAAGGGGCTACGAGCTGTTCACCTTCGCGAAAGTACGGCATCGCGCTCGCGGTGATGCTCCCGCGACGTTCTGCGCGGGAATCACGCTTCCCCTGATCACGCGAATGCTGCTCGCCGCGGGCAGCGGTGAACGCGCGGTCGGCGTGGTGTACAGCGTGAACACGCTCGGCTCGATCGTCGGCGCGTACTCGCGGCGCTCGTGCTGATGCCGCTGCTCGGACTGAAGGTTCTCTCGTTGCCGGGGCCGTGATCGACATGGCGCTCGGCGTGTGGCTGCTCGTTCATCGCAGGGCGCAAGTCGCTGGACACGCGGCGGTTCGCGTAGGCGCGGCGCTGGTGCAGGCGCATCGCGACCGTCGCCATCGCTCGGTCGCTCAACGCGCACTTCGACCGCGGCATGTCTGACGAGCGGCGTGTTCCGCTACGGCCGCGTGCCTGCGAGCCGGCATTCGCAACATCGTCTTCTATAAGGATGGGCGCACCGCGACCGTCAGCGTCGGCAAAGGCGACGACGGCGGGTATTCGCTCGCGACGAACGGCAAGCCCGATGCATCGCTGTCGACCAGCATGGTTCGAGCCGGTCGCCGACACGACGACGCGACGCGTCTGAACGGCGACGATCCACGCAGATCCTGCTGCCGCTCATCACGCTCGCGCACGTGCCGGACGCGAAGCAGGGCGCGGTGATCGGCAACGGCTCGGGCATGACGAGCCACCTGCTCCTCGGCAGCCCGACGCTCGAGAAACTCGTCACGATCGACATCGAGCCGGAAATGATCAACGGCTCGCACACGTTTTATCCGGTGAACAGCCGCGTGTTCGACGATCCGCGCTCGCAGTATCGTGCATCGACGACGCGAAGAGTTATTTCGCGGCGTCGAACCGGAAGTTCGACATCATTGTCTCGGAGCCGTCGAACCCGTGGGTGAGCGGCGTGAGCGGTTTGTTCACGGACGAGTTCTATCAGCGCGTGCGCACATACCTCACGCCCACACGGCGTGTTCGGCCAATGGCTGCACCTCTATGAGATCGATGACGGGCTCGTGCTGAGCGTGGTCGAAGGCGATCCACAAGAATTTTCGGTCGTACGCCATCTACCTCACGCCGAATCGCGACATGCTGATCGTCGCGTCGAACATTCCGAGCTGCCCAAGCCCGACTGGAGCGTGCTCGCGGAGCCTGGTATCGCGGCGGATCTCGGGGGAGTGGTTCCCTTCACTCCGCAATCACTCGCGGCGACGCATCTGATCGACCGGCGCGAGCTCGCTCCATTGCTCGACCACTACGGCAGCCCGAACTCCGACTACCGCCCGATCCTCGATCTCGGTGCCGAGCGAACGCGGTTCAAGCGTTTGACGGCGTCGGGATTCGGCACGCTGCGTGTCGAGCGATTCGACATGCTGGCCGCGATGTTCGATGAGCGCAGGCCGTTCGTCGACGACGCGCTCACGACGGTGCCGGAGATCTGGCAACTGCACGCGCTCACGGTAGGCGCCGCGCTTCGAAACCCATCGTTGTACGTCGCAGCCGATACCGCCGGCGGGAGAGACGCTCGTGATGCGCGGCAGCGCATGTGGGAGCTCGACGTGGGTCTGGCGAGCGGCGCGCCACCGCCGGACTGGAGGCGGTGGACCAGCTCGGCGCTCAATGTGGAGCGGTACATCCACGCGGGTACCGCCGGCGTGGCCGACGAGCCTTACTACGCGTCGCTCGCGACCTACATGGCCCGTGCGCACGCGCCGGCGCAGGCACGACAGTCGATCGATTTCCGCCACGCACTCGCAAGATGGGATTTCAAATCGGCATCGCTCCTCGCGGATTCGCTGGTGCCGGCGGCGCTCGCGGGCAACAGTTGGTCGCAGCCGGACGAGATCCGTGAAGGCGGCGTCGTCGCGAAGCTCAAGCTCGGCGACGCGATTGGCGCGCGCAAATTGTGGGTGACGTTGTCTCGCGTCGCGACGCGGAGCGCGGATGCGTTGCGCTCCGTTCTGCTCGACGCGTATGTAATCGAGGCCTATAAGAAAACGGCACGCCCATGAGGACGTGCCGTTTCTCGAATTGCGGAACCGCCTTGGGGCGTTAGCTCTTCAGACCGGTGTCCTTGATCTGCTTCGCCTGCGTGAGATGGTCCTGCACCTTCGCGATCGCCTCGGTCAGCGCGCTTTTCAGCTCGGGAGCCTTCGCTGACATCGACGCGTCGTTGAGCTTGTCGAGCACTTTCTGGTGCGTGTCGACCTGCATCTCCATGTAGTCCTCGTCCCAATCCTTTCCGACCTTCTTGTTGCTCAGGTCCTTGATGTCCTTGCTGGCGGCCTTCGCGAGATCGGAGACGTCATTCTTGGTCGTGTCGGGCGTGATCGCGAGCTTGGTCGCGAGCGCCTTCCCATCGGCCTGCATCTTGGTGTGATCGGCGATCATGAGCGCCGCGAACTTCTTGACGACGGGATTGATTGCCTTCTGCTGTGCCAGCTTCGCTTCCTTGATCTCGCCGGAGTTCGCAGTTGCTGCGAAGGCGAGAATCTGTGCATCGGTCCAGTCGTTCTTCGGACTGGCGACTGATCCGGAGGAAGCCGTGGTATCCGCCATGGCGGGCGCGACAGTGGTGTCGGTAGCTGCGACGTCACCCTTCTTCTGGCAGGCGCCAAGTACCGTGCATGCGGCGACGGTGGTGGCGATGGTTAAGCGTGATAAAGAGCGATTCATGTGTCCTCCATAATGGGCTGCGGCCCGAGCAACGCCCGGGCTCGGCAATAGGACTTTGCAAGAGACGTGCTTTCTTCATGCGTTGGGTGGACATTCTTTTGCTTTGGGGGTATTCACGTTGAGTCGTGCCGTGATGTCGAGTAGGACCGGCAATGGTGCCCCTTATCGCTATTAGGAGCTTGCATGTCCCTGCACACTATTCGTCGCCTGGACCGCCGCCTCGGGCTGCTCATTCTTGCCAACGCAATTGTGACCTCGCTCGCATCCGCGCAGAGTACCGCGGCGTATGCGCCGGGCAAGCTGCGCTACCACGTGACGACGGTGAGCACGCGAGCCCAGCCGCTGGGCGGCGGTCGCGCGCCCTTTGACTTTACCACGACCACGAATCAGTGGATCGCGCTCGAGGTTGCGCCGCAGTCGAGTGACACGCTCAAGCTCGCGATGACGGTCGACTCGATTCGTGTAACGTCGACGCTCGACGCGCCGGCGCCCGACATCGCCGTGCTGCAGGGCGCGAAATTCACAGGAACGATGTCGCCTCGCGGGCGCGTGTATGCGCTTGCGCCAACCGCCGGCACCTCGGACGGAAAGCTCAGCGCAACGGCTACGGCACTGAAGCGTTTTCTGCTCTTGCTGCCACCGCACTCGCTCACGGCGGGCACGAGCTGGGCCGATACCGTCGTCGAACACCCAACCGTCGGCACGCTCAAAATCACCTCGAGCTCCGTCACCACGTACAAGGTTGCGGGCGACACGACCGTGAGCGGGCAGCACGCATGGCGCATCGAACGCTACACGACGATCGCGCAGCTCGGGAAAGGAACGGAAGCCGGACAGCCGCTCGAGATCAGCAGCAGCGGCACCGTCACCGGCATGCAGTTTTTCACTGACAAGGGCGTACTGCTTGGCGGCCAATCCACGCAGCGCACCGATCTGCAGGAAAAGATGAACGAATCGGAGGGCGCGCCGATTCAGCAGACCTTCAAATCGACCGTCGAACTTCTTCCTACCGGTAGCTAGCCTGGGCTGATGCATCGCGACATCCGATGGGTCGCGCTCCTCGCGATGGCCGTGGCGGCGGGGGCGCCTGAGCTGTGCGCGCAGACTGTGCGCTACGGCGTCATGGGCGACTCGGTCACGGCGCAGCTCCGCGCGGCGTGGACGGACGACTCCACGCAAAGCGAGCGCGCGTACTGCGTGCAACGGGCGCGAATCTCATCGCGGCCGGCGCTCGGCGGCGGCACCGACTCGATCTTTCGCGTGCTCGCGGTGAAGCCTGCAACCACTACGGGCCAGGATCCGAATCACGTGCAGTTCGAGTGCGCCTCAGGCACCCCCGAGCTGCACACGCACACGCCCGCCACCTGTCTCACGGACGATGCGGGTTCCTGTCGGGCGGATGGCCCCCTCGCGTACAGTTGCCAGCCAAGTCGCTCCGATTATGAGGAGCTCATAACGCGCGGCGACCAGTACGCGATCATTCAGTGCGATCGGCGCGCATTCCGCTTCTACTACCCGAGCGACTTCGCGCTGCCCCCTCAAAGGGCGCGCACGAGCGGATCTGCACCGTAGGCACGTAACATTTGGCTCGATAGCGGGCTCGTGGACCGGTGATTGCGTTGCTGGAGTGACGTTACTCACAGCAGCGCAGGCGCGAGTGTCGTACACGCATCCAAGCACGATCCTGGTGATTGCGAAAGAGCCGTTGATCCAGACCCTAATGTGCTCTCTCGTCGATCTCTCGGGCCATAGAGCTTCGCAGCCGCGCAGCGACGAAACCGTCGCTGCGGCCATCGGCCGCGTGCGTCCGCAGCTGCTGCTTCTCGACTGCGAGCACGATTGTGCCTGCGAGCAGGAGGCCTACGATGCGGCCGCGAGCGTCGGCGCCGAGGTACTGCTCTTCACGCCGTCGCGCACGAACGCCGAGGTTGAGGACTTCGCCCGGGGTCGCGGACTGCGCTCGATGGCACTTCCCATCAGGCTGCACGAGTTTTCGGAGACGCTGCAGACATCGCTGCGCGCCTGAATTCGCGGCTCCGCGGCCGGACGATGGCCCGCTAGATTTCACGCATGACAAATCCACAAACCGAAGTCGCCACGCTGGGCGCCGGATGCTTTTGGTGCGTCGACACGCTTTTTCGCGAGCTGCGCGGCGTGACGAGCGTCGTCTCCGGCTACGCCGGCGGCGCGCGCGCAAATCCTAGTTATGAACAGGTGTGCACGGGCTCCACGGGACACGCGGAAGTCGTGCAAGTCACCTTCGATCCGCAGCAGCATCAGCTACCACGACCTGCTCGAAGTTTTTTTCAGCGTGCACGATCCGACCACGTTGAATCGACAGGGCGCGGATGTCGGCACGCAGTATCGCTCCGTGATCTTCGCGCATTCGCCGGAGCAGCGGCAGATCGCCGAACGAACGATCAAGGAGATCGATGCGCAGAAGATCTGGGACGATCCGATCGTCACGCAGGTGGTAGACGCGCCGGAATTCTACGCGGCCGAGGCGTACCACCAGAACTACTACACGAACAATCCGAATCAGGGCTACTGTCGCGTGGTGATCGCGCCGAAGGTCGCGAAGTTTCGCTCGCAGCAGTTGGCGCGGTTGCAGCGCTGAACGCAAAACGGGGAGAGCAGTTCGCTCTCCCCGTTCTCGTGTCAGCGAATGTTCTAGCGCGGAGGCGTCTTCTTTGAGAGGCTGTCTGCGCGAGCGCTGTCTGCAGCCTGGGTCTGTCTAGTCTCGGGAATTCCCATCCTGGCGCTATCGACCGGCGACACCTGCAGCGGGCCGCGTGGGCGGGACCTTCACCGTGTCAACCGGGGTCGCCGAGGAATCCGTCTTCATCGGTGCCATGCTGGACGAATCGGTTGTGGTGGTGGTCGGCGTCATGGCGCTGTCCGACTGCTGGCTGTGCGTCACCGTCGGAGCTGGCGCGCCCGTCCCGATCTGAGTTGCAGACGAGTCGGTGGTGGTGGGCGTCGGAGTTGGCGTCGGCGTGGGAGCAGGCGTCGGCTCCGGGGCTGGCGCTGGTGCCGGCTCTGCTGCCGGTGCCGGGGCCGGCGTCGTGGTCACATCGCCATTCGTGGCGTTCGTGGACGTCGTATGCGAGCCGTCCTTTGAAACACGAATGTGCGTTCTCGTCTGGCCAAGCACCACGGCCGGCGAGAGGGCGATCGCCGCGATCGCGATAAATTTGAGATTCATGAGGCTCCCCCTGGGGAAACGATATTGTTGACCCGGCCTACGGTGTTGGCCTAAGTAGCGGAAACAGAAGCAAGGTATGGACCGCTAGACGTAGTTTGCTGCATTCCGCATGCCCAAGCCATTCGGACCTGGATCACAAAAATCTGACGCGGAGAGTCCTTCGATGCCGGAAAGCTCAGCATCTCGTCGCACCTTTCTTGCCGCCCTCGCAACCGCGACGAGCGGAACTTTGCTGGCGCCGTTGCTCGCTGGCGCGGACGCCGATGCGGCCGACGCTCCTCAAGGCGAGTGGGATCTGTCGTGGCTCGCCGAGATGAAGGGGAAACACCGGCAGGTGTTCGACGTCGTCAGAAAAATCGAAGACATACCCGGCCCGCTGCACACGGTGAACAACTATCTCGACGCCTGGAAGGAGGTCTATCAAATGGAATTTCCAGACGTGAACACGGTGCTCGGAATCGCCGGGAGCGGCTTCCCGATCAACGTCAACCATGCAATCTGGGCGAAGTACAAGATCGCCGAGCGGTGGCAGATCTCCGATGGGCCGGACAAGAGCCCGGATCACAACGTCTTCCTCGAGGCTCCCGCTCATGACGCGAAGCGCGCCTCGGTGAAAATGTTGCAGACTCGAGGGACGATCTTTTGTCAGTGCAACAAGGCGTTGAAGAGGATCTCTGTTGAGCTCGCATTGGCCTCGCATGATACGGCCGACAAGGTGTATGCCGAGTTGGTGGCCGGACTCAATCCTGGTGTGAGGCTCGTACCCGCGAACGCCATGCTGCTCGGCCTCGCACAGGAGCACGGATGCGCGTATGAGTCGGTCTGAGCGCGAACGATAGGAGCGAGCGATGCTTGGCGTCCCGCTGCTTCGCAAATCAGAGGTGGTCGCCGCATGCGACGAGTGCGGCACGATGTTCGACCCGGGCGAGGGAGGTTACTGCCCTCACTGCAACCGGCTGCTCTGCGAGCGGCACTACCACGGTACGCGCTGGCAAAGGCTCTGGCGCGTGCTCACTGGTCGCACACTCTGTCGGCTGTGCGCGAGCGAGCCCGCGGGTCTCTAGGGCGCCGACGAGTCCCGCGGCGCAACGAGCGGCGAGAGGCGCTTTCGATTCTCCTGAATCGTGTGCACGTAGCCGAGGGTCTCCTTGTACCGCCAGCGTGGAACGGTGGGCGCGACGCTCTCGATGTTTCGGCCACGTGCGCTCGTTGAGCTTCGATGCCCGCGCCACTCCCTGCGCACGGAAGATCGTTCCCTCCCCCGCATTGTACCCGCCGAACATGAAGCGCCAGCGATCGTCGCCGGGAACACTGCTTCCAGAGCGTCCACATGTCGCGATCGTGCATGATGCCGGCGGCGATATTCCATTGAGGGTCATCGATCGGTCATCTCCGGACGATGCGACGCGATGTCGTGGTAGGTCGAGGGCATGAGCTGCATGATCCCGCGCGCACCCACCCAGCTCTTCGCTGTGGGCGACAGCCCGCTCTCGGCCATCCCCTGCGCCTTGAACAACTTCCAATCGAAGCCGATGCCGAAGTAGCGCTTCGTATATTTCTTGAAGTACGCGTCGTAGCGGTCGGTCGCGATGCGTGTGCCTCAGCGCGAGGCGGCGCGACGGCGGCGGCGACTGGATCGCCGCTGCAATGAAAGCCGTGCGCGCGTGGCGACTCAATTCAGGGCGCGCCCTACGATCAGCGCGATCGAGAGAAAGAGCGCCGCGATGAAGATCGCGACGGCGACATTGCCCTTTTTCAACTCCTCGGCGAAGTCCACTTGGGGAGTGAGGCGGTCGAAGACGCGGTACGCGACCCACATCAACACGATGCCGAGAGTGGCGTAGATAAAGTTGACGGCTATAATCGTCCAGTCCATTTCGCCCCTGTTTGTACGCGGTGGGGGTGCGGAAGGCCCTCCAGGTGCCGAATATAGGCTTGGCGGGGTGAGCAGCAACTCATCCCGCCCGAAACAGGACGACGGGAGCGGGACGTAGGTAGCAGTGTCAGACGCGCGACAACCACGAGGATTTTTTGATGCCGCACCTACACCAACAGACCTCCACGCCCGACGCGAACGTTTCCGCCACGGATCTGGCCGCCCAGATCCGCGCGCAGGTCACGCAGCAGCTCAAGGCGGCCGGCGTCAGCGATAGGATCGCGAAGAACGCCGCCGATGGCGCCGCGCAGGGCATCACCGGCGTGACTGTCACGACGACGAAGGACGGGAAGGTGATCGTGCACACGCCGCGACCAGGTCAGGCGCCGACGGCACCGCCGCTGCCGCAGGCTCCCACCGCGCCCGATGCACCCGTGATCGCTGGCGGCACCAGCACCTCGATTCCCGATGACATGCCCTTCGACGTGCCTCCACGCGTCGAGAATCTTGGTTACGCCTTCCTGCTGATGATTGCCGTCATTGCGGTCGGCAAGCCGCTCGCGCGCGCGCTTGGCAGCCTGATCGAGCGTCGCGCGATCAAGCCCGCGATGCCGCAGGAGTTCGGCGCGCGGCTCGAGCGCATTGAGCAGGGAATCGAGTCGGTCTCGATCGAGGTCGAGCGGATCTCCGAATCGCAGCGGTATCTGCTCAAGGTGCAGGTGCCAACGCCCGAGCGGGTCGAGCTGCCCCGGAGCGCCACGCTGACCCACGGGTTCGACCGCGCCTACTACGACCGCTGGTACCGTCATCCCCGCCATCGCGTTTCCACAACCATCGAGCGCGCGCGCATCGCGCGAACGATCATCGCCGTGGCGGAGCAGATCCTCGAGCGCCGCGTACGCAACGCGCTCGATGTCGGCTGCGGCGAAGGGCTCTGGCGCGCCGCGCTGCGCCGCGAGCGTCCGCATCTCCACTACCTCGGCATCGATCCGAGTGCGTACGTCGTCGAGCGCTACGGCGCGCGCCGAAACATCCGTCAGGGCGACATCACCTCGCTCGACACGCTCCGAATTCGCGGAACCTTCGATCTGATCGTCTGTAACGACGTCCTGCACTACGTCGCCGCGCCGGAGCTGCGCGAAGGATGGGAGCGCTGGCGAAGCGGTTGCGCGGCGTCGCGTATCTCGGACTGTTCACCTCCGCCGATGACATTGAGGGCGACATGAAATCGTACCTCGAGCGGCCGCCGTCGTTCTATCGGAGAGCGTTCGCGCGCGCGGGGCTTCGCTCCGTCGGAATGCACTGCTGGATCCCCGCGAAGCTCGCCGAGCCTCGCTCCGCGCTCGAGCTCAACGACGCTTGAGGCGCACGCCGCACGCGCCGAGCAGCCGTGCGGGCTCCGGCGCGTACGGAAAGAGATTGTGTGCGCGCATCGCGCGCCGCTTCACCAGGTCGCACCGGCCACGCTCCGCGCCGATTTCCGCGACGCGCATCTCGGATGCGATAGCTCCCGGGATCCGCGATCGATGCCCGGTCGTATTCGCCAATGGTGTTGGCCGATGAGAACATCGCCATCGCTGCGAGCTGCGTGGCGGAGCGAAACGAGAGCGCGAAGGCGATGACGATCGAGCCGCCCACAATCGCGAGCCCTCGCGCGGTGGCCGTCGACAACGGAATCGACATGCGCACCGCGGCCGGCGTCGCGAGCGCGCCAAGGAGCGCCCAGACGAAGAGCGTCGGCAGCGCGAGAAGGAGCGACGCGTCGAAGCATCCAACCACGAGCGTTGCCGCGAGCGTGGCCACGAGCGCGAGCGGTGGGAGAAACTCGTCCAGGTCGCGCGAATCGCGCATCGCTCCGAACGCGAGCACCACGAGCCCGACCATCGCGAGCGCGAACGCGAGCGTCGCCGGAATCCCCCGCTCCGCGAGCATCGCGATCCAGTCGCTGCTCGGCCACGGGTTCGAGGTCATCCCATTGTCGCGATCGATGGAGGGATCGCCCTTCGCCGCAACCTTCGGATATGCCACCGCCCAGTTTCCGGGTCCCACGCCGAGCAGCGGATGCTGGGCCGCAAGCCTGAGCGAGGTGCCGTACTGCACGAGGCGGCCGTGGCCACTCCCCTCGCGATAGTTCACGACGCCCGTGACGGTATCCAGATACGGCGAATCGCTCTTCCAGTTGAGTGCGTTGGGGATGAGGATCGCCGCGATAGCGCCGGCGGCGGCACACGCGCCCGCGAGCGACAGACGGCGCGCGATCCGCGGATCGTGAAAGCGCCGCTGCGCGATCCAGATTCCCCCCGCGAGGATGAGCGCGACGGCGATCACCGCGAGCATGGCGGCGCGGCTGCGCGTGAGCACGAGCGCCGCCGACAGAATCGCGACGCCGAGATTGGCCGCCGTCATCCTCCACCTGCGTGCACCAAGCACGACAAGCAGAAGGATTGCCGGCGCGCCGATGGCGGCGAGATGAGCGACGAAGTTGCGATTGCCGAAGGTGCCGCCCGGCGAGCGGTTGAGGCTGAAGAGATCGCTTGTGACGCCGTAGGTCTGAAGCAGCGACGTGATCGACGCGAGGACGATCGCGAACACCAGCGTGCCGAGGAGCTGCCATCGCCAGCCGGCGCCGGACGTCGCTCGCGCCGCGCGAAAGAGCACGAGCCCGGAAAAGGTGATGCCCACCGCGCGCGCCGCAGCCCAATGATTGTCGGCGGCGACTGCGGAAATGAGGCCGAGCAGGAGATAGAGCCCGAGGAGGGTGTCGACGCGCGTGAGCTCCAGGCGTCGCGCCCCGCGGACGCAGGCGACGATCGCGACGAGCGCCGTGAGGTGCAGCGCAAGCTCCTTTGGAACGAAATACCGATCGAGTTCGAATAACTTATAGGTTGACGCAGCCAGCACGATTCCGATCGCGCCGGCCTGGAGCGCGCGCAATCCCCCTCTACCGGCAGTGGATTCTGGCATGGCACAAGATAAGCGCGCGAGCACTCTGGAAAATCATTCGATCGTCCCCTAGGCTACGCTCATGACACCCTGGGTCAAACGACTGCTCATCGCGAACGTCGGTGTATTCCTGCTCCAACTGGCGTATCCGGAGCTGACCTCACTGCTCGCGTTCATTCCGGCGCGCGTGCTGTCGGCTCCGTGGACCCCGCTCACGTACATGTTCATTCACGGGGGCTTCTGGCACATCCTCTTCAACATGATCGTGCTCTACTTCTTCGGCCCGCGCGTGGAGGAGCGGCTGGGAAGCAATCGCTTCATCACGCTGTACCTCATCTCCGGACTGTCCGGCGCACTCTTCTCGGTGTTCACGCCGGAAGTCGCGATCCTCGGCGCATCGGCCGCCGTGTTCGGAGTCGAGCTCGCGTACGCGCGCTTCTGGCCGCTCGATCGCGTGTACATTTACGGCGTGCTGCCGATCCAGATGCGGTGGCTCGTGGTGCTTACCGTCGTGATGTCGATCTTCGGGCTTGGCGGGTTCGAGCCAGGCGTGGCCCACCTCGCGCATCTGGGCGGTCTGGTGGGCGCGGCGATCTATCTCTACGTGATCTCGCACTCGCGCGTGCGACCGAAAAAGTCCGGACCCGTGCGCGCCGAAGTGCGCCAGCCTCCGCCCCCGCGCGGCGACGACATGAAGCGTTGGGCCACGATCCCGCGCGGCGAGCTGCACGAGATCAACCGCCACGAAGTCGATCGCCTGCTCGACAAGATCAGCCTGAAGGGGATCAACAGCCTCACACCCTCGGAGCGCGCCGCGCTCGACCGGTTCAGCAAACAGAAGAGTTAGCGCGCCGCCATGCGCCGCATGTCCGCGAGAATCGCATCCGCGCTAATCGGCCGCCCCAGAAAATCCGTGATGACGTCCGCCGAGGACTTCGATAGTCCGAACCGGTAGATGTGCTCCGACATGAAGGCGTACCACGTCGGATCGCCCGTCGTGAAGTCGCCGTGCAGCTGCTTCACGCGTGCACGCACGTCCGCGATGATGATTGCGCCAATCGCATAGTTGGCCATATACCCCGGTGAATCGATGAGCTGCCCGCGCATCGCCCACCACGAGAGCTCCGGATGCGGCACGATGTGCAGATATCGGCTCGTGATGTCATCCCACACCTGGTTCGGGTCGGCGGCCGGATCGCGATGCATGCGCACCTCGAACAGCGACCACGCGATGTCGAGCACGATCCCGCCGTATCGCGCCCGCAGTCCGACCGGCGTCGAAACGGAGTCGCCGAGATAGTGCATTTGCCAGCGGGGCTCATAGACCTCGAGCGCCGCGACGTCGCCGAGCCCCTCGGTGAGCGCATCGTTGTCGGGCCAGTCGAGAAATGCCGGCCGCTGATGGATGGCCGAGATGTGCACCGCGTGCCCGCTCTCGTGCAGAAGCTCGTCGAGGTTGTCCAGCCCGCCCACGCGATACGTCGCGAACACCCACGGCTCTCCCGGCACCCACGCGCCGTTCACGACGCGCGGCCGGCCGCCGAAATCCGTGAACGCCACCGGCGTCTTCCCCACCCTCGGCGTGAGATCGTAGTGCACGTGAAGCGCGGCGAGGTCCGCGCCGAGATCGCGGAAGTAGTGCGCGTTGAGCGTGCCGAGATCGTCGAGGGGAATGCGGGCGCTCAGCGCGCGGCTCGCCGCTCCGGCCTGATAGTGCCAGTCCCACGGCTCGATCATCGTGCCCGGCGTGCTCACGCGCCACGCCTCGAGTACCGACTCGAGCCAGCGTTCCATCTGCGCGGGATCGATGCGCAGCACGCGCGCCTCGGCGTCCACGGGCGAGCCGCGAGTGCGCCAGCGCGCGGCGCTCAGCTTCACGAACTCGCGGTACGGGCTCCGCGCGCCATTGTCGCCGTTCATGCTCCGCCAGATCGTATCGATCGCCAGGAAGAGGCGATGCCGCTGCTCGCGATCGTCCATCTGCGCGAGCATGCCTATGGCGGTGAGGCGATCGAGCGTCTTTCCCTCGAACTGAACGCGCTGCACGGCGCGGGTGTAGCACGCGTAAATGCGGCGCTCGAGCCGCTCGTAGGCCGAGTCGCCGCGAGCGATCGCGGCCGCATCGTAGTCGCAATCCGGTGGTGCGTGCGCGGCAGGGTCGCCGGGCTCCGTGTCGTCCGCATCCGACGCCAGTCCGCCGGCCAGCGCGGCGCGCATTGCGGCAAGCGCGCGCCGGTCCTCGGGCGCGAGAGCGCCGGAATCGACGCCTGAGAGTGCGGCGGCGAACGGCGCACGCATCGCCGCGTACTTGCGTTGCAGCTCCGCGAGCGGCGTCCCATCGGTATCGGCGCTCGCGCCGCGCGCGCTCGTCACGCCGATTCGATCCTTCACCGCGTGCAAGGCCTGAAACATTGACTCCGCGGGCGCGAGTGTCGCGGGCGCACGCATGGGCGCGCCGCCACCGGATTGGTGACACGCACCAAGAGCCGCGAGAATCGGAAGCGCGATGCAAAGCGATCGAGCGGCCATTGTGCATCCGGCAGGAGTTTCGTGGACGTCGCGCGAGCGGCTAAGATGCCCGCGCGCGGTGCCCGGCGCCACCGCGCGCCGGTCGTGCCGAGCATCGAATCCTGCTATGATGCGTTCATGACCGAGCGACTCTACTACGCCAATGCGTATCTGCGCTCCTTCGACGCACGAATCGTCGACCGCGCCGACGATGGCCGCACGATCTATCTCGACCGGACGGCGTTCTACCCCACATCGGGTGGCCAGTCGTTCGACACCGGCTCGCTCGCCGGAATCGCGGTGACCAATGTCATCGACGAGGGCGACCGCATCGCGCACGTGCTCGCCGCACCCGCGCCGCGCGACGCGCAGGTCGTCACCGGCATCGTCGACTGGACCCGTCGCTTCGATCACATGCAGCAGCACACGGGTCAGCATCTGCTCTCCGCCATCTTTTCCGACCGCTTCGGCCTCGACACCGTCAGCGTGCACTTCGGCGCCACCTCATCCACACTCGATCTCGACGGCGAGTCGGTGCCGGCGAAGACGCTCATCGCCGCCGAGGAGCTGGCGAATCTCGCGATCGCGGAGCCGCACGAGGTATCCGTGTTCTACGAGAGCGCAGCGACGGTCACTGGACTTCGCAAGCCGCCGCCACGCGAGGGAGAGCTCCGCATCGTCGACATTCACGCTCTCGACAGGAGCGCGTGCGGCGGCACCCACGTGCGCTCGACCGCCGAGATTGGAGCCCTGCTCATCCGCGGAACGGAGCGCGTCCGCAAGACGACGCGCGTCGAGTTCGTGTGCGGACTGCGGGCGGTCCGTACTGCGCGCGCGGACCACGAGCTCATCACCGCGCTGGCGCAGTCGCTCTCGGTGGCGCCCGCGGAGCTCGTCGCAAAGACGAAGGCGCAGGGCGAGGAGCTGCGCGCGGCGCAGTCCGCGCGGCGAGACGCAGTCGTCGCGCTCGACGCCTACCGTGCGCGCGAGCGCTTCGACGCCGCGGCACCTGACGCGGCCGGCCGCCGCCGCATCGTCGAGCGTCGCACCACAGGCACCATCGAAGAGCTTCGATCGCTCGCCCACGCCACGCTCGCGCTCGGCGACGTCCTCTTCGTGGGTACGCTCGCCACTCCGCCAACGATCGTCGTCGCGTCAGCCGAGGGCGGGATCGATGCCGGCGCGGCGCTCAAAAAGGTGCTCGCAGAGCACGGCGGCCGCGGCGGCGGAAACGCGCGCATCGCGCAGGGCACCGTGCCCACCCTCGATGCGCTCGACGCGGCGGTCGCCGCCTTGTAGCCACCGGGCTAACTGGCGCCGGACCCCGCACGGGTTCATTTTCGACTCACCTCTCCCAACACTCAGGACCTACCTCGCATGCACGTGCCTGTCGTTCGCATCGTGTCCGGCCTCGCCGCCGCCGTGCTCCTCATCGCCGCGACCCCTCCCAGCCAGCCGACGCTCTTCGGCTTCACCGAAAGCTCCAGCAAGACCGAGCGCGATTGGGAGAAGAAGTTCAGGGAAATCCCGCAGCCGGCGAACATGCGCGCGGCGATGAAGCGCCTCACGGCACGGCCGCACCACGTTGGCTCCCCATACGACAAGGACAACGCCGAGTGGATTCTGGCGCAGTTCAAGAGCTACGGACTGGATGCGCACATCGAGTCCTTCGACGTTCTCTTCCCAACGCCAATCGATCGCGCCGTGGAGCTCGTGTCGCCCACGCGCTTCGTCGCGAAGCTGCAGGAGCCCGCGCTGCCCCAGGATCCGACATCGAACCAGAAGGCCGAGGCGCTGCCGACCTACAACGCCTACTCGATCGACGGCGACGTGACCGCGCCGCTCGTCTACGTGAACTACGGCGTGCCGGCCGACTACGACGAGCTCGCGCGCCACGGCATCTCGGTGAAGGGCGCAATCGTGATCGCGCGCTATGGAGGCTCGTGGCGCGGCATCAAGCCGAAGGTCGCGGCGGAGCACGGCGCGGTGGGCTGCCTCATCTACTCCGATCCGCGTGATGACGGCTACGCCGGAGGAACGGTGTTCCCGGCCGGTCCAATGCGCCCGCGCGATGGCGTGCA
>CAWHAS010000012.1:0-71748 GCA_963827355.1 uncultured Gemmatimonadaceae bacterium
AGTCGGCAGGTCGCTGAGCCTTCCAAAATCTCGAAGGTCTCTGTCCAAATCTCGTGCACGTGCGGCGGGAACGGTGCCGAGCCCTGTGGACAGTACACCTCGGTTACCCAGCCGCGCCCCGCCATCTCCTCGGCGCTTTTCACGACAAGGATGCGGGTCTGCGTGATTGGGTCAGTGGTTTGGAACCCCGCTTTTATCGTCCGCATCGGCGTTCTCCTTTTTGCGAGGTTCACGATGTCTCATTTGGCTTCGGCTGCGGCACCTCGCTGGATTTTAGCTAGAATTGGGACCGACGCCATCAATCCTCAATCAAGCTGGTGGCGCGTGCTACCCATTTCTCTCCTGTCAGCCACCTTCGCGAGTCGACACATGCCCGGCGATACCATTCGCACCCAAATCGTATCAGAGGAAATAGCCTTTGTCGCGGGCGGCCGCACCATCCCCGGCACCCTCGTCCATCCCGAGTCGGGCACCGGCCCCGGGCTCCTGCTTCTCGCGGGCAGCGGACCGACCGATCGCGATTGGAACAGTCCCCTGCTGCCTGGCAAGAACGGCAGCGCTCGACTTCTTGCCGAAGCGCTGGCGGCGCGCGGCGTGACCGTGCTTCGCTTCGACAAGGCGTTCAGCGGTAGGAACCCCGGCCTCCCAATCGCCGATCTCAGACTGGATACCTATCGCGAGGAAGCGACGGCCGCCCTCGACTTTCTGCGCGCGAGACCCGAGGTCGACTCCGCGCATGTGTTTGTCGCGGGACATAGTGAAGGGGGCATCCACGCCACCCGCTTGGCGCAGTCGGTCGGTGATCGGATTCGCGGCGTAATTCTGATTTCGGCGCCGGGGAGGTCGTTGGCCCAAGTGCTCGAGGTCCAGCTCGAGAAGAACGTTTTGGCCGGCGCCGGGTTGACGGCGGAGCAGCTCGAGGCGGAGATGCTGCCGATCCGGACCGCGCTTCGCTCCTTCGTCGCGGGGGAGGAAGTCGACCCCAAGTCGGCGTCGTCGCGACCGCAGATCGTGGCGATACTTACCGCCCTGATGGCGCCGATGGTTGCGCGGATCGGCCGGGCACTCGCGGGGTTCGAGCCGGCCGAGGCGGTGGCTGGGATTCCGACGCCGGTTCTGGTGCTGCAGGGAGGGAAGGACATCCAGGTCGACCCTAGGGAGGACGCGGAGCGACTGGTCGCCGCGCGCCGAGCCGCGGCCAGGCCGGTCGACTTCCACCTGAGCGCGTCGGCCAATCACGTCCTCAAGACGGAGCCGCTGTCGCTCGAAGAGCTCCGCGCCAACCCTCAACTGGTCCAGACCGAGTATAACGCGCCCGGCCGGATTCTCGACGCCGACCTGGTCGAGGCGCTGGCACAATGGATCCGCGACTACTGAGGCCTCGCGTGCATGCGGGGCATGCGCAATCCTCAAATCGATCGTCAGCTTCAACCGTCGGTAGGCGTCGGCTCCAGGAAATCCTCGCGGCTCGAGGAGCGACGCCAGTGCGGCACTACTCAGGGAAGGTAGCGATCGTAGACCGCCCGATACCCCAATGCTTCTGCGAGCGGGCCGAAGGTAGCGGTGAGAACCACTTGAAGTGGGATTGGCATGCCGACGTCAAAACTCCCGTGCTTCGTGTACGCGCGTCCAGTCGCAACGAGTTGCAACGGGTTTCTGGCATCCCCTTCTTCCCGGTGCGCCCCTCGCGCGCGAGCCCATGGAGTGTCGCGTAGGCGCCAAGTATGTCGTCCACCGTCTCCGGCCTCGACGCGCCGAAATCGTTCGTCTGCCTGAAGACCATTTCGCCTGATCCCACGTTCCATGGGTGAACGTGGGCAACGTTTGGTGGCATGACGACACTTTCACCAGCGGCTAGCCTGAGTTCTTTCGGCTCCTAGTCGGCAGGCTGCGGAGCCCTCGAGAATCTCAAAGTTTTCCGTCCATGTTCGATGCAGGTGTGGCATGAATGCGGCCGCGGCGCCTTCCGGACAATGCACCTCGAGCACCCAACCGCGCCCGGATGTCTCCCGAGCTCCCTGTAGCAAGACAGTACGAGTCTGCGTAACTGGGTCCGTGGTCTCGAATCCCGGGCTGATCATGCATACCCCCGTGAGGCATTAGGCGGCGATCCAGGTCTGCCAGCGCCTGAGTGCTGCTGAAAGAAACTTCCATTGTGTGACGTCCGTAACGGTTTCTGATCAGCCTTCCACGCAGTCGACCAGATGCAGAGGATGCGTGTCGTACGCCCAACGCCTGATGTCACCTGCAGGCACATTATACGAAGCGCGCGGAACGCGCGCCACCTCAGCTCACTTACTCGGAGGTTGAGATGCACGACACCAGGGAGCGTCTGTCGGTATTGTGGATCTTCGCGCTGCTCAACTACCTGTATGCGGATGTCATTGCCTTGTGGGCGATTATTGGCTCGCCACCGGCGAACACTCCGCACCTCGGGCAATTGGCCCTCGCGGGTTCGGCGATCTTGATGGAAATACCCGATCGCGATGATTCTCGCCTCTCGACTGCTTCCATTTCGGGCGAACCGGCTGGCGAATATCATTGCCGGCATCATCGTGACGCTGGTCAATGGTTTCCTGACCTTCGTTCCGCCCCTGATCGGGTGGGGCCGGCCGCCCGCCTTGCCGGAATACCTGTTCTTCGCGACGATCGAAACCGTTTGCACCATGGCCATCGTCTGGCAGGCGTGGACTTGGCGAGCGACGGATGCCGCGGTCGCTCCGAAAATGATCGACGGCCAGCCGGCAGCTGGAAACTCCTCTTCATAACTGCGGAGGCGCATTGGCGCCCTCCGCTTCTATCCCGGAAACCGCATTCCTCTCGAGCAGCGCCACGAAACGTGGCTCGCTCCGCAATGTGTCGAAGATCTCGTCATGGCCGATCCAGGCGAGCATCTGCGAATCCGCTGCGAGCGCCTGCTCGAGATAGGCGATGGCGCGCGCTTTGTCGCCGAGCCCCAGATAGACGAGGGCGAGATTGAATGGGAGCACCGGCGCCGCACCAGCCATTTCTTGAGCGAATCGAGTTCGGCAAGGGCGCCCGCCTTGTCGCCACTCGCACCACGCGCGTACGCCAGGTAGGCGGTCACGAACGGTGGCGCATCCATTCCCTGGGCCTTGGTGATCGCAGCGATCGCCGCGGGATACTGTCCGGCCTCGAGGTCGATCCAGCCGCCGAGCATGACGGGAAAGAAGAAAGTCGGATCGAGTTCGCCTGCTCGGCGCGCCATTCCCCTGGCCGCAACAAAGTCGCGTTTGAACATGAACG
Source organism: uncultured Gemmatimonadaceae bacterium (assembly GCA_963827355.1). Lineage (GTDB taxonomy): Bacteria > Gemmatimonadota > Gemmatimonadetes > Gemmatimonadales > Gemmatimonadaceae > FEN-1250. The sequence continues at coordinate 3,268 of CAWHAS010000012.1, forward strand.
CCATTGACGCGTCAATCAGCACTTGCGGCGACAGCGGGTCGAGCGCGATCGCGCGCTTCCCCTCCGCAATCGCCTCGTCGTACTGCCCGATGAACGAGAGCAGCATCCCGAACTGATCGTGAGCGAAGCCGTAGTTGGGGTTGAGGGCGATCGCGCGCCGGAATTCGCGCTCTCCACCCGACCAGTCGTATTCGTAGAACAGGTTGAACGTGGCCAGTGACGTGCGCGCCTCGGCCGAGTTGCTGTCGAGCTGCACTGCGCGCTCTGCCGCTTCTCGCGCCTTTGGCCGGGCGGCCGTCGCCGTGATGAAGCCCTCGTTGTACCCTGCCCAGAGCGACGCATTGGAGAGTCCCGGAATATGCCGGTGCGAAGGTCGGGCTCAGCTTCACGGCCTTCTCAAACTGCCCGATCGCCTTCTTCAGGTTTTCGTCACTCGGGCGATTGAAGAAGAAGCGCCCCTTGAGGTACGCGTCGTGCGCTTCCGGATCGATACTCGGCGCCGCAGCGAGGCGCGATCGCTCACCCGGCGTCAGCTCCACGCTGATCGCACTGGCAATCGCCGACGCCAGCTCGGCCTGCAATGCCAGTACGTCGCCGGAGTTGCGCTCGAACGTCCTGTACTAGAGGTGCTTGTCGGCTCGGGCATTCGATGAGCTGCGCCGTGATCCGCACCCGGTCGCCGACCCGCGTGACGGAGCCTTCCACGACCGCATTCGACATCGAGCGCCTTGGCGATTGCCGGCGTCGGCGGGCGATTCTTTCCCTTGAATTGCATCGCCGATCCACGCGACGTGACTCGTAGCTTGCTGATCGTCGCCAGGTCACCGGTCAACTCGTCGGTCATCCCCTCCGCGAAGTATTCCTGCGTCGAATCGGCGGAGTAGTTGTCGAGCGGGAGCACGGCAATCGAACGAATCGCGCCGACAGCTCCCGAGGTCCCGCCGCGCTGACTGTACACGTAGCCGCCGATCGCGACAACGAGCAGCACTACCGCGGCCAACACCACGAAGCTGCCAGTGCGCCGAGCGGCGCGAGACGGCGGGGCCACGGAGAGTGCATCGGCAAACTCGTGCGCCGTGGCAAAGCGATCGATTGGCGCCTTGGCGAGGGCGCGGCTCACGGCGGCATCGACAGCGGCGGGCACGGTGTCGCGGATCACACGCAGCGACGTCGGCTGTTGCGTCATCAGCTTCGCCACGATTGCCTGCGCGGTGGCGCCGGTGATAGGTGGCTCACCGGCGAGCATTTCGTAGGTCACCGCGCCGAGGGCGTAGATGTCGCTGCGCGCATCAACAATACGATCACCGGCGGCCTGTTCCGGGCTCATGTAGCTCGGCGTGCCGAGGGAGAGGCCGGTGCCGGTGAGACGTTCGCCGCCGGCGTCGCGCACTGCCAGTGCGATGCCGAAGTCCGTGAGGATCGCCTCGCCTTCCTGAAGCAGAATATTTTCGGGCTTGATGTCGCGGTGAATCACGCCTTGGCGATGAGCGTAGTCGAGCGCCGAGGCGATCTGCCTGGCGATGATGAGCGCGTCGTCGATGCTGAGGAGTTTTTCCCGCGTCATTCGAGCGCGGAGCGACTCGCCGCGCACGAACGGCATGACGTAGAAGAGAGTGCCGTCGATGTTTCCGGAGTCGATCAGTGTCAGGATGTGGGGATGATCGAGCCGGGCGGTGATTCGCACTTCGGCGAGGAAGCGTTCGGCGCCGATTGCTGCGCCGAGACTGGGATGGAGCACCTTGATCGCCACTTCGCGGTCGTGCTTCAGGTCGTGCGCGAGGTAAACCGTGGCCATACCGCCCTGGCCGATTTCGCGGTCGATGCGGTAGCGGTCGGCGAGTCCGGCCGTTGCCGTAGCCGTAAGGGTGGTGGCCGGACGATCGACGGGGCTGCTCATGCGGGGGCGCGGTCGATCGCTAGCATGGGCACATCCCGAGAATGCTTATTTCGAGGGAGGAACGGTTGCGGTGAACTATAGAGCGTGGCGGGGGAATTGAGGTGATGGTGAGGCCGTGACCGTGCAGGCTGAAGTTGGGCGAGAAGTGGAGGGAGTTGTTTGACGACCTGCCACGACCTCAGTGTCACGGAGGCGCGTCTTCCATTTTCGCGGCCACCCCTTGCCATGCGCGAACGCTTGCGTTAAATACTGAACCATATGGTTCAGTATATGACGACCCGACTTGATACTTCGTTCGCCGCGCTCTCGGACGCCACGCGGCGTGGCGTTCTGGAGCAGCTCGGACGAGCCGACGCTTCGATCACGGACCTTGCCGAGACGTTCCACATGACGCTCACGGGCATGAAGAAGCACGTCGGCGTTCTGGAGCAGGCGGGGCTCGTCACCACGAAGAAGATCGGGCGCGTGCGGACGTGCCAGCTGGGCCCGCGCCGATTGGAGGAAGAGACGGTGTGGCTCGAGAGGTACCGCCAGCGCTGGGACGAACGCTTCGACGAGTTGGACAAGGTTGTCGAGGAACTCACACGAAAGGAGAAGAGCGATGAACGCAAGAATCGAAAGTAAGCCCGGCCCCGTGAAGAACCGCACCACGGTGGAACGGAAGTCGGACCGCGAGGTGGTTGTCACGCGGACCATCAACGGCCCGGCGCGCATCGTGTTCGAGGCATTTACCAAGGCCGAGCTGTTCAAGCGTTGGTGGGTGCCCAAGTCGATGGGAATGACCCTGCTGTCCTGCGAGATGGATGCTCGCGTCGGAGGCAAGTACCGATTGGTATTCGACCACGCGCCCCGAGCCTGTCGCGTTTTTCGGCTCGTATGTCGAAGTGAAGCCGTACTCGCGCCTCGCGTGGACCAATGAAGAAGGTGGCGAGGGCGGGCCGGTCACCACGGTGACCTTCGAGGAAAAGGGCGGCAAGACGCTGGTGGTCCTGCGCGAGACCCATCCTTCGAAGGAAGCGCTCGACGCTGCCGGCACCGGAGCAGCCTGATGCAATGGTCGAGACGTTCGATCAGCTGGACGAGCTTCTCGTCGCCCTAGGTGAGAGCTCGGGACAGTAACAGAAACGTGGATCTCGCGGTCGGTCGTCCGATAGTCCCGGCTCACACTGGCCGGGGCTATCGGGCGGAGTCGCGAATATTCGTGAGGTCGCGGAAGCCGTCGAGCGGATCGTCAGAGAACTGCAACGGCCTGTTAGCCGGTGGCTCAATGTTCGCTCAGTTCGACGAACTGCTTGATGTGGCTCCAAGCCTCAATTGGACGGCACTGCAGTAGCATGTGGGGCGCTTCGATCGGTATGACGATGGCGGATGGTTTCAACGCGCGAACTCGCTCGGCGCTTCGGGCGCGAATGAGTCGATCGCGCGTTGCGCGAAGATATAGCAACGGTCGGGAGTATCGCTCCAGCTCAACACGGACGTCCACACTCAGTGCCGCTGCCGCTCTGGACGCGAGTACAGCACCTGACACCGTTGCGACCGTTCGCCGAATCTCCTCCGCCAGAATCCGATCTCCACCCGTGAGCACCGCAGACAAGAGTGCAGTCGGTGGCGATTGACCCCACACAAATGCAGGCACGTGCGCTAAGAAGCCGGGGAGTGGCCGCTCGACGAAACTCGCGCTGAGCACAACGCCAACAACGCGAGGGCATTGATCTGCGACGAGAAGCGCGAGCGGGCCGGAGAACGACTCGCCAATCAGCACGACGGGATCCGGTGGAAGTTGATTGCGGACCCAGTCGGCTAACTCACCGTAACTGCGGACGATTTCGTTCGGGAGCGGCTGACACCGTAACGGAAATCCGGCGGGAGCTGCGGCAACGAATCGGGCGAACAAATCGACCGTGCCGTGAAGACCCGGCAACAGAATCGAGACTGGTGGGCTCACGTGATCAATGACCGGCTACCGACCTGTCGTTCAGCTGCGAGCGCACCTGACGAGTATCAGAACGCGCTCACGATAGTTAGTGCGTTCGTCAAGTGCAACGGCGTATTAGGCGCTACGCCGCGGGCGACTTGCTGTGCGATTGGCGACGCGCAATCTCGAGGAGTGCGCGCAGCGCAGAGTTCACCGCTTGCGAGTCCGGGAAGGCGGCGGCGACATCCGGGTCGAGCGCAATGAGATTCGTGCCCTCGCGAAACCGTTGCACGTATTTTCCGCGCACGCCACGACGCAGGAGCTCGGCATCGTACTCGGGCAGTATCTCATTGGCGTCCCGCTTGCTCGACGCTGCGGAAGGCTTAGAGGGCTTTTTCTTCACAGGCGTCTCGCTCGGCACGGGTGGCTTCACGGGCACTAATGACACGAATTCGATCGCCACGCTCGGTGTGCATCACGGCCAGAATTCGACCGCCACTGGACCTTCCAAAGGGGACGAGCCGTTCCTCCCGGAGCGAGTGGTCGGGATCGATCACTGTCGTCGAAAGAGGATCGTCGAAGACGGCTACGGCCTCCTCGAAGCCAACACCGTGCTTGGAGTGATTGCTCACGTCCTTCGCCGAATCCCGCGCGAACTCGAGCGCCATGGGGTCAATCTATACGACGCGGCCACGCATGGTATGCGCCGTATCGACCTGTCGTTCAGCTGCCAACGCACCTTACAATATCAGATCTGTAGATGATGTTTGGGGCGTTCTTCTGCTGCAACGGCATGTTAGGGCTTAGGCGTTAGTCACCGTCTGCGTAGGGCAATGGTTCCACTTCGCCATTGCCGCGCTCAAACGCGTCGAGTTCGTCAGGCGTCAGTAGGCGCGCAGCGAGCCAGTGGGAGAGCGAGTCCGAGGTCGCGACTGGGCGCGGCACCTCGCCCTTGAGAACTCTCTCGGCAAAGTCTCGGACCAGTGCTGCTTTCGCGGCGTGCCATAGCGCGATTGCGGTAATACGCCCGCGCGGTGGCGCCGGCTTGCCGAGCTCGCGAGGCACGCGATAGAGATAGCCAGCCACGTGCATTCTCGGTGCCGCCTGCCTCGACGAGGCCGCGGATCGCGGCTGCATGTTCAGCATTCCAAGTGGCGTCCGATGCGTCGCGGCGGTCGAAGTAGTGCGCGAGGATGCGCGAGAGCACCGGCTCGCAAGGCTCACCGCGATCGACCCAGTTGTCGGCCTTCGGTGCACTCAGAATCGGCATGCGCGATTTCCGGCGGTAACAGAAACTCTGTTGCGGCCTAACGACCTGTGGTTCGGGTGCGAACGCAATTGACAGATATCAGATAAGTAGATGATGGTTGGTGCGTTCGGCAGCTGCAACGGCCTGTTAGGCTGCACGCCCTTCGCATGGCACCCCTGACAACGCAAGGGAACTCGCGCCCAGTTCCGGCAGCAGCAAGCGCAACTAAGGGCGGCACTCAGGACAAGTCACGGATTCGGAATGCGCGAATCATGTGAAGCCACCACTACCCATCCGTCAGCGCGATGGATGAACACGTCCGTGATGTGTCGTGTCACCCAGTGATCGCCGTGGGCATTGGCAACACGATTGCGTTCTCGGGCCTCAATCACAGCCATTTGGCCGAAGATGCGTACCGTGGCCTGATCCACGATGTCTTCGCGACTGTGGGGGCTGCTGCTTCCGACGGCAGCCAGGACGGACGCCTTATTGTCCGCGCGATCATCAAACCAGCCGTGCCAATCGTCAGCCACAAAGCCAGACACAAACGCGCTGTCCGCGTGCACGTACGCTTGGCCCCAGCGTCGATCGAGTGCGAGGAGGGAATCTTGGAGTCTGGCCGAAGCTCCCGATGGTACAGCGGACTGCGCCGAAAGCGGCCGGAGCGTAGGAACGAGAGCGTACAAGGACAGGACGGTTATCGAGCGCGCGCAGGCGAGAAATGGATGCATGACGACCCTTTGCGCAAGAAGAAGGGAGTGGCAACGTGAATCGGTCGGTCAGCCTAACGAATCGCGCTTCTGCTGCGGCGCGCCACTGGATTCTAACACCGACTGGCAGAACCGCGCCGCGCCGACAGCGGCAAGCGCTGGTTAGGTTGCGACCTGGGAGGTCGCTCGGGTCGGAGTGAACATGTAGACCAGAAGCAGGAAACCTGCTAATGGAAGCACGAGATCCGCTCGAATCCCCAAGACGAAGGCAGCGGACCCGCCGACACCAGCCCATAGAACAGGAATCCCGCCGAGGAGTCTCGCTTCACGCCTCGGAACGAGAAGCAGCAACCCTGCCGTCAGGATCGCCGTGGGGCACGGGACCCCGAATGTCGGGAGTCGGGGAAAGTGAAGCCCGAACAGGAGACTCAGAGCTGGATATACCATCCCGTACAGGACCAGCGCCAAGCCGACCTTGCTCCAGCTCGAGGACGAAGGGCTGAAGGTCGCAGAGGGGCGGCTGACTCCGCGCCAGAAGAGGAGGGCTGACTCCGCCAGGAAGGCGAGCCCGAAGAAGAGCGCAGCAGGGTTGATTCGGCGGAAGAAGACGAGGTGATAGACTGCGCCAGCCCAGGCCCAGTGAAACGCGAGTAGGGCGGCTAAGACCCGGCTCGCTTGAGGTCGCCCACGATACAGCCCCACGAGGGCACCGAGCGTCGTGAGCCAAAGGAGCCCGACAACCGGCCACAAAGCACGGTTGTAGTCCCCAAAGACGTCTAGGAACTCGTCATGTCCGAACGGTAGTTGCATACCAATGATCTCTTGCGGCGCAACCTAACGACCTGTCGTTCAGCTGCGAACGCACCTGAACGAACTCGGAATCTATCGATAATGGTTGGTGCGTTCGTCAGCTCCAAGTGGCGCGACGAGCGCTGATCACGCGGATCCGCTCTCCTCGTTCAGTGCACATAACGGCGAGGATGCGCCCCGCTCGGACTGCGCGATTAGGGCGTACCGCGACTCCTCCCGGGAGTGCCGCGGGTCGTCGATGATGCGTCCTAGGGGATCGGCGAACGCACCCACCGCCTCGTCAAAGGCGACTCCATGCGCGATCCGATTGCGCCGCGACTTTGACTCATTCCATTCGAAGGTCGACATGCCGGAATGGTAATGCGCACGTGAAGCCCGGCACGCGCCGAACGACCTGTCAGAATCTCTTGATGATGGTCGGTGCGTTCGTCTGCTGCAACGGCCGGTTAGCTAGCATGCGCGAGAACTCGCACTTCCTTCGCCAATCGGGCTCCGGAATGGTCTCGCTCCATCTCGAGGTCGTAGCGGGCCTGGAGATTCAGCCAGAACCGATCACTCGTGCCGAAATACCGCGCGAGCCGCAAGGCACTATCCGCGCTGATGGCCCTGGTGCCATGCACGATCTCGTTAATCCGACGCGGCGACACACTGATATCCCGAGCCAACCGGTACTGGGACAAGCCGAGCGGCTCGAGAAAATCCGCCGCGAGGACTTCGCCGGGGTGTATGGGATTCAGCTTTCGAGCGGCCATGCGCCACCATCCTCGGACACGTTAGTGATAGTCGACGATCTCAACTTCGTAGGCATTCCCATCCTTCCAGCGAAAGCAGATGCGCCACTGCTCGTTCACGCGAATACTGTGCTGGCCGGCTCGATCGCCCCGAAGCTTCTCCAATCGATTCCCTGGCGGGACGCGAAGGTCGCCAAGCTGTTCGGCCGCGTCCACGGCCGCGAGTTTGCGCAACATCGTGCGTTGGACGTCTGCGGGATATCGCCGGACGGGTTCGCGAGCGAACAATCGCTCGGTATCGCGGTCGGCGAAGGTCTGGATCACGGAGAAGAATAACGCGACGCGTTCATAACGTCAAGCGTTATTACTGGCTAGCTAACGACCTGTCGTTCAGCTGCGAACGCACTGCAATGGACTCAGAATGATGATAACGCTTGGTGCGTTCGTCTGCTGCAACGGCCTGTTAGACAGCACTTCGCGCGGATCCGCAGTGCACCGTTACTCCTTGGATGAGTCGCCTTTTATCATCCGAACGGACCCGCGAATGGACCCTCTGAAGGATAGGTCGGTGTTTAGCATAATCCGCCAGCCGTTAGCCGCCCGCCTTACGGGGATGACCTCAATCGATTCGGTGCGGCCATATCGCCCGACATCGCTTGACACCCGGTACACGACATGCACGAGATCTTGGGATTCGCGGACCTCGCCGATGACCTCGCGAGTATCGATTGGCGGGTGATAGTCAGGATCCTTGGTATCTGGCCTCGGACTCGTGGCCTCAAGGTATCGCGCGAGAAACTCTTGCGGCGATAGCGCCCGGAGCTCTTCCAACGACTTCACACCCGCAAATTGACGCAGCACCGGATTACCGCCCATTTCAGCGCGCATGTTCTTGAGGTATTCCGACACAGCCGGGGGCACTGTGCTATCCCGATCCTCGTTTGGATTGGCCGCATACTGCTCCCATGCTTGGGCCGAGCCGAGTTCGCTCTCGCGAAACTCCGCCAGTGCGTCGGGGTGAACAAGAGCAGCGAAATCACCCCATCGTTTCGCTTCGTAGGCAGTGAATGCGGCCCGCACCACGACCTGCGGTGCATCGGGCCCCCGATGCTGCGACATCAACAGCTGAGGGTACGCGACAGAGAGCGCCGAGGTGACAAGAAGGAGTGAGATAACACAGCGCATCGTTCCGCCAAGCGAGTGGTGGCTGTCTAACGACCTGTCGTTCAGCTGCGAACGCACCTGACGGAGTCAGGATACTAGATGATGGTCGGTGCGTTCGGCAGCTGCAACGGCATGTTAGACGGCGGCGCGATCAAGGCTGCGCGGCCGACCAGCGGCACGCCACACCCTCGCAGGATGTGGCAACAAAGAGCTCCGAGCGAATCAACCACCGGCCACCAACCTTGATCCACTGCGCCGCATAGCTGCCGCTGATCCTGGGCACCGCACTCCCACCACCAGATCCGCGTCCTGTCCAGCTGCCCTGCTCCCACGCCAGCGGCCACTTGGCGCTCACCTCAACCTCCTTCGGCGTCCGCTCATACGTGATCGCGTCGTCCTGTTCAAACGCACGGCGATACGCGACGCGTCCACGCAGCTCCGTGCCGAGGCCCGCGGTCAACGTGACGCTGTCGGTCCAATATGACGCCACGCGGTCAAAATCTCGGGCTACGATTGCGGCGTTCTGGGCGGCGCGCGCCGCTCTCACCGCACCTGCCTCATCTGGGGACGCAGCGGAGACTGACCCGCCGCACGCGGCGAGGACGAGGCCCGCAGCGGCGAGGGACACAGCGGGCATTGCGCAGCGGAAGGAGATCATGTGCTCGGTTGCGGGATGACTACGGTGAGCCGACTAACGACCTGTCGTTCAGCTGCGAACGCACCTGACGGCGTCAGGATACGTTGATCAATGGTCGGTGCGTTCGTCAGCTGCAACGGCATGTTAGACGACGACTCGTACGAGAATCACCCGCGATTCGCCTACGCGAGCTCGCGCTGCCGCGCGCAGCCACTCAAATTCTCGGCGTCCGAGGACTCACTGTCTATTCGCTCACAGCTCGGGTGCGAAGAGAACCAACTGCTCCGTTCTGCGGACGGGGCTCGCCTGGCGCACCGAGACGATCCATCTTCCGTCGAGCTGGCCGACGGTGGAGCGACTACGACCCGATTCGTGAGGCAGCATGCCCTCGATCCGCGGCGACAGCCGTGCACCGCACGAATGTGCAACGCACTGTCCCGCCCAACAACCAGGATCGTTGCGAAGCGCGCGCCCAATGATGCGTCACACGATGCGGACTCGTCTGCTGCAAATCCATCGCGTGAAACTCTTTGGTCGTTCCGGTCGCGCCAGAGAATGCCGACGACGATGATCAGTTGCGGTCCCGCGCTGCAACAGCCTTCCGGCGGTGCAACGCCGTCACTCTGCGATCCGCATGCCAGGTATTCCTGACCGGCACCCTGCGAGTCCTCGAGGATCTTGGACGGTTCAGAATTTCAGCTCAACAACCAATGCTGTGAGATAGGCTTTAATACGAGCACTGCATCGCACCTGTCGGATGCGGCGCCTGAGCATTGCCGGCCGGACTTTGTAAGCTGCGCGCACCAACAGACATCGGGGTTGCGGTGATCAGAGCTGCCGGATCGCTCACTGTGGATATGAAGCGCATAGCTGACACTCCTGGATCAGCGCGACGGGCCGAGACTTCGTCGTTAGGCTGAGCGACTTGAAGATGCCATCGGCCTTCGATCACCGATCCGCTGACTCGGTTAGAATCCGAGACAAGCCGGTGTCGCCGCCTAACGACCTGTCGTTCAGCTGCGAACGCACCTGAACGAACTCAGAATCTATGATGATGCTTAGTGCGTTCGGCAGCTGCAACGGCCTGTTAGGCGCTGCGCTTCGTCGGAGCTCAACGGGCACGCTTCGGTGTCCGCGTCTTTCGCATCGCGCTCGCGACCGCTCGCAGAAGCTCGTTCACTTCTGAGGCATTCGGGAACGCCGCAGCCACATCCGGCTCCAACACGATCATCGCACTTCCGCTCTGGAATTCCGCCGCATACTTGTTGCGGCGGCCACCCGTAAAATCGTATTCCGGCAGAACATCGTCCGCTCCGATCGGAGCGGGGCGCTTGGCGGCGGGCGGACGGGTCGAAGTTGGCTTACCGCGAGGCTTCTTCATACTGGCGGCGTTCGGTTGGAGTGGCGCGACGGGCGCTGATCACGCGGATTCGGTCGCCTCGTTCTGTGAACATAACGACGAGGATGCGCCCCCGCTCGGACTGCGCGATTAAGGCGAAGCGCGGCTCCTCCCGGGAATGTCGCGGGTCGTCGACGATACGTCCCAAGGGATCTGCAAACGCACTCACTGCCTCATCGAAGGCGACTCCGTGCGCGATCCGATTGCGCCGCCACTTGGACTCATTCCATTCGAAGGTCGACATGCAGAAGAGTAATGCGCACGTCAAGTCGGCATGCGCCTAACGACCCTGGCGTTCAGCTGCGAACGCACGGACGTGATATCAATGCTCACAGAATGCGTGCGGCTTCGTCTGCTGCAACGGCATGTTAGGACATCGAGCCTACCCGGCGCGGGTCTGCTCCCTTGATCAAAAGCCAAAACATTATGGACTCTCAACAGCTCGCGCGCCAACATTGTCGCCCGCTCGTACAGGATGATGCGTGGCCCACCCAGCACCAGCGAAACGACACTGTGCGCGATATATGCGACGCCGGCGATGACGAGCAGAATGCCGAGCACGCGAGGAATAAAACGCGACTTCATGACGAGCAGTCCGAACGGCACCAGCCACAGCCCCCAGAAGATCTCCACCGCCAGCACGCCATGCGTGTGAAGACGGAGAAAGAGCATCCCAAGCGCCTCCCGCTCCGCGCTGGGAAGTGAGGACACTTCGGCGGCGCCGGCGATTAACCATTGGGCCGCGACGTAGTTGAGCGCGACGAGAAACGAAATGGGCATCGCGGCCACCAGCAGCACGGCCATCCACATTGCCTGCGTCTTGTGGACCGGCTTGAGCAACTGATAGAGCAGCAGGGCCAAGGGTACCGAAAGCGTCGTGGAGAGAACGTCGCTCACCACTCCGAGGCGGAAGCGGACGTCGGATGTCGTCAGCCGATGGGCGATGGCAGTGAGGTCGCCCTGGACCAAAGGCGCGTGATAGAACCCAAAGGCCGCTGTGAGTCCGAGCGCCACATACACAGCGCCCGCGAGCCGCGCAATCCGCCTGGTCTCTTCGGGAGATCGGTCCTTGAGAGTGGCTGCCATTCTGTCTCCCTGCGTTGTGCTGCGGGGCCGCACAACTGCTGCCCTGATGGTCGGCCTAACGACTGATCAGCCCGCCGAGGGATGAATCGAGCGACGCGACCACACGGACCGAATGATCTGACCCAGGCGCGACACCGCTGAGCGCAAGTTGCGCCGACGGCCTTCGCGAGTCGATGAGACCTCGGATTGCGGAAACCACCAATCTCGCAATTCCGCTGACCACGTCTTGCCGCGATCATCCTCAATCTGGACGCGACAGACATAGGGTGATTCCTCAAGCTCAGGCGCAAGGCGTACAGGACGTCGTTTGCTCAGCTCGAAGGTGACGGACATTTGCGCAGCTCGAATGAACCGGATCTCACTCTTGTGGCTCGCAACAAGCTTCGGAAACCAGTTCAATAATATCTTTGGACTGACCTACCAGCCTCCCCGCGGAGTAGCGCCGGAGGAGAAGCCGACCCTGTTAGGATATCGACCACGAGAGATGGTTCGCCCGATTCCCTCGCACGGCGCAACAGATGTCCCATGACTATAGTCGTTGCCCGCATAGTTCATCAACGATGTGAATGAGTGGGCAAAACTGTACGCGACGCTTCGTATACTCTTGTAACGAGCCATCAGCCCCTCGTAAGTGAGCGATGCTGCCGGGCTAACGACTTATTAGCCCGCGTGCGGATTCGATTGCTTTCACAGGACGTGCAGGCCGTCCACTTCAAGTCGATACGCGCCACCCGTCGGATTCCGCAACACCGTGAGCTCAAGCGTCAGATCGCTTGGACCCTCCTCGACGGTCCATAGAGGCACGCCAACGTACCACCCACTTCCGTCCCGGAACGCTAATAAGGTCCCAGGGCGGCGGCGCATTCCGGTGGCGCGACCGAGATCTCTCGCGAGTACTCGGCAACCGTTTTCGCGATCTCATTCGCCGTAAGTTGGATGCCGCCCTTCGGAAGCACAGCCGCGAGAGAGCCGAATAGTCTTGCGTCGCGAGCAGTCGAACGATGGCGTGAATATTCCGAGGCAAACGGACAAGACTCGTTCATCACGATGAATTATATGACGGGCTAACGACCTGGCGTTCAGCTGCGAACGCACCTGACAGATATCAGATCACTAGATGATGGTTGGTGCGTTCGTCTGCTGCAACGGCCTGTTAGGCCGGCCATTGGTACGACCCGTTCCAGGTACAGAGACCCAGAACCTCGCTCGCGGCGCTTCGCTCATTGCGTTCCGCGCAGGCGCGTGGCGACCAACCCGATGAATCAATCGTGATGCCGGTCGCCTACCACGGGCATCCTGCTCCGGCGCAGGCGCGTGGCGACTACCGGACAAATGGCGCGCGATCTCAGTTGCCAACCTCGCGGCTCCAGCAATCAGCGCAGGCGCGTGGCGAGACGTGATCCCATTCGTGCGAACGAGCTTTTCGCCATCCACGCGCGGGGCCGGCCAATGGGTGCGGCGCACCGAGCCCCGTGCGAGAAGCGGCTCCGCCGCGACGAACTAGAAATCACTTCAATCCACAACACATTAATCGGTCTGCGAAGATCGTGGCGCGGCCTAACGACCTGTCGTTCAGCTGCGAACGCACCTGACGGACGTCAGATCATCTAGATGATGGTTGGTGCGTTCGTCAGGTGCAACGGCCTGTTAGGCCTGCAGGTGGCGAACGTACCTTTGCAGTCCCAGCGACGCTCGCTCCAGTGATACGACCTTTGCAGCGTCAGACTCGCTCGATCGCGCAATGCGCATCGAGCCCGCGCGTCTCCTCGCCCATAGGTGTCGAATATCAGTCGCTCAGAGTGGGTGGCGTCAACTCCGATGAGTCACGGTCTTGCATGCCGCAACGCGCGATGGAGACATGCATTTGCGTGAATGACCCGTGCGGTCGCAAGCTAGATACGCAGACGTACTGTTACGCCAATCGCAGCGGACGATAGTCATCGGCGTCCGCAAGCTTGGATCTGCGCGCCCAACGCTGTGCGAGGCAGAGCGATAGCGAAACGAGAGAATTCAGCCCAAATGCGTCTCGGCCGTCAGGTCCGTATCCGACGGCCCAAGATAACGCAATGAGAGACATTTCTCGCGCTCCGCGCTCGTAGGCCACCATCTCGACTAGGCGCCAACTCTTGCTGCAGCCGAGCAGTCATCACTTGCGCGATCTATAGCGTCAACAACCGCGACGCTTCACTCAGTGGATGCGCGGCCTAACGACCTGTCGTTCAGCTGCGAACGCACCTGAGGGATATCAGATCAGTAGATGATGGTCGGTGCGTTCGTCTGCTGCAACGGCATGTTAGCCCGTGCCGGACCTCAGCGTGCGCGCCCCAGCAAGCCCCGCGCAAACGCGCAGCCGAGAACTACGCCACCGAGCGGGACCACGACCCACTCGACTCCGTCAAGCGCCGCAAGTCCACCAGCGTCCCCGGCCATGATGGCAATCATCACCAGAGCGCCGCCAGCTCCGAAGCCGGCGTAGGTCGCAGTGCGCGATCGGATCCTGGGCCAGATGACGCCGAGCAGTGCGCCAGCTGCTACGAGACCACCAACGTAAAACGCGAGCGGGCGGATATCAGCCGGCGTGAGCGCCTGAATCCGTCCACCACCGAGCATGCGAAGGATTGCACGCAGCAGACCGACGCCAAGGAATGCGAGTCCTAGTAGCGCACCGTACACCGCTCCGCGCGTGCCTCTCCAAAAGCCCGCGGTGAGGAGAGTTGACCGGCTTGCACGACCATCCACGTGGACGCCTGTGAATCGGGCTAACGACCTGTCGTTCAGCTGCGAACGCACCTGACGGATATCAGATCAGCTAAATGATGCTTGGTGCGTTCGTCTGCTGCAACGGCATGTTAGGCGGCGCGAAACGACAGCAAAGAGCGAGCCTTTCTGATCTCCCAAACTGATGGTCCGACACTTCGAGGAATGGCGGGACCTCAGAGTCTCGCGTCGAGCTGCGCAATTGAGAGCCTCGCATTAATACATCAGCCACGCGACGCAAAAAATTCCAGAAGCTCAGCTCAGCCCAGGCGCCTACCGAGCAATGAGCTCTTGTTCGGAGTCGGGCATGTCTCGCGCTCACCACCGCGACGGTGAGACAGATCGCGAGAACCAGCCATGCTCGTCCAGGAATCCGCGAAAACCGACACCGTACGTGACGTGCAATCCTGCCCACGCGCTGACTACGAGGCCGACAAAAATTCCACAGACGCCAATCGCGGGCATCCACAATGCGGTTCGGCGCGACTGTCCGAAGCAATACCGCGAGGAGTAGACCGGGTACGGCGCCCAATAGCGCGCCGAAAGAGATCTCTACTGCGAGCAACAGGGCGAGCTGCACATTGCTGAAACCAATCACGAATTTTCCTCGAATGCACAATCGTGCGTCCGCCTAACGACCTGTCGTTCAGCTGCGAACGCACCTGAACGAACTCAGAATCTATTGATGATGCTTAGTGCGTTCGTCAGCTGCAACGGCCTGTTAGGCGCTGCGCTTCGTCGGAGCTCGACGGGCACGCTTCGGTGTCCGCGTCTTTCGCATCGCGCTCGCGACCGCTCGCAGAAGCTCGTTCATTTCTGAGGCATTCGGGAACGCCGCAGCCACATCCGGCTCCAACACGATCATCGCACTTCCGCTCTGGAATTCCGCCGATCTTGTTGCGGCGGCCACCCGTAAAATCGTATTCCGGCAGAACATCGTCCGCTCCGTCGGCGCAGGGCGCTTGGCGGCGGGCGGACGGGTCGAAGTTGGCTTACCGCGAGGCTTCTTCATACTGGCGGCGTTCGGTTGGAGTGGCGCGACGGGCGCTGATCACGCGGATTCGGTCGCCTCGTTCTGTGAACATAACGACGAGGATGCGCCCCCGCTCGGACTGCGCGATTAAGGCGAAGCGCGGCTCCTCCCGGGAATGTCGCGGGTCGTCGACGATACGTCCCAAGGGATCTGCAAACGCACTCACTGCCTCATCGAAGGCGACTCCGTGCGCGATCCGATTGCGCCGCCACTTGGACTCATTCCATTCGAAGGTCGACATGCAGAAAGAGTAATGCGCACGTCAAGTCGGCATGCGCCTAACGACTTATTCACTTGCAACGATACTACCCCCCTGCGCTCCCAGCCTGCAAGGCACGCGACAATATCCCCTACTCACGGTCCCCCTCCCTATCCGCCGGACTCCTCACCCCCAGCCGCCCCCGATTCAGCACGTGCGTGTAAATCATCGTCGTCGCTACATCCGTATGCCCGAGTAGCTCCTGCAGCGTGCGGATGTCGTAGCCGTCCTCGAGGAGATGCGTCGCAAACGAATGGCGCAAGGTGTGGCATGATGCCCGCTTTTCGATGCCCGCGGTGCGTACCGCGCGTTGCATGGCGCGCTGCATCGCCGTCTCGTGTAGGTGATGCCGGCGCTCGTGTCCGGTGCTCGCGTCTTGATATCTCCTAGAGGCAGGAAACACCCACTGCCATGCCAATTCCGTCGCCCAAGCGGGTGCCTTTGTTTCCAGCGCGCCCGGCAACGCCACTCGTCCCGCGCCGTCGTGCAAATCGCGCGCATGCATCGACCGCACGCGCGCAAGCTGCTCCTCGAGCGCCGGGCGCGCCACGTGTGGCAGCATGGTCACACGGTCCTTGCCGCCTTTGCCGCGACGCACTCGAATCTCGCCGCGAACGAAATCGAGATCCTTGATTCGCAGGGTCAGGCACTCGAGCAGGCGCAAGCCGGATCCATACAATAGCAATCCAATCAGTCGTGAGGTGCCACTGAGCTGATTGAGCACGGCTCGTACCTCTCCACGCGTCAGTACCGTCGGCAGGTGCGTGGGCGTGGTCGATCGCAGCACGCGCCGCAAGTCGCCAATCGGTGTCGCGAGCACCTCGCGATACAGGAACAGGAGCGCGCTCAACGCCTGCATCTGTGTCGAACGCGACACGTGCCGCTCGGATGCGAGATAGGTGACGAACGCAATGATCTCGGGTTCGCCAAGCTCGCGGGGATGTCGCGTGCCGTGATAATGGATATAGCGGAGGATCCAGCCCAGGTATGCTTGCTCTGTGCGCGGGCTGAGATGTCGCGCACGCATTCGACCTCTCACGTCGTCGAGCAAACGCGGGGCTCGTGTTGGCATATACGGCGGTGGTGTCGGTTATCGCTGCGGGAACTTACAACCTGTGTCCCGGCACGCCAGCGACCCATCCAACCATTGCGACGCGTGCAATCAGCCTCGGCCCTCGCCTCGGACCCTCGCCTCCGCTCTCGCCCCCGCTCGCGATCTCCACGATCACCGCTCCCTCCGCGCCCGGCAGCTCCACCCCTAACATCCGCGCAAACGTCGGCGCGAGATCCAGCACCGACGGCTCGCGCTCGAGCCGTCCCCGCGCCACTCCCGGCCCCGCCGCCACGAACCAGCCGCCCGGCCGATGCTCGCCGCTCCGCGCATAGTCGTTCGAACCTTCCACTATGCCGATCTTCGCCGATCGGGCGCGCACCCGCGCCCCCGCACCCGTTCCCAGCGCGGTGCTCCCGATCGCCACGGTCTCGTTCCACTCGACGAGCAGATCGGGAAGGTCGTCGATGCACGCGCCGTCGTACACGTCACGCGTGCGCACCACGCGTCGCACGAGCGGCGCGCCGCTCGCGTCATCCACGATCGCGAGCAAATCGGCCTCGAGCTGCGCGACGAATCGCGTCGCCTCCTCGCCGCCTGCGAGCGTGCCTCGAGGCTCGCGCCCGGCGAGATTGAGTCGAATGCCGCTCACCGCAAGACCGTTCGCGAGCGCGAAGCACGAGCTTCGGTCGACGTCGACTCCAATGTCGGGAACGCCCGCGCGAGTCGCATCGGGGCGCGCCACGCGATCGCGCAGCGGAGACGCGAGGGCGCGCACCCATCTCGGCGCCATGCTCCACGCGCGCAATGCGCCCGTAAACACTCGCTTGCGCATCAGGGCCGGCGGCGCCGTGGCGACGCCGAGCGCGACGAGAAGTTCGCGAAGCAGAAAGTGCGCACCGTAGCAATGCGACATCCCGTGTGCAGCGAACACCACGACGCGCGCATCGCCGGCCGACGCCACGATCTCCCCCACGGCGCGATCAATGGCGCCGTACACGAGGCGCAACGGATCTCCAGTGATCGCGGCCACCGCCGAATCGTGCGCCGGATGCTCGGCGTCGTGCAAATGCCAGCACTGATGCCCCACGCAGTGCGACTCGGTGAACACCTGCATGAAGAGATCCCACGGTCCGCGCGCGAGCAGCTCCGTGCTCCATTCCGCCTTGCGCCGCACTCCCTCCACGAGCGTCGCGATGAACGCGCGATACTCGCTCGCGCCGCGCCCGCTCGCGTCGCACGACTGCGCCGCGCGGTGTCGGCCGGCCCACACCTCGATCTGCAATGCAAGCTCCGGGGGCACGGTCGAGAATCCGAAGAGCACGTCGTGCCCGCTCCACTCCACCACCTGAGCGCCGCACAACTCGGATTCGATCTTGCTGAGCGGCACGTCGAGCACGGCAACTCGCTTCCCCGCCCGGCTCAACACCCGCCAGAACGGATCGCCCTCGACGAACACCCCATTTACGCGGTTTTCGAGACGATAGGTACCGGGAACGAGCTGCACCTCATAGTGAAAGCCATGACGCGCCGGATTGGTGCTCGTGTACATCGACGGCCAGGTCGACCCGACAAAAAATCCTTCGACGCCGCGCGTGCGACCCACGAGTCCGCGCTCGCGCAGCGCGGCGAGATTGGGCAACGTGCCATCGGCGGTCCACGCGTCGAGCAGCTCGGGGCTCGCGGCATCGATGCCAATCGCGAGCACACGCGCGGAGGCCGACGTCACGAGAGCGCGCGCAAGGCGTCGCGCAGCAAATGCCGAGTGTACGGAAGATATCTCCAGCCGGACGGCTGCATCAGCGATGCCGCGTGCCAGCGCCACGCCGCCCGCTGTTCGCCGGCCTTCCGCTCCTGCTCGGACGAGGAGTGGTACGCGCTCGCGACGCGCGATCGCAGCACCCGCCGCACATCCTCAGGAAGATTCAGCGCAATGATGCGCCGCAGCGCCGCGACCTGTCCGAGCACGTACGCCCGCGATCGCGACTCGGATTCCGGATTCCCCACGTGGTAGACGACGGTCGGCGTATCGATCCAGAGGAGCGAATGCTCGGACGCAATGCGCAAGCCGAGATACGTGCACTCGAGAAAGCTCGGCATGCTCTCGAACACCTCGGCCCCGATCATCTCCGTGCGCGCGAGCCAGCAGCCAGGCAGACTCCAGTTTCGCTCGAGCATCGCGCGTACGGGATCGGCGTTTACGTTATGGAGCGCGTGCACGTGCAGCGTGTCGCTGTCGCCGTTCCGCACGTAGCCGTTCGTGAACACCGCGGCGCAGTCGGCGCGCCGCTCGAGCTCGCGCACCCGAAGCTCGAGTGCACCCGGAAGCAGGAGATCGTCATCGTCGAGCGCAGTGAACCACGGCGTCACGACCAGCTTTCGACCCTCCACGAACGCGGCCGGGAGGCCGCGCCCCTCGCGCGTCACCAGCGTCACGCGTGCATCTTCCCGGAGCGCGCGCTCGACCTCGGGGTCGCGCCGCCGCCCGTTCAGCACGACGATCACCGTTGGACACACTCCGGATTGCGCGAGCGCGCTCTCGATCGCGGCGCGGAGCGAGGCGGCCCGCTCGCGCAATCCGAGTGTCGGTATGATGATGGTGACGGCGGGATCGGCCGCGGTCACGCGCGCGTCACCCAAACCGGAGCTGCATGAATCTCGACGCGAGGCAGTTCACCGAGGGCACGACACTCGACACCGACGTGTGCATCGTCGGTGCGGGGCCCGCGGGATTGGTGCTCGCTGCGGAGCTGGTGGGTGGCCAAGGCGATGTGATCGTGCTGGAAAGTGGGGGAGACGTGCCCGAGCCGGAGATTCTCGCGCTTAATGATGGCGTCACCACCGGAGATGTCTATTCCGGCCTCGGCCCTACTCGTCACAGGGGAGTGGGAGGCACCGCTCTACTATGGAATACACCGGTAAGGAATACACCTTCGAATACACCTGTGTTCGGAGCCGTCGGCGCCAAATACGCGCCCCTTGACGCTGCGGACTTCGAGGTACGGCCCGGAGTCGAGCATAGCGGCTGGCCCTTCGGCCTCGACGACCTGTATGCCGATTACGATCGGGCGCAGAAAATCTGCGCGCTCGGCCCATCCGTATACGACGCGTGGGCGTGGACCTCCCCGGGGCGCGAGCCGTGGAGCGCACTGGGACCTTATCTCGACTCGCGCGTCTACCAGCTCGGCTCGCGCTACGAGTTCCTCGCCCCGCTGCTCGCGTCGATCGATCGCGCGACGAACATAGATGTGTGCACGCACGCCACCGCCGTGATGCTGCATCGCGATTCCTCAGGCCGGCGCGTCACCACGGTCTCGGTCGCGACGCCGGGGGAGCGCGGTGGAGCGTTCGGGCGAAACGAGTCGTGCTCGCCGGGGGAGCCGTGGAGAATGCCCGCCTGCTCCTGCTCACCGACGACGGACGCGGCGCCCTCGGCAACAGCGGCGGATGGGTGGGCCGAGGATTCATGGAACACCCGCGCGACAGGTCGATCACGCTGCATCCGAGGTCACGCGAGCTGTACGCAAACTCACGCTTCTACGACGTAAGTGGCGCCTCGGACGGCACGCAGATCCTCGGCCGCCTCTCGCTTCGCCAAGAGACACTGCTCTCGGGGGCAGTGCTGAACGCCTCGGCGACGTTGATCCCGAAATTGCGTCGAGCGGTGCAACTGGTGCACACGGCGCTGCCCTCGTTCGCCGCACGATGGCTGGCGACCGAAGGCCACGGATGGTCTCACATCCGTGGCGTTGCGCGCGTATTCGACGGATTCACGGTGCTTCTCAATCTCGAACAGTCGCCACATCCCGAGAATCGCGTCACGCTGAGCACGCAGCGCGACTCGCTCGGCGTGCCTCTGCCAGCACTGCACTGGGAGTGGCGAGCGGACGATCATCGGCGGTTGGCGCGACTGCGCGCGATGGTGTGCATGGGACTCAACGCCGTGGGTGCCGTCACGGTCGATCCCACCGTGCGCGTGGATCCCAACGCTCACCATCACGCCGGCACCACGCGCATGCACGACGATCCGACGCGCGGCGTCACCGACCGGCACGGACGCGTGCACGGCGCCGACAACCTGTTCGTTGCCGGCGCCTCCAACTTTCCGACGGCGGGATTCGCGAATCCCGTACTGACGATCGTTGCGCTTACCGTGCGTCTCGCACGACACCTCGGCGAGATGTGATCCGCGACGCTCGATGAGCTACTGCGCGAACTGGCACGACACGTCGGGGTTCCACATTGCGAATATCCCGCTTGGGTTGGTGCGTCCCACCCACACGTGAAGCCCCCACAGCTGGAATGTCGCATTCTTCATGAACTGCTGGCCAAAGAGCTCCGGCGGCGACTGGTCCTCTCCGTGCACGCTGTACGGAATGATGAATTCGACGCCGACGAATTTCGTCGTCCCGTCCTGCTGCGGCTCATAGATCATGATCTGCGGCTGCGTGACCACGGGCGAGGCACTCACGAGCGAGGCGTTCAGGTAGTGGACGCCCATCGCACCCGCCTGAGGGTCCGCAGGCACGTGTGGCCATCGCCCGGGTCGCCCACGGCGACGGTGTAGCCGGCCGCCTGCGCCGCGCTCAGTGGCTGGATCGATGCGATGGCCTGACGCAGCGACGCCACATCCTTGTCCTGCTGCGTGGGCGAGTTCGAGTCGCTACACCCCGCGATGGACGCGCCGAGCAGAGATGCTTCGTACGACGATCGAGCGATACGAGAATCGGTGGTTTAGCATGATCGACCTCCTTAACCTGCGAGCGCGAGGAAGGTGCTGTCGGGGCTTCGCGGGGCCTATAACCCCCAGGCGGGAAAGCCCACCGAATCGGCTCATTGACCGAGCGACGATTTTCCTCGCGTGCCAAGCCAATCGCGTTGTTGCGTGAATCGTCCATGACCGCGATTTTTAGCGGCCTGCAATCGGGCCCGTGGATTGCGACTATGGTGTCATGGTTGATGTCATCGTTCGGAGCAGCAATGGCCGAGATGCGTGAACAGAAAAGCCTCGAGCGCATCATCCCCGCAATGGCGCGCGGCGGCGCCGTCACCGTCGATCAGAATGGTTCCTCTCATCTACGACGAGCTTCGTCGCATCGCCCATCATCGTCTGCGCGCCGAGCAGACGGGTCACACGCTCGACACGACTGGACTCGTGCACGAGGCCTACCTGCGTCTCGTCGGAGGACAGCCGCTCGAGTTCGAGGGGCGCGCGCATCTGCTCGCGATCGCAGCGCAGGCAATGCGACACGTGCTCATCGACAGCGCCCTCGGTCGCAAGACGCAGAAGCGCGGCGGCGGCGAGCGTCCCGCTTTCGCTCGACGCCGCACCGATCATCGCCGAGACGCGCTCCGAAGATTTGCTCGCGCTCGACGAGGCGCTGCGGCGGCTCGCCGCGATCGATGAGCGGCAGGCGCGCGTCGTCGAGTGTCGTTACTTCGGCGGCATGAACATCGAGGAGACCGCCGCCGCACTCGCCACTTCGCCCGCTACCGTGAAGCGCGACTGGACGCTGGCGCGAGCGTGGCTCAACCGCGAGCTGCAAGGCTAATGGCGAGCCTGCGCACGTGCTCCGTTCGATCGAGCAGAGACTGAAAGAGTTTCTGCCGGCGAGCCGCGTATCGAACCCCGCGCGCGACTGGCAGCGCACGAGCGATGCACTCGCATCGCTCATCGATCTCCCGGCCGCCGAGCAGACCGCGGCGCTCGACGCGCTCGCCGGATTGGACGAATCGCTGCGGCGCGAAGTGGCGGCGCTCCTCGAGGCGCATCATCAGTCGGGACCGCTCGATCACTCTGTGCTCGATGCCGTATCGATCACGCCGGAGGACGCCGCAGTCGAGTCGCCGCTGGCGTGGGGCCCCGAGTCTGTCGGTGGGCACTATCGTCTCATGGGCCCCGTCGGCGACGGCGGCATGGGCGTAGTGGTCAAGGCCTGGGATCAGCGGCTGGAGCGCACCGTCGCGCTGAAGTTTCTTCCCGTCTATCTCCTCGGCGACGGCGAGGCGCGCGATCGCCTCCGCGTAGAGGCGCAGGCAGCGGCCAGCCTGGATCATCCGAACGTGTGCACGATCTTCGAGGTGGGTGAGACGCTTGACCAGCGGTTCTTCATCGCCATGCCGTACTATCAGGGCGAGACGATCGCGGCCAGGCTCACGCGCGGACCGTTCTCCATCGAAGACGTGGTGTCACTCGCTCTGCAGACCGCGCGCGGACTGGCAGCGGCGCACGAGCGCGGAATCATCCACCGCGACATCAAGCCCGCGAACCTCATCGTCACCGCGGACGGCACTCTCAAGATCCTCGACTTCGGCATCGCCAAGCTGGACGGCACGGCGATCACGGCGCCCGGCGTCACACCCGGAACCGCGGCGTACATGAGCCCGGAGCAGACGTGCGCCGATCCTGTCGACGCACGCACGGACATCTGGTCGCTGGGCGTCGTGATGTACGAGATGCTCACGGGCGTGCGACCGTTTCGCGGCGGCGATTCGCGCGCCGTTGCCGCGGCCATCTGCATGACCGATCCCGAATCCATCTCCGCTCGGCGCGGCAATGTACCGCCGTCGCTCAAGAATCTCGTGGGCGATGCGCTCGCGAAGAATCCGTCCGACAGGCCGGCGTCCGCCGCGAGAGTTGTCGCGGAGCTGGAGGCGATCGGGTCGATGCTCGGGATCAACATGACGACCGCGCCGCGGCGGCGCGGCGAGCGAGAGCGCTCCGATTCACAACCCGCCTTCCGCCTCGACGGCGAGGGGCGGGAGGCGGCGGTGCTCACCGTTCGGATCTCTGGGTATGCAACGGTGCTCGAGGGGCACGGACCGGGTCACGCCGCCGGCGAGATGCAGCGCACTCGCGCGCTCGTGACGGACATCGCCGCGCGGTTCGACGGTATCGTCAATCGATTCGATGATGGCGGCGCCATCGTCCTGTTCGGGGTGCCTCACGCGCGCGAGGATGACTGCCTTCGCGCGGCGCGCGCGGCCCTCGCGCTCGCGAGCGGCGCGGGCGAGGACGCGAGCGGCGATCAGACGGCGGTTGCGTCGCGACTGCGCATCCACGTCGGCATGGACGCGGGCAGGCTCATCGTTCGCCCCACCGAAAACGCGGCGACGCCGTTTCACGTCGCGGGTCCGGCGCTCGACCTGGCCACGCGCATCGCTGCCGCGGCGCCGCCCGGCCGCGTGTGGGTGGGGCCCCGCTGCCGGCGACTGATCGAGCCGCCGCTGCAGCTCGCGCCGCGCAACGACCTTACCCTGCACGACGACGGTCGTCCGGTCACGCCGTACGAGATCTCGGGGGAGTCGGAGGTTCGAACGCGCATCGAGGCCGCGCTGCAGGAGGGAGCGCTCACGCCCTACACGGGCCGCGATCGCGAGCTGGCGCTCATGCGCGACTGCCTCAACGAGGCGCGCGCGGGCGCCGGCAAGTTCGTGACGATCGTGGGCGAGGCCGGGATGGGAAAGAGTCGTCTGATCGAGGAGCTGATTCCGTCGGGCGAGGAACACGGTCTCACGGTGCTGCACGGGCGCTGCCTGTCGCACGGTGCGTCCACAGCCTATCTGCCCTTCATCAATGTGCTGCGCGATGCGCTGGGCTTCGCGGCGAGCGCCGACTCGCCCAATGCGATCGCCGGCGCGCTCGCGCTCCTGCACGCCGGCTCGCCGGAGCTCGAAGATTTCGATTCGCTGTACATGCGCCTGCTGTCGGTGCCCGCGGCCGAGCTCAAACTGGCCGCGCATCCGCAGGGCGACAACTTTCGAATCCTGGCGCGGGAGGCCATCGCCGCGTTTCTCACGGCCACCAGCCGCAAGCGCCCAACGGTGCTCCTGCTCGAGGACTGGCACTGGGTGGACGACGCATCGCACGCCGTTCTCTCGCAGATCGCGGAGCTCGTTTCGCAGTACGCGCTGCTCGTCGTGGTCACCTGCCGGCCCGGCTACGTGAGCGACTGGGGAACCGTCGCTCCGAACGAGTCGGTGACGCTCGCGCCGTTCGCGGAGCGCTCCACGCACGATCTGCTGCGCGCCGTGTTGCGAGTGGATGACGTTCCGACGGCGTTCGCCGCGTTGCTGCACGAGCGAACGGGCGGCAATCCGTTCTTTCTCGAGGAGATGTGCCAGGCCCTCCAGGAAGACGGCACGCTGCGCGTAACGGACGGCGAGGTGCACATCGCCGGCACGATCGACACACTCAGCCTGCCCGGCACCGTGCAGGCGGTGATTCGCGCGCGCCTCGATCGCCTGGATTCGCAGGCGCGCGACACGCTTCTCGTCGCCTCGGTGGTGGGCCGCGAATTCGGACGCAATGTGCTGGAGCGCACGCTCGATGATGCCGGCTATCTGAACGCGGCCATCCAGTCGCTCAAGACCGCGGGTCTCATTCAACAGACGCGCGTCGCACCCACGGCCACCTACCGGTTCAAGCACGTGCTCATGCAGGAGGTGGCCTACGCGACGCTGCTCGAGCATCGTCGTCGCGCACTGCACGGCCGAGTGGGCGAGGCGATGGAAGCACTCGGCAACCCGCTTCCGGACGATCAGCTCGAGCGCGTGGCCCATCACTTCTGGCGCGCAGAGCAATGGGACAAGGCGGTGCACTACGCGGTGCTGGCCGCGGAACGCGCCACGATTCTGACGGAGTTCTCCGAGGCGATGCAGATGCTCGAGCGCGCACACGCGTGGCTCGCCCCGCTCTCCGCCGACGCGGGCTACCGCGTGCGCGCCGTGGATCTGCTTCTCCGACAGGAACGTCTGGGCGAGACGCTCGGACTGAGAGAGCGGCAGCAGCACCTCATCGACGAGATGGTCTCACTCCTGAACAAGGAGGGTGATTCGGCGCAGCTCGCCGAGGTCTTCCTGCGACAGGGCGACCTGCATACGCTGCTGCGACGCTTCGACGCCGCGGACGACGCGCTGCAGCAGTCGCTGCGCCTGCGACGCGAGCTGCGCGATCTCGCGGGCGTTCGGCACACCCTCCGGAGCCTCGGCCTCCTGCGCTGGCACCAGGGAAGAGACGAAGACGCGCTCGTCCACATCGAGGAGGCACTCGCCATCGATCGGGAGCGTGGCGACGAGATGGCCATGTTGGGCGACCTCTCGAACCTGGGAGACGTGCTGAAGGGGCTTGGCCGCTACGACGAAGCGGAGGCACGACTGACAGAGGGGATCGATCTCTCGGAGCGCATCCTGCTGCTGAATTCGGACGCATCGATCAAGAGCGACGTGGCCGTGAAGCAGTTCTACCTGATTCACATACTCGCCAACGTGTATCGTCAGCGCGGCGAGAGCGAACGCGCGCTCGAGCTGATGCGGCGGGCTTCCGCAAGCACCATTGGAGAGCGACTGCCGATTCAGCTCTCGTATCACTATACGTCCATCGCCCACCTGTGCCTGCAGGCTGGACGGATCGATGAGAGTCTCGATCACTATCGCACGGCGATCGATCTCACGCGGCGCGCGAACTTCGTGCCCGGGCTGTCACATTCGCTCCGCGTGCTTGGCGAGGTGCTGCTCGCGCTCGGACGCGGCGAAGATGCGCTTCCGCTGCTGCAGGAAGCGGCGCGCCTCTTCGCTCAACTGGAGAATACCGCGAGCGAAGCGGATCTCTGGGAGGACATCGCCCGCGTGCACGAGCAGGAGCGACGCGACGACGATGCGTTGCTGGCGTGGGAGAAGACTCGTGCGCTGCGACTCGCGGTGCATGACACGTTGGGCGAGCTCACGGCCGTGGAGGGACTGGGCCGCGTGACGCGTCGCATCTCCGCGGATTCGACGCAGGCGCTGCCCTACTACCACGACGCCGTGGCACTGGCCGCGTCGCTCGCCGACAGGCGCACCGAAGGCCGTCTGCGCAACGTCATCGGCATCGTGGAGTTCGAGCGGCAACGACATTCGATGGCGCTCGAGCAGTACGAGCTCGCGCTCGACGCCTTCTCGGAATGCGAGGACTCGGAGGGCGTGGGGTTGGCTCTCAACAGCATCGGCCTCACACTTCGTACGATGGGGCGGCTCGACGAGGCGCGTGAGACACTCGTGCGCGCGCTGGCGTACAACGAGCTTCTTCCCCACGCCGACCTGCTGGGCCACACGCTCGGCATGCTCGGCGCGGTCGAAATGGATGCGGGCGCACCGGATCGAGCGATGCCGCTATTGGAGCGCTCACTTGCAATTCGGGTCGAGAACGGCGATACACGTGGCGAGGGGTGGATGTGCCTGGAGCTGTCCCGGGCGGCAGCCGCCAGTGCGATGCCGGAACGAGCGCGCGAAATGCTGGCGTCGGGCGTGCGGGCAGCGAAAGCATGCGGCGACATGGAACTGATCGAGGCATGCGATCAGCTGCGCCGTACGTCCGGGCTGTAACGAGATGATCACCGAACCGGGAGAGGAGAACCCAGATGCCGAGATACCTGATCGAACGCACCGTGGGCAGCATCACGCGCGAGGAGCTGGAGACCGCATCGCGCAAGTCGATAGCCGCCATGAGTGGCATGACCGGGATCGTTTGGATCCGGAGCTACGTGTCCGACACCGACGGCAAGATCTACTGCGAGTACGACGCACCGAGTCCGGAGGCCGTGCGCGAGCACGCGCGCCGGGCGGGACTGCCCGTGGATCGGATCACAGAGGTGGCGCTGGAGATCAGCCCGGCGATGTTCAAGTAGCTGGTGGCAAGGACGTTCGGAAGACGGCGGTGGCCGTGCGAGCTCGCATTCCCTTGGGCACCCTGCAGATAGGACACGGCCCCATCTTCGGCTCCTTTCCCTGAACAAGGGTAACCGGGCCTAGCACTCGCGCGGTGTCCGTGAGCGACACCGTCAGCGTCATCGTCTGACCGATGATCTGTCCTGAGAAGACGGCCGGATGGACAATGCCGCGATCGACTGGATATGCATCCACGTTGTAAGTCCCGTTGGCCTCGAACCGGCCGCGCGCGTCGGGGTGGATTGGACCGATGGCATTGCCAAACGTGCACCCGATATGGACGTGCACGTCGGTATCACTCACAATCAACCCGGCATTGTCGCCACCCCATGTCCCGACAATGTCGGTGATAGGCGCCAAGGACGCGGAGTAGCACGCGAGGACCGCGACGATTGGCAGGATTGCGTTCATCCGCGTCATACCCGGACGCTAGGGATTCCGTAGCACGAGTGTCAACTGGAACTCCGACGAGAGCGCGAAACGTGGAATTCACCGGTGGTAAGAAGCCTGCCGTTTTACTTTGATGATCCCACGATTGGAGTCAGGCCGTGTAGGTAGGTATAGATCGCCTCGAGATCCGCGTCACTTGCGAAGCTGGAAATCTGCTTCCATGGCATCCCCTCGCGTTAGCGTGTGGGTGTAGGGATCCACACCCGTGCGCAGGGTATGGTTGAAGTCCTCGACACTCCACTTCGGGACGATCACCGTGAGGTTTGGGCCGCCGGGTGGGCCAGGCCCGCCGCTGGTGCGGCCCGCGAGGTTTTCGCCATGGCACAGTCGGCAACCCAGAATCGAGACCAGGTACTTGCCGTAGTCGGCCGAGGCGCCTGCCGGCCGGCGCGACGATCGGTTGCGTGATGGGCGGCTGCGCGCTGGTGGGGGCGAGCCCCGCTCCGATGAAGAGCGCGCCGACGACATTCAATTTTGTCGCCGGCGTATTGGGTCCTGCTGCTGGCTGCGAACGCAAGTACGCGACGATGGCCTGGACGTCGACGTCGCTCAGATTATGAAAGACCTCCGAGGGCATGATGACCAGGGCGCGGCCGCTCTTGTGAACGCCTTCCCGAATCGCCCGAATGACTTCGGCATCCGACCAATTCTTGATCTCGCCGGCGGGCGTGAGATTCGTGGCAAACATGGTTCCGACCGGTGGGCCGCCCCGCGTGAAGTCCGCTCCGACAAGAGGGACATTCGCGTTCGGAGAATGGCAAAGAGCGCAGAACGCACCGAATCTCGCGCCTCGCGCGACTTGATCCGGAGTGCCGGCTACTCTTAGCTCCGTCACTGCCGGCCGGTGCGGAGGGAAGTTGATCTTGTAGAAGCCGACCAGTGCGACGCCGATAGCCAAGGTGCAGGCCAGCGTAATCACGCTCGAAAGGACGAGACCAACCCACTTCACGAGTCGGCGATTGTCTCGCCGCGCGCGCGTCGCTACCCAGGTCGCGAAGAGTGCGAGCGCCAGCAGACCCGTTATGCCTGGGATGTCGAACATGGCCGCCTCCTTGCCTCGCGCCGGTGTCAGCCTCTCACTGATGCTGCTGTCGCCAACTGGATCGCGCAAGCCACGGCCGGACGACTGACAGTGCTGATTCGGATTGTCGCGAAGCGCGCGGAGCTGAGCTGCGAGCTGCGATGCACGCGGTCGTCCATCGATGGATAAGAGCCGACGCCGTTGCCGCGTGCAAGAAATCGGAACGCGCGCGTCGGACGGCGTCCTACATCGTCCGCGGACAATCGTGGAGCCGAGCTCCCGACGCCTGTGGACCGCGTGAATTGATTCGAGGCGCCGTCCTTCCTTAGTAGGACTGCCGCCGACACTCCGCGTCCGAAAGACTGACATCGATTGGGCCAACGGCCCCGACTCTCCGCCCCGAAGCGCGCGCGTAGCTTGCCGCGTTCGAATCGGCAGCCTCACCGATGCTGCGCATGCCGAAGAGATCGTCGTCCACATCCTCGCCCACATCGACGTCCCCACAGGAAGGAGAACACCATGCGGTACATCATCATCGCCTCTCAGACGCTCGCGGCGCTCTGTCTGAGCCTCGTCGTCGCGTGCGACAGGGGTTCGGCACCAACTGAGTCATCCCGCGCGAACTTCAGCGCCGTCGGCCGGAGCGGCTTCGGCTTCAACGGAACCGTGAAGGGCTTCCCCACCGGAGTGGTTCGGCTGACCGGTGGTGGGTCGTATGATCCTGCCTCGGCATTCGAACACGGTGCCGAAACAGACCACAGTGCACTCCGCCGGCGGATTCGGCTGCGACTCCACCGTGGCTCAGGGACCGATCGCGGGCTGCCAGGCCGGTCAGGGCGTGCGGTGGGATACGCGTCAGCTTCTCGAATCCACGAGCTTCAAGTGCTCGGCGAGCGACCCGTTGAAGCCCGTCGCGACGGATGCCCACACGGCAGTGCTGCTCGCGGACTTCTACCGTGCGGGTGACGGAAACGACGAGTCGTTCACCGCGCAGATGATCGTTTCGGACGAAGACCTCGCCCCGAACATCCCCGGAGTGCAGAACCTGTGGGTACAGGGCGTTGGCTGCGGCACGGCGAACGTCAACTTCAACTAGCGAGCGGGCCCGCCTCACGGTGACGGATTTCAGTGAGGCGGGTTCCTCGCACCGCCGAGCTTTTCTCGGACTTCGATCGCTTCTATCATTCCGGCATCATCACCACGCCGGGTTCCGCTGAATGCTTGTCGAGCAGAGTGTCGTCTGTCCGGTTCTCATCGGTCGCGACGCGCCGCTGTCCGCGGGATTCCACGCGCTCGACAGGGCGCGCGACGCGCACGGGAGCACGCTGCTCGTCTCCGGCGAGGCCGGGATCGGCAAGTCGCGCTACGTTCGCGCGGTGGTCGAGCGCGCGCACACGCTCGGCTTCGTCACGCTGCAGGGCGCCTGCTTCGAGACCGACCGCGCCCACCCATACGCCCCGCTTCTCGACCTCGTTCGCGCCCTCTCGGCCAGCGCGTCGCGATCGCTCGCGGCGCACTACTTCGAGGTAGCCGGAACCGAGCTCGTAACGCTCTTTCCCGAGCTACGCTCGATTTTTCCCGACACGCCGCCGCGTCAGGCGCTCGATCCGGAAGAGGAGCGCCGGCGACTCTTTCATTCGTTCACCGAAGCGATGCACGCGCTGGCCAGAGCACAGCCGGTGTGCCTGGTGATCGAGGATGTGCACTGGAGCGACGACGCGACGCTCGACCTCCTGTTGCATCTCGCGCGTCGCATCACCACTCAGCGCACCGCGCTCGTGCTGACATTTCGGAGCGACGAGGTCGGCCCGCGCCTCACGCGCCTTCTCGCCGACTTCGATCGCGCGCGATGCGCGTCGGAGGTGGAGCTGCGGCCGCTCGGCGTGCCGGACGTGTCGACGATGATGCAATCGATCTTCGGCCCGCAGGTCGCTCTCGGACCGCACTTCGTCGACGATCTGCACGGACTCACCGAGGGGAATCCCTTCTTCATCGAGGAGATGCTCAAGGCTCTGCTCGTCGCCGGCGATCTTGTGCGCGAGGACGGCGTGTGGCGCGCACGCTCGCTCGAGCAGGTCGGCGTGCCGCGCACGGCCACCGAAGCGGTCGACGCGCCGACTGTCGATGCTGAGCCCGACGCGCGCGCGGTCGCATCGATCGCCGCCGTCGCAGGACGCCGCTTCGACTTCGGACTGCTGCAGGCGCTCACGTCGCACGACGAGGCCGAGCTGCTCGCGCTCGTGAGAGAGCTGGTCGATGCGCAGCTCGTGGTGGAGGAGTCCGCAGACCGCTTCGCGTTCCGCCACGCCCTCACGCGCGAGGCCATGCGCGCGCGCCTGCTCGCGCGCGAGCGCGTCGCGCTGCATCGCGCGATCGCCACAGCGCTCGAGCGCGACTACGACGATAGCACGCACGACGGCGATGACGCGCTCGCCTACCACTCCTTCGAGGCCGGCGCGTGGGAGTCCGGCGCGACGCTACGCACTCCGCGCCGCCGCGCGCGCGTTGAGCCTCGGCGCACCTCGCGAGGCGCTGCAGCACTTCGATCGCGCCGTCACCGCCACGGAGAACGCCGGCCAGCGGCTCGACCCCGCCTGCTCACGGGGCGCGGACGAGCCCACGAGACTCTCGGATCGTTCTCGCACGCGAACGATGACTTCGCCTCGGCGCTCATCGCCGCGCGCGAAAGCAAGGATCGTCGCGCCGAGTGGGCGGCACTACACGCGCTCGGCATGCTCTGGGCTGCGCGCGACTACGAGCGCGCCGGGGGCTATCGCCTCGATGCGCTGTTCGTCGCACGAACCATCGACGATCCGCGCTCATGGCCCGCAGCCTGAACAGGATCGGGAATTGGTTCGTCAACCGCGAGGACCCGCACTCGGGCATCCCGCATCACGACGAGGCGCTCGCGATCTTCGAGGCCGCGGGCGACCAGCGCGGAGTGGCGGAGACGGTCGACCTGCTCGCCATGACGCATCACTGCGCCGGCGCGCAGGACACCGCCGTCGGATTGTACGAGCGTACCATCGATCTTTTTTCCGCGCTCGACGATCGTCGCGCGCTGGCGAACGCGCTCGCGGTGCTGCCTGCGTGCGGTCCAAGCTACCATGCGTCGGCCGGCGCCGTGCGCACCAGCGTGCACACCGCCGAGCTGCTCGAGAGCGAGCGCGCGGTGCGGCTCGCGAGCGAGATCGGCTGGCGCGCGGGTGAGGCGTTCGCGCGCTACTTGCTCGCCGATTGTCTCGCCTGGCGCGGTGAATATGCGCGCGCGCTTCGTCACGCCCGCGAGTCGCTGGTCATCGCGCGAGAGATAGAGCATCTCGAGTGGCAGTGCGGCGCCCGCCGCGTGCTCGGCGTGATCGCTCTCGAGCTGTTCATGTGTCCTCGGCGTCTCGCGCAGCTGACGGCGGCGCACGACATCGCGCGACGGCTCGGATCCGCGACCTGGATTCGCTGGACCGGCGCACCGCTGGCGATCGCGTTTCGCGCGCGCGTCGCGATCGGCCAAGGCGCGGACGTGCTCGCCGATGTCGACAAGCGGGTCCCCATCCCCGACGACGGCGGCGCCGCGCACGAACGCGGTCGCGCACACTCGGCGAACGATTCCTGGGAGTAGCCCGCGCCGAGATGTCGATGTCCATGGGCGCCCCTGCCGCGGTGCTCGAGACGCTCACCGAATGCGGACGAGCGGAGGCATGCCGCGCGTCGCGCTTCTGCGCGGGCAGGCGCTGGCGATGCCGGGGCGATGGGACGACGCGATGGCGTCGTTGGATCCGCGCGCATCGACGCGCGCGAGCAGGAAGCGCGCCCGTTGCTCTGGCGCATCGATGCCGCGCAAGGCGTGGTGCATCTTGGCCGGCGCCGGCGACTCGAGGCGCGGCGCTCGTTCGACAGCGCGCGCGCGACCGCCGGCGAGATCGAGGCCGAGCTCGATGATCCGGCGCTGGTGGCAGACGTTTCGTGCGCGACTCGACCGACGGCGCCGCCGCCGCCCGACGCACGCCGGCGCTCGCCGCCAAGGCCGCCCATGGCGGACTCACACGCCGTGAGCGCGACGCCGCGGCGCTCATCGCGCAGGGAAAGCCGAATCGCGCCATCGCGCGCCAGCTCGGAATCGGCGAGCGTACCGTGGAGGGATACGTCGCCTCGGCGTTGGCGAAGCTCGGCTTCTCGTCGCGCACGCAGCTCGCGGTTTGGGCGGCCGAGCAGGGGCTTGGCGCGACACGGACGCCGGAACGGAGCGAGCCACGCCACTGTTTGCGCGCGTGGCCCCCGTACGCGAGTTGGAATTCCCCGTACTCGCCACGGAGTCGCGCCTCCGCTCGTCGATATACTGTCGCTCGCGTACACCGCCGGCGAACGCCGAACGGACGCGCGGACAGTTCAATAGTGGAGACAGAGAAATGCGAATCACGACTGCAATCACGTTGCTGCTCACCATCGCTGCGGGAGCCGCGCGCGCGCAGGCACCAGCGGGCTCGCACGCCTCGTCGCAACCGGAGCTCAAGTGGGGCCCCGCCCCTGCGGTGTTTCCCGCGGGCGCGCAAATGGCGGTGTCTCCAGGGCGATCCCAGTGGCACCGGACAGTTCACGGTTCGCCTGAAGATGCCGAGTGGCTACAGGATCGCGCCGCACACGCATCCGACGGACGAGAACGTCACGGTGATCAGCGGGACGTTCCTCGTCGGCATGGGCGAAAAGATCGACACGAAGAACATGATGACGTTGACACGCCGGCGGTTTCGTGACGGCGCCGGCGAAGGGGCGCACTTCGCCGAGGCGCAGGGACCGACCATAGTTCAGGTCCACGCGATCGGGCCGTTCGCGATGACGTACGTGAACCCCGCTGACACGCCACAGCGCGAAGTAGACTCGACAGCCGGCGCGCTTTCGCGAGCGCGCCGGTGCTATCAACTTCCACCAGGCGATCATTCTCCGCATGACGCAACTTCAACATGCTCCGGATCACTCTGGCTCGTGCGGGAGCGTCGCTCCACCGGCGGTCACCGATTTGGCGTGGAGTGCGGAGCGCGCTCGCGCCTTCGGCAACGGAGGTGGTCGGGACTCTGGGGCGAACTGCTCGAACGGCTTCCATCGATGCCTGTTGGCGGGCGAGCGACCGCCGCGGAGGTTCGAGCCGCGGTGACGCGACCGGTGCCTGCCGAACCACTCTCGAGCGAGGAACTGATCGCGACGTTGCGAACGATCACGTTCGAGCATGCGACGTACACGGGTCACTCGGGATTCATGGCGTACATCACCGGCGCGGGCACGGTGCCCGGTGCGGCGGCTGATCTCGTCGCCGCCGCGCTCAATCAGAACGTGGGAGGTTGGAGACTGTCGCCCGCGGCGACGGAGATCGAGCTACACTTGGGCCGCTGGTTCGCGACCCGGCTCGGATTGCCGGAACGGCCGGCGGATACGTAACGTCCGGCGGGGCGATGGCGGCGTTCGTCGCGCTCAAGGCCGCGCGCGACGCGCAGGCGGGATGGTCGATTAGAGAACTTGGAACGCGCGGCGGCCCGCCGCTCACGATGTACGCGTCCGCGCAGGTGCACGACGTCAACACGCGCGCGGCGGACATGCTGGGGCTTGGGGCGAGACGCGGTGCGCAGCGTGCCGTGCGACGGCGATCTGCGAATGCGGGTCGACGCTCTGCGCTCCGCCATTGCGCGCGACATTCGGAACGCGCACAAGCCGGTCGCCGTCGTCGCCACCGCCGGAACGGTCGTCCACGGGCGCGATCGATCCGCTCGACGAGATCGCAGACGTGTGCGCCGAGCTCGGACTGTGGATGCACGTGGACGGCGCGTACGGCGGCGTCGCCGCGCTCACGGCGCGCTTCGTCCGCTCTTCCGCGGCATCGAGCGCGCGGACTCGGTGGCGCTCGATCCGCACAAATGGCTGTACACGCCGCACTCGGGCGGCGTGGTCGTCGTCCGCGACATGCAGGTGCTCGCGCACGCATTCTCGATCGACCCGAGCTACGTGCACGAGGACAAGGAGCTGACGGGCCGCGGCGCCGACATGTACGCGCTCGGGCCCCAGTTCTCGCGTGGCTTCCACGCGCTCAAGATCTGGGTATCGCTGCTCGCTCACGGCTGGTACGCGTACGAGCGTCGCATCGCGCACGACGTCGCGCTCGCGCAATATCTGTACGCCGCGCGGCCGCTCACCCGGAACTCGAGGTTGATTGGCCGAGCGCCGGAGCTTTCGATCGCCTGCTTCCGCTATGTTCCCCGCGCGAGCTGCGCGGCGACGCCGTCGGCCGAGGATTACTGAACGGCTGAACGAGCGACTCATGTCGGAGCTGCAGCTCGACGGACGAGTCTTTCCTTCGAATGCGATTTTCGACGGGCGGTTCGTGCTGCGGGCGTGCATCGTGAATTTCCGCACGGAGGCGGAGGACATCGACGCGTTGATCGCGAAAGCGGTTGAGATAGGCGAATCGATGCACAGCCGGGGAGTGGCGCGCGTGTAGCGATGCCGCAGGCAAGCGGCGCGCGTAATCGCGTCTGGCGATTCGTCAGAACGACGCGAGCAGCGCGACGAAGCGTGGCTCCGTGCGCAGCGAGTTCAGGTCGGGATCGTTCTCGATCCATTCCTTGAGCCCGAAGCCGAAGTGTACGGGCCTGCTCCAGGCACGACAGCGAATGCTCGGTCTCGCCGAGTCGCGCGTATAGACAGCCAAGGTTGTAGAGCATCCCGGAGTCCTCCGGGTCGATGAGTGAGAGCGCGATTCGCGAAGTCCAGCGCCTAGCGCGCGCTCGGCGGGATTTTCGCTCTGGCACATCATCGCGCCGCCTAGCGAGAGGGCGCGCGAGTCATCGGGGTTCAGCGCGAGAATGGCGCTCGATGAGCGCCAGCGAGTGCCGCGTCATCTCGCGCGTCTCTTCCTCCGGCCGAGCGAGTCGAGCGCCATCGCGCGAAAGGTTGGCGTCTGGTAGTCGTCGGGACGAATCCGGCTCGCCTCATCGAACGATGCCGCCGCCTCTTCGGCTTTGCCCTGCTGCAGCAAGGAGCGTCCGAAGAAATAGTGCGCCTCGAAGAACTTCGGATTCAGCCGGATCGCCTGGCGGAATTCCTGTTCGGCTTCTTCGCCGCGCTTGCTGTACGGCGAGCGCCAGCCCTCGCGAGACGTGCGCTTCGGCGAGCTCCGGATCGAGAGCCAACGCCGCCCGACTCGCCGCATCCGCGCGCTCCAGATTGGTCGCGCTCGCGTCCCAATACATGTACATGAACGAGCAGCAGTCCGCGATTCCGCCATACGCGCGCGCATAGTTCGGGTCGATCTCGATGGCGCGCTCGAACATTCGCCGCGCATGCTCGACGGCTTTCTTGCGCCACTGGTTGAAGTACTGACGTCCGCGAAGGTAGAAATCGTACGCCTGGACGTTCGCCGTCGGGGCCTTTTCGATGGCCTCCTTCTCATCGTCCTTGAGTACCAGGCGCAGCGCTTTCACAATGCTGGCCGCGATCTCATCCTGAATCGCGAACACATCTTCCAGCTCGCGATCGTAGCGCTCCGACCAGAGGTGATGTCCTCCAGCGACGTTAATCAGCTGCGCGGTAATTCGCAGCCGGTTGCCGGCCTTCCGAATGCTTCCCTCGAGCACGGTACCCACGTCGAGCTGTTCGCCAACCTTGCGGATGTCCTGGTTCTGGCCCTTGAAGGCGAACGCGGACGACCGGGAGATCACACGCAGATCCTGAATCTTGGTGAGCGCGTTGATGATTTCCTCCGCAATGCCCTCGCAAAAGTAGTCCTGGTCCTTTTGCGGACTCATGTCGGCGAACGGCAGCACCGCAATGGATTTTTGCGGCGCCACGGTGGGTGTTGCAACGGCCGTGGCGTGCGGCGTCACCACCTTCGGCGATCCGAGCGCCTGCACGATCTGCGAGCCGCTCGTGAAGCGGTCCGCCGGATCCTTTGCCAGGGCTCTCGACACGACCGCCTCAAGCTCGATCGTGACGAGCGACCGAGTGGCGCGCACGGAAGGAACCGGGTCCGTGAACCGCTTCATGATGAGCGCCTGCACCGTGGGGCCCGTGAACGGCGCGGAGCCGGTGAGCATCTCGTAGAGCACGCAGCCAAGGCTATAAATGTCGCTCCGGCCGTCTGGCTCCCGCTCGCCCGACGCCTGCTCCGGACTCATGTACGCCGGCGTGCCCACCGCCATCCCGACCTGGGTGAGACTCTCCCCGCCCGCCGCGCTCACGGCCTTGGCGATTCCGAAATCGGTGACGATCGCCTCTCCCTCGTGCAGCATGACGTTCTCGGGCTTGATGTCGCGGTGCACGACGCCCTGGCGATGGGCATAGTCGAGCGCGGCCGCAATGTCACGCGCGATGCGCACCGCCTCCTCGACGGGCAGCGGGCGTTCGTGATTGAGCCGGTCGCGCAGCGA
The DNA here is from genome assembly GCA_963827355.1 of uncultured Gemmatimonadaceae bacterium. Lineage (GTDB taxonomy): Bacteria > Gemmatimonadota > Gemmatimonadetes > Gemmatimonadales > Gemmatimonadaceae > FEN-1250. The sequence continues at coordinate 40,549 of CAWHAS010000012.1, forward strand.
CTCGCCCTCCACGAACGGCATCACGTAGTACAACAGCGTGCCGGCCTGCCCCGAGTCGTAGAGCGGGAGGATGTGGGAGTGTTGGAGGCGCGCGGCGATCTGGATCTCCCTCAGAAACCGCTCGGATCCGAGCGTCGCGGCGAGCTCCGGATGCAGAACCTTGAGCGCCACCTGACGGCCGTGCTTGCGATCCTGCGCCAGATACACCGTCGCCATGCCGCCGCGCCCGACCTCCCGCTCGACGGCATACCGATCGGCGAGCAGCGTTTGGAGCTGATCGCGAAGCATCGTCATCGAGACTCCGCCGCGGTGTTGGGGCAATGCGCCTCGAGTGCGTGATTCGGCTGGATTTCCTGGCGCGGCATTCTGAACTCCGGTTGCATGGAAGTGCCGATTGCGCACAGCCGTGTCAAGTCACGGAGTGCATCGCACGTGAACCGCGCAGCTAATCCGTGGCTAATTCTGAGCGCAATCATCAGCTAAGCGGGGAGTCTCATCATGGGCGCGCAGGTACCGGATAACCTATATCAAACGAGGCGACCATGAGACGGACGGCACAGCTACTCATCGGGATCGCGCTGCTGGCGGGCTGCAGCGGCGACCCAACCACCGCGAACTCTGTCGCGAGCGAACAATCCCGAACGATCTCACCGACACAGGCCTCGGGATCCGCGGAGTTGAGGGACCTGGCGACGCTCCGGCGCGTGACCGCGCGCTTTCACGATTTCGACACGGCTGTCGGTGCCGGGTGGTCGGCGAAGATCACCGCGTGCATGACTGATCCGACCCTCGGCGGCATGGGCTTCCACTACGGAAACACGGCCCTCATCAATGGAACCGCTAGCGTCGACAAACCCCAGCTGCTGCTCTACGAGCCCGAACAAAATGGTCGTCTCCGCCTCGTGGCGGTCGAATACATCATTCCGTACACCTTCCACAGCCGCGACAATGCGCCGCCGGTGCTGTTCGGTCACGAATTTCAGCAGAACGACGTGTTTCAGCTGTGGGGCCTCCACGCCTGGGTGTGGAAGGACAACTCGAGCGGGATCTTCGCGAACTGGAATCCGGCGGTCAACTGCGAAAATACGACCGATCTCGCCTCAATGGCTCACTGACCACTCTCACGATTCGATCGGAGAACGCGAATGCCGAAGTATCTCATCGAACGTGACATTCCCAACGCGGGGGCACTGTCTCTGGCCGACCTCAAGGCGATCTCGCAACGATCGTGCGCCGTTCTGAGGGAGCTTGGTCCCTCGATTCAGTGGGTCCAGAGCTACGTCACCGAGGACAAGATCACGTGCGTATACATCGCTCCAAACGCGGACCTGATTCGCGAGCACGCCAGACGCGGAGGATTCCCGGCCGAGCGCGTACTGGAAATCGGGATGATCATCGATCCGACGACTGCGGAGACTAACGTGCTCGCAGAGGAGCCCGCGTAGCAGATCGACAGGAAGCGCAGTGACACGACGCCCGGTGCCGATTGCTTCACGGCACCGGGCGTCTTGCATGGTTTGCCGGCCCGCGCACGTGAAAGGTTTGTCGTTCCCAAAAAGTTTTTGTCCGTTTCATCCGTTCAATCCGTTCGTTCCGTTTTCACCCTGTTAACGGCCAGCCCAAGCGGCAGTTGCGAATCCGACCGCGACTGCGCGTTACAGGCGCTAACAGTTTGATGATGCGAATTGAACGGAATGAACGGACAGTAACGGATGACTGCGAAAAGCCAGGGAGGACTGGTCGAGGAGGAACTGACGCACTCCGTCATCGGCGTCTTCTATGAGGTTCACAGAGAGCTCGGGTTTGGCTTTCGAGAATACCTCTACTCGCTCGCCCTGGAACGAGACCTGGTCGCCAAGGGTCATCGGGTCGACCGTGAGGTCGCGGTCATGGTCTACTATCGAGATGAGCCACTGGCTTGGCAGACGCTCGACATGATCGTCGATCAGAAGCTTGTCGTCGAGACCAAAGCGACGGAGCGTTTGCATCCCAGCGCTCAGCTGCAGCTGTTCGGCTACTTATGCGCGACGAACCTGGAGGTCGGCCTGCTGCTGCATTTCGGACGTGAGGCGAAGTTCTATCGCGTGATCTGCGAGAACCGTGTCAAGCGCCAGCGAAAATCGGTTGGCCGCGGGGAATGACCACGAATATCCATTTACAACGCTAGTCGCATCTCACAATTGGCGCGCTGAGCAGTTATAATGTGCAGCACCGCACACGCCGCGAGACTCGGCGTGCCTCGCTGGCGAGAGGAACGTACGCGGTGAGGTAGGTAGGCTGGTGAGCCCGAGGTGGCGCTGCATGTCGTCGCAGAATGGATTCGCGCGCATTCGATCCGGGCTGGTGCTTCTGACGGTACTCTCGTCGGCGGCCATCCTCGGCGCGTTCGTACGACCGCAACACCGGTCGCATCCCGGAACATCGATCGCGGCGCCCGACGATACCGCTCGACACGCTGGTGCAGCCGCCCGTGCTGAAGAACATCTCGAAGGTTCCGGGAACGGTCGAGGTGCTGCTCACCGCGTCGCCCGCGCGGCTCGCCCTGCTGCCGGGACACATCACCGACGCCTACGCGTACAACGGCAGCGTTCCCGGTCCGACGCTCGAGGTGCACGAGGGCGACCACGTCATCATCCACTTTCGCAACAGTCTCCCCGAGGCCACCACCATCCACTGGCACGGGCTGCACATTCCCGCCGACATGGATGGCAGTCCCCTGAGTCCAATCGGCGCCGGCAAGCAGTACGATTACAAGTTCACGATTCCGCGCGGCACTGCCGGCACCTACTGGTATCATCCGCATCCCAATGTTCGCACCGGCTATCAGATCGCCAAGGGTCTCTACGGTGCGATCATCGTTCGCGACCCCAAGGATCCGCTCCCCGCGTCGCTGCCGGAAAAGCTGCTCGTGCTGTCGGACAATCGCTTTCTCCCCGATGGCACTCCCGATATCGCGGATCCGCACTCACTGCAGGGCCGCATCGACAAGGAGAACGGGCGCGAGGGCGACGTCCTGTTCGTCAACGGACAGGTGATGCCGGAGATTCGCATCCGGAGCGGAGAGGTGCAGCGCTGGCGCGTCGTGAACGTAGCTGCCGCACGGATCTACCGGCTGGCGATTCCGGGTCAGACGCTGATTCACGTGGGAGATGACGGCGGCCTGTTCGAAAAGCCCAGGGTCGTCAACGAAATTCTGCTCGCAAACTCCGAGCGCCTGGAGCTCCTGGTGCGCGGTACCGGAGATCCGAGCTCGCGCACGACGCTGCAGACGCTCCCCTACGATCGATACGACCCACACACGCGCCCGGAAAACTGGAATGTCGCGCGCGATCTTCTCTCGCTGCGCTACACCGACGCGCCGCGTCTGCCTCCCGTTGAACTACCCAGCGTGATGCGTCACGTCGTCGCGCTCGATACGACGCGCGTCACCGCTCGAAATGTCATCGTGTTGAGTCAGGGACTCATCAACGGCAAGACAATGGACATGGATCGCGTCGACGTCACCTCGATGCTCGGCGCGACGGAAATCTGGCAGATCGAGAATGTCGTGACAATGGATCACCCGTTCCATCTGCATGGATTTCAGTTTCAGATACTCGATCGCGATGGCGTGCCGGAACCGTACGTCAGCTGGAAGGACGTCGTGAATGTGAAGAAGCACCAGGTCGTTCGCGTCATCGTGCGGTTCGATGACTTTCCGGGAAGATGGATGTTCCACTGCCACATCCTCGACCACGAGGACCACGGGATGATGGGGATTCTCGAAGTTCGACCACCACCACGGAGAAAATCATGACCTTACCGTCAGGCATCACTTTGCGGCGGATCACGTGGATTCTGCCCCTGGGCGCCGCACTCGCGCTGTCATCGTTCAGAGGTTCGAGCTCACCCACCGAACCCCAGCAAGGGTTGCGAGCGAAGGTGCTGCTGGGACGCTCGCTGGTATTGAACCACGACTGCAACGGATGCCACGGCGGCGCCGATCCGGGGGCAGACGGGTGGCTCGCGGGAATGAAGACTCCCGACCAGGAGTTTCTGATCGGCCCCTGCGCCTTCAAGACGGGTGCGACTCCCATGCTGGCACACGCGGCCGCGAAATCTGACGCCGGACAACGCCACGGGAATGGGCCGCTTCACCGAACGGCAGATCTTCAACGCGATTCGTTACGGGCTGCGACCCGAGGATACGCCGGACGTGACCATCACATCAATGACCCCGGGCAAGGGGAATTTCCCGGCGGATCCGCACTATCTCGCTCCGCCCATGCCGTGGCCGGGATGGCGGTTCATGTCCGATGCGGAGATTCAGGCAGTGGCGGCCTACCTGAAGCACGGCCTCAAGCCAGTGGTGAACAAGGTGGCCGACAGCGAGGGACCGCCGGACTTCTGGGCCAGCGAGTACACCGCGGACAAGATCGGCCGCTATCCGCCTCCGGCCTTCCCAAGTGAGAGCGAGCAGGAGCCGAAGTAGGCAGCAGCTTCGCGTAACAACCGTGTGACATCGCTCGAAGAGATATTGCGATAGAGCGTCGGGCGATTCAGCTTCGCGTGGTTCGCCGCCGTCACGCTCGGCGGCGGCGATCGCACGCGCGTGTCCACTTCCCGGTGGGCACGCGCCCACCGTGGAGTCCGCCATGACCAGTCCGGAAGGGCCGATTTTTCTGCAGCTCACCGAAGAACAGCAAGCGATCGTGCACCGGATGTCGGGGCAGCACTTGCAGGTTCTCGAGTTGACGCCGGATGCCGGCGACGCGAGCTCCGGCACCGGTCGCGGGATTCAGTTTCGCTGGCGTCAGTCGTTGGCCTCGGGCATCCCGAGATTGAACTGGGAATTTCGCGACGACGTTCACCCACCCGCTCCCGACGAAGGCGCGCCGAAGAAGTAGTCTTCAGTTAGTCGAGCCGTCGCCACGACCGAGCTATCGATAGAGATCCGCGCGCGTCCATGGCACGCGGCTTCTTCCGTGCCCGTCCGGCTTGGCAAGAAGTGACTGGATGATCCCGATCTCCGCCGTCGCGAATCAATGCGCGGCCGCGGACATGTAGATTCGCCAGACGCGATACGTCGGTTCGCCGACGAGCGCGACCACCTCATCATGCCGTCGCTCGAGTCGCTCGATCCACAGTCGGGCCGTTCGCGCGTAGTGCTCGCGCAGACTCTCGACGTCCCGCGTCTCGAAGCCCACCGACTCGGCGTTCGCCAGAACATCCGCCGTCGGCACGAGCAAAACGTCCGGCCACACGTACGTGTCGGAGAAGCCACCGTCGCGTTCCCACATGCGGCGCGTGATCCACGCCCGCAGCGAACGCGGACGCGGGCGCGCGACCTCGAGGCTCACGAATGCCGTGGTTGAGCATGAGCCCACCCTCTCGCAGTAGCCGGAATGCCGACGCGAAGTAGGCGGGAAGACCCGCGTGACCGACGTGCTCCACCATGCCGATGCTCGAAATCTTGTCGAAGCCGCGCGCATCCGTGAACGCTCGATAGTCGCACACGTGAACCCGGGAGCGATCGGATAATCCGGCGGCTTCGAGGCGTGCGCGCGCGACCTTCGCCTGCTCTTCGCTCACCGTGATGCCCACGACCTCCGCCTCGTATCGCTCGGCAGCGTACTGCATCAGTCCGCCCCACCCACAGCCAATGTCGAGCAGTCGCTCTCCGGGTGCGAGTCGCAGCTTGCGGCAGACATGTTCGAGCTTCGCCTCCTGCGCCGCATCGAGGTCCTCGGTGCCGGTCTCGAAGTACGCGCACGAATACACCATGCGCCGATCCAGCCAGAGCGCGAAGAAATCGTTCCCCACGTCGTAATGAAATCGGACCGCGGCGGCGTCGCGGCCGGGCGAGCTGCGCCTGCCGGCCCAGCGTCCGCGACGCAGCTGACGACCGGACGCCGCGGCCGCATCCTCGGGAGAGACATCGTCCCTGGGCAAGGCGATCAAGAGGGGAAGCAGACTCGCGATTCCGCCCGCGATCGAAGGATGATTGACGGCGGCCTGCACGACCTCCACCGCGGACTCGAGATCGCCGAGGTAGTCGACGTCGTCGAACATGTACGCGTGCGCGACTGAGAGCTCTGACGGCGGCACAAGCATGCGACGGAGCGCGCCCGGGCGCCGCAGTACGATCGTGAAACGCGGGCGAGTGTGCTGGGGAGCGTCGACCGTTCCGTCCCAGAACTCAACCGCAAACGTTCGGTCTGCGACCGTACCGAAGATCGCGGCAAGGACGCGGCGAGTCGCATCGAGCGCGGACGAATGCGAGCGAGCGCCGCCTGTTCGGAGCGCATCCGAGTTGGCGCTGACGGGTTTCGTCTCTGTCGCGGGTTCGTCGAGCTCGAGGTTTTTCACGTTAGGAGCCCAACTGCAAACTTTTCGCCACCGTGAAGAGAACTCCACACTCCTTACAAGTTCGACAGGATGGCGCGGCCTGTCACAACGATCCTTTCTGCCGCGATCCTCTTCGTGGCGCCGAGCGCAATGCTCGCACGGGAAATCCGGCGGCCGCCACTCGCCAGTGAGTCTCCTTCCGGCAGGCACCTCTCGTGACGGTCGCACAACTCCACGAGTTACAACGTGACGCAGTCGACTCGTCGGAGGATCGAGCCAACGCTGTGCGCGCACTGGTCTACGCAACGATCGCTCTGATGGTCGTCGCGCTCACAGCGCAGCGGAGTTTTTTCCCGCATCCGCACTGGACCTTCCGAATTTTCCGCTCGTCATTCTGGCATCTGATACATCAGCAGGATCTCTACGCGCGCTACGCCGGACAGGACTACTTCAAGTACAGTCCGACGGCGGCGCTTCTGTTCGCGCCCTTCGCCGCTCCTCCATTCGCCATCGGCCTCCTGCTCTGGAACGCGTTCAACGCGATCGCGCTGATCCTCGCTGTTCGCTGCCTCGTTGGGCGCCGCCATGTGGCGCTCGCGATGCTCCTCACGATTCCGGAGCTGTACAACGCGTTGCAGGCATCTCAGAGCAATGCCCTCGTCGCGGCGTTGATCGTATTCGCGTTCGTGAGCCAGGAGAATGACCGGCAGCTTCGAGGATATCTGGCGATCGCGACCGGCGTAGCGATCAAGATCTTTCCGCTCGCGGCGCTGAGCTTCGCGATCTTCCATCCTCGCCGGCTCCACGCCGCTCTCGTGTTCACGCTGTGCGCGGCACTGCTCGCGGTACTTCCGTTGACGGTCACGTCACCTTCGATGCTCGTGTCGCAGTACGTCTGGTGGCACCGCATCGAAATGACGGACGCGCTCGCACGCGGCGACTCCGTAATGCTCGTGCTTCACCAGCTCTTCCGGGTGAGCGGACCGAACTGGCCGGTGCAGCTCGCAGGCATCGCGGTGCTCCTGCTCCCATTGATCCACCGCGATCGATGGAGTGACGCTTTCTTTCGGCGTGGCTACCTGGCATCGCTGCTCGTGTTCGTGGTGATCTTCAACCATCAGGCGGAGCGCCAATCATTCGTGATCGCCGCAGTGGGCGTCGCGATCTGGTTTGTCCAGGCGCCACGAGACTATCTCCGACTCGGCCTCGTACTCGTGAGCCTCGCGGGATTTCGCGCGGCCGGCTACCTGCCAGTCTGGCTGGCGATGCAGTGCGAGCTGCATGGCCTGCCGCTTCCGTTCGCGCGCCGGCTCGCGCGACCGCCTCTCGGCGGCGACGCCGCGCAGTCGTTGCGTTCTACTGACGGCGAATGAGTGGAAGCATACGCCATCGCGAATTCGCTTTTTACAACCGTGGTCAAGGCCCATCGCTGGAACGAACCAGACTCCAGAGCAGCGCATGTGTGCGGCCGTCGGGAGAGTCGGCGTAGCCGACGATCTGTCCCGACTCGTTCAATCCATATGCCTCATCGTCGATGCTGCCACTCACCGAGGGGAGCTGCGTCATCCCCTGGTTTGCGGTCCAAAGAAATGCGCGCAGGTTCGATGGATCGGCAGCGGTGGTCGTGCCGCCGACTATCCCGCCACCGTTGCTGATATCGAGCGCCTCCGACCGACCGTCCGCACCGCTCAGCGCGCTGAGGTCCACCATTCCGGTTCCTGCAGTCCAGCGAAAGGCGTGAACCGCAATGTCGGTATCACTAAAGCCGGCAATCTCGACCAGATCATTGACTCGCGCAGCGTAACTGAAGCTGCCGCCAGCGAGGAAGCCGAGCCTTCGAAGCCTGTGGACGGATGCCAGACAACGGCCTGTCCTTGCCCGGTCCCGGCGCCGGTCGTTCCGAACTTGTCAATGGTGCGAAGTCGAGTGTTTGCATCATTCAGAGTGCCAGCGTCCTTCATACCGGCGCCCGCAGTCCAGACGAATCCGTGCGTCACGGCCCCGCCAGCGAGTGTGCTGTAGCCAACGACTTCACCCTTATCGTTCACGCCCTGCGCGAGTGCGTCATCCCCGCCAAGGGTGCCTAGGTCTCGCATTCCGCCCGACGCCGTCCACAGGAAGGCGCGGACGTGGCCGGATGGAAGATCGACCTCTCCGACGACGATTCCTTCATCATTGATTCCCCACGCAACGCTGCCCGTCGCGCCTGAGAGAGTACCGAGGTCAATCATTCCTCGCTGCGCAGTCCACTCGAACGCGTGTGTGTCGGCAGTAGCTGTGGAGCCCCAGCCGATAACCTGACCTCGTTCGTTAATGCGCCAGGCGTGCGCCGACGTGCCTCCGAGATTGCCAAGATCGGTAACGCGGTAGGACGACTGCGCCTTCGGCGCGACGTTCGTGAGAACGGTTCGCGGTGTCGAAGGCTGCGTGGGCTCCCTGCACCCTACGAGCGGGATGATCGCCACGATGGTGGCGGCGACAAGCGATTGAGAATGGCGCATGAGTATGACTCCGGCTGTTGGGGGATGGCGATTCACTCGAAGTGCTACGGGAAACGCTAGGCGCATCTGATACATCGACGCATTCGTCGATGTAGCAGGATTCAGAGGCCCATCTCGAAGTCTGTCAGTGGGGCCCGAAGCAGCACGAGTTTCCAAATGCAATGGCACCGGCGACGCCTGCGGTCACCACGGCGGCACCACCCACGAGTGCCAGCGTGCGGCCCACGGCGAACTTCGGCTTCCAAAGCTGGGCGATGCTATCCGTGGGCAGGATCAGCTGCCCGCCACGATCGACCGCATACAGCGTGTCGTTGGTGACCGTGGCACCAGGCACGTAGAATTTGACGTCCCTGCCCGAGCGCGTCGTGAGGCCGGTGAGACGGTCGAGCTTTGCCGTGCTACCGTACGGGATGCGTTGGGTCGTGGTGCAAGCCGCGAGGGACGGGGCGAGAAGCAGGAGCAGTGCGAATGTGCCGAGGGGACGACGAGCGGTGTGGAACATGGAGGGCCTCCCTGTGAGAGTGGGACGCCCAATGATCGGCGCGCGCGTGCGCCGCACCCATACGCCGTACGACGTAGGTTCTCCCCTCAATGACGTATGCGCCGCGCTTGGCGCCGTGCACCGCAATGTGACCCGACCGTCAGCCCGCTAGAAGAAGAACTCGCGCGAGATCCACGACTTGCACTGGTACCACTGGCCATCGCGGCGCTGAAACACTCGCCCGTGCCATTGCCTGTCCGTGCGTGTTTCGAGCGGCGCCCATCGCGCGGCCTCCGCGACGTCCGCGGCGGAAAGCGGAACGCAAATGGGATGAGCGCACCACAGCACGGCGGCGACGGCAAGCGCGAGCCCACTCAACCCGAGAACGAGAGCTCGAGAGATGCGCATGCTATTCACCTCGTCGAGTTTGGACCGCCCCAGACGAAACGCGCCGCGCACGTCGCGCGGCCAACGCGGTGTCGAGCACCGCGGCGACCGTGAGTGCGAGCAGTACGGGGTAGATCAGAAGCAGATCGACACGAATGTCGCATTCACCGGGGCACAGGACCTTGAGCCGCATGGCCATCTCGTACGCCGCATACAGAAGCCACGCGACCGCGGCGATCCAGGTGATCGTGCGATGGCGACGGTAACCCATCACGCCAAGAAGAATGACGGGCAACAGCGCGAGCCACGGAAATTCGACGAGAATGGAGAGTGCGCTCATCCGCGTTTAGGCTGTGATCGGGAGAAAACGAGAATAGTGGAAGCGGCGCCGCTCCGTAATGCCTGGTGAGTCGGGTCGGCTGGCCCGCGTGCCGGCGCTTGACACCCGCACGACACCCCCTATCGTCAGATCGGCCCCGTCTATTTCAAAGCCACCGTCCCGAACGATTCCGAGGTTCGCATGCACATCACGTATCGCGTCGCGATCGCCTGTTCCACTGCCCTGATTCTCGCCGGTTGCGCGAAAAACGATCAAGCCGCCAAGGATAGCACCGCCGCCGCGGCGGCAATGGCGGCTCCAGCACCCGCCCCTGCTCCCCCTCCCGCGCTTTCGCTCGCCGACGTCGCCGGAAAATGGCAGGTGAGTTCCACGCCCGAATCGGGCAAGGACACGACGCCGACGAAGTACGTGCTCACGGCGACTGCCGACACGACAGGATGGATGATCGCCTTCCCGTCGGGCGTGAAAGTGCCAATGCACGTGACGCTCTCCGGAGACAGCGTGATCACAAAGACCGGCACCTTTCCCAGCCAGCGCCGGAAGGGTATGAAGGTGATGACGGAAGCGTCGTTCAAGTTGCAGGGCGGCAAGCTCATGGGCATGACGACCGCGCACTACATGAAGGCAGGCGCGGACTCCGTGCTTCGCCTGCGCAACGAAGGAACGAAAATGCCGTAGCTCGGCGAAACCCGGCGCTCGTCGATCCGTATGGATCGGCGGGCGCGGGGGCCCGCCGCGCGGCTCGCCGAAAGCGCACTATTGCGCGATCCCGCTCGCGCCATTACCCTCCTATGGGAAACCAATAGGACGGGCAATGGCGGAAAAGCGGACGTGAAACAGGGCACCCTCGCCCTGATGATCCTCAAGACCCTCGACGTGCTCGGCCCGCTGCACGGCTACGGCATCGCACGCCGCATCGAGGAGACCTGCCGGAGCACCCTGACCCTCAATTACGGCACGCTCTACCCCGCGCTCCTCAAGCTCGAGCAGGAGGGGTTCATCAAGGCATCGTGGCGCGCGTCGGAAAACAATCGGCGCGCCAAGTTCTACGCGCTCACCGCCGCCGGCCGCAGGGAGCTGGCGCGCGAGACGCGCGAGTGGCATCGCACCGCAGATCTGATCGCTGCCTTTCTCGCGCCGCGCCGGGAGGACATCATGAAGACACTTCGCGTTGATCGTCGCGCGCATCGCCGGGGTCTTCGCCGGTAGCCCGCACGACCGCGATCTCGACGCCGAACTGCAGGAGCACTCGCATGGCGACCGACGAGAACGTCCGGCGAGGCATGTCGCCGGAGGAAGCCCGGCGCCAGGCGATCCTCGCTTCGGGCGGCCTCGCCGCCGCGACCGAATCGGTGCGCGATCAGCGCGGCCTCCCCTGGCTGGAAAATGTCGGGGCCGATTTCCGGTATGCCATTCGCGCGCTGCGGCACACTCCGGCGTTCACCTTCGTTGTGGTCCTGACACTCGGCCTCGGCATCGGCGCCAACACCGCGATCTTCAGCGTCGTGCGCGGCGTCCTCCTCAAGCCGCTTCCGCACCGTGACGGGAGCCGCCTCCTCTATCTCCGCCAGTGACCGACGGCATCGCCGGCGGAGACGTGGCGTTCTCCGTTCCCGAGGTGCGCGACTTCCGCGCCGGCGCCAAGGCGTTGGGCGGCATCGCCGAGTATTCGCAGGCGGATCTTCCCGCTCGAAGGGAACCGGCGAGGCGGTGACGCGTCAGCATGGGTCTCGTCACCGGAAACTTCTTCAACGTGATGGGGCTCTCGCCGGTGCTTGGCCGGCTCACGCGGCCGAGCGATGACGGACCGCGGCGTCCCGCCGGTAATGGTGCTGACCCACGAATACTGGATGAAGCGCTTCGGCGGCGACATCCAGCATCGTCGGTCAAGCAGGTGCATCTCGGGGGCCGGCCGTGACGGTGATCGGCGTGGTGCAGCAGGCGCCGTACTATCCCGGATCACGTGGATCTCTTCACCAACATGGTGGTCAGTCCGCACCATCTCAGCGCGCTCATGGTGCGGGCCGCTCGCACCGGATGACGGAGATCATCGCGCGGCTCGCGCCAGGCGCCACACTTGCCCGCGCCCGAGCCGAAGTGACCGCGGTGCGGCGGCGCACGGTGCGCGATCATCCGGAGTCGTACGACGCGGGCGCCCATTATCGCGTCGACATCATGCCGTTCAAGGAAGCGATCGGGGAGCAGCGCGCGCTTCACGCTCTGGCTGCTGATGGCGGCGGCGGCGTTCGTGATGATCATCTCCGCCGCCAACGTCGTCAACCTGACGCTCATGCGCGGCGTGCGCCGGGAGCACGAACTCGTCGTGCGCGCCGCGCTTGGTGCCGGCGTGCGCGCGGCTGCGGCGGCTGCTGCTGGCCGAGAATCTCGTGCTGGCGCTCATGGGCGCGGTCCTCGGTGTCGACGATCGCCATCGGCGGCGTGGGGTTGCTCATCTCGCTTGGCCGAGCGCTACTCGCCGCGCGCCGAGCGAGATCCGGCTGGACCGCGTGGTGCTTGGCTTCACGCTCGGCGCTTGCGGTGGCGCTCGCGCTGCTGCTGTCGTTCGTGGCGGCACTGCCCAGGGAGGGCACTTCGCCGCGTGCAATGCCGCGGGCGCGACGGCGATTGAGCGGCGGACTGCGCAAGCAGCGCCTGCAGCGCGCGATCGTGGTCGCGCAGATCGCCGTGTCCGTCGTGCTGCTCGCCGGCGCCGGGTTCTCACCCGCACGATGATCCGGCTCTCCGAGGTGAACACCGGGCTGCGAACCGAAGAGGTGTTCACAATGCCAGTGCCCCTCCTGCAATCCTGCTCGCGCCATCAATCGTGAGAGCGATGTCGCGAACAAGCAGCTCTACGATCGAGATGCGAAGCGAGATCGCGGCGCTTCCGGGCGTGATCGAGGTCGGCGTCGGGTCGACGATGCCGCTGCGCGCGACCGATTCGATTTCGACATCAAGGCGGAGGGGAAGACGCTCGCAGCGGCGACGCGACGCCGCACGCCGAGTTTCGAACCGCGAGTCCGGAGTACTTCGGCGCGGCGGGGATTCCGCTGCTCAAGGGGACGGGACTTTTCCAGCACCGACCGTGCCGGATCCGAGCGAGTCGTGATCATCAACAAGACTCTCGCCGACAGATTCTTCCCCGGTGAGGACCCGATCGGGCAAACGGATCGCGTTCACCGGCGACGTACTCAAGTTCACACCGATCAGCGCCGATTGGCGCACGATCGTCGGCGTCGTCGGAAACACGCGCGACGGTGGGCAGGATGCAGCGCCCCGCGCCGTGGCGTTCATGCCGTTCGCGCAGGAGCTCGCGATGCTGGGCGGCTCGTCATCCGCGCAGACAGCAATGCGTCGGGACTCGAGGCGGCCGCGACTCGCATCGTGCGACCGCATCGCGCCGACGGTTCCGATCGAGCACGTGCTGACGGTGGCGCAAATCAAGGATGAGAGCGTGTCGCCGCGCCGGCTGAACGCGGCGCTCGTCTCGTCGTTCGGCACTCCTGGCGGTGATCATCGCGGCCGTGGGGATCGCCGGCGTGCTCGCGTTCTCGGTGAGCGCGCGCACGAACGAGATCGGCATCCGCATGAGTCTCGGGGCGGACGCGGCCGGGTGCAGCGGATGATCCTGCGCGAGGGCGGCGTGCTGCTGGCGATCGGCCTCGCGCTCGGTGTCGTGGGTGCGTTCTTCGCTGCGCGAATCATTCGCGGCCTGCTCTTCGGTGTCGCGCCGAGCGATCCGGCCACGCTGATCGGCGTGGCCGCGATGATGGCGGCGATCGGGATTGGCGCGTGCTGGGTTCCCGCGCTGCGCGCGGCGCGGATCGATCCTGCGATCAGCATGCGGTCGTAGCGAGACGAGTCAGATCATGCGAAAACAAGGCGTTCGCTCAACGCGCGGTGGTCCGCGCGGGAGCGACCCGCGCGACGGCGCTTGAAAAAGCGGCAATCACGCCGAGCTTCCTCGCCGTCTTTTCGGGACTGTTGAGCAGGACCAGCAGTCGTCCATCGCGAGCAATGTCATGGTTCCAGGCGAAGGTCGAAATGAACGGGCCTTCGACCAGCAATCGGGGCCGACCGGCGCGAAAGCCACCAGCGGTCGCGATGGGTACTACGAAATATCGCGAACGATCGCGGTAGATCAGACCATCTCCCTTGGGGGTCCACAGAGGCATTCCACCTCGCTCGGCAACCGGATAAATCGCGCCCGTTGGCGGCACCGGCGAGACCGACACAGTACCGTCGACGCCGCCCCACGCCAACCAACGACCGTCCGGAGAAAAGCTGGCGGCGAACCCGCGCGCCGGAATTCGCGTTCGCGCCGTGTCCGCACTCAGCGATCGTATGAACAGTTCCCCGGTTCTCCAGTCCGAGAAGACGAACGATCGGCCGTCGGGAGAAACCGTCATATACGACGCGCCGGCTAGATGGATGTCTCTCCAACTCCCATCGTCGAGTGACTGGATTCGCGCTCCGTAATTGAGAAACTGCACGGGATTCCAGAGCCCGACCAGAAGCTCGTGTCCCGAGGGTAGCCAGGAGGCTGGAAATGCACGGTAATTGCCCTCGACAACCACTTGCCTCCGCAAGCCAGTTGCGAGATTGATCAGCAGCAATTCCCAGCCACTCACCGGGTTTCGAGTCTGCAGCGCCAGCTGTGTTCCGTCGGGCGACAACCTCGGCTGCGTGTATTGCCCGCGAGGAAATGGAAGCGTATCGATTTTGCCGTCTGGCGAAACGAAGGCGATGTTGACGTAGAGTTGATTGCGGCCGGGGATATAGACCAGGGTCCCATCGCGAAAGCGCGAATTCGGCGTAACCGAATCCCGCCTCCATCTTGCATGCCGCTCAGCACGGGAACCGGCTCACCCAACACTCGTCGCTTCGATCCGTCGAACGGCATGGCCATGAGCACCCCGTCGCCCGCGCCGTAAACCAGATGACCAGGACTCATCATCGCGGACTCGTTCCAAAGAGCAAGTCCGTCTGGCGCACGGAATCCAGCGGCAGGACGCCGCGTCGCGTGATCGCGAGCTCCAATCCGTTCTTCAGCGATAGGAGCGCAAGTTGACCGGAGCTGAGTTGACCTACCGCCCACTCACCGCCTTCGAGGATGTCTGCGGTGCCGAATTGCGTGGCGAGATGCATTGTGGTGTCCGCCGTCGCACCCGAGGCGGACACCGAGTGGAGATCGAATCCTTCGTTTTCGAATACCAGGATCCGATCGGCGGAGACCCAAGTGGCTCCGGTGATGCGGTCCACGGCGACGAGTGTCACCGGATTGCCGCCGGCGGCGGGCACTTTCCGCAGCGTGTTGCTGGTGAAGAATCCGATCCACGCACCGTCGGGAGAAAAGAACGGATAGTATGCGCCCTCGGTTCCGGGCAGCAGGATGACCGAATCACCATCAAGGGGTCGCACTGCGAGGACCGTCGAGTTGCCGCGAAAGGCGACGTAGGCCAGGCGGTCACCAGAGGGAGAGAGCGCGATGGAAGTCTGACGTTCCGAAGTCGATCCCGCGCCGGCTAGCGCCGCAGGTGAGCTGTCGGGAAGGACGATGCTCAGTCGGCGCACCGCGGAATGAGAATCGGGAGCCAGCAATCGCGCGATCAGGAAGCCGAGGAGAACTCCGGCACCAGTTGCCGATGCAACAACGCCGGGAGTGCGCCACGACGATCGCCGCCGCGGGACTCGGGCAACCGTGTCGGCTGTCGTCGCGGCCGCGAAATCTGCAGCCGTGTGAAAGCGGTCGGCGGGCAGCGGCTGCATGGCCCGATGAATCGCCGCGGCGAGTCCCGCCGGCACCGTCCGGCGAGTTTCCTCGATCGGCCTCGGAGCGCTCGCCATCACCGACGCCATCACCGCTTGCAAATTCGGACCGGTGAACGGCGCCTCGCCGGCGAGCATCTCGTAGGCGACGCACCCTAGCGAATAGATGTCGCTGCGTGCATCGAGAACCTTTTCGCCGGCGATCTGCTCCGGACTCATGTAGCTCGGCGTGCCGATCGCGAGTCCGGAAACGGTGAGGCGATCGCCTCCCGCCGCACTCACCGCGAGCGCAATCCCGAAATCCGCGAGAAGCGGCTGGCGATCTTGCAGCAGGATGTTTTCGGGCTTGATGTCCCGATGCAAAACGCCCTGGCGATGCGCGTAGTCGAGCGCGCTCGCGATCGCCCCGATAGTCGACACCGTCTCTTCGACAGGAAGCTGGTGCTCCCGCCGGAGTCGGTCGCGAAGCGATTCGCCGTCGATGAACGGCATTACATAGTAGAGCAGCTCCGCGGCCGAGCCCGAGTCGTAGAGCGGCAGAATGTGCGGATGCTGGAGCTGCGCGGTCACCCGAATCTCCCGCAGAAAGCGGTCGGCTCCGACCATTGCCGAGAGCTCGGGGCGCAGCACCTTCACGGCGACCTTGCGGTCGTGCTTCAGATCCGTGGCGCGAAAGACGAAGGCCATCCCCCCTTCCGCGACCTTGTCCTCGATGCGATAGCGCGCCGCGAGCTCCGACTGCAGCCGCTGGAGGAGTTCAGTCACTCGAATCTCCCATCAGAACCTCGAAGCAATCACGTCTTGCGGCCAGCTAGTACGTAATTGTATTGCACTCTCTCGGCTAGTGCGACTTCCCCGTGATCGACGGCGCCTTCACCGGGGTCGGAAACGCCGGCCGCTTCGCCTGCACCTGCGGCGCCTTCGCCATCTCGTCCATCAGGATGGCGACGGCACGCTCCAGCTGCGTGTCGTGCCCGGCGCGCCACGCCGCGGGATCGAGCTCCACATCCTCATCCGGCGGCACGCCAATGTTCTCGACCGCATATTCGCCCTCCGCCGTCCATAGTCCGCCGCGCGGCGCGGTCACGTAGCCCCCATCCATGAATCGCGGATAACCTCCGATGCCCACGAGCCCTCCCCACGTGCGCTTCCCCACGATTCGGCCGGCCTTGAGGCGACGGAAGAGCCACGGGAATTCATCGCCGCCGGATCCCGCGTATTCATTCACGAGGAGCACCTTGGGCCCGTAGATCGCGCCAGCGGGCACGGGCACGTCGGCGCCGTTCCGCGTGGTGATGTAGTTGAACGGCGCGTTGCGGTTGAGATAGTCCACCATGTAGTCGGCAATGTTGCCGCCCTGATTGAATCGTTCGTCGACCACCGCTCCCTTCTTGTCCTGCTGCGCGAAGAAGTAGCGGTTGAATCGCGTGTACCCTTCGCTGGAAGTGTTGGGAACGTAGATGTAGGCGAGCTTGCCGCCCGAGAGCTTGTCTACCTTGCGCCGGTTCTCATCGACCCACGCGAGGTGCCTCAGCATCGCGTCGCTCGCCAGCGGCACCACGGTGACGTCGCGGGCGCCGGTGCCATTTGCGCTCGGACCGACGCGCAGCACCACCGATTTCTCGGCGGTCCCTTCGAGCACGTGGTCCACGTCATCGTTCGAGGTGAGCGCCTGCCCGTTCGCGGCGAGCAGGTATTCACCCGCGCGTACGTTCACGCCCGGCTGCGTGAGCGGAGCGCGGAACTGCGGGTTCCAGCTCTCGCCCGTGTACACCTTGGCGAACTTCCAGTGTCCGTTCTCGATCGCGTAGTCGGCACCGAGCACCCCGGTGCGCGGCGCCTTCGACGGCGTGGCGTCAGGCGGAATCACGAACAGATGGCCGACCGTGAGATTGCCGAAAATCTCGCCGAAGAGGTAGTCCAGGTCCGAGCGGCTGGCAATTCCATCGAGCCATCGGGAGTAGAACTTCTCCGTCGCGGCCAGATCGAGTCCGTGATAATTCGGATCGTAGAAGAACGCCCGCTGAAGCCGGAATGCCTCGTGATACATCTCCTTCCATTCGGCGCGCGGATCGACAGCCACCTGGATGTCGGAGGTCTTGAGCGCGCCCGAATCAGGATTGATCTTCGTCGCGATGTCCGCGATCGCCCACTTGTCCTTGATCTTGTAGAGCAGCTTCCCGCCGTTGCGCGACACATCGAAGTCGGTAACACCTCCCACGAGCTGATCCGTCTTTCGCTTGTCGAGGTCGAACTTGTACAGCGTGACGTTCGACTCTTGGATGCCCTGCTCGCTCACCGGCACGATCGGCTGTTCGGCGAGCACGACCACGCCGGCCGCGCCTGGCGCGAGGGAGACGTAGTCGCGCGCCGGCGCGGGGAGTGCAACCGTGCGCTGGTCGATGGACTCGAAGTCGATGCGCACGGGCGCGGGAGCCGCGGTGCTGTCCGGCGCCTTGTGAGGCCTCGCCGCCTTCGCGCCCGCGACGTCCCCGGCGGCGGCGCGCGCCGCGCTCGTCGCCGCGCTGTCGCCTTTGGCGCGTTCGTCGTCGCTCTCCGGCGCCATCGGCGACGGCAGTTCCTTGCTCAACACGATGGCGTAGAGACTCCGCGTCACCGGATGATCGAACGTCGTCATGCTGAAGTCCGATGAGGGGCCCGCGTCGGTGCTCGCGACGAAGTAGAGGTACTTCCCGCTCGCATCGAACGCAGGCGAGCGCGCATCGCTCATTCCGTCGGTCACCTGGGTGAACGCGCCCTTCTGAACGTCGTAAACGAACACGGCGCCCAACCGATTTCCGATCGTCCTCGAGTAGGACAGCCACCTCGAATCGGGCGACCAGGACACCGAAAATCCGCCGTTGCCGAATCCGGTGCCGAGCGGATCGCCGTCGACCTTGGTCACTTTTCCCGTTGCGACATCGGCGATGTAGATGAGAGCGCGAGAGTCGCTGTAGGCGATGCGCTTTCCATCGGGCGACCACACTGGCGAGTAGTAGTACGCGTCATCCTCGCCGAGCTTGATCGTGCGGGGCGGCTCGACTCCCGCCTGTCCGCGCAGCTCGAGGTGGTAGGCGCCGCCGGCGTCGGAGAAGTACGCCAGCGTCTGGCCGTCGGGGGACCACGTGGGGAAGCGTTCCGTGACGCCGACCGTGCGCGTGATGTCGCGCGCGTCGCCCTTCTTGGCGGGAACGGTGATGATCTCTCCGTGCGCCTCGAAAGCGGCGCGAACGCCGGTTGGAGAAATGGACGGGTGCTCGAGCTTCTCGCTGACGGCAACCCAGTGTGGCAGCGCGCTGGCCAACTCGCCGGTGAGGCGGATCGCGACAGGTGCGTCTTTCCCCGACGTGAGATCGTAGAGGCGGATCGAGCCGAATTGCTCGTACACGATCGCGCCGGGCCCCGCCGACGCATTCTTGATGTCGAGTCCTGAATTATTGATGCGCTTCGTCACCTTCTTCGATTTAGTGTCGTACGAGAAGAGGGTGATCGGACCGTCGCGATCGGAGAGAAAGAACACCGTGTCGCCGACCCACATGGGCTGCGTGTCGCTCGAGTTTTCGCGCGGCACTTTCTCGATCGCGGCGTCGCTGAGCGTGGCGATCCAGATGGGACTCGTACGTCCGCCCCGATAGCGCTTCCAGATTTCGTTGGCGTTCGCGATCGGCATGTACGCGAGGCGCTTGCCGTCGGCGCTGAACGAGCCATCCCATCCGCTCGGGAGATCGATCGCCGCGGGCGCGACTCGATCGAGCGCCTGCGTGTACAGTCGCGCGGAGGAGAGCGTGCCAACGGTGTAACTCTCGCGCGTCGAAAGCAGCAGCACTTTGCCGTCGGGCGTCCAGCCGCGCACGCGATTCACGCCGGGATGGTACGTGAGCCGTCGCGGCAGTCCACCGGCGGCGGCGATCACGTACGCGTCGGAATTTCGTCCCGTGGTGGTGGTGAACGCGATCCATTTGCCGTCGGGCGAGAAGGAGCAATCGCCGTTCGATGACTCCGGCGAAGAACCGGCCAATGCGGTGAGACGTCTCGCGTTTCCGCCGGCACGCGGCACCAGCCAGAGATCGGAACCGAAGGTGAAGCAGATCTCGTTCTGGCTGAGCGCGGGCTCCCGAAAGAGGAGCGGTTGTTCTTCCGTTTGCGCGACGGCTACCGCGGGGAGCGCGGCGAGTGCGAGGGCGAGCGCGAAAGCGCTCGTGGTCGAACGTGCCTGAAGCCGGGCAACGCTCGCGCTGCCGACATGAGAACGAATGTCGAACATGTCCCACTCTCGCCGTTGAGGTCAACACGCCGGCGCGCATGCGCGGGCGTGGGTGGGCGAATATGAGAGCGGGTAAAGGAGTGCGGAAGGGCCATCGCCGTCACGACCCTAGTATCCCACAGCCATCCCGTCCTTCCGCGGATCCGATCCCGCTGCGTAACCGCGTGTCAAGCGGATGATGGCCTGCGATCCGCCCATCGCCGCGCTCGGACCCTCGGAGACGATGTGCCCCATCGACGCGAGCGCGGCGCGAACGCTGTCGGAGATAGGTCCCTCGAGCGCCACGTGCATTCCTTCCGTGTGACGAAAGCGCGCCGCATCGATCGCCTGCTGAATGTCCATCCCGAACACGAACATATTCAACAACAGCTGCGCGTGTCCTTGCGCCTGCATCGCGCCACCCATGAGCCCGAAGCTCATGTATGGTGTGTCCGTGCGTCCGTCCGCTGTCGGGCTGGCTGACGGCTTGGAGACGAATCCCGGAATGAGCGTATGGAAGGGACGCTTGCCGGGCGCCACGGTGTTCGGCAGTCCCGCATCGAGCGTGAATCCCGCGCCGCGGTTCTGCAGTGCGAAGCCGGTGCCCGGCACGACGATGCCGGATCCAAACTCGGAGTACAGGCTGTTGATGAACGACACCATGTTGCCGGCGCTGTCTGCCGCGGTGAGATAGATCGTTTCGCTCGCAGTCATCGCCGGTCCCGGATCGACGTGCGCCTGCGCATGCGATTCGTCCAGATGACCGCGACGCTCGGCAATGAACGCATCGGAGAGCATGCGCTCCGGCGGCATGTCGGAATGGTCCGCATCGCCGACGTACCGCGCGAGATCCGCGTACGCCAGCTTCTTCGCTTCGACGAGATGATGAAGGTACGGCGCGGAGTTGTGCCCCATCGCCTTGAGATCGTAAGGCTCGAGGATCTTCAGCATCTCGAGCGTGGCAATGCCCTGGTTGTTCGGCGGCAACTCCCAAATGCGGTAGCCTTTGAACACGACCGAGATTGGTGTCACCCAGGTCGGCTTGTTGGCTTTGAGATCTTCCAAAGTGAGAAAGCCCCCGAGCTCGTGCACGCGCTTCACGATGCGTTCGCCGAGCGCGCCGCCATACATCACTTTGGTGCCGCCGGAAGAGACCTCGCGAAGCGTGCGCGCGTAATCCGGGTTTCTGAACCATTCGCCGGTCGCCGGAGCGTGGCCGCTCGGCATGAACGTCGCCTTCGCAGCGGAGTCCAGCACGAGTGTCGCTTCCGCGTCCTTCCAGTCCCGCGAGAATGATCGGCGTGACAGGATAGCCTTCCTCGGCGTATCGTATCGCGGGTGCGAGTGCCTGTGCGAGCGAGATCGTGCCGTACTTCTTCAGCAGCTCGTCCCACCCCGCGAGCGCGCCGGGCACCGTCACCGTCTCGGCGCCGCGCGAAGGCATCTGCTTCCGCCCGCGACCGAGCAGCGTCTCGCGCGTCATGAGCGCGCCGGCCCGCCCGCTGGCGTTGATGGCGACGAGGCGATGCTCCTTCGCGACCCACACCATCGCGAACATGTCGCCGCCCATTCCCGTCATCATCGGCTCGGTCACCGACAGCACCGCCGCGGCTGTGACGGCCGCGTCTATCGCGTTGCCGCCTGCCTGCAGCACGCGCAACCCCGCCGAGCTGGCGAGCGGCTGGCTGGTGGCGACAATGCCGTGCGGTGCGTACACAACCGAGCGCCCGGCAACGGAGGACGGGCGCTGAGCAGCGAGAGTGGGAACGCTCAGCGCGAACGTAAGGAAGAGTAGAAGGAGAGCGTGTGGCTTTGGCATCTATGTTTTTCCCTGAGCGATTGGAGCACGAATGAACACGGATCGGATTGTATCGTTCACTATGACCGCTGCGGGGGCGAGCCTCGGCAAGGAAGGTACTCGGGGGCCACGGCGATTTCACGGATGAGCCCGAGGATTACGGGATTCGTCGGGCGCTGGCTAGCGCAACCGGAGTCTCGCCAGGCTTATCGCGGCGACCGCCATCACTGCTTCCACTTTGCGAGCAACGCTGACGCCCGATGACTCGCGTCGCAGCCCGAGCCGCCGTAGGAGTCGCCGCATGCCAGGATGTCGCCCTCGTCCATGTCGGTGCTGTTGTCGACGAGCTGGCCGCCCATGACGAACCAGTCGCCATCGGAAATCTTGGACACTCGCTCGACGATCGTCGGATAGAGCGGGGCCGATCGTGAGACGTCAATGTAGTGCTCAGGATTCCGCCGTGCACTGGCTGGCTGTTCGTTCATGTGCCGCACGATAGCCGCTCGATCGCGCACCGAGAGACGACGCCAGTCCGCTGTCGGCATGGGGAGCCACAGCGATACATCCGAAGTCGCGCCGCCGAATTCCAAGACCTTCCCCAGGAACGAGTGCCGCGCGTGCTGCTCAGCAAGGATTGCGAGCGCGCGCGCCTCGTCCTCCGTCGCGCCCTCCGTGCGAACGGGCGGAGCCTGTTTCGCAACAGACGGCCTTCCGACCGATCCGAGAATGCGTCTCCGACGTGAGGCGCAGGTTCGCCCTGCGATCATGAAGGTCGAATCCGAAATAGAGAAGCGCGACCGCCGCGCCGCCCACGATCAAGATGCTTCGCTCCCGCATGATGCTGCTCTCCGTGTATCCGTGCGCGCCGCCACACTATGACCTAGCCAATGGTCGAGATCAAGAAGAGCTCGCGAAACGCGCACTTACCAGGCCGTCAACGCGACGAATGAGCTCGGCATCGGTCGCGCGGAATTGATCGAGCACGGCGGATGGGCTAACACGCAGGTTCCATGCGACATCTACGCAGATCGGCAGAGCGGCCGCGCGCGGAAAGAAGCACGAGGCATTCGGATGAAAACTTGAGAGGAACAAATCTGAATGACCGCCATGTGTACCATCACGTACCCAACGACGAATCTCGCGTCCAGAAGCGGAACGAGGCCCAGCACGATCCGGAACTTGCGCTCGGCCCTGCGTCTTATTATGATGCTCATCATATAAACCCTCTTTCCATGCCACGAGCCACTTCCAGTCGCAAGGACGCCACCCACGAACGTATCGTCGCCGCCGCCGCGCGCGCGATCCGGCGCAGCGGTTACAACGGCACCGGCGTCGCGGACATCATGAAGCAAGCCGGGCTCACGCACGGCGGCTTCTACGCGCACTTCCCCTCGCGCGAGGCGATGCTCGTCGAGGCGGCCGACCGGGCCAGCGCCGAGAGCGCCGCGGTTTCGGCGCGGATCGCGGCGTCTGTGCCGCCGCGACACGCGCTGAGCGCGCTGGTGCAGCGCTATCTCTCGAAGGCGCACATCGAGAGCGCAGAAGAATGGCTGTCCGGTCGCCGCCCTTGCCTCCGAGATGCCACGGCAGGCGCGGCAGGTACGCAAGGCAGCCACGCGCCACATCAAGGAGATGATCGATCTTGTCGCCCGGCAGCTGCCCAATTGGGGAAACGCGGACGCGCACGAGCGGGCGCTCGTGACCGTGGCCACAATGGTCGGTGCGGTGGAGCTCGCGCGTGCAGTCGATGACCCGAAGCTCGCCGACGCATTCCGCGAGGCGGCACTCAAGTATCTCGTTTCCGCGAACGACTGATGTGATCCGCACTGTGTCTGTTTTTTGTGATCCGGAATATGTTGATCGTCATATAATCTCGCGGCGGCTTACATCACCTCACACTGGAACGGAGTCACCATGAACAAGAAGATCGCCCTGGTCACGGGCGCCTCATCAGGCATTGGGGAAGCAACGGCGGAGAGGCTCGCGAACGCTGGTTTCACAGTGTACGGCACCAGCAGGCGGGGACCCGCCGGCGAACGCAAGTCCTACAATACGATCGCGCTCGACGTGACCAGCGACGCGTCCGTTGCAGCTGCCGTCGCCGAGGTGATACGAAAGGAAGGGCGCATCGATGTGCTCGTGAACAACGCGGGGTTCAGCGTCGCTCCCGCGGGCGACGAGGAAAGCTCGATCGATCAGGCGCGGGCTGTATTCGACACCAATTTCTTTGGCATCGTGCGGATGACGCGCGCGGTCGTGCCGCACATGCGTCGAGAGGGACGTGGGCGCATCATCAACATCGGCTCAGTGCTCGGCTTCCTCCCCGCGCCATACATGGCGATCTACGCCGCGACCAAGCACGCGGTTGAAGGATATTCTGAATCGCTCGACCACGAGCTCCGCACTCGCGGCATCCACGTCTCCGTCGTCGAGCCCGCGTACACGAAGACCAAGTTCGACGCCAATCTGCTCGCCGCCGACGCCATGCTCGATGACTACAGCGCGACCCGCGCAGGCCTCAAGACGAGAATGGCGCAGCTGATCGCGGCCGGAGACGAGCCGGCCGTAGTCGCCGATGTCGTGCTCCAGGCTGCCACAGCTGCCAATCCGAAGATCCGATACACAGCGGGCGGTCTCGCCGGTCGCCTCCAGCTCCTTCGCAGATACGCACCCGCGAGGCTGGTCGATGCGGGTGTGCGCAAGGACCTCCGACTCGACATGAACTCGGAGTCCATGGCTCACGCCGCGTCGTGACGGAGCTGAAGGACGAGCCAATCGCCGACGTCGCGGCGCTCGGCGGGTGGAAGGGCACGACGACGCTCCTCGCGTGCTACATCGCGGCGGATCCGGCCACGATGAAGCGCGCGCTCGCACGGCGGCGCGCACTTGCCGACGAGCGAGTGGAGAGCACAAATGGAGAGCAGGAGGCGAAAGTGTAGATGCACGACGCGCCACGCGGCATCGTAAGTGCACGTGTGGCGCGGTGTTGTACCTGATGGGCCAGCGAGGAGTTGAACCTCGGACCTCACGCTTATCAGGCGTGCGCTCTAACCACCTGAGCTACTGGCCCTGCTATTCCCTGCCCTCAACGTAACTGCTTGTCGACTCGCGATTTCACTCCGCCGACAGCCACCAAGATTACGACGCGCTCCCCTCGAAATCAATCGCCGCTTCCACGGCCTCGTCACTCGCGTGCGTCATCGCAGATTCGACTCTCGCTGCTGCGCAGAGCTCCGAGGAATGAACGAGTCTGGGTCACATGCTACAAACGACACAGCCTCCGGTACGCGAACGCACCGGGAGGCTGCAAAAGGCAATCGATCGTGACAATTCGTCTGATGGCGCGACGATTCTTGAGGATTTTCGAGTGGCCCGAAGGTGCTCCTACTCATCGCTCCAGAAAGGAGGTGATCCAGCCGCAGGTTCCCCTACGGCTACCTTGTTACGACTTCGCCCCAGTCACTGCGCTCGCCTTCGGCGGCTTGGTCTCCTTGCGGAGTTCCGACACCGACTTCGGGCGCTCACAGCTTCCATGGCGTGACGGGCGGTGTGTACAAGGCCCGGGAACGTATTCACCGTGGCGATGCTGATCCACGATTACTAGCAATTCCGGCTTCATGTAGTCGAGTTGCAGACTACAATCCGAACTGAGGACCGCTTTCTGGGATTGGCACCACCTCGCGGCTTCGCAACCCTTTGTACGGTCCATTGTAGCACGTGTGTAGCCCTAGACGTAAGGGCCATGATGACTTGACGTCGTCCCCACCTTCCTCCGGTTTGGCACCGGCAGTCCTTCCAGAGTCCTCGGCTTTACCCGGTAGCAACTGGAAGCGAGGGTTGCGCTCGTTGCGGGACTTAACCCAACATCTCACGACACGAGCTGACGACAGCCATGCAGCACCTGTGCACGAGTCCCGAAGGAAGCCCCTGGTTTCTCAAGGGTGTCTCGTGTATGTCAAGCCTAGGTAAGGTTCTTCGCGTTGCGTCGAATTAAACCACATGCTCCACTGCTTGTGCGGGCCCCCGTCAATTCCTTTGAGTTTCAGCCTTGCGGCCGTACTCCCCAGGCGGGGCACTTAATGCGTTAGCGCCGGCACTCAGAGGGTCGCTCCCCCAAGCACCTAGTGCCCATCGTTTACGGCGTGGACTACCAGGGTATCTAATCCTGTTTGCTCCCCACGCTGTCGCGCTTCAGCGTCAGCCACTGCCCAGCGGGCCGCCTTCGCCACTGGTGTTCTTCCGGATCTCTACGCATTCCACCGCTACACCCGGAATTCCACCCGCCTCTACAGTGCTCCAGCCCACAAGTCGCCACGGCCGATTCGAGGTTGAGCCCCGAACTTTCACCACAGCCTTTATGAGCCGCCTACGCGCCCTTTACGCCCAGTGATTCCGGACAACGCTTGCACCCTCCGTATTACCGCGGCTGCTGGCACGGAGTTAGCCGGTGCTTCCTCACCCGGTACCGTCAACGCCCCCAATGGAGCGCATTCGTCCCGGGCAACAGGGGTTTACAACCCGAAGGCCTTCCTCCCCCACGCGGCGTCGCTGCGTCAGCCTTTCGGCCATTGCGCAAGATTCCCCACTGCTGCCTCCCGTAGGAGTCTGGGCCGTCTCTCAGTCCCAATGTGGCTGGCCATCCTCTCAGACCAGCTACCCGTCGTCGCCTTGGTGGGCCATTACCCCCCCAACTAGCTGATAGGCCGCGAGCCCCCCCTGTGGCGCCGCTGGATTGCTCCAGGGCTTTGCTAGTTCTCCCATGCGAAAGAACTACCATATGCGGTATTACCCGGCCGTTGGGCCGGCTATCCCCCACCACGAGGCAAGGTCGCTCACGTGTTACGCACCCGTTCGCCGGTCACTTATTGCTAAGTGCCCTCGACTTGCATGTGTTAAGCACGCCGCCAGCGTTCGTCCTGAGCCAGGATCAAACTCTCCAATAAATAGTTTGAACAGCTCTCCGAACGCCGTCCTTCAGACGTCTGTCCTCAAGACGACGTCCGGAATCAATCTCGTGAATTTGTTCTCTCCCTGTCGCGCACGAGCGCAACAGATCAACAAGAGCCATCACACAAAATTGTCACTCTCGATTGTCAAACAGCGTCGTATAAAATCCCCGCGAACGTGATTCGCGGGGAGCCGTCATTCTAGTGGCTTGAGACTAACGAGTCAACCCCGATTCACACCACCTCAACTCACCGGTGCGAAAGGGAAATACACCCTCCGCTCAGTCGTCGAAGCGGTGCGGATGTCCCGGCGGCTTCGGACGAATCTCGTCCACGTCGTCGTACTCATCGTCCAAGTCCACGAGGTCCAGATCCGCATCGAGATCGTCCTCATCGTCGATTTCATCGTCGTCGAGGTCATCATCATCGAGCTCATCGTCATCCAGATCCTCGTCATCCAGCTCGTCGTCGAGCGGTTCATCGTCGACATCATCCTCGCTGCGCGACCGTGGGGCCAGGCGCAACGACTCGAGCTCCTCCAACATGACCGTACTTCTCCTGACGGTAAGGGGGCAGACAGTGCGAGCTATAACCTACAGCGAGGCCCGCTCGCGCTTCGCCTCGCGCGACAATTTCTTCCGATCGTTGGCACTCAGGAACCGCTTCCGCAGCCGGATCGACTTCGGCGTCACTTCGATCAACTCGTCTTCCTCGATATACTCCAGCGCGCCTTCCAGCGTCAACTCCCGCGGCGGCTCCAGCTGGATGTTCTCATCCGTCGACGTCGTACGCATGTTCGTCAGCTTCTTTTCCTTCGTCGGGTTCACGTCCATGTCACCCGGACGCGCGCTCTCCCCGACGATCATCCCCTCGTACACCGCCGTCCCCGGCGCCACGAACAGCGTCGCCCGCTCCTGACAGATTCGCCAGGCCGAACGCGACCGCGTTGCCGAACTCCATCGAAACCAGCGTCCCGCGCTTCCGTCCCGCAAGCGGCCCCGCCCACGAGCCATACTCCAGGAAGCGATGGTGGATGATCCCCGTGCCCCGCGTATCAGTCAGGAACTCCGACCGGTACCCAAATAGCCCTCGCGCCGGAATCCGGTACAGCAGCCGCACCAGCCCCTGCCCCGGATTCTTCATCTCGATCATCTCGGCCCTGCGCGGCCCGAGCTTCTCGATCACGGCGCCCAGGAACTCCTCGGGCACATCGATCGACAGCTCCTCGTACGGCTCGAGCCGCTCGCCGTTCGGACCCTCGCGCGTGATCACGCGCGGCCGCGACACCTGAAACTCGAACCCCTCGCGACGCATCGTCTCCATCAGAATCGACAGATGCAGCTCGCCGCGCCCCGACACCGTCCACGTATCCGTCGACTCGGTATCCTCCACGCGCAGCGCGACGTTCCGCTCGAGCTCCTTGAACAGCCGCTCGCGCACCTGGCGCGACGTGACGAATTTTCCCTCTTTACCCGCGAACGGGGAATTGTTCACCATGAAGTCGACGGAGATCGTCGGCTCCTCGACCGCGATTCCCTCGAGCCGCTCCTGGTGCTCCACATCCGTCACGGTGAGCCCGATCTCGACGCCGTCGAGTCCCGCCATCGCGACGATCTCGCCCGACGACGCTTCCTGGATCTCGACGCGCTCCAGCCCCTCGTAGCCGAACAGCCGCGTCACCTTCGCGATCGCGGCGTTCCGCGTCGTCGTCCACCGGCAGCAGCGCGACCGTGTCGCCCACCTTGCAGCGTGCCGCGCTCGATCTTGCCGATCCCCAAACGCCCGAGATACGGCGAGTAGTCGATCGTCGAGATGAGCATCTGGAACGAGCCGTGCACGTCGCCGGCGGCCGGCGGCACGTGCTCGACGATCGTGTCGAACAGCGTCGAGAGATCGCCGAGCGGGCCGTCGAGATCCATGCGTCGACGTGCCGTTGCGCGCCGACGCGTACACCACGGGCGCGTTGAGCTGCGCCTCGGTGGCCTCGAGCTCGATGAACAGATCGAGCACCTCGTCGTGCACGCGCAGCGGGTCGGCGCCCGGGCGATCGATCTTGTTGATGACGATGATCGGCGTGCGGCCGAGCGCGAGCGCCTTGCGAAGCACGAAGCGCGTCTGCGGCATCGGACCGTCGAACGCGTCGACCACGAGCAGCACGCCATCGACCATGCGCAGGATGCGCTCGACCTCGCCGCCGAAATCCGCGTGGCCCGGCGTGTCGACGATGTTGATCTTCGCGCCCTTCCAGCGGACGGACGTGTTCTTGGCGAGGATGGTGATCCCGCGCTCGCGCTCGAGCGGGTTCGAGTCCATCACACGCTCGGCGACGACCTGATTCTCGCGGAAAGAGCCCGCCTGGCGGAGCATCTGGTCGACGAGGGTGGTTTTGCCGTGATCGACGTGGGCGATGATGGCGATGTTGCGAATTTCCATAGCCGTTGAATATAACGGGTTACGGCTATTCGAGGCTACCTCGCGCGTGTCTCGATCGCGTCTATCGCGCTCCTACTTTTGCCTTGCCCGCGACATCCGGTTTCCCGGCGGCAGGCGCCGCAGCCGGCGGTGTCTCGCCGGTTGGATCGAGGAAGCTCACCTCGAGGCCGCGATTGCGCAGCATGTGGGCGAAGCCCGTCTTGTCGTTGGCCTTCATGTAGGCCTCCTTCGGCTCGACTTGGCCGGCGTCCACGAGATCGATCAGCGCGTCGTTCAGCGTGACCATGCCGATGCGCTTCGACGTCTGGAGCACGGACGCGATCTGGAAGGTCTTCCCTTCGCGGATCAGGTTGGCAATCGACGGGATGTTGAGCAGCACCTCGCGCGCCGCCACGCGTCCTCCGCCGATCTTCTTGCAGAGCGTCTGCGAGATCACGCCGCGCAGCGACTCCGACAACATCGCGCGCACCTGCTCCTGCCGGTCCGGCGGGAACTGGTCGATCAGGCGGTCGATCGTGCCGGCCGCCGTCGTCGTGTGCAGCGTGCCGAACACGAGGTGACCCGTTTCGGCGGTCTCGATCGCGATCGCCACGGTCTCGAGATCGCGCAGCTCGCCGACGAGAATGATGTCCGGATCTTCGCGCAGCGCCGCGCGCAGCGCGGTCTTGAACGAGCCCGTGTGCACGCCCACCTGACGCTGCGTGATGATGCACTGCTTGTTCTCGTGCACGAACTCGATCGGATCCTCGATCGTGATGACGTGCTCGCTGCGCGTGCGATTGACGAGATCGATGAGCGAGCAGAGCGTCGTCGACTTTCCCGAACCGGTGGGGCCCGTCACCAGCACCAGGCCCTTGGTGAGATAGCAGAGCTTCTGCACTTCCTCCGAAATGCCGAGCTGCTCCGACCGTGACGACCTTCGCCGGAATGATGCGAAACACCGCGGCGGCGCCCTTGTGCTCGCGCATCACGTTGCAACGAAAGCGGCCCGTACCCGGAATGTCGTGCGCGAAGTCCGTGTCGTTCGACTGCTCGAACTCCCGCGATTGCGCTCGGGCATGATCGACTTGACCAGCGCCTCGAGCTCGCGCGACTGCAGCGAGGCGCTGTCGGGAAGTCGCACCATCTCGCCATCCACGCGCACGATGGGCGGCTCGCCCACACGAAGATGCAGGTCCGATGAGCCGCGCTGCACCATGACCCGCAACATCTCCTCGATCCTCACACGCTCGGGGCTCGCACCAGGTGCACCCGGCTCGACGTGCGACTCCTCGACGCGCACTGCGGGCGCCGAGGTGCTCGCAGCTGGAGCCGGCGCTGCAGCGGCAACCGACGCTGGCGTACTCGCCGCCGGCGCAGCCGCACTCTGGGCGCGGACCACCGCGCGCAGCCCGCCCGCACGCGCCGTCACCTCGACCTCGAACGCGCCATCATCCGAGACGTACGCGAACGTCGTCGCCGCGCCCGACTCGAGCACCGCTCGGGCATTCCCCGGCGCCAGTTCCAGCAGGAGGCCGAGTAGCTGCGTCTCGTTGAAGGCGGTCTTGGTGATCGCGCGCGGCGTGCCCTGCATGTCGAGCTGCGCCGGGACATCCGCACGGAGCATCAGGGCGCTCGCGCGATGCGAGACGAGGGCGGCGATGAAGCGATCGAGTTGCGCCATGATCAGTCCAGTGGGCGAACGCGCTCGATCATTCTTCGATTGATCAGGCGAACGCCTTCGTCGGTTCGGAGCGCCATGAAGCGCGACGTGCAGTGGTTCATGTGGTCGAGTACGCGTGGCCGCATCACTCGCACCTCGAGCCGCATGGACCCGACGCGCACGGTGCCTCCCGCGAGCGTGATCTGCAGCAGTGCCGTCGGTGCGCTCGCTGGGCCGTCCTCGTCGACCACAGGGTGGTCAAGCATGATCTCCAGCACGCGGTCCTTGGCGACGAGCAGAACCTCGCCGGTATCCAGCCCCAGCGGGAATTGC